>JAISVB010000026.1 GCA_031271755.1 Culturomica sp.
GTGACCATCAAGGAGTACGGCACGGAAAATACGCTGGGAACGGATAACGAACCGCCCTACATACTTTCGCTACCGGAGCCGGGAAAAAATGTAGAAGTGACGGCAAGCTATGATTTTGTAGAGTACCCCGTTAATTGGACGCTTATAGAACCTTCCGGGGCTAACACTGCTATCAAGGCTTATATTGTAAAGCCGGAAGAAGACACAGAGGTGTGGCAGGGGGGCACTGTCCAACACGGCGATAGTCTGAAATTTACCGTTACACTTTTAGAGGCGCCGGGAGGTGGGACAACAGACACGTGGTACAGTATTCAATCGGTGGCAGCACAAATGGGTGATAAAGCAACGGAATTAACTCCGAACACCGCAGGCCGGAAATATACTTATACGCTTGCTTCGAGAGTGAGCGGAGCGGTAACGCTGGATGTAACTGTAGCAAGACTGCAACAGCAACTCTATTGGGCTTTCGTAGAAGAGGTGATGGCTTTGGGGAATATCCTCCGGATAACCACAGAAGGCAGCACTACGGCAGACTATGGATCATCAGGAAATTTGCCGGTAGATGTCGGCTCCGAAGTAATCGTGCAAGCATTGCCCGGCTCCGCTTGCGTGGCGGATTCGCTTACTTGTGATTTGGGCGACCGGAGCACCGGAGCGCCATTTGAAATAACATTTCAGATGCCGGTGAATGATGCAGTGTTGATTACGGGTTATTTTTCCCTGAAACAGTATCCTGTAACCTTATCGACGTATCCGGACGATGGGGGGACGCTTGCAGTACGGGACGACCGGAGCGGTTTCACCTACCTCTCTTCTGTAAATCCAACGTTCCGGGTGAGCCACGGAAGCGACCTGGTGGATATAATCGCCAACCGAACGGATGAATATTATTCGTTAGACTCCGTTACGGGCTATGCCGGGAAGACAGATGCCCTATACGGACAGAGTGCTCCTTACCACATAGCCAACGTTCAGGATTCGGTAGGACTGTCTGCCTGGTTCTCCCGGCGGTACAAGGTAATTCTTGGCACAACAGCCAACGGAACATTACATATCCGGGAAGATGGATCGGGTTCCGTCGTAAGTTCCGGTACCACCTATGCTGCCGGACAGACGTTTACCATCAGCGTGGCGCCCGCTCCCGGCTACACCTGTACCGCAACGTATGTACTCCTGCAACCGGGAAATGTGATAATTCCTGTTGTTTTAACATCCAACGAAGGGACGTATACCATCCCGACAGGTGCGGATTATCGGGATGCAGAATTTATGGCTGAATTCGCTTTAAAAACCTACACAGTCCATTATTCTGTAAATGACCACGACATCCCTGCCGGGGATGCCCCCTCTCAACTAAGCATACGCGCCTTCTCGGGAGCATCTCCCGGAGTGCCTGTTGCTAATTCCGGCCAGGTGCAACACGGCGATTCCTTAGAGATCGTATTGACTCCCCACCTCTGGTATGATATCCATTCTTTAACGGCAGTCATGAATGCTCTTCCCGCCGGTATGCCGTCCGGTCCGGACACACTGCGCATGGCAGAAGCGCAGGGAGATGTTGTGATTAGGGCGGAGGTACAGCGGAAACGGCAGAAGCTATACATTAATGTGGAAGAGGAACTGCCGGCTTCCGGGAATACCATATGGGTTTTTACGGAGGGAGGAGCACCTCTTGTTTTGTCGGCAACGGACAGTTTGACGGTAGATGCCGGCTCGGAAATAAGCATTCAGGCGGCACCCGACTCTGCCTGTACTGTGGCACTTTTGGATTCGCGCCTGACAGTTCCGGCTACCGAAGCGCCTTTCAGCTTGACGTTTTCCATGCCGGTGGACGATTCGGTGTCGGTTGTTGCCCGGTTTGTCCTGAAAGAGTATCCGGTTGCGTTTACGGCAGTCGGAGAGGGTACGATTGCGGTTACGCCTGCCTTTAACGGAATGACAGGCAATTTGCTGGTATCGGGTGAAACGGTGAAGCACGGCACCCGCTTGGAAATTGTGACGAATCCCGCTTCCGCCGCTTATCGGTTGGCAAAGTTTCTCTTACACTTGCCCGGCCGTTCTGTTCCGATGGCGGCAACAGATACGGTTGTTACAGCAACGGAAGCAGTAACGGCAGAGGCAGTATTCGAGAAGCAGTATGTGGTGGAGTACGAACAGCCGCGATACGGCTCCCTGAAGGTGATGCAAGACGGACGGGACGTTATTTCCGGCACATATATATGGGTGCCGGGAGGTGCATTGTCGGGGGCATTGGAAGTGGATGTATCCCCGGACGAAGGGTACGAACCGGAAGCCCTGACGGTGAACGGCGGAGCACTCTCTGCCCCTTACCGCTTTGATTTCGGGAAGGACGAATCGTTCGACACCATCCGAATCCGTGCACAGATAAGACCTGAAACCCACTATCTCACGCTGCTGCAACCGGAGAACGGGGAGATCCGCGTGGAGTATTCCGAGGATAACGGCACCAGTTGGACACTCCTGAACACCCCGTATGACATGCCTGTTCCGCTGCATTACCGGACACAGATACGAGCGCATACAACAGTGGATGATCCTAGCCAATACCGGACAGATTCGCTGCTCCTGAACGGGAAGCCGTGGACGGAGGGAACGGTCTGGACAGTGAAGGAAGATGCGGTGCTGAAAGCTGTGATAAACCCCAATATTTATACGATTTTCTACCAGCAACCGGCATACGGAAGGCTGTGGGTGGAAACGCAGGGTAGTACCGTTGAAAACGAAGATGCGCTCTATTTCAATACCCCGCTTACAGTCCGGGTAGAACTGGACGACCCGGTTGGTTACGAATTGACGGAATTAACGGTGAACGGCCAAGCGGTGGAATCCGGACACCTGCACCGGGTAGATTCCAATGTACATATTGCAGCTCAGATCGCCCTCCGCAGGTGGAATGTTACGCGCTCGGTGAACGGGGGTGGGAGTATTCTCCTGTATGACAGTGAAGGGAATGAACTAACCACTAATCCCGCGGTAGTGAATCATTACGAAACGCTAAGGATGGCGCTGCGGCCTGTTGCGGATTGGATGCTTTACGAATGCGAAACGGTGGGCGCCGATGTGTACGACGATCTCACCTTTGTGGTGAAGGGAGACGCTACGATCTTTGCGACGTTCCGGCAGACGGAAGTATTTCAATTCCCGGTAGTTTTTACTCCCAACGGCGACGGCTATAACGACACGTGGGAGGTGAAAGGCTTGTGGCAAACGTCGGAGAACACGCTGGAGATTTACAACCGGTCACAACAACGGGTGTATAAAGCTTCTCCCTACCACAACGATTGGAATGGAACGACGGACAACGGAGCGGTTCTTCCTGCCGGAGTATACATCTACAAACTTACTGTTGGAGCAGAGCAGTACTTAGGCATAATTTCTATTATCCGAAATTAAATCAATGACACCACAGCTCAAGTAGCAAAGCCCGTTCCAACAACCGTAAATTTTACCACCATAAAATTTTCCGCTAATTCATTTTGCGAAATTCTAACTTTCATTTAATTTTGCAACAACGGTAAAATTTACCGCCGTAAAAATACGAGATTGGAAACTTTGCAGGACTGTCTAAAATCATGCTCGATGATTATCCCACTTATTCGGGAAAGACATTGGAACTGTACTTTAAACAAAAGATGCGGGAGAGTTTTTCCTATCGCGCAATAGGCTCGTGGTGGGAAGCAAAAGGGAATCGGAATGAGATTGATATTGTGGGGGTATATTTGGATGATAAGAGTGCTGTTGCTATTGAAGTAAAACGGCACAAAAAGAACTTCAAACCTCAATTGTTTGAAGAGAAAGTCAAAATCCTAAAAACAAAGGAACTGAATAAACATACAGTAGAAAGTCTTTGCCGGGATTTGTCGGATATGTAATAGACCGTCAAATAAACTTCTCCCGGTTTTGGGTGTTGTAAAGGCCGCCGAGCAGGCAAACCACCGAAGCAATCAACAGGATGATGCGGTTGTCCAATACCGTGTTGAAGAAAATGACGGGATTCTTGTCTAAGGGAACGTCGAACGGATTCAGGAAGACATTCCATTTGCTGACGCCCAAATTCTGATCTAAAATAAAGAAAATCAGCCCGATGATGATGATGACTACCGCCGTTCCGTTGCCGTTTTTAATGACGGTGCTCAGCAAAAAGGAGAGCATCCCGATCAAAAGAGCCGGCACCATGATCTGCAGGGTGAGCTGCACGGGAGAGACCTCCACCAGCAGCCAGTTCGTCAGCGCCCCCAACCCGAAGGTCAGGATAAAACAGATCACATAAGCGATCAGGAGCCGGAAAAGCCACACTTTGTAGCGGTAGTTGGGGATCCCGAAGATGATCTCGATGATCTTGGCGTCCTGGTCGTTCTGGATCCCGAAACACATCGGGTAAAACACCAGCAGGATGGAGGGCACCAGGAGCATGCCGTACGCCGTCGCTTCCGTGATCTCATCGTCGGAAAAAAGGTTGATGACGACGGTCAGAATAAAAAAAGCGACGGCGCTGAGCAGGAAATAAACGAATTTATTCCCGAAGATGATCTTGATGTTGTAGTACGTGAGCCGATAGAGCGTATCCAAAAACATAACCGGAATTTTATTGGGTGATAATCTCTTCGTTGTTTGCTAATTTGACGCCCCGCAGCAGCCAGAGGTAGGAATCTTCCAGCACCGGATTTGTCCGCACCGCACCGGGCACCGGTTTGGTTTCGGAAAGACACCTTACCTTGATGTTGTCCCCCAGGCGGATGTGGTGCACAATGAGCAGATCCGGCGGCAATTGAGCGAACTCCCGGGCCGGGATCTCGAACACCCAGGTAACCTCCCTGGCGATATTGGCCATCTCTCCGGGGGTTCCGTAGTACCTCAGGCTTCCTTTGTTGATCACGCCCACCTGGTTGCAGGAGCTGGCGATATCCTCGATGATGTGGGTCGAGAAGACGACGATGCGGTTGCGCGACAATTCCACCAAAAGATTCCGGAAACGGATGCGCTCCCGGGGGTCGAGGCCGGCCGTCGGTTCGTCCACCACTAAGATGCGGGGCAGGTTCAGCAGCGTCTGCGCGATCCCGATCCGCTGTTTCATCCCGCCGGAAAAACCGCCGATCTTCTTATTCCGGTTCTCGTACATGTGCACCGCCTCCAGCACCTCCCGGATCCGCTTCGCGCGCGTTTCCCGGTCGTAGATGCCCTTCAGCATGGCCTGATACTCCAGGAACTGCCCGGCCGTCAGATTTTCGTACGTACCGAACTCCTGCGGCAGGTAACCGATCAACCCCTGCAACTCCTCCCGCTTCCGCTGGGTATCGATGCCGTTGATAAAGATCTTCCCGTAACTCTGCTCAAAAACGCCGCAAATGATACGCATCAGCGTTGTTTTCCCCGCCCCGTTCGGCCCCAGCAAACCGAACATACCTGTCCGGATATCCATGGATACCGAGCTGAGCGCTTTGAAGGGCGCTTTTTTGTAACCGATCAGGGGCACCTTCGTGGCAAAGCGGTAGAGTCCCTTCCGCAACAGCCGGAAACGGCCTTCGATCCGGTCGATGTCGATGTGGCGCCGGTGGATCCGGTCGGCCAACTGAGCGATCAGTATGCCCGCATACCACAACAAACCGGCCAACACAGGCAGGCCGCCCCCGTATAAATGGAAAGTCGCCCATACCAACACCGCCAACGGAAAGAAATAATAGAACAAGCGGCGGAAAACGCCCGACACCCGGCAAAGTCCCCGGTTTCCGCGGGCGGATAGAAATTCGACAGCGATGTCCGTCAATTTGAGCGTCAGCGACCAGGTCGGGACGGCAAAAAGCAGCGCCCAGAACACCAGCGCCTGGTAACTGAACACATAGTAATAAAAGAACACCGTTAACGGCGCCATCCAAAGCAACACCCGCAGATCCTTCCAGGTGCGGTACTCCTCCCGCAAGCCCAAACGCTCCCGGATCTTGAGCCCCGAAGTCCACTCCCGCATAAACCGTCCGTCCCGGCCGTATATTTTGACTAAGTTCCGGATCTCGATCAATATCTCCTGATCTTTCGGAATGATGTCCTCTTTGGCCCGTTTCAGGCTGCCTTCCACGAACCAGGTGATCCCGGGCACCAGGATGACGGCCAACACTAAGTAAGCTATGCGCCACCACAACCCCTCTTCAAACCAGAAGATCGCCGCAACGGCCGCCACCATCCCGGTAAGCTGGATGATCTTCATCTCCACGGATTGGGTGCGCAGGCGTTT
Source organism: Culturomica sp. (assembly GCA_031271755.1). GTDB lineage: Bacteria > Bacteroidota > Bacteroidia > Bacteroidales > Marinifilaceae > UBA944. Next base: position 6,248 of record JAISVB010000026.1, read on the forward strand.
CAGGGCGTCTTCCAGCCCCGAATAGAGCGTCGGGATGATGACTAAGGTCAGCAAGGTGCTCATGGTCAGCCCGCCGATGACCGTAATGGCAAAAGGCGCTCCCAGGCCGGAAACGAACTCCCCTTTTCCCAGCGCCAACGGCAACATGGCTACAATGGTCGTAATGGTCGTGATCAGGATGGGGCGGATCCGGGAGATCCCGGCCACCATCAACGCCCGCTGTTTGCGGAATCCCCGCCTCCGCAGCAGGGAGGTATAGTCGATCAGAATAATACCGTTGTTCACCACGATCCCGATCAGGATGATAAAGCCGACGATCACGTTGGCATTCATCAGGGAGTTGCTGGTCAGCAACAACGCCAGAAGCGAACCGATGGCCGCCAGCGGGATCGAAAACATCAGCACAATCGGAGCGCTGAGAGATTCAAAAACCGAAGCAAGGATCATAAAGATCAGGATGAGGGCTGCCAGCACCAAAAAGCCGTACTCGTCCGTTTCGTTCTCTTCGTGCACCACCTCCACCGCCAATCCGGTCGGAATATCCACCGCCCGGATCAGGTCGTCGATCCCGGCGCGGGCCGTTTCCAATATCTGTTTGGATTCATTTACGTCCGAATTGAACCGGTAATTGACCACCAGCTCCTTGTCCTGGTTGACCCGGGTAATGTTTCCCTGCCCGCGGGTCAGGTTGATGGCGCTGAAATCCCGCAACCCGATCAACGCCCCGTTCTGATTGGATACCTGCAGGTTCCGGAGATCGTCCAAGGTCCGCTGCACATTTTTTTCATCGTCCTCCTCCTTGGCTTTGACATACTCCTCGTCTTTGATCTGGATGTCGTACTCCTCATCGCCGGCCTTGTATTTGATCTGTGTGGTATTTTCCGGGGCAAAACTCATCAACTCCGTTACCACATTGGCGGGTGTGACGTCATACACGCCCATCAGGTACTGGTCGAACTGAATGCGGGATTCCGGACGGCCCCGGGAGGTGTTGACCCCCGCGTAGCTTATGTTCTCCTGTTCCCGCAATTGGTACTCTAAGTACTCCGCCAGGTTGGACATCTCTTCAAAATCCTGCCCCTTGATCACAATTTTTTCCTGCTGGCTGCCCATCCCGAGCATCCGCAACAGGTCTGCGCCGCCGCCCAGCAAAGCGCTTCCGCCACCCCCCTGAAAATTTTCGCTGCTGGCGCGGGCTTCTAAACTGATGTTCCAGATCCGGAGCTGCTGAGCTGCCCCCAACACCTTGTTCTTTATCTCCAACAGGCTCATCCGGTTGATCTTTTCAAAATCCTCCTTCAACTTGATGGTGATGTTGGCGTCTGCGGCGTAAATCTTTGCCGTGACCTGTTCTATTTCGGGGATCTGCACCAATTCGTCCTCGTAATTCCGGATCATTTCGTCGGTGCGATCCAGCGTAAAGCCGGTCGGAGAGGTGATGTATACCTCGAACGAATCGGACTCGACCTCTTTCAACGTATTCAGCGTCAGGGTCAGGGACAAGGCGATCACTACCGCCAGCAGAAGCAGGGAGCCGATCACCACCAGAGCCGGCCTTCGCAGAGCCATTTTCAAAACAGCCAAATAGGCCTGCACCGGCCGGCTGTATGGGGACATGACACTGAAATTGACCCGGCTGTACCGGCGCGTCATGAAGTAGTTGATCGCCATCGGAACCAGTAAAAGGGCCACGATCAGGGAGAGGGAAAGGGTGGCCACAATGGAAACGCCGACATGCTCACCGATCAGTTTCAGCATGTAATTGTCTGCAAACAAAAAAGGCAGGAAAACAGTGATGGTGGTGAGCGTAGAGGCAAAGATCGAACGCCACACCTCCTGGGTGCCGCGGATGGAGGCCTCTTCGGCGGAAACGCCTGTCCCCCGGAGGCGGAAGATATTCTCCATCACCACCACCGAGTTGTCCAACAGCATCCCGACCGCCAATGCAATTCCGGTCAGTGTCAGCGTATTGATACTGATCCCTCCCAAATAGAAAAAGTAAAACGATGAGAACACCGAAATCGGGATCGCAAAAGCGATGATGGTCACGATCCGGAAATTGCGCAGGAAGAGGTAGAGGATAAAGATCGCCAATATCGCTCCGCTGATCCCCAGATCCACAATGGTGTTGATGTTGGTGCTCATGGTCTCCGCCACGTCCGAATCCACCTGGATGCGCACCCCTTTCTGTTCCAGCTCCCGGTTCAGCTTTTCGATCTCCGCCCGCATCCGTTCCGACAACTCGATCACGTTTACCTGGGGAGATTTGGAAACAATGCAGGTGATGACCTCCTTGCCGTTTACCCGCGAGTAGGACTCCTCCTCCTTCACCCCGAAGGTGATCCCGGCAATGTCTTTCAGCAACACCGGCCCCGGAGCGACCACAATAGAGCCCAGATCCTCCGTTTTCAGGTATTCGGCCGTTACGTTGACAAAAAACCGTTTGTTATCGTCGTAAACGGAACCGGCAAAGGTCTTTTCCGCCATGTTCCGGCTGATCAGGGAACTGATCTGGGAAGCGGTCAGGTTCAGGGCCTCGCACCGCTCCCTGTTCAATATAATTTCAATACTTTTCTGCCGGCCGCCCATGACGGTTACCGCCGCCACTCCGTCCACGTTCTCCAGCACGGGAGCGATCTCCGCATCGGTTACGTTCCGCACGTAATCCACGTCTTCGTCCCCCAGCACCAACAGATTCATAAACATGGAACTCACCATGCTCGCAGGAGCCTTGTTCACCTGCACCCGGAACTCCTCCGGCAAATTCTTAGCGGCAACCTTGATCTTCTCCTCCAATTTCAGGTAGGCGTACTTGATATCGGTCCCCTTGACAAAACTGACCGTGATCCGGGCGTTTCGCGTGGAGATGGAGGTCTCTATTTTCTCCACTCCTTCGAGGGTGCCGATCACTCCCTCCATCGGAATAGCCGCCTGGTTCTCGATGTATTTCGGATCCAATTCTCCGGTAGCGGAAACCGCCACGCTCAACACCGGCAACTCCGCGTTGGGGTACAGTTCCATCAGGAGGTACCGGTACGAAAAACACCCCATCAGCGTCAACCCGATAAAAAGCATCGAGATCAGTACCCGGCGGTTGATCAGTTTCTTCATATTACTTCCGCTTCCTGTCCATCATATAATACACACACGGGATGACCACCAGCGTCAGGGCGGTGGCCGAGAGCAGGCCGCCGATCACGGCCAAAGCCATCGGGGAACGCAGGGAAGCCCCCTCTCCGAATCCGAAACACATCGGCAACAGGGCCAAAATGGTCGTCAAACTCGTCATGATGATGGGACGGATCCGCTGCTGTCCCGCCTGCATGATCGCCTCCTTCAGTTCCACGCCCTGCTCCTTCAACTGGTTGATCCGGTCTACGAGGATGATCGAACTGTTCACGGCGATCCCGGCCAGCATGATGATCCCGATAAAAGCCATCATGTTGAGGGTCTGCCCGGTCAACAGAAAGAGCAAAATAGTCCCGACAAAAGCCAGCGGAATGGTCAGCAGAATGGTAAACGGATGACGAAGCGACTCGAATTGAGAGGCCATCACCATGTACACCAGCAGCACCGACAACAGTAAAGCGATCCCCAAGCCGCTGAACGACTCGGCGCGCTTCTCCTCTTCTCCCGTGATCTTGGCCGTGTAACGGGCCGGGAAATCCACCCGGGAGATCCGTTCGTTCACCGCCGGAGTGACCCGGCTCAGCGGGTACTCTTTCTGCAACAGGGCCGTTACCCTGCCGACCCTGTTCTGGTTGTCGCGGGCGATCTCTTTGGGAACCGTCGTCACGGAGAGTTCGGCGATCTCGCCCAGCCGGTATTTTTTATCTCCCTGGTTGATCTCTATGTTTTGCAGTTCGGCCAACGAAATTTCCGGCACCCGGATCTCGATGGCGATGGGTTCCCCCTTGTATTCGTAATTTCCGGCGCTTTTCCCGTTCAGTTTGTCGCTCACCTGTTGGGCGACGGAGGAGATATCTACCCCGTAAATCCCGCTTTTCAGCCGGTCTACGGAGATGTCGACCTCCGGCGCTCCCCGTTCCATGGAGGTGGCGATATCGTACAGTCCCGGAATGTCTGCGATCTTCTCCTTGATCTCCGTGCAAAGTTCGTCCAGCACCTCGATCTCGTCGCCTTTCACTTCGATCACTAACGGGGCGCCTTCCGTGCCGAGCGCGCTTTGCAGGGCGGATTGCTCTTTCTCAAAGGTCATCTCCACACCTTCGGGCACACCGGCATTCTGCAACAGGGAAGCGATCAGGTAATCCGCATCCGTCCGGGCCCCTTTGGTCAGTTTTACCCGGATGGCGGCCTGGTGCTCCTCGCCGGCGCGGGCGCCCGCCTCCGTATCGGTATGGGAAGGGCCGACCAGCGTATAGATCCACTCCACCTCATCTCCTCCCAGCTCCTGAAGCATTTTTTCCACGGAAACCGCCGCATAATCGGTATTTTCCAACCGGGTGCCGGTCGGCATGTTCAGTTTCACGGTAAACTCCCGCGATTCGGCGCGGGGCATAAATTCCACCCCGATAAAAGGCAACAGCAAATAGGAGGCGACGACCAGGATCAATGCGCCCACTACCACCGTCCGGCGGCGTTCCAGCAACCTGCCGACAAAACGGCCGTATCCGCGGATCTGCACCGATCTGCTCTCTTTGGTGCTGTTCCCCATAAAGCGGGAAGCCAGCATGGGAATAAAAAGGATTGCCACAAAGAGCGAAGAGAGCAGCGAAAAAGTCACCGTCCACGCCTGATCTTTGAACAGCTCGCCGGCCGCTCCCTGAATATAGACGATCGGGAGGAACACAACGATGGTCGTCAACGTAGACGAAGTGATCGCTCCCGCTACCTCGGACGTTCCTTTGACGGCCGACTCCTTCACGGAAAGCCCGTTCTCCAGATTCCGGAAAATATTCTCCACCACGACAATGGCGTTGTCCACCAGCATCCCCGCCCCCAGCGCCAAACCGCCCAACGTCATGATGTTCATGGACAATCCGTTGAAATACATCAGGTTGAAGGTCGCAATAATGGATACCGGTATGGAAACACTGACGATCAATGTGGTATTGATGCGCCGCAGGAACAGGTAGAGGACAAAGACTGCCAGCAGGATCCCCATTACCGCGGAATCCTTGACCTCTCCGATCGAAGCCCCGATAAACTCCCCCTGGTCGCTGACAACGTGGAATTCGTACCCGGGCATGCTTTTCCGCAATTCGGCCAGCTTGCCCTGAATGTTCTCTACCACCTTGACCGTGTTGTACTGGTTTTCCTTGTAAATGCTGATCCCCAGACACCGTTCCCCGTCGAACCGGGCAATGTTGTCCGGCTCCCGGTTGGCCGTACGGACGGCAGCGATGTCTTTCAGGTAAACCGGCGCTTTGGTATCTCCGGAACCGCTCTCCGTCCCGGCGGCGGCCGGTTGTTTGAACGCCACGATGATGTTCCCGATGTCCTCGACGCTCCGGATCAGGTTCACTCCCTTGACCGTGTATTGGATGTCTTCGTTGACAATGGTGCCGCCGGAAACATTCCGGTTGAGGCTTTCGATCCGGGACGCAATTGCGTCCACCGTCAGCCCGTAGGCTTCCAGCATATAAGCGTCCGTTTTGATCTCGATGTAGGCATTCTCCTGCCCGTTCAACTGGATGTCCGCTACCCCGTCCAACCGCACCAGCTCGCTGCGCATGTAATTTTCCGCGATCCGCCGGAGTTCGTTCAGGTCCCTGATCTCGCTGTGGGTCAGCGCCAGGGTCATGACCGGCATCGCATTCGCATCGTACCGGGAGATCGAAAACGAAGTCACCTCCGGATTCTGCGAAACGGAGGAGAGGCTCCGCTGCAAATCCAAAAAGGCAGCGTCCATGTCCTGATCCCAGCCGTACTCTACGGTAATGAGGGCCGACCCGGCCATACAACTGCTCTGCACGCTTTTTACCCCGTCCTGCCGGGCGGCCAGCGATTCGATCCCCTCCACAAACTGCGTTTCGATCTCCTCGGGCGGACGCTCTCCGGCCTGCAGGTCGATGTACAGGGAGGGGTTTTTCAGATCCGGGAAGAGATCGGTTCCCAGCTTGTTATAGGAGATGATCCCCAGCAGACATACCGCCAGGGTCATCATCAACACCGTGACGGGATATTTTACTGCAAATTTTGTAATCTGGTTCATATCCTGAATACTTTCCTTACGTTGCTCATTTCATCTCTTTTACCCGGCTCCGGTTGCGCAGCCACTCGTATCCCCTCACCACCACTTTTTCTCCTTTTTCCAATCCTTTTTCCACTTCTGTGTATTTTTCATCGCTGATCCCGGTCACGACCACCCGCTCCTCGGCGGTTGCCTTGTCCACGGTGAACACCACCTTGCTTCCCCGCCGGGTCGTGATAATATCTTTCGGGATGGACAACACGGAATCCTTCTGCACCGCCACAATATCCGCTTTGGCAAACATGCCGGGACGCAATTTCAACTGGGGATTCTCTATTTCGATAAAACCGGAAAAGGTCCGGGTATCCTCATTGATGGCCGGAGAAAGCTGGGAAATACGCCCTTTCAGGGTATCGGATTTGATGTTGTAGTTCGTGATGTAAACCGACTGTCCGACCGCGATCTTGGGCATCACATTTTCCGGGAATTGGGTCTCTACGTACATCTTGCTGTAATCCATGATCCCCGCCAGCACCTGTCCCGAAGCCACCTCCACATGCGGGGTGTAATAGGGCAAATTCACCAGTACCCCTCTAAACGGAGCGGTTACATTCATTTTAGCCAAGGTGATGTAGGCGTTTTCCAACGCGATCTTGGCGTTGATAAAAGCGCTTTCCGCATTGTTGACCTCTTTTTCGGTCACGCCCCCCTTTTCCAGGATGCTCTTTTGGCCTTCCCACTCCTTCTCGGTCACCTGCACCTGCAATTTTTTGCTCTCCAACTGTACGTTGTTCTCGTACTCCCTGTTTTCCAGGCGGATGATCACAGCGCCGGCCTCCACCACGTCGCCCAACCGGTACGGTTTCCCCGTCTTCGGGTTCTGCTGCACCACGTAGAGCCCGTTCACTTCGGATTTCAATTCCACGGTATTGGCGGCTTTGGCCGTCCCGGTCGTTGTCACAAGTTCCTGCAAAGTTCTCAATTGCGCCTCCTCCAGCCAAACCGGAGTAGTTGTTTCGTTGTTTTGACCCGTCCGGTCTCCTCCGCAGGAGGCAAGAGCTATTCCCAGGCTCAGGAAAACAATCAGCGTAGAAAAGTTATTCATGGTATATTTGTTTGATGATTTACCGGTTGGATGTATTAAAGATCTCCGAAGGCAGGTACGATGTATTGCGTTCGAAATCCCACAAAGTCTGTACTTTCAGGTTCAGCAACTCCAATTTGTAACCGATCAGCGCATTGGTATACGCCTGTTTCGCATCTGTTAACTGCCGTTGGTATTGCTCCAGTTCCATCCCGGTGATGTTCCCGTTCCGGTACTTTTCCATGTTGATATCGTACGTACGTTCTGCGTTCTCCGCTTTTTTCCGGGTGATGTTGATCTGGCTGATCAGGGTCGGCAGGTTCCGGCAGATCTGACGGATGCCGAGGACGATCTGCTTTTTCTGCTCTTCAAAGTTTACTTCGTCCGACTCCAGGGCCAGCTCGCTCGATTGTACCCGGGCTTTTTTGGCGCCCCAGTCAAACAGCGGGATCGTCAGCGACACCCCTACCTGTTCGTTGTCCGTCGGATTGTCGTACATGTTGGGCACTTTGTCCCCCAAAGCGTTCAATCCCACCCGGGCCGAGATGTTTCCCCGGAATTCGTTTTCCGACTTGGCCCGCACAATGGAAAAAAGATCCCGCTCCAAGGAGATCTCCCGCTGCCGTATCTCCATCCGTTGCTCCATACCGTACCTGACGGCATCCGCACTGTTCACTTCGATCGGATTCGCCTCCGTATTGGCCAAAACGGCAATATCCTGATCCAAAGAGATGCCTATCAGCAATTTGAAATTATCCTTGGCATTCTCGTACGCGATCTCCGCCGAGTAAACGGACGATTCGCTGGTGGCTAAGTTCACTTCCGCCTGAAACAGCTCCTCTTTCGCCACCAAACCGGCATCCGCCTTGTTTTTGATGATCTCGTAGTTCTGTTGCTGGTTGGCGAATTCGTCTTTGGCCGTACCCAGATCCTTGAACCGCTGGTAGACCGAATAGAAATTATCCGTCACGTTCTTTTCGATGTTCAACTGCTGCATGGCGTACGTGATCCGGGCATTTTCCAGGCTCAGCTCCAACTCCCGCAACTGCATCTTAGTACGGTTGTAGGTGAAGATCGGCTGATCCAGACGCAGGGAAACGTTGTGGGAAAAAGAGGTGTTCGTCCTCCCGGAAGAGCGGTTGTTGGCATCCTGCCAGGAGACATCGTTCACCAAAGAGATGGTTCCGTCCGTCCATTTGATCGGCTGCCGGATGCCCAGCGAAGCGGAAGCGCTCATCACCTCGTTGTCGTACCACTCGCTGTTGTAGTTGTCGTACTGATTGGTCCGGGAGTAAGAAAAGGGATTCACATCTAAGGAGAACTGGGATTTCAGCGAAGCGTTCTGCGCTTTGAGGTTCAGTTCGTTCTGCTGAAGATTGAATTTGCTCTGGATCAATGCCGGACTGTTTTGAAAAGCGATCTCCAAGGCTCTCTCCAAAGTCAGCACCTCCTGGGCCTGCCCCTTCACCCACAGGCCTGCCAGCAGAATAAACAAAAAGATATACTTACGCATACGGATATTGGTTTTTGGGTTTATGCTATCTCATTTTGGTCAATTTCACGGCATCGGCCACTACGTAGGGGGCGGAAACCTTATCGGTCAGGAAGATCACCACCTCCCCGGCCGGCAGGGAAAAGTTCCCCAACGAGTACCACCCCTGCTCCGCCTGTTGAAAATCCACCGGAATGGACTCTTTTTCATTGCCGTACACAACCGTGTAGGTTTGTGTCTGGCTATTCTGCCTTCTCCTGTTTCTCCGGCCGAACTGGAAACTCTCCAGCTTCGGCACCCAGACGGAAATGTCGTAATAACTCCCTGCCGGGATCTCTGCGTGCCACTCCACCGAATTTTTCCCCGATCCCCTGTTTTTGTAATGAGCAAAACGCACCGGCGTACCGTAAAAAGAGTTATTGATCGCCGCCGTCCATTTCGAGGGAGCGTAAAAGGGGAGGTAATTCATGTATTTGTCCTCCGGCTCTTTCCGGAACCACGCTTTCAGTTTCTGTTTTTTGTTGGATTCGACGACCCGGAAGCCGGGGCTTTCGTTGTCGATGATGATCTCCCGGGGGTCCTCCGCAAAGCGCGCACTGTCTACCGGAAAAATACCCCGCGTCGTATCCTGCACCTCCGTGTCCACCTTCGAGAAGCGGAAAGTAAATTCGCTCGGCAGGGACTGGGAGATGTTGGTATTGATCGTTACCTGGTTCGGCCGTTCGTCCCGGATCATTTTGATCTCCCGGGCGCTTCGGGCCGGTATGATGAAGTTTTCGGCATCGCCCACGTCCGCAGGTCCACCGCCCCAGACATATCCTCCGGAAGCTCTACCTCCGTTCTGTACCCGGGCGGTGATGATCCCGTCCACACCCGAGGGGTTGTACGCCTTGAAAGAGATCCGGTATTTGGTCATTTCGTCGGCCACAACCGTATGGGCTTCCACCTCTTTCAACAGGATCAGGGGAGAGGCGGAAACGGTGTACCAGGTATGGATGTATGCTTCCAGATCCAAGCCGAAACGCTCCCGGAAAGAGCGGAAGAACTCCACCGCCGGAGTCTCCCGGAAGAGATGCGCCTGGAACCACGCTTTCATAAATGAATCAAAATCCTTTTGGGGCACCCGGGCGGTGATGTAATTTTTCAGATCGCCGCACTTCAATTTCAGTAATTCGTAAAACACCTTGGGTGTTAATGTGGAATCGGACATCGCCTCTTCGAAACTGTGCTTTTTCAGGTATTCGTTGGCTCGCTGTTTATTCGTCAGCTCAAAACTGAAAAACCACACCCTCGCGGCGGATTCCGTCAGGCTTTGCAATGTATTCAGGGCGACGTCCAACACCGGAAAGGTGTCCGAGCGGACAAATTCCGTATGTCCGTAAAACAGGGGAGCGACGTTGAATGGGTTCATCGCCTCGTCCCAGGAACGCCAGGCGCTCTCCTGGTTAAATGTGCTCATTGCGTATTGATCCAACACCCGGGCCTGTAATTCGTCTTTCTCCAACAGGTCGGCTCCTTCCTGCCACCTCTTCATCTGCCACTCGCTGGCCCGGAAGTCCGACCGTGTCCGCATTCCTTTTTCCGGCAGGAAGAGGATCTCCGGCATCACCTGTTCCGTGTACCCTTTCCAATTTCGGATGTAGCCGGTAAAGGGGAGGGGAGTCTCCGCCAGCACAAATTTATCGAACAGGTAATCCCTGTTCGTCGCCACCTCTATGGTATTGCGGATCTGGCGGATCACGGCAGGCAGGGTATCCTGCAAGTCGGTGAAATAGGAGGTAAAATAGTCGTGACCGGGAAAGTGGTAGAGTTCGTAATCCGTCGAGTCGACCCGGATCGATTTTTTCTCGTAATCCGCCAGCGTCAGGCTGATGCCCGACAACAACGTTTTGTTGGTAAATACCGTCTTTCCGTCGGCCGCCGTCCCGGTTCCCTGGGAAACGGCCGTCAGGCGCCCGGGGTGTATCACCGTCAATTCGTACCGGGAAAAGTTTTTCCGGATCTTATACGGAGCAGCCGGATAGACGGGTGGTTCCGTAACCGGATACCACAAACATTCGGGGGTGAGCAGGGTAAAACGGTCTTCTAAATAAACGTAACGCTTCCCGTAGCGAAAAAAGGAAAATCCCACTTTGGGATTGGCGAAAAACTCCTCGTCCTCCACATCCACGTAACACACCTCCTCCTCCACCGGCCCGGCGTAGCGGATCAGAAGCTCTGCCTGCGCTCCGGGCGCTAAAGAGAGGTCGAACTCCGCCGCCTGCCTGTTCCGGACAACGTTCAATTCCCGGCCGTCGCTCTCTGCAGATACAATTTGCAGGCCGGGGTTGAGGTACAACAGCAGGGAGGAGAGAGGCTCCGCATGGGGATTCTCCACCGTCAGGCGGCTCTCTCCCTGCAGGCGGCCGTCCCGGGGTTCCACCGACAGGCGATGCTCCAGTACGCGCGCCCGGGGGTTCTCTCCGTATTGGTTGTAAACGGCGGCATACTCCGACCGGATGGATTTCAAGCGGCTGAAACAGGCTAAGTAACGCTGCGCCGCAAAGCCCGCCGAGAGCAGCAAAACAGCGGTCAGCACTCCCAAAACTTTGGTTTTCCAGGGACGATGCGGCAATCGTTTCATCAAAGCGATCGTCATACAGATAAATCCGATACCGGCCAGCAGATAAACCGATCGTTGAAGCAAAAAGAGCTGCGGATGGGCCAATCCCGTTACGTCCGAAAAGATGGAGGGGATGTGGACCCCGAAAAAGTCGAACAGGCCGTACTGTTTATCCGTCAGATAGAACAATACCACGCCGATCCATCCGAGTACGACCACAAAGGTGACGGCCTGGTTCCTCAGCAGCGTCATGACCGTAAAAGAGAATCCCAGCACAAACCACAGGGAAGGGATCGAAATGGTGAAAAGGTAGAAGAGGTAGGGTATGGGACTGAAGGGAGAGTTGCTCAAAAAGAGGTTGACAAAAACCGACAGCAGCAGTACCAGGAGGTTCAAACCGGTAAAAACCCGGGTGATCCCCCAGACTTTGCCGACAATGTACTCCGCATTGCTCATGGGGCGCACATAGATCACCTCCGCCGTATCCAATTTTTTATCCCGTTTCAGGAAACTTCCCGCCAGAAATACCACAATGATCGACTGCGCTATGTTGTACGGATAGGTGGTAAAAAAGGGGATAAAGGAGGAGAGCGCCGTGGATTCCCAGGTTTCCTGAGAGGAGCTGAACAACGTGGTCGACTGCTGCAATTGCGCCAGCACTAATATCAGCAGGATGAGTATGGCAAAGATCCGGAAGAGCCAACTCCTTTTCAGCAGTTTAACCTCGTACCGGGCGACAACATTGATGGCGTGAAGATGCATACGGTTGAATGATTTTTATCACATTATTTAAACAGATCCCCGGCCGTCTCTTTGTCTGCGTACATCTCCATCCGGTCCTGCAACAGATAATCCATGAAATAGACGTAGGCGTGTTCTATGTTGGGGGGGATTTGCTTTCCTCCCATCCCTTCCAGGTTCTCCGCCACGACCTGGATATCCCATCCTCCGTCCGAAGGAATGGTTGAGATGACCGGGTATTTCTCCTTCATCTCCTTAAATTCCACATCTGTGACAAATATTTCCCAGACCTTCCCCTGCGCCAAGTCGATCATGTCGTCCGGGGAGCCTTCGAATTTCAATTGCCCCTTGTTCAGCAGCGCCAGTTTTTTGCAGGTGCTGGAGATGTCGCCGACAATGTGGGTGGATAGAATGATGATGACATCCTGATCGCTTACTTCCGACAAGATGTTCCGGAAGCGGATCCGTTCTTCCGGATCCAAACCGGTTGTGGGCTCGTCCACGATGATCACCTTCGGATGCCCGATAATGGCCTGCGCAATCCCGAGGCGCCGCTTCATCCCACCCGACAGGCGGTTCGCCCAACGGTCGCGCACATCATACAACCCCACTTTCCGCAACATCTCGTCCACTACCTCTTTGCGTTTCCGAACCCCTTTTATGCCGGCTAATCCCGCACCGTAGTCGAGAAATTCCCAGGTTTTGAGTTTTTCAAAAAAGCGGAAATCCTGGGGCAGGTACCCCAGCACCGACCGGATGGCTCTCCGGTCTTTGGCAATGTCGTAATCGTCGAAATAGATGGTGCCGGCAGAGGCGCTCTGCAACAGGGTCATGATCCGCATCAGGGTCGTTTTGCCCGCTCCGTTCGGCCCAAGCAGCCCGAACATGCCCGGTTCTATATCCAAATTCAGGTTGTTCAGAGCCTTGTGTCCGTCCGGATAGATTTTACTCAGCTCTTTGATTCGTATATTCATTCCACCATGCGTTTCATTTCCGACACATTCATTTCTCGCACATCTGTTCACAGGACGCCTAACCCGGTAAAAAGTTACAGACTTTTCCCCTGTTTTTATTTTAAGAGATTAAAAGTAATCATTTTCGTTGTTATTCGGAATCATTCCTGCTTTTTTTAGGATTGCTAACAACTTCGACAAGAATTCGAAAGAAAAGTTTAGATTGCCCCTCTGCTGCCTGCACTATTTTTCTTTTTAGACAACTACTTGTTTGCGCAAACTTTCTTTGCAATGCAAATATATGCTTTTTCTATAATACTATGCATCACATAGTACTTATTTTTTAATGGGGATTTTATTTCAGGAAAAGAGTTCCCGAATCACCCGGATGTTCTTGCCGTTCAAATCCACATTCAGGTGAACGGAGAAAAAAAGCAGAATAATGTCCAACAAAAGGGAACGGCTCTTGCCATCCAACGCTATTTCCGACAGCTCCTGCAGCTCACAGGTACATAATTTATAAATTACATTTGCTGCATTTACGCCGGACACAAATGGTTTTCCGCTCTCTTTTGTAACAAAATTTCCCTCCCATACGTTAAATAGATTTCCCTGCGAATGGGAGGGGGTATCTATTTTAAATCCGATCAACGCCGGCAGCCTGTATAGAAAGAACAAATTGAAGTTTGCCACATCTTTTTGAGCCGTATTCAGGTAGTCGATGGAACGGTACAGGTAATCGTAAAGCGCTTCGTTTTTCTGTTCGTTCTTTAAAACGACGTATAAGATCTCCCCCCACAGGAGCATAATATTCATTTTATATACGTCAAAATAAGCGGCGGACAGGTTCACCATCGGCTCCACACGCTTTAATTTGTGTAAATTCCCCTTTTCATTCGGAAAAAACTCAATTTCGGAAATTTGCAGCAAATGGAGGGGATTTTTTCGCTTTTTAAAGAGAAATGCAGGGGAAATCAGGGACAAAAAACCGGATTCTTCCGTGAAAACATGCACGATTTTTTGGTCTTCGGTATACTCCAGAACCCTGAGGATAATCCCTTTTACCACTTTCATCCTGAACGTATGGTTTAAGTCTGCCTGTTTTTGCTTTTCAGGAACAGAACCAACTGCTCGACGGCTCTTCCTCGGTGGCTGATCCGGTTTTTTTGCTCCGGGCGCATTTCGGCAAAACTTTCGGAGCATCCCTCCGGCTGAAAGATCGGGTCGTAACCGAAGCCGGCGGCACCCTGCCGCTCCCGCAGGATCACACCTCGGACCTCTCCTTCAAAGATAAACTCTTCTCCGTCGCGTATCAGCGCGATCACGGTACGGAAACGGGCCTGCCGGTTCTCCACCCCGTTCAACTCTTTCAAAATGAGGCTCATGTTCTCTTCCGAATCTTTGGCCGGGCCGGCATACCGGGCTGAATAGACACCCGGCCGGTTGTCCAAGGCTTCCACCTCCAAACCGGTATCGTCGGCAAAGCAATCCAATCCGTACCGTTCTTTGACATAACGGGCCTTCTCCAAGGCATTTCCTTCCAGCGTATCCTGATTTTCGGGAATATCCTCCCGGCACCCGATCTCTTCCAGGGAGATCACTTCGAAATCAGCACCGAGTATCGCCCGGATCTCCTCCAATTTGTGGCGGTTGTTTGTCGCAAAAACCAATTGCATAGCTCTTTATAAAGTAAAAATCCCGGTATTTCCGCTTCGAAACACCCCCTCCGGTTTACTTTCCGGGCAGGGCGATCCACTCCTCGCCGAGCAGGGGCAGGGCGCGGGCTATCATGATGCCGGTCTGGCTTCCGATGGTTTGGGTGTAGGCGCCCAGCGTTTCCTTAGATACCACCACCCGGCGGGCGTCGCTGGAGGCGTGCAGGAGGTGGATCCGGCCGTCTTTTTCATAGGCAATGCCCAGATGGGACGTATCCAAACCGGCAATGTTGGTGGTAATGAGAACGATATCGCCCGGTTCTATGCGGGATTCTATTTTGCGAATGGAATCTTTGGGAATATAGTAGTAAGTGCGCCGGTTGATCTCCGCCTCCACAGCCCGGATCCTGGGCAGCAACGTCAAGGTATCCGCCGCCAATTGCGGGTAATTCCGGTAATTTTCACTCATGTAGCCGATGCGGTGGGGAAATTTCACCCCTCCGGTCTTTTGGGTGATATCTTTCAACAGGTGCTGCCGTTGCATTTCGTACAGCCAATCGGTCGAATAGTGCAGGCGGGAAGCATAATCCGTTATCTCGCCGTTCCGGTAACGGACGCGGACGATGTTGCGGACAAAACGGGAGAGGCTCTCTTCCCGGTATTTGGGAAGCCAGGCCAATGCCAGAATGTTCTCGACCAATGTGACACAGTCGGTCTCGCGCAGATTGATGACCGGTTTCGCAGTATCGGGAACATTGAGCGTGCCCGATTTGTAAGGACGACCCAAAAAGAAGCGGGCGATGACCGGAATCCTTTTCTGTACGGGCATCTGTTCCAAGCCATACCGTTTGGCATAGACGCAGAACATCCGGAAAGCGGCGGAATCCGCCGGACTGATCACCGCGGCCTGCGCCGGAGCACAGCACCACAAAAGCACGGTTACAAGCAAAATCTTCATGGGTTCTCTATTTATTCCATTTTTTAAAAGGCGTATGTGTCAGGCTGGCGTTGTAGTAGCGGGGATCTCCCGTCACCTCTTTTCCAAGCCACGCCGGCTTCTCGAAAACAGCGGTTTCACTCTCCAATTCCAACTCCGCTACCACCAATCCTTGGTTTTCACCGAGAAACTCGTCCACTTCGTAAACAAAACCATTGACATCGACCGGATACCGCACTTTCTCGATGATCCCGGGTTCGCACAACGCCAATAAGGCGGAAGCTTCGGGTACGGAGAGCTCTTTCTCCCATTCAAAACGCCCGATGCCGTCCTGCTCCGGCTTTCCCTTCACCGTCAGGAAGGCCCGCTCTCCGCAGATACGCACCCGGACGCTCCTTTCGGGGACAGAAGACAAATAGCCCTGCACCATCCGTACCGGTTCACCGGCTTCCGGCTTGAACGCTCCGGCCACTAAGAATTTCCGTTCGATCTCCCTCCACTTGCCTGCCGGTTCCTTCTCCATCAGATGGCTGCGGAAAATTGTTCCAGGAAGCGGATGTCGTTTTCAAAGAAGAGGCGCAGATCCCGGATGCCGTACTTCAACATCGTGATCCGTTCCACTCCCATCCCCAAAGCGAACCCGCTGTATTTTTCCTTATCGATCCCGTTCAGTTCCAATACATTGGGATCGACCATACCGCATCCCAATATCTCCAACCAGCCCGTTCCCTTGCAGACGCTGCACCCCTTCCCGTGACAAAGCGTACAGGAAACGTCCATTTCGGCGGAGGGCTCCGTGAAGGGGAAATAGGAAGGACGCAGCCGGATCCGGGTCTCCGCGCCGAACAGTTCTTTGGCGAAATAGGTCAGTGTCTGTTTCAGATCGGCAAAAGAGACCCGCTCGTCGATGTACAACGCTTCTACCTGGTGAAAAATACAGTGCGCCCGGGCGGAGATCGCCTCGTTGCGGAACACCCGGCCGGGTGTCACCAAGCGGAGCGGCAATTCGTGGGTTTCCATGTCCCGCACCTGTATCGAAGAGGTGTGCGTATGCAACAATATGTCGGGATTTTTCCCGATAAAGAAGGTGTCCTGCATGTCCCGGGCGGGGTGCTCCTGCGGGAAGTTCAAGGCGGAAAAATTGTGCCAGTCGTCCTCGATCTCCGGCCCTTCGGAAACAACAAAGCCGAGCCGGTCAAAAATGGAGAGGATTTCGTTCTTTACGATCGTGATGGGGTGACGGCTCCCTGTTTTCAACGGATCTCCCGGCAAAAACAGATCCAATCCCTCCGCCCCTTCGTCCTGTCCGGAGAGGGCCTCCTTTAATTCGTTGACCTTGGCCAAAGCCGCTATTTTCAATTCGTTCAGCAATTGCCCCACCTCTCTTTTCTGCTCGCCGGGAACCTGCTTAAACGCTTCAAACAACGACGCAATGGTTCCTTTTTTACTCAAATGCCGGATCCGGAATTGTTCCACCTCTTCGGCGGCTTGTGCGGAAAAAACGGTTATTTCCGAAAGTAACTGCTTAATTTGCTCTAACATACCTGTTCTGTTTAATGACGAACGACAACACGCATCTTCTGTCGCGTAAAAATAGGAAAAATACTATTACGAAGTGCCCGAAACCTTGCAGAATTGCTCTCTTCCCTTGTGATACGCCAGATAAAACAGGCAACCCACAACAGCACCGGCAAGATCGGCCGCCAAATCCCAAATATCCCCGCTCCTGTGGAAAAAATTTGCCTGCAGCCACTCGATGATCCCTCCGTACAGAAAGGACAGAAACAGGACAATCACCCATATTTTCCAGCGAACGGTTCCTCCCCAGGCCACCCCTGCATACAGGAAAAAAGCCAGGACAAAAAAGAGCCCGAAATGCACCCACTTGTCTGCATAGGGGATCTTCCAGCCCGGATTGGGCAACTCGTCGGAAGAGATCAGACACAGAACAAGGATCAACAAGGCCCAGGTAATTGTGCCGAAAATCCAAAACCAACGTTTTCTTTTTGATACGCTCCCCATGCCGGTCAATTTTCAATGATTTTTACTTTGATGGTTACATCCTGCAACGGCCGGTCCGATCCGTCCACAGGCAGTTCCGCGATCTTATCGATCACCTCGAATCCTTCCACCACTTCGCCGAAAACCGTGTACTCTTTGTCCAAGTGGTGCACGCCGCCCAATTGGACGTAATCCGCTTTCTTCCGGTCGGTCATGTACAGTTTATCCGGATTGAGTTCCCACTCGAAGGCAATGTCCTGTTTTATTTTATCCGCGATCTCCCGGAATTCCGCGACCCTTTTCTCCTTCCGCAGGGAGTCCAGCACCGCCTTTTTTTCGGGCGTGTACACTTTCCGGCGGATGGCGTTCCGGATGGGCGTGTTCACCGATTTTTCCAGCAGATCCATCTCCTCTTCCGTGTACTTTTTCCCGTGCACGATGTAAAATTGGGAGATGTCCGACTCTTTGAAGAAATTCACCCGGTCCGGCTGCCGGGGCGCAGCCAGCGCCCCTTTTTTGTGGTAGTGATCCGGCCGGATCTCCGCATCTATGGTGACCGGCTTTCCGAAACCGATCTGCTGTCCCTTCACTGCATTCCGGCTGGCGGAAGAGCCTCCCTGGATCATGAAATTTTTGATCACCCGGTAGAACAGCGTCCCGTCGTAGTGTCCCTGTTTGGCCAAGCGGATAAAGTTAGCCCGGTGTTGCGGGGTATCTTCGTAGAGTATGGCCTTCATGGTCCCCAAATTGGTTTCGATCAGCACCGTCACCTCCTGCTCCCGGGCGACCGACCCCAGGCTACCTGCCAACAACAGCAAAATAACTGACATCTTTTTCATACGTATCATTTTGTAAAGTCCGAACTCCCGATCAACCGGCGGATCAGGTATTTCACCGGGAAATAAGAGGCGATATACCCGATGAGCAATACACAAAGGATGACCAGCGCCACATCCGCCGCCACCACCTTGACCGGATAGGCGGCGGTGATGTAGTTCCCGTCCCCCAGGCCGATCAATCCGTATCTCTCCTGCAAATAACAGAGCAAAACCCCCAGGCAGGTGCCCGCCAGGACCCCTGCCGCCGTGATCAGCATCCCTTCGGTCCGGAACACGGAGATCAATTTCTCCCTCCTCATTCCCAAAGCGGCATAAACCCCCAGATCCTCTTTTTTATCCAGGATCAACATGGATATGGAGCCTACAATGTTGAACGAAGCGATCAGCAGGATGAAAAGCAGGATCAGGAAAACAACCAATTTCTCCGAACGCATCATGGCGTAAAAAGCCCGGTCCCGCTCGAATTTATCTTCGACCCTGTACCCGGCGGCGATCTCCGAAACAACTGCTTTCGTCCGGCTCAACCCGGCCGGGTTCCCCAGCTTTATCTCGATCCGGGAAACCTCCCCCTCCTCCAGCAAAAACAGGTTCCGGGCGAACCCGATGTCCGCAATGACCAGCTTGTCGTCCAGCTCCTGCTGCACGGAAAAGAGGGCGGCCGGAAAGAGGTATTCGGTATGCAAAGCCGTCTGTATCCGGGAGGAGGAGTTGTCGGGATAGTAAAAGGTCATCGGGGTCAGGAAGGAGAGGCCGATCCCCAGCTCCCGGGCAATACCGGCTCCCACCGCTGCAAAATAGATGTCACCGTTTTTCAGTCCGTAATTCCCCCGGACAATGTGTTCCCGGAATCCGGTATTCCGGTCGAACGACTCCGGCACCCCTTTGACGGTGACCGGCATGATCCGCTCCCCATATTTCAGCAAGGCTTTCTCCTCTATGACCGGCTGGTAATAAGCGATCTCTTCCCGCTCTCCCAGCTTCCGCAACAGGGCGGAAGCTGCCGGCATAAACTTCCCGCTCTCCGGAGAGATCACCAGGTCCGGGGTCAGGCTGTCCATGCTTTTCGCCAGCAATACCTCCATCCCGTTGAAAACGGAAAGCACCGCGATCAGCGCAGACACGCCGACCGTCACCCCCAGCACACTAATGCCGGAAATGATGTTGATGGCGTGTTGCTTCTTCCTGGAGAAAAGATAACGGCCGGCGATGAACAGGGACAAACGCATGGGAACGGGTAAGTTACGCCTCTTTCAACAGGCCGTCTATTTTGTCGATGTAATCCAGACTATCGTCCAAGAAAAAGCGCAGTTCCGGAATGATCCGCATCTGTTTCCCTATTTTTTTCCCCAGCAGAAAACGGACGGATCTGTTTTTTTCTTCCAGGTTCCCCATCACTGCACCCGCCCGCTCCGACGGAAATATGCTCAGGTAGATCTTGGCGTAAGAGAGATCCGGACTGACCCGCACCGTTGTTACCGAAACCATCGCACCCTCCGTGTATTCCCTGCACTCTTGCTGGAACAGGGCGCTCAAATCCCTTTGGATCAGGCGGGAAACTTTGTTTTGTCTGATTGTATCCATACGTACGAACCGGTTGTTGGGATAAATTTTCTACAAATATACGCAATTAAATCCATTATTTTATTACATTTGCACCCGCAAACAACCAAACGAGATGTAGCGCAGTTGGTAGCGCGCCACGTTCGGGACGTGGAGGCCGCTGGTTCGAGTCCAGTCATCTCGACAAACTCCCATCGAACACAGTCCAATCGGGCTGTGTTTTTCTTTTGGGGGAAATGTGCTATATTTGTACCATATCGGTACACGCAAAATACAAAAGCTATGTTTTTCCGGGCCATCAGTATGGAAGAGTTTACCGCCGAAAACGAATAGCGCCGCCTTATTTTGACCTGTAAACCAAAATCAAAGGTATGATCGATATTCAGGTTCGGATCCACGACCGGTTCTCGGTGGAGTTTAAAATGGGATTTCTGGTTCCTAAGAAGCAGAAGAAAAATGACTTCGTGGTAAACACCTGGATCTTTATCCCGAGCGGTTTGGACATCCATGCCTCCACGTACAGCAAAAATCAGTTCTACCGGGATATCACCTCCTATATCCGGTTAATCACTCCTATATATAATCTACGAGAAATCGCTGACGAAGAATCTCTTCCGTTCATGTTCCTACAGGGATCCTTCAACGAGCTCATAGCAGAGCCGACCAAAGAGAATTTAAATGAATACGAACATCAGATAAAGATGTTTACCGCCATTGTACGCAGCGCTTTACGCAGAGAAGGATACGTTATTGCAAACAGTGCGGTAAGCGGACGGTTGGAAATTGTACAAACGTACATCCAAAACATCCGGCGGATCATCGCCGGTTTCCGGAAATGGGGGAACATAATCCGGACGGCCTCCCTGCCGACGGAAGCCATCAGTTATTTTACCTTCGGGGACGAATTTCTCTCTTACCTTATCGAGCAACACGGTTTCCGGCTTCTCCGGTTGCTGAAAGATCAGGAAGCAGAAGACTATCCGGCCATCGAACCGCTTCTGATGGAACTGATCCGGCAGGAGATCCGGTACAAAAAAGCGTGCGGTTACATCGTGGCGGATTCCCAAAGCCCGGACCAGAACCGCACTTACATCCACCACGCCCGGATCTTGAAAAGATACATCGAAAGCCAGTTATTTTTGGGCGCTGAAAAGAAAAAGGACGGACGGCTCACCGAACAGGTCTATTTAAGCATTGCTGCAGGGCTCTCCATGGTATTCGCCACCGCTGTGGCTTTTTCCGTGCAGCAGCAATTTGAAAACTACACCATGCCCCTCTTTGTCGCCCTGGTGGTAAGCTACATACTGAAAGACCGGATCAAAGAGCTGGCCCGCTACTACTTTGCCCGCCATCTTTCCAAAAAACACTTTGACAACAAAACCACCGTCCGCATCAAAAACACGGTGATCGGCCAATTCAAAGAGGGAACAGACTTTATTTCCGAGGCGCATGTACCCAAGGAGATCGTAGAACTGCGGAACCGCTCAGACCTGTTGGAAGCGGACAACCGGTACGCCAAAGAGAAAATCCTCCTGTACCGCAAGCTGGTCAATATTGACGGGGAAAAGTTAGACACCGGCAACCAATACGACATATCGGGCATCAACAACATCCTGCGGTTCAACATTTCCAACTTTGTCCTGAAAATGGACAACCCGGAAGTACCGATCTCCGTACCGAACGCAGCGGGCGGATTTGACGTGATCAGCGGAAAGCGCATCTACTACCTGAACTTTCTTGTCCGGCTGGAATACGAAAACACCGTCGCCTATAGACGGTTCCGTCTTTCCATGTCGCGCAGCGGAATAGAAGGGATCGAGGATTGTAACTTTTAAAATCGAATTATATATTGTAGATTTGCACCCTGTAAAAATGGTACTCACGGAATAAAGCACTTGGTTGAAACATGAGAAAATGGAGCATTGAGGATTCGGCAGAGCTGTACAACATCAACGGCTGGGGCCTGAACTACTTTTCGATCAACGACAAAGGACACGCAACGGTGACACCGAAAGGAGAAGGTGTATCGGTCGACCTGAAAGAGTTGATGGAAGAACTTCAGGTAAGGGATGTGGATACCCCCGTATTGCTGCGCTTTCCGGATATTCTGGACAACCGGATCGAACAGATATCCAACTGTTTTGAATCCGCCGCCAAAGAGTACGGCTACCACGCCAAAAACTACATCATATACCCCATCAAGGTCAATCAAATGCGTCCCGTCGTGGAGGAGATCGTCAGCCACGGCAATAAATTCAACATCGGCCTGGAAGCCGGCTCCAAACCGGAACTGCACGCGGTGCTCTCCATCGACATCGACGAAGACGCCATGATCATCTGCAACGGCTACAAAGACGAAAGCTACATTGAATTGGCGCTGCTGGCCCAGAAAATGGGAAAACGGATCTATTTGGTGGTGGAAAAACTGATGGAACTGAAAACCATCGCCCGGATCGCCAAGAAACTGAAGGTACGCCCGAACATCGGGATCCGGATCAAACTGGCCAGCTCCGGAAGCGGAAAATGGGAAGAGTCCGGAGGGGATGTGAGCAAATTCGGGGTGAACTCCAGCGAACTGCTGGAAGCGATCGAGCTGCTGGAATCCTACCACATGAAAGAGTGCCTGCAACTGATCCATTTCCACATCGGCAGCCAGGTAACCAACATCCGGCGCATCAAAACAGCCCTGAAAGAGGCCGCTCAATTTTACGTACAACTCCAAGCCCTGGGATTCGACCTCAACTTTGTGGACATCGGGGGGGGATTGGGCGTCGATTACGACGGGACCCGTTCGGCTTCGTCGGGCAACAGCATGAACTACTCCATCCAGGAGTACGTGAACGACGCCGTTTCTTCCATCGTAGACGCCTGCGAGAAATACGAACTCAAGCAACCCAACATCATTACCGAATCGGGACGGGCGTTGACGGCTCACCACTCGGTATTGGTTTTTGAGGTGCTGGCCGGCACCACCCTGCCGGCATTCGACGAGAACGAAACCATCTCTGAAGACGCCCACGAGTTGGTCAAGGAGCTCTATGATCTTTGGGAAAACCTGAACCAGCCCCGGCTGCTGGAGATCTGGCACGACGCCCTCCAAAGCCGGGAAGACGGCCTGAACCTGTTCAACCTCGGCCTTATCGACCTGCGCACCCGCGCCCAGATCGAGCGCCTCTTCTGGTCTATTGCCCGGGATGTATACAAGATGGCCGCCGAGATCAAGCACGCCCCGGAAGAGTTGAAAAAAGTTTCCAAACTATTGCCGGACAAATACTTTTGCAACTTTTCCCTTTTCCAGTCGCTGCCCGACTCCTGGGCGATCGACCAGATCTTCCCGATCATTCCGATCGCCCGGCTCAAAGAGCAGCCGACCAAGTCGGCCACGCTGCAGGACATTACCTGCGATTCGGACGGGAAGATCGACAACTTTATCTCCACCCGGAACTTCTCCTACCACCTGCCGGTGCACGAACTGAACGAGAAAGAACCGTACTACTTGGGCGTATTCTTAGTCGGCGCCTATCAGGAGATCCTGGGAGACCTGCACAACCTGTTCGGGGACACCAACGCCGTCCATATCAAGGTGAAAAACAACGAGTACGTGATCGACAAGATCATCGAAGGGGAAACGGTCGCCGATGTGTTGGAATACGTTCAGTTCAACCCCAAAAAGATGGCCCGCAGCATCGAGGTCTGGGTCACCACTTCCGTCAAAAAAGGGATCATCTCCGCTGCCGAGGGACGGGAATTCCTCTCCAACTACCGCTCCGGACTTTACGGCTACACCTACATGGAGCAGGAGTAAGCAGGACGAAAGCCAAAGCATTGCGAACAATCTGAGAACATGATGATTGAATAAAAAAACCAGCGATCTGAAAAGGTCGCTGGTTTTTTGTGGTTTGCAAGGTTCTGATTACGGAGCTTTGCTGATCACCGTGATGACCTTTTGCGCTCCTCCATCCTCAGATTCAATGACAATGGTAGCTGTACCAACCCCTGCCGGAACAGCAGCTATCCGGAACATAATTCCAAAGAGATTTAATCCTACCTGTCTTATCCTTGGAGCATAAGAAGCATTCTGCCAAATATTATCTCCCGTCCAAGAAGCAACCCGAAGAGTCTTGTTTTTTGCATCTGCAGGCAGTACAGTAATATTGGGGATTGGAAGGGTAAGCTGTAAAAACGTCGTACGCGCTGTTGTATCCATCGGATCCCAATTGGCCGGAACAATAATCTCCTCTACCAGCACAGGTGTGATCTTTAAGTGTATTGTTGCAGAAAAACTCGTGCCCACAACTGTTGCCGTTACATCTGTTTCTCCGTATCCCACCACACTGAATACACCCTCTTCGTCCACGGTTGCAATGGTGTCGTACTGGGTTTCAAAAACCACGTCAAAAGAAGCCTCTTCCGGCGTAACACGCAAGTAATTTTTCAGGTTTACATCGGCAGCCGGTAAAATATTGCGCCGAATGGTAAGCTCCGGTGTTGTCCAGACTACATCGAGTACTTTATCTGTCACCACCACCCGGCGTTCCGAACGGATGTCCGGAGCCCCCACCACGGAGGCGGTCAAAACAGCTTCGCCGGCGCCGGTCGCTTTGATATGCCCCTCCCGCTCGGTCACCGTAAAGACTTTTTTGTTGCTGGAAGAAAATTTTACGTTGCCATCCTTTCCCAGATTAACGGGCGCTGTGGTAATATCTACCACCAACACCTCTCCGACAGTCAATTCAAGCGGATTCGCCACATCCTGGATCTCTACTCCCGTCAACCCGGCGGAACCGCCTCCTTTTTCGTCGTCTCCGCACGAAAAAAAGAGCGGAGCGGCGACTGCCAAGGCCAACAATGCCAAAAGTTTCGTTATATACTTCATCTCTATTCTCTTTTAAGGTTATTAAGGTATATAGTAGCTGATGCTTTTTACATTACCTACATCGGCGATGGTTTTGGCCAGTCTTACATCCGCCCCGTCGTTTTGGTTGAATCTCAGTGCGTAGAAATTCCCGCCGTTCGCCTCGCTATAGGTCACAAAGAGCGCCACATTCTGCCCCGCCCAGGGAAATTGACCGGGATCAAACCGATCGGTCCGGATGATCCGTACAGGATCCCAATTGGCCGGTGCGGGTACACCTGCTTCCAGCACGCCGTCCGGATCGGTAATCGTTACACCTCTCCACTCCTGCGCAGCATCGTGGTAGTAGTGCATCCGGTTGTCGGCCGTGATGCAATAAACAATGCCCTTGTTCGGCTGCAAAAAGAAGTGATCGATGGTTCCCAAAGCCGCCGTTCCTTTCAATTCAACACTGTCTTGAAATATCGGAATGTTTATATTGACATCCCCTGTGCTTTTGGCTCTGGTAAAAGCAAATCTCCAATATTGTCCGGCCGGATCTTTCATTACGGCATAATACATATTGTCGGGCATCATTCCTTGCAGATGAATGGCTTTCATTCCGATCGCGGACCCTTTTTCCGGAAGCAGACGGCAAGCCGATTCCATATACGTAGAGTTTGTATAAGCGTTAAATCCCACCAATTGGGAATGGGTTTCGTCGCACAGTAACAAGACGAGGCGATCCAGATTGGACACACCGAGACCATCGGTATAATATGCCAAAGCGGCTTGTGACGAAATCCGGATGCGGTTTTGCTCGGATGCGTTTCCCAGAAAAGCAATGTTCTGTTCTACAATACCGGCTCTCCCGATCATCCGCAACCCTCCGTTTTCGGTAAAAAAGCCGTACAGGGTTGAAGTCGTTCCGGTACGGAAAGGACGCATGTCCGTAAATCTGTCCGTCGTATTCCCCGGGATCAATCTTCCCAGCACACGTGTCGAGTCCCAGGTAAGGCTCTGGGAATCCAGCCAGCCCGTGCCCTCGTCCGTCATGACCCAGAGTCTTTTTGCTCCCCAATACTGTTGGTACATCACACTGATGGGTTTACCGCCTCTGAACCGAAAATCTCCGGACGCCAACATACCCTTCTCCCACACTTCGCGGTCGTCCGCCGTGTTGGCAAACATATTCAGTTCGGATGTTTGCCCCTCGTTCTCTACCAAAAAGAGCATGCCGGATTTGTAGTTGTTTACCACAGTCAGGCTAAAGAAGTCTATCGCAGCTACGCCGGTCTTTTTGTTGATCACAAAAAGTTCTATCCGGTAGGGCTCGCTGACTCCGGCCAACAATACCGGTTCCGCAAAGTCGATCTTCCGGCTCAGGGTGTCCCTCCGGCTTCCCCTGACCAAAATCCAGGCATATTCGTAATTGTCCGGATTAAAGGGTTCCGCAGCAAGTATTACCTCTGCGCCTTCCTGCCCCATAACCACCTCCACTATATCCGGCGCCAAATAAAGCGTATCTCCTCTTTTCACCGTTGTGTCCCGCAGCGTATTGATCAGGGCAGCGTTTTGCCAATCGTAGTCGTAATTTCCCTTGTCTTCGTAACAGGAGAAAAGGCAACAGGCCGCTATAAACAGGATTGCTAACTTGTTCATCGTTTCTCTTTTTTTTAATTAGTTATTCGTCAGCAAGTTGTCCCAATTCTTAACCAACTCTATCAGGTTGGGAACAGTCATATATCCCTTGGATTGGGCGTCCGACTTCGGGTCTTTGATAGCCGTATCCGGATCTGTCATATAGGTTCTTAAATGCGCTTCAAATTGCACTCTGTACACATTCATCATCGTCACCGAACTTAACACGCGGCCACTTTCCCAATCTTCCAGCGTTAAACCGTTTACCCGGTTAAATTCCATCAGTTTGTATATGGAATAGTAGCCCATAGTCAAATCTCCCCACCTTTCCGGTTGGGGAAAAAGAGCTGTCAGGATCTGGGTATGCCGGAGCACATCGATCGTATCTTTGAAATCGGTCCGTTCTCTGCCGTATTTATAGGCAAAACCAAGGGTAAAGTCATCCGAGGGCAGTAACTCCAATTTCAGGTCGACTTCCCCGTCCAGCAGGTCGTCCCGGTAGTAAAACCGGATCGGAATGGCACCGAAAATGCTGCCGGCCTTAATGACCAGGTCGGTATCGTTAAAAGCATCGTAATGCACCCCTTCCACGGCCGTACCGCCGGCAATCCGCGCCTTAAAATAGCGATCGTAGTCACGGGCTATTCCGCCGACCTTCACCGCCACCCGGATCAACGTATCCAAAACCGGATTCGAGGCAAAAGAGAAGGTGCTCACCGTATCCCAAACATTCTGCGTACTGTTAGCGCCGTACGCCCGTACGGTCGGCGCAAAATAGATGAAGTCCGTTCCATCGTACGTTTTGATCTTGTCCTCCGAGCATGAAAATAAGAGCAGCCCGGCCAAGAGTAATAACACGATATTTTTCATAACTGTATTCATTGTTGATTACTACCTTAAATCTATTTCGGATTCGGGAAGCGGCATGACGTATTTGGGCGCCACCTGATTCCCGTTCTGCGCCTTGACGGCGGCAAGATTGTTCCGTTTGGCATAATAAAAATACTGCCCCTCTCCGGCAAACTCCCGGATGTATTCGTCCTCGATCAGTTTCCCCAGTTGCTCGTCCGAATAGCCGATGGTATTGTCTACCGCCAAAGCCCTGGAAAGGCGCAATGCTTCTAAGTATTTCCGCTTGTTTACCGCATCCGGCGCTGTTTCGGCCGCAATGAGGTAAACTTCGCCCAACCGGATAATGCACTGCAACTGGTTCGTAAAATCAGTGGCTGTTCCCCCTGCAAAACGGACAAAGGCGTAAAAATCCCGGTCAGGATACAACACCCACATCTTTCTCCGGATGTCGGCAGAGATGTCATACATATTGTTTACATAATCAACTCCTCCGGCTAAAATTCTCTTGTTTTCCAAATCGGTACTGAAGTTCGCTTTGTGCAAATCGGGCCGGTCGAGGTTGTGGATACCGAAGATGATTTCGGGATCGTAGACCATCTCGGCTGTTTTGGAACCATCGTTGTGGTCCACAGAACGGATGACCATCGGGAAATTGCAGGTTGCTGCTTCGTCGGCAGGGTTTTTACCGGCCAGCAACGAGGAGGTGATCTTGTATGCCTCCTGCACGTTTAACGGGGTTCCCAGGTAGTGGTGGATCCGGGCTTTCAGCACCCACGCCGCATAGATGTTCATGCGGAGGTGGCGGTAATCCGTAAAGAAACGGACGCTGTTCGGATTTTTTACATTCCCGGAGAGGATCGGGTCTTCTTTCAGGTATTCAATAGCGGAAGCAATGTCGCTCAACAGGATCCGCGCCATCATGGAGGCGGTTTTGAATTCCGCAGCAGAACGATAGACCTGATCGTAGTAGGGAACAGCCTCTTCATTCTGGGTATCCGGACCGTATACCGGACCGAACAGGCGCAGCATGTCGAAATGCAACAAAGTCCGGATGGCGATCGCCTCTCCCTTGTACTGCAGGTAATGCGCCTGCGTAAAGTGCTCCTTGTTGTTGTCGATCCTGTCCAGAAATTCGTTGCAGTTGGCAATGGTTTTGTAGGCCGCCGACCAGGTCGTCAACAGCGTGCTTTTGGTGGCGCTCTCTTCAAACGAGTAAGTCTGGATGGTATTGTACGCGTGCTCGGAGCCGGAGAGGTAGCGCTGCCCCAAAATATCCAACATGCCGCAGGAGAGGTTTTTCGCATACAGCGATTCCGACGTCAATTGCAGGTAAAGACCGTTCAGGGCTTTGTTGGTTTCCCGTTCCAGCTTGTAGACATCTTCCGCCATCATGCGGTCGGCTTCCTTTACATCCAGCCAGCTTTCACACGAAGCCAGCGCTAAGGATACAAGCAGTATAGCTATTTTTTTCATTTTTTCTTCTGATTATCGGTTGCGATCAAAATGTCATGTTCATGGAGAAGGAGACCGAGCGGGAGAAGGGGAAACTAAGCCCGCGCTCCTGTTTGATCGTGGTGATTTTAAATATGTCGTTCATGTACGCCCGAAGGGTGAGGGTAGAGATCCCGGCGCTTTTCAACCACGGCCGATCCTTGAAATCGTACCCGACCGTGATGGATTCCCCCGCAAACCAGTTTTTCTTTTGCAGGTAGCGGTCTGTCATCCTGGATGTGGAGGAGTGATCGTCAATCCGGCGGAAACTGGCAATGTCGCCCGGCTTTTTCCAGCGATCGTACAGGGCCCTTTTATCCTGGTTTGCCGATAAAATTTTGTTCCGGTCAATCCCTTCGATCCGGGCGCGCAACTCGTTGTTGTAGGCGTCCGCCCCCCAGATGTAGTGGAAAGCCATGTTGACGGTCCATCCCTTGTAGCGCAGGTTGGAGCCGATCCGCCCTTCCATCGTCGGGTTGGAGGATCCGACAATTACTTCGTCGTCCTGGCTGTAGTCAAAACTGTAGCTCCCGTCTTTTTTGATGTAGAGTTCGCTCCCCGTCGCCGGGTCGATACCGGCGGAACGCACCGCCCAAAGGTCAAATTCGCTGCTGCCGTTCCGGATGCGGGCCAACGAACTGTTTTTGAGCAACTGTTCGTTCAGCACGTCCAAACTTTTGTCGACATCCCCGTATTCCGAGTTCTGGCTCCGTCCGTTAAAGGTCAGCGCCCACACCAAATCCTTGTCCGGCCGGTTGATGGGCGTGATGGTGGCGTTGATTGTCAGCCCGGAGATGGATTTGCTGGCGTAGTTGGTCTGCAAAGTGTTCATACCGGTGGAGGGAACCAAGCCCACGTTGACAATTACCGGATCGGTCATTTTTCTGTAAATATCCGTTGTCAGCTTGAAAAAACCGTTCGCAACAGCCAAATCGATCCCTCCGTTGTAGTCCATGGTTTTCTCCCCTTTCAAGTTGGCGTTCCCGAAGTTGTTTACGTCCACGCCGTTCCCAAAGAGGTTCTGCAACGCGTTGTACTTGTAGGAAACATTGGTGTAGTAGGACATATTGGCATTCCCCGGATTCCCCACGGAGAAGCGCAGCTTCAACAGTTGCGCCCAGTCGCCGATAAAATTTTCGTTGTGCAGGTTCCAGGCAAGCCCGGCAGACCAGGTGGTTGTATAGCGGTTGTTCGCCCCGAAGTTGGAGGCCCCGTCGTAACGCATGGTGAAATCGACAGCGTAACGGTTGGCGTACATGTAGTTCAATATCCCGATAAAACTGGACCTGCGGGCCTCCGATTCGCTGTACGAGGGCTTGCCGCTCGGGTATTGGTTAGCGAACGAGGGATTGGGGACATTATCGTCCGAAAACCCGATCACCGAATACCCATCCGATGTGTTTTTTTGCTTGCCGAATTCCGCCCGCGTCAGGAAATTCAGGTTGTGTATTTCGTTAAATACCTTGGCGTATGTAAAACTCAAATCTCCGGAAAAATCACTCGCCTCCTTCGTCGATTTGGAATAGGAACCTTTTTCCGTTTGGGCGGTATTCCGGTAGTCCGTATGGTAGGGCGATTTAAAGACCTCCGTCTTGCCTATGCTCTTGTTGAGCGCCAGGCGGCCCCGAACCATGATTTCGTTGGAGGGGCGCCACTCTCCCTGGAAATTTTCCCGGAAAGAGAGCGTAGTTCCTCCGTTTATGTGGTTCAGACTGGCGTTGTACAGCGGATTGGTCTCTGCAATGGCATACCCTCCGACGACCACATACCCCAAATACTCCTGAATATCGCCCACCTGTGTCTTTTCGTGGAACGGATTGGCATTGACATACGTCGAGAAGGCTACCGGCGGATTCCAGGAAGTGCGGTGATCCAGCGTAAAGTTGTTGTTGAACATAAATTTTCCTTTCCGGTACCTGAGGGTCAGGTTCAGCCCCATCACCTCGTTGCCGGACTCCTTCATCACCCCTTGTGTATTGGCGTAATTCAAGCCAAAACCATAGACCATGGCATCGTCCCCGCCGCTCAGGAAGAGGTTGTGTTTATGTGTCAATCCGGTTCGTACCGGTTCGCTCAGCCAATAGGTGTTCACGCCGCTCTGCACCTTGTACAACCGTGCGTTGTAAAGCAGGTTGTAGGCAAGCGCCTCTTCGACATCATTAGCCGTATAAGGACGGTAAGCTCCGGCCAACTGTTCAAATTCGAGTTTTTCCCGGGCGTTCATCATGTTGTAGTCGGAAAGATCCGGCCATTCGACAGTCAGGGAACCTCCGTAAGAAATTTGCAACTCGCCCGATTGCGGCCGTACGGTTTCCATGACGATGACACCGTTGGCCGCCCGCGAACCGTAGATGGCCGTCGACGAGGCATCCTTCAGGATAGTGACGGAAGCGACCCGGTCCATCGGCAGGTCTACAATCGTTTGCAAAGAAACTTCAATACCATCCAGAATAAAGAGCGGCTGGTTCGGGTCGGTTTCATATTCCAGCGTGGGATCTACAATACCGCTCTTGCCCCGGACGTCAATATCGGGCAGGCGGTTGGGATCCGAACCGTACAGGTTATTGGGGGTGATCTGGAAGGCAGGATCCAACGATTTCAAGCTCTGTAAAACGTTCGAAGTCCCGATCGCTTTCAGGTCTTCTGCCTTGTAAGTCGCCACCGAGCCGGTAAAGCTCTCTGCCTTTCGTTCAAAGATCCCGGTGACAACCACTGCTTCCAACGCTTCCGCATCGTCTTGCAGGGTTACCGTCATCGGCTGTCCGGAATAGGCGACTTCCACCGTCTTCATGCCGACAAACGAAAAGACCAGCACCGGATTCTCCGTAGCCGGAATTTTCAGTACGAATTTCCCGTCGTAATCGGTGGCCGCTCCCACTCCCGGCACTCCTTTCAAAGCCACGGTCACACCGGGGATCCCCTGCTTCGTATTGTCAAAAACCTGCCCGGTTACAGTGACCGGCTCCTGAGCCGACACCCCCACCCACGCAAGCAACAATACGCTCATCGTCAAAAACATTTTACGCAGCTTATCCCACGCTGGGAAAAGCTCCATGAACCGTTTTTCTTTCATAGATTTGTCTGTTAATTTAAATAATATACCCACATTAAAAATACCTGTAAATAAAGAATATATATTCGTCATCGTTGACTCCCTGCTCGACGATACATGCTCGGGAAGCATGTATGATTTGTGCTATCCCCCACCCTTTAGGGCAGTTTTGACTTATAAAAAAGTGAAAAATCCCACAAAAGTATAGAAAACAGACAAACTCTATATAACAAGTCTGTTAAAAAATACGAGAAAACGCACATTTTTTCACTCTGTCCCCAAAAACAACCCATTTCACGCACACATGCTTCCCGAACACGTAGGCTATTTTCCGGAAAACAGTCCGGTACACAAACTTTATAAGAGGCTTAGAAGCCGAATCCCCGGAGGTTTTCAAAAAAGCGGGAAAGCAAAGAAGGATCGAGCAGGATCGGAAAGACAAAACCGTAGAGAGCGCCGTAGAAGTGGGCGTTGTGGTTGATGTTGCCGCCTCCCCGTTTGGCCATGTATTGGCAATAGATCAGGTAAAGGACGCCAAAAACAATCCCCGGCACCGGTAAAACGGCAAAGAGCAGTATTTTTTCGGCGGGGTTCAGGAAAATGGCGCAGAACAGAACGGAAGCGACCGCCCCGGAAGCTCCGATGGAGGAGTAATGCTGATCGTTCCGGCGCCGGATCACATCGTAAAGCGAAGCAGCCACCATCCCTCCGAAGTAAAGAAGCGGATAAGCCCAGGCCCCGAAACCGATGTACGGGAACGCCTGCTCCATGTAAATCCCGAACGACCAAAAAGTAAACATATTGACAAACAGGTGCATCGTATCCGCGTGCACAAATCCGTGCGCAAGCAACCGGTACCACTCTCCGCGGTGCACCACCCGGTAAGGGTTCAGGGAGAGCCGGTCCATCCACGTCCTGTTGTGAAAACAGATGTACGAAACAACCGCCGTAACAGCAATGATGATGTAAGTCAGGAACATATTACCAGCCGAGTATGTAAGCAAAAACCAAAGGAGCCACAATGGTGGCGTCCGATTCGATGATAAACTTCGGCGTATCGACATCCAACTTCCCCCAGGTGATCTTCTCGTTCGGCACGGCGCCCGAATAAGAACCGTAAGAAGTGGTGGAATCGGATATCTGGCAAAAATAAGCCCAGAACGGGACATCGGCCCACCCCAGATCCTGGTACATCATCGGCACCACACAAATCGGGAAATCCCCCGCAATTCCGCCGCCGATCTGGAAAAAGCCGACACCGGCCCCGCCGGAATTGGCCCGGTACCACTCCGTCAGAAAGATCATGGTTTCGATGCCGCTTTTAACGGTAGAAGCCCGGATCTCCCCCTTGATGACATGAGCCGTAAAAATATTTCCCATCGTACTGTCCTCCCAGCCGGGCACCACGATCGGGATGTTCTTTTCGCAGGCGGCCAGCACCCAGCTATCCTTGGGATCGATATCGTAATAAGGCTCCAGCACGCCGCTGCGGAGCAACTTGTACATAAACTCGTAAGGCAGATAGCGCTCCCCCTTCCGGTCGGCCTCCGTCCAAATAGCCGAAATATGCTTTTCCAACCGGCGGAAAGCCTCCTCCTCCGGGATGCAGGTATCCGTCACCCGGTTCAGGTGGTGGTCCAACAACTCCCGCTCCTGCTCCGGCGTCAGATCCCGGTAGTTCGGGATGCGCTTGTAATGGGAGTGCGCCACCAGATTCATGATGTCCTCCTCCAAATTGTTGGCGGAACAGGAAACAATGTGGATCTTCCCCTGCCGGATCATCTCCGCAAGCGACAACCCCAACTCCGCCGTGCTCATGGCGCCGGCCATCGCCAGCATCATTTTCCCGCCTTTTTCCAAATGCGCCTCATACCCTTTGGAGGCATCCACCAAAGCCGCCGCATTAAAATGGCGGTAGTGGTGCGTAATAAATTCCGAAATCGCTCCCTTCTTCATATCGTTGTCTTTCATGCTGTACATTCAATCGTTCTGGAAACGCATGCTGAGGATCTGGTAGATCAGCTTGGAAGCCAGAAAATCCGGAGCCTTGTTGCCCGGATTGGGACAAAGTTCCACCACATCGAAACCGATGATGTTGTGCCGCTCATTGATCAGTTTCAGTAAATTGATCACCTCCCGGTACCGGAGGCCGTCGGGTTCGGGAGTTCCGGTAGACGGCATGTAAGCGGGATCGAACACATCCAGGTCGATGGTGATATATACGTTGTCTTTCAATTTCAGGGAGACGTTGTACATCCAGTCGGACGATTCCCCGATCTCGTGGGCGTAAAATATACGTTCGGGATCGATGTTGTGTTTCTCCGACGAGTCGCAACTGCGGATCCCGACCTGCACCACCGGAGCCAACTCTTTGGCGCGGGCCATGACACAGGCGTGGTTGTGATCGGAACCCTCGTAAGCGTCCCGCATGTCGGAATGGGCGTCCAACTGCAAAATGGAAAAATCCTCGCAGTGTTTGGCAAACGCCCGGAACGCTCCGATGCTGACAGAGTGTTCCCCTCCGATCAGAACAGGGAACTTCCTGTCGTTCAACAGCGCGTCCACCCGTATTTCCACCTCATCGGCAAGCGCTTCGGGAGAATCTTTTTCCAGCACAGGCTCCAGCGTCGCTATCCCCCTTTTGTAGACCTCCGTATCGGTTTCGATGTCGTAAAACTCCATGTTGACGGACGCCTCGATAATCGCCTGCGGCCCTTTGTCAGCCCCTTTGATCCAGGTGCTGGTCCCATCGTAAGGAACAGGCAGAATGACGATCCGGGCATTCCCGTAACCGGTATACTCCTCTTCAAATCCTCCGTAACTCCACTCCATAATTCGATCCATTAGTACTCGTCCGGGAAAAATCAACTTCCCGGAACCACACAAAAATAGGCAATTAATCGGATTGTGTATGCAACACCCTGAAAAATAATCCTCTTTTGTCAGCGTCACCTCAACACTCCGGCTTTTGCTCCGAACCGTTCCATCAGGTCGTTCAGGGTCTCCTTTTCGTCGATCCGGATCAGTTCCCGGTCTTGCATCAGCCACTCCCCCTCCGCCATGGAGGAGACGATGTTCCCGCTGTTCATGGCATACACGATGGCCGAATAGCGGTCGTACACCGGCTGCATATTCACCGCTTCGGAGCGGATCAGCAGCAGATCGGCTCTCTTGCCGGGTTCCAGCGAACCGATCCGGTCGCCCAGCCCCACAGCGCGGGCGCCCTCGATGGTAGCCATCCGCAACGCATCCCGGGCAGGCATCGCTTCCGGATCGTGGCAAACCCCTTTGGGCAGGAGCGCCGCAAAACGCATCTCCTCCACCATGTCCAAGCTGTTGTTGCTGGCCGTTCCGTCCGTCCCCAGCCCCACCGTCACGCCGGCCCTCAACCAGGAGGCGGTATCCGCCACCCCGCTGGCCAATTTCAGGTTGCTTTTCGGACAGTGTCCGATGGCCGCTCCGCTTCCGGCAAAAAGCCGCACCTCTCCGGGCGTGAGCCACACCCCGTGGGCGGCGATCAGATTACCGTCCAGCACACCAATGCGGTGCAGGTACTCCCCCGGCAAAAATCCCGTCTGTTTTTTCACCGTTTCCGTCTCCTGCCGGGTTTCCGAGAGGTGGATCTGGAACAGCGTTCCGTACCGGTCTGCCAACCGTTTGGCTTTTAGTAATGTCTCTTTGGAACAGGTATAGGGAGAATGGGCGCAGACGGAAGGATGGATCAGCGGATCCCCGGCCCAGGCCCGGATCAGCTCCTCCGCCAAAGCAAGCCCTTCGTCTACGGTGCCGAAGCCGGGAGCCGGAAAATCGATCAGCGAGTCGTTCAGCACCGCCCGAATCCCCGCCCTTTTCGCCTCCTCCGCAATGACGCGGCTGAAAAAATACATGTCGTTGAAACAGGTGGTTCCCGTCCGGATCATTTCGGCAAATGCAAAACGGGACGCCAAACGGACGTGTTCCGGAGTGATCAACCGGGCTTCCGCCGGGAAAATATGCTCCGTCAGCCAGGCGTGCAGCGGCAAATCGTCCGCATATCCACGCAACAGGGTCATCGGCGTGTGGGTGTGGGTGTTGACAAATCCCGGCAGCATCCACATACCCGCAGCATCCGTGCACTCCTCCTCCCCGTCCGGCTTCCACTCCTCCATCGAAGCAACCTCCGTGATCTCCCCGCCCCGCATCCGCACATACCCCTTTTCAAAGCAATCCATCCGATCGTTCATCGTCAGGACAACAGCGTTTACAACGGCTCTCTTCATCCCTTTCTCAAGCTCCGGGCTATCAATCCAGTTTCAGTACGGCTAAGAACGCTTTTTGCGGAACCTCCACATTTCCGATCTGCTTCATCCGCTTTTTCCCCTTTTTCTGCTTTTCCAGCAGTTTTCGCTTCCGGGAAATGTCCCCGCCATAACATTTAGCGGTGACATCTTTCCGAACCGCCTTGATGGTTTCGCGGGCGATAACCTTGGCGCCGATCGCCGCCTGCACCGCAATGTCAAACTGCTGGCGGGGGATCAGCTCCTTCAGTTTTTCACAGATGCGGCGCCCGAAAGAGTAAGCGTTGTCGAAGTGGATCAGCGCCGAAAGGGCGTCCACCGACTCCCCGTTCAGGAGGATATCCAACTTCACCAAGTTGGCTTTGCGGTACCCGATCTGGTAGTAGTCAAAAGAAGCATACCCTTTGGTGATGCTCTTCAATTTGTCGTAAAAATCGAAGACGATCTCTCCCAGCGGCATCTCAAAAGTGATCTCTATGCGGTTCCCGGTGTGGTACTGCTGGCTGATCAGGATCCCCCGCTTGCCGAGGCACAAGGTCATGATGTTCCCGATGTATTCGGTCGGCGTGATGATCTGCGCCCGGATAAAAGGCTCCTCGATGTAATCCAAAGCATTGGCCGTCGGCATATCCGAGGGATTGTGCATCTCGAACGTTTCGCCTTTGGCCGTATGGGCGATGTACATCACGTTGGGCACCGTCGTGATGACATTCATGTCGAACTCCCGGTCGAGCCGCTCCTGGACGATCTCCATGTGGAGCATCCCCAGGAAACCGCAGCGGAACCCGAACCCCAAAGCCGCCGAAGATTCGGGTTCAAAGGTCAGGGAGGCGTCGTTCAACTGCAACTTTTCAATGGAGGTTCTCAGGTCTTCGTAATCCTCCGTATCCACCGGATAGATCCCGGCGAACACCATCGGCTTGACCTCTTCAAATCCGTCGATCGCCACGTCACAGGGCGCATCCACATGCGTAATGGTATCCCCAACCTTTACTTCGGAAGAGGTCTTGATACCCGATATGATGTAACCGACATCCCCCGTCTTCAATTCCGTGCGGGGCTCCGGCTTCAGGCGCAACACCCCGATCTCATCGGCGGTGTACTCCTTGCCGGTATTGACAAATTTAACCCGGTCGCCGGTTTTGAGGCTTCCGTTTACAATCCGGCAATAGGTAATGATCCCCCGGAAAGAGTTGAATTCGGAGTCAAAGATCAGGGCCTGCAACGGCTGGTTGGGAAACCCGGAGGGATGGGGCACCCGCTCCACAATGGCGTGCAGGATCTCCTCCACACCCAAGCCGGTCTTTCCGCTGGCCTCCAATATCTCTTCCCGTTTGCACCCGATCAGTTCCACGATCTGGTCCTTCACCTCGTCGGGCATGGCGTTGGGCATGTCCATTTTGTTGAGCACCGGGATGATCTCCAAGTTGTTGTCCACGGCTAAGTACAGATTGGAGATGGTTTGGGCCTGAATGCCCTGGGTCGCATCCACGATCAGCAACGCCCCCTCACAGGCGGCGATGCTCCGGGACACCTCGTACGAAAAATCGACATGCCCCGGCGTGTCGATAAGGTTGAGGATGTACTTTTCACCCTGCCGGGTATAGTCCATCTGTATGGCATGACTTTTAATGGTGATGCCGCGTTCCCGCTCCAGATCCATGTCGTCCAGCACTTGCGCCTGCAGGTCTTTTCCGGTAACCGTTCCGGTGTATTCCAGCAGGCGGTCGGCCAGCGTACTCTTCCCGTGGTCAATATGTGCGATGATACAGAAATTCCGTATGTTCTTCATGCAATGCTTATTCTTACAATACTAAATTAAACGGACAAAGGTACAAAGAACCTTCGTAAAAACGATGCAATCGGGGTGAATAAGGATTACAACTTTCTGCCATGCAGGTGAAACGACAGCCCGAACATCAGGCTATATTGCCACGACGAATCGTACAGCGCCAGATTGTTATTCTCGTAATCCACCGTCAGCGTCGTTTGGAACGACAGGCTCTTGAATATACGTGTGTTCGCCTCCAACCGCGACAAAAGGTAAGGATAGACCTTCCCCAGTTCGGGATACGCGTCGATGATTTCCCTGCTATAGGGCGATACGAGACTTTGCTGATAGGATGTACTCAGGCGCAACTGCAATACATCGTTCAGAAGCAGGCGCGCATCCAGCACCAATACGGGACGAAATTCGTTGTGCAACTGGTACATATTGCCCTGGAGGGAAATACGACTGTTGATAAAGCGTATTTTCTCCTGCATTTCGGGGGAACAGGCCGCAATTTTATTTTCATCATTCACCCGCCACTTCGACCAGTCGTACACGCCGCCGACGGCAATATTCAACTTAAACCGGGACAGGTGCAATGTCCACGGGTACAGCAACGCACCCGCCTGAAAACGACTGGCCAGTCCGCGGTAGGAGTTATTTTGAAAAATAAAAATAGCCTCCGGATACAAACGTCGAAAACCGACCAACCCTTCGCCCACCGATTGATACTTCCCGATACCGCCCGACAACGCTAAATAGTTGTTGTACGACAAAGCGCCATCATTATCGCGTTCAATATCCTGTGTAAACAGCAGATCCACATCGCTGCGCCCGAACACGTAACGCAGGTGCGCCCTGTCCTGCAGGTGAAAATCCGTATAATTTTCCATTTCATCGTCCGACACCATAAAAAGCAGCGACAGATCGGCGTAGAGCGAATGAACCCTGAGCGTATCGCGCGAAGTGAATTTTTCGGTAACCGTGGGAACCTGCGCCACACCGGCATACGAAAGCAGCCACAGCAGAAACGCAAATGTATACGGAAGAAATTTCATAGGCCCGTTATTCGTTTGTGTATCATCGCACCACGGTAATGTAACCTTTCACCGTTTCGGCGCTGTTGTTTTCATCCGGCCAAAGCAGGTAAAAATAAGTATCCTGCGGCACCGGCTTCCCTTTATACGTACCGTCCCAACCATTTGATCCCTGGTACAGAACCGTCCCGTTGCGGTTCAATATCCGCACCCGGAAACCCGGCATAAAAAAATCGCCCACACCATCGTCATTGGGCGAGAACGTATTGGGGACATGCAAACCGTTCTCCAATTTCACCGCCAACACCCGCTCCACAACACAGGCCGCTCCGTTCGTCACCGTCAAACGCACCGTGTAGCCTTGCGCTTTGGAAACATCGTAGCGGTGCGTCACCTCCGCGCCCGTTCCCCGGCCTCCGTCGCCAAAATCCCATTCGTACGTCATGCCGGCAAAATGGTCTGTCCAAAAGCGGATCTCCGGGTTTTGGAAGGTGGCTGTTGTCCGGTCGGAGTAAACGCCCAGGGCGACCGGATAATACTCCACCGTCACCTCCCCGTAAAGCATCGTATCACACCCATTCAGCGGAAGCACCTGCAAAGCGACCGTGTAAAAGCCGCTGTCGGCGTAACTGTGCAGGGGCGATTCCCCGCTGGAACTGTTGCCGTCCCCGAACGCCCACAAGTAGGCCGGGTTTTGTCCGATATCGTTCGTATTCCCCGCCGCGGCAAAAAGCCAGGTATAGGTTTCGCACTTCTCCGGGAGGATCTCCAACGCACCGTTAAAGCGGAAAGTCCGGTATACCTCCACGATCTCCGTACTGTCGCAACCGGACGCAGAGGGAAAGGTGGCGGGAAAGGTTCCGGGACCGGTGATCACCTGCCCGTTTCGCCGGAGGGTGTCGCCCAAACAGAGCATCACCGTATCGCGCACGACAATGCTGCTGTTTACCGTCAACGCCAACCGGACAACACTGTCGCAACCGAAGTAGCTGACAAGGGTATCTTTCAGCACGGTATCCGCTTCGACGGCAGCAAGGAGAAAGCCGTGCCGGTTGTAGGATTCTCCGGCGCAAAGGGTATCGTAAAGGGTGGTGTCATACGCCGTCAGATCGGTAACACAGCGCACGGAAAAGCTGCGGCGCCGGTAGGGTTGGCCCTGCAATGAAATAACACTGCCGGAGAAGTGCAAATTATAAGCCAGGGGAGAAGAGCCGGTTGAACCCGACCAAAAGTAACCTTCGTTGTTCGGGGAAACGAGCAAACCGTCGGGGAAGTCGCGGAAACCGGCAGCAGGCAGAAAAATCGAATCACCGGAAACCCGATCCGTAAACCTCCTCCCATGGACGCCGTTCCGTGTAACCCAGGCGGAAGTCACCCGGGTTGTGTCAAGCAATTTGTACAACTCATCGGAAGTCGGCGCCCGCCAACCGGCGGGACACGGGTCGTTGGCCGCCTCCCAAACACTCCCGGGCGCATCCGTATTGTCCCAACCCGCTACGGCACCTGCGGCGGGCCACCCCTTTCGCCGGTTCCACTGGTAGAACATACCGGCAGATTCGGGAGCAGCGGCAAAATGACCCGGAGCAGCCACATTCCGCTCCGCCCAATACACCCCGTTGACCGGGACGGCGGAACAAGGCGAACAATCCATCACCGTCAACGCCAAATAAACCAGCGAATCACAACCGTGAACAGTATGCAGGGTATCCACACAAAGAGTATCGCGCATCAGGGCCGGAAGGGTGAAGTCTGCGTCCGAAAACGGCGTCCCGGCGCAAACAGTGTCCCGGCGCCACGTTTCCGGCAGCGGATCCACCCGCAAACTCAGGGTGACCAGCGAATCGCAACCGGAAACATTGGACGTCCTCAGCGTACAGACCGTATCCGCCCGCAGGGGGCCCGGAAGGGAAAAGCCGTATCCGGCATACGCGCTGCCGGTGCAGATGCGCGTCGAGTAACTGCGGCGTTTCAGCGGATCCACATGCAGGTAGAGCGAAACCACCGAATCGCACAAACCGGGACGGGGAATGTTGAGCGTATGCTCCCCGCCGGCCGTCACACCGCTCAGGTTAAAACCGTGTTTTGTGTAACTCTCTCCCTCGCAGATCGTCTCCTCCAATTCACCCCGTACGGGAATCACCTCCAACTCCAACCGGACCACCGAGTCGCATCCCCCGGCACCGGGCCACACCTGCCAGTGAACGCCCGGCTCGTACTCCGAAAAATGGTGCAGGCCGTACACCTCCCCCTCGCAGATCATTCCGGCGAATCGGGTCGTGTCCCGCTGCAACACCGCCAGGTGAAGCGTCAGGTCGGTGGTACAGCCTCCGCTCCCGGCAATCTGAATCGTATGCTCTCCCGCCGCATCCGTATCAAAACCATTCGCCCGGTAGCGCTCGCCCCGGCAGATCGTATCGTAGATCACCTCCGGCGCTGCGGAAGCAACTAAGATCCGGTGCGCATCCGAAGTGCTGCATCCCTCCGCATTGGCAACGCTCACCACATATTCCACAGTAGCCGCCGGATAATCTGTGATCCGTGCAGTTTCAGCTCCCGGTACGCCGTTCATACGCCACCGGTAAGTCAGCGTGGAATCCTTGTGCAACCGGTCGGTACGGAACGTACAGACCGGACGGATAATCAACGAGGTATCTTTAGAAAAGATCGTCACCATTCCCAGTTTACACCCTAAAGAAACGGCTTCAGCATGCAGATTCTCCTGGTTATAGAAAGCCGTACTGCTCCAACGGGCCTCACAACCATCCAGCTCCTCATCCTCAAAAGATTTTCCACCGTTTTGAAGGAGAACGGGGCCTATATCCAACATAGCTACGGTCAAATAGCTCAACTGCTCCACCGACGGCAGGTACCAGCCGTTCTCATAATCCACCACCTGGGCGGCATACTTCGATCCCGGCCCCAAAAAAGCCCGTAGCGCACCCGTATTTCCATACCCCGCTGTATCCCGGAAATGCAAAAAAGGATCCCTCTTCTGTTCCGAAAGGCCCGGGATCTCCACGCCCACAGGCCCCCATTCGTACGTTCCCGGCATATCCGTCAACGCCGTCGCCCATCCGCCCGTGCCGTCCGGGAAAAGCCAGAACACAACGCCCTTGTCGCCATTCTTCAAGGTAATTACATCTCCGATTTCCGGCTCCTGCGCCGGTAAAAAAGCGGGGATCAACAACCCTGCCAACAGGAATATGTATGTATACCGGCTCATCGTTATTTAAAAAGCAGCCACAGAACGCACGTGATGAGGATTACTGGCAGATACCGTTCCGAAGATCCCATACATCATCCACATCCCTGATTCCACCATTGGACCCATCACAGTGTCCGTCCGGGTACTGCTCCAATAGATCGGGACTCTGCCTTTAAATTCAGTAGCGCCAATCCGCTCCAACGTTTCATTCAGCAGCGGGCCTGCCGTCAGTAATTGCCTCAACTCGCCGCACCCCGGAATATACCATCCCGCCTCAAAATCCACGGCAAAAGCCGCCGGATACTCCGAAGCTGTCCCATGCGTCCGGATCAACGCCGTATTGGTATACCCGTCCATGTCCTCCGTCCCCTTCTCAAACAGGTGAAGAGGAACTTCCGGGAGCGTAAAACACTGCACGGAATCCCCCGTCCCCCTGAACGGGATATCCTCAATTTCGTCCAAAGAGATCATTTTCCCATGCCTCCCCCCTCTCGCCACGTAAAAAACCACCCCTTTCGCCTCCTTTCCGGAAGCCAAAAATTCATCCGTCGGCAAAACAGCGCCATCTGTGCAAACCACATCGCCAATGTACACCCGTCTTCCGGAAGGCCCCTCCGCATCTTCCAGGATCCGGGCCTCCAGAACTACCTCATCCCCCGGACAAACAACCGTATCCTGCGACAAAATTCCCACCACCGGCGTATTGGACACGCTCAGTTCCAACGCGCGGATGCTGTCGCAACCGGAGTACGTCCTGTAAGGTTGTGTCACCATCCGGTAAAACGTCCCGTTCGGTTGCGCCGGAACCACAAACCCGCCCTTATCGTACACGCTGCCGGCGCACACAGAGTCCGCATAAAATTCATAGTACGAGGGATGAACGGTCACCGGCAGGCTGACGCTGCTCTCCCCGCAGCCGTTTATACCGGTAAATGTAAGCGTTCCGGAGGCTGCCTCATCCGTATACAGCAACCGGACCCTTCCGGTGCCCTGACCGGAAACAATCAGCACATGCTCCGGCACCTCCCAGCGGTATTGCCCGCTCCCGTCGATACCCGGCACTTCGTAATTCGCCACAGAACCTGCGCACAACTCCTGCTCCCCGTTTATACGTTGCGGATATTCGGGGGAAGGAGATACCACCAAACGGAGTTCCCGCACCTGCTCGCAGGCGCCCTCCATCGACACTGTTATTTTCTCCTGATAAATCCCCGAAGCCGGTTGCAGGATCCGGAAGCCATTCTCCGTATAATCCTCCCCCCGGCAAATAGTCGCCTCCAAGGGAAAATAGCGCTGAACAACCGTC
The DNA here is from genome assembly GCA_031271755.1 of Culturomica sp. Lineage (GTDB taxonomy): Bacteria > Bacteroidota > Bacteroidia > Bacteroidales > Marinifilaceae > UBA944. Next base: position 49,735 of record JAISVB010000026.1, read on the forward strand.
AGGAAAAGCGTAGTCGTAACATCTCCGCCGCACGCGACCGGATCGAAAAACGTGTTGTAATACGTCCAGTCGCCGGGCTTGTTCTGAGCCGGCAGGTGGTAGTAGTTCCGGTGGTATTCATCTCCCTCGCAAACCGTATCCCGCAAGATGGTATCCCGGGCGGGCAAAGCGGGATCGGAGGAGATAAAAGCGCTGAGCGTAAAGCGGCAACCGGTGACGGAAACCACTTCGCACGCCATGCTCACATCTCCCGCATTCGTCGATACCACCCGGGAAGTATCGCTGCTCCCGTCCTGCCAGGTATAGGAAGCAAAGCCGCCCGGCGCTTTTAACGTCAACTCCTGCGCAGTACAATTCGATACCTGCAAACGGTTCTCCACGCAGGCAGCTGTAAAATAAGCGTACCCGAAATGACCGGAGTGGTCGCAATCGTACGTAATAAATTGCACCTGCACCTCCTGTCCCGCCAAAGCGGAAAGATCCAGGCCGACCGACGTCCAATCCCGCCATTGAACAGTCTCGAAGCCGATGGAATGTTCCTTAAAACCCTCGATCCCCGGGCCGGCATACACATCATACTCCGCGCAAGACTCCACCAAATAGCCGTTCTTATCCAAAATGCGGACCACAAAACGGGGTTGGTTGATCCGGGCGTGATTCGGATTTTGCATCACCACGGCAAATTTCAGCAACAAGACGGATTTCTTTACATCCACCACAAAACGGTAGCTGACACTCTCCGCCTCCCGGCCCCTGAACTCATTTCCCAAACGCACCACCCGGGATTCCCCCGGCGGAAGCAGGGCCAGATTTCCGCCGGTATAGAGATCAGCGCCCTGAGCAGTGATCACCGTATGCCGGCCCGCCGCCACTCCGGTGTACCGGAACGGATTCTCATACGTACCGGTAGTCGCCTCTACCCAGGGGGCGGTAATGTCTGTAAAATCCGGTACCGTCGGCGATACCGACTGCCCGCCGGCCGCAAGCGACACTGACAGCAAAAAAACAGATAAGCCCCCTTTTTTCATATCTTCCGGACTACTCCGCCGGCTTTATGCCGAGGTGGTACATGATAAAGGCGTAGATGTCCGCCTGTTCCTCGATCTGTTTCGCAATGGGTTTCCCCGCTCCGTGCCCCGCTTTGCTGTCGATCCGGATCAGGGTGGGGTTCGGCCCTCCGTTGGCCGCCTGCAAGGCCGCCGCGTATTTAAAGGAGTGCGCGGGCACCACCCGGTCGTCGTGGTCGGCAGTGGTAACCAAAGTGGCCGGATAGGCAGTTCCCGCTTTCAACGTATGCAAGGGAGAATACGCCCGGAGGTATTCGAACATCTCGGGACTCTCCTCGCTGGTGCCGTAGTCGCTGGCCCAGTTCCAGCCGATGGTGAATTTGTGGTAGCGCAGCATGTCCATCACACCCACCTGCGGAATGGCCACCCGGAAAAGTTCCGGACGCTGGTTCATGACGGCGCCGACCAGGAGGCCGCCGTTGGAGCCGCCCTGTATGGCGATCTTTTCGGGACGGGTGTAGTTTTCCCGGATCAGGTATTCGGCCGCCGCAATAAAATCATCGAACACGTTCTGTTTCTGCATCCGGGTGCCGGCAACGTGCCACTCTTCCCCGTATTCGCCGCCGCCCCGCAGGTTGGCCTGAACGTAGATGCCGCCGCTTTCCAGAAAAGGCAACCGCATGGTGGAGAAGGCCGGTTGGAGGCTGACGTTAAAACCGCCGTAGCCGTACAACAGCACAGGGTTATTCCCGTTCCGCTCCAACCCCTTTTTATAGGTCAGGAACATCGGCACCTGCGTACCGTCCTTGCTGGCGTAGAACACCTGTTCCGTCCGGTAATCGGAAGGATTGAAAAGCACTTTCGGCGCCCGGTAAAGTCCGGAGCTGTTCTCTGCAACGTTGTACCGGTAAATGGAAGCCGGAAAGGTAAAGGAGGTAAAAACAAAAAAGGCTTCCGGATCTCCCTTCTCCCCGCTGAACGCAACGGTCCCGGGAGCCGGCAGTTCAATTTCGTACAGCCGTTCGCCGTTCAGGTTGTAAGCATACGCACGGGCGGCGGCGTCCTGGTTGTACACTAAGATCAATTTGTCCCCGATCAGTTGAGCGGAGGAAAGCACAGCGTCCGATTCCGGCACCAGCTCTTTCCAGTTTGCAAAAGCGGGTGCGGAAACCCGGGCTTCCATCAGGCGGTATTTCGGAGCGCCGTCGTTGGTGATAAAAAGCATGCGGTCGCCCAACACCTCTACGACCCCGTATTCATTGTCTAAGTTATCGGCTATTTTTTGCATCGGCTCCCCGGGGGATTTCAACGCTTTCATGTAGAGCCCGTTCCCCCGGCCGGCGCCCGATTCGTAGATGAAAAGGTAGTTCCGGTCATCGCTGATACCTGCGTAGTAAAAACGTTTCGGGAATTCCGGGTTCTCAAACACCAAACGGTCGGCAGACTGGGGAGCGCCCAGAGTGTGGTAGTAGATTTTGTGGTTTTCGTTGACGTTCGAGAACTCTTTTCCCGCTTCCGGAGCATCGTATGCACTGTAATAGAAACCGTCCCCCTGCCATTCGGCCCCCGAAAATTTCACCCAGCGGAGGTGGTCCGGCAGCAGTTTGCCGCTTTCCAGATCCAACACAAAGATCTCCTGCCAGTCGGAACCGCTCCGGGAGATCAGGTAAGCCAGGTACTTCCCCTCTTTGGAAAATGTGATGGAGTTCAGGGCTACGGTGCCGTCTTCGGAGAGGGTGTTGGGGTCTAACAGCACGCGGGGTTCCGCCTCCGGCGTATCCTGCACATAGAGCACGCTTTGGTTCTGCAATCCGTCGTTCTTGAAAAAGTAATAGCGTCCGTTTTTCTTGATGGGAGAACCGTATTTTTCGTAATCGGCCAGTTCCGTCAGTTTCCGTACCAGCGTTTGCCGGAACGGGATCTGTTGCAGGTAATCGTTCGTTACGGCGTTCTGGGCTGCTACCCAGGCGGCGGTTGCCGCCGACGTATCGTTTTCCAACCAGCGGTACGGGTCGGGTATTTCTACGCCGAAATAGGTATCTACGGTGTTGTCTTTCACCGTTTCGGGATAAATTACTCCCGGTTTGGGAGCGCAGGCGTTTACTAAGATCATGGCGCCGGATAGGATCAAAAGGTTATTTTTCATTACGTAATGGATAAATTACTGTTTTTCTTAGAGGCCAATTAAATTTCTTACACTTGACAATATACAAAAGTAGAAAGAAAATCCATATTTTTGCGTGACCAACCAACTATTGTTAAAAATACCATGATCAAATCCATGACCGGCTTTGGGAAAGCCTCCGTCGAGTGCGGAAATAAGAAAATTGTCGTTGAGATCAAGAGCCTGAACTCAAAACAATTGGATGTAAGTTTGCGGCTGCCGGGCATCTACCGGGAGAGGGAGATGGAGATCCGGAACAGGGTCAAGGCGGTGTTGGAACGGGGAAAAGTGGAAATATCCGTGTACACGGACCAGTCGGTTTCCGACAAAGAGGTCTGTGTGAACCGGCCGGTGGTGGAACGCTATTTCAGCCAGATGCTGGAAACGGCGGCCGCCGTTTCGGCGGAAGTGGATCGCGGAGAGTTGCTGCAAACGGTCATGCGCTTCCCGGAAACCCTGAAACAACCGAACGAAGAGCTGAACGAGGAGGAATGGGCTGCGCTGCAAAGGGGTATAGAACAGGCGTTGGAGGAGGTGGAGCGGTTTCGCATCCAGGAGGGGGATATCCTGAAGAACGAACTGGTACACCGGATCGGGCTGATCGGCGCATTGGCGGCGGAGGTGCCTTTTTACGAAACGAAACGGGTGGAAAATATCCGGCAACGGTTGGCCGACAAACTGAAAGAGTGGAACGAGGTAAAAAACATCGACCAGAACCGGCTGGAACAGGAGATCATCTACTATTTGGAAAAATTGGACATTACGGAGGAGAAGGTGCGGTTGGACAACCACTGCAACTACTTCATCACCACCATCAACGAGGAGGAGGCGCCCGGCCGGAAATTGGGCTTTATCGCCCAGGAGATCGGGCGGGAGATCAACACCATGGGTTCCAAAGCCAATGACCACAGCATCCAGAAATTGGTGGTCCGGATGAAAGACGAACTGGAAAAAATCAAAGAACAGAGCCTGAATATCTTGTAATATGCACAAAGTAGTGATCTTTTCAGCGCCCAGCGGAGCAGGCAAAAGCACCATCGTCCGGCACCTGCTGCGGCAGGTTCCGGAGCTGGCATTCTCCATATCGGCTACCAGCCGCCCTCCCCGGGGACGCGAACAGGACGGCAAAGAGTACTACTTTCTCTCGGAAACAGCGTTTCAGGAACAGATCGACCGGGGGGCGTTCCTGGAGTGGGAAGAGGTCTATCCGGGATGCCGGTACGGCACCCTGCGATCGGAAGTGGAACGGATCTGGGCGGAAGGAAAGAGCGTGCTGTTCGACATCGACGTGATCGGGGGATTGAATCTGAAAAAGATATTCGGCGACCGGGCACTCGCTGTTTTTATCGAACCGCCTTCGGTGGAAACGCTGCACCGGCGCTTGATCAAAAGGGGAACGGACAGTCCGGAAAAGATTTGCGAACGGATAGATAAAGCAAAATACGAAATGAGCTTCGCAGACCGGTTCGATACGATCGTGCTTAACGACCGGCTGGAGGATGCCTTAGCCGACGCAGAAGAAAAAGTAGCTAAATTCCTTTCGGTATGACGGGGCTTTTTTTCGGTTCTTTTAACCCCATTCACAACGGCCACCTCCAAATTGCCCGGTACCTGTTGGACGAAAATCGGTGCAAAGAGGTCTGGTTCATCGTCAGCCCGCAAAACCCGTTTAAGCAGGACGCAGCCCTGGCGGACGCACAAAAGCGGTTGGAGATGGTACAGGCGGCCGTTGCCGGAGATCCCCGGATGCGGGTTTCGGATGTGGAGTTCGGCATGCCCCGCCCCTCTTACACCATTCACACCCTGGAGGCGCTCGCCACCCGCTACCCCGATACAAAGTTCGCGCTGATCATGGGCAGCGATAACCTCCGGAATTTCCACCGGTGGCGCCACGCCGGAGATATTGCCGCCGCTTACCCGATTTTTGTCTACCCCCGTACGGGAAGCGATACCGAAATGGCTGCTTACCGGACAAAATACCCGAACATCCGCCCCATACCCGCGCCGCTGTTTCCGGTCTCCTCGACCGGGATCCGGGAAAAAGTGCGCCGGGGAGAAGACATTTCCGGGCTGGTACCTCCGGCCGCGCTGCCGCTCATTGTAAAAGAGTACGCTCATGTATAGAACGGTCATCACTATTTACCTGCTGTCCCTTTGCGGCTTGCTTTGCGCCCAGCAAACCGGGGAGGACAACAGCCGCTGGCTGAACCGGGAGCAATCCTCCCGGCACGGCTCTCCGGAACTCTCCGCCTGGCACACCGGAACGGCCGGGATCATCCGCAGCGACGCCGCAGAACTGAATCTGACAAGCCCCTCGAAAATCGGCTTCTCCAAGAATACGGAATTGCAGCTACGCATAGGCGAAGAGCTGTTTATGCCAAACATCGGCATACGTCGTCGCTGGCGGCACAACGAACGCCTGCACCTGACGACGGAGCACTCGCTTCACTACACCTGGCCGGTGTTGGAATTGCTCCGGTCCACCGGTTTCAAAGAACTGATCCCCGACACGGCCACCCTGGGACAAGGCGTCGCTTTGCGGAACGAAGTGCAGTTTTCCTGGCTGATGAACCCGCAGATCCCGGGATGCCCTCCGTCGCCGGAGCGGATCCTGACCGCCCGCGCCGGAGCGGAGTTTTACGCCGGAGCCGGAAAGAGCGGAGTGGTTCCGTTCGATTGGTTCCACGCCCTGTACCACACCCAGATCTTGGACGGGAAAACGCTTTGGTACGGGGGCGTGCAGTTTGATTCCTATTTTTTGCAACGCTTTCATTACAGCCTGAATCTACTCTGTTACAGCGTCGATCTGAAAAAGGATTATGCGTTGGAAGGGAACGCCCGGCTGACCTGGTTTTTCTCGCGGCGGATGGGAATTTCCGCCTCCTGCCGGGCGGCCTGTGTGCAGATCGCGGAAGCGGTTCCGGCAGAAAACGCCGGCCATCCCGGCCGCCGGGAAGCTAAACTCCGGGTGCTCCCGTTGGTGGATCTGACCTATTTGGTGAACCCCGGCCGGGGGGGTATACAGCACGGATTATTTAAAAGCAGTCGCCGGAAGCGGTGATATTATTTATCGGCGAGGTATTCCCGCGCTTCTTTTCAACCATTAAAGGCGCTGTGTGTTAAAAACTACGTAATGAGGGCGGAAGACCGCTTTACCTGCGTTGTTTGGGTGCGGAGCATTGAACACGGATTTATACCGATAAAATTAAAAAGGAAATCCCCAAATTCCCGTTTATGGGTATTTAGGGGATATTGGAGATTTATAGTGAAACAATTATTGTTTGCATTGCGGGGTAATTGC
>JAISVB010000035.1 GCA_031271755.1 Culturomica sp.
ATATCATACGTTGACACCTCCCGGCAGACCTCATTGCCATACGTGCGGGCCGAGAGGCGGCCGAGGTCGTCGTACGCGTAGCGGACGGTGGCGGAATCCCCTCCGTTAAGGCTGGAGGCGGTTGAGAGGAGGCGGTTGCGGGAATCGTAGCGGTTCACGGTATGCAGGAAATCGTACTGTCCGGCCCCGCGCTGACTGCGTTCGTAGGTTTCCAGCACGTTTCCGACAAAGTCGTAGCGGTAACCGGTGTAGGAGAGCTGTCCACCGTCGTGCTTTTCCTGTACCTGTACCGGCCGGCCTTTGTTGTCGTAAAAATAAAAGCGTTCAATACTGCCCCCGGCCCCTTCTTCCAGGACAGCCAGGCGTTCCCACGTTTTCAGTCCGCGGGGAGCCGAATTGTATGTAGTAACATCCGCTATGGAAAACGGAATGCCGCCGGAAGAGAGTTGTGCTTCCGTGGTTATCAGGCCGGGAGCGCCTGCCGGATAGTTGTCGTAGCGGTATTCGGCCAGGAGATCGCCTGTGCCGGTGTACAGGGAGTTTCCGGCACCACTGTTGAACAGTGCGGCCAGCTCGCCGTGGCTCCGGTTCTCTGTGATGAGCTGTTCACAGGTGAGCCTGCCCGCGTTGTCGTAGGTGTGCAGTTTCCAGCGGGAGCCGCCGGTGCGCAGTTTGCTGTCCTGGTACAGTACAAGCCTGTCGTCCCGGTCGTAGACATAGTACTCTTCTTCGGCCCCCGGCAACCGCCGGAGTGTCATCCGTCCGAAAGCGTCGTATTCGTAGCGGCAGGTGTACCGGCACAAAACGTCGTTTGTGGAAGGGAATACGCCCGGAGTGGAGAGTTGTGCGGCCCCTTCCGGAGAGATCACGTATGCAAGCCGCCCCTCCGGGTTGTAGACACGGTAGGTATCCAGCACCTTCTCCTGCCCGTTGTCCGAAAATACAGCTCGTTCCAGCACAATATTTTCCCATTTGTCAGTAAAGGTGTGTGTCGTGGTGCCGTCTTCGTTTGTAACGGTAGCCTCGTACAGGGTTCCGTGCGGGTAGTAGCCGTCGGCAAGAAGAGTGCCGTCGGCCTGCATCCGGAAAAGCCGGACGCTGTTGGCCGGATTGGTGCGGTAGCCATATGCCGCTTTTTTAGCCGCATCCCGTACGCCTCTGCCGGGCTGTATACTGTACAGTACGCGGTTCAGCAGCGAGGTTTCGTAGTGATTTTCCTGAAAGGCATAGCTCCCTTCGCCCGGGTATTGGTTGCCGTACCAGGCGAACTGTGCGGAGAGGGCGACAGGATCATAAGCGGAATTTCCCCGCTCCCGGGCGTAGGGAAGGTAGGCTTTGGCGTCTTCCCGGCCCTGAAGATCGTACGCTATCGGGGTGACCAGGTCTTTCCCCCCGGCAGCGGCGTTCAGGCCCACCTGTTGCATGGGGCGGCCCAAACCGTCAAAGAAAGTGATATCCGCGGCATACTCCCCTCCGTTGAAGGTTTTCGTATGGATGTAGTTGGGCAGTGTGGCAGGATCGTGAACGGTGACCGTATTGTCCATTGACAGGGTTTGTTCCTGATACTCCGCTACCACACTGTACGTCCCGAATCCTGTCAGGCCGGTAAACGCCACTTCCTCCCCCTTCCCAGTCTTTGTTCCGGCAAGAAGGCCGTCCCGGTACAGCGAATAGGACACTCCCACCTGGCTGCCAAGGAGGGTGACAGAGTAACTTCTCCCGGGCTGAACGGCCGTCGGAGCCTCTAAGCTGTAACGTTTCAATTCTCCCCCTCCCGCCTGACGGATCGGGATAGATTTGCGCCCATATTCTGCTTGGTTGACATCGCTTTGGTTTACCAGTGCAAAAACAGCTGCCCGTGGCTGGGAGGAGAGATTCAGGGGAACAGTGATGGTTAAGAATTTATGCAGTAGATTCACATCTATTTGAAAAGCGGGATCCCATCCGGCAACCCGGCCGGCATTGTAAGCTGCTGCGATCTCCTCAAACTCTCCCCAGAGTTGCCAGGCTGTTTCCCGGGAAACGGGAACGTATCCAATCTCCAGTACCCGGTCGTTCGGGTTCGGATCCGGGTAGAGAGGAGCCGTCAGATCGCCCGGCAGGGATTCCAACCGGATCTGTACGCTCCAGCCGTCCGGCTGTGATTCGAATTTGATAAATTCATGCATCAGAAATTGGTAGTCAAGCTTAACAATATCATAGTCCTGCAAAACGATCACCCCGTCCATATCGAATGCGGGGCCTGTGGGAGGTGTGGCGCGCAGGCGGTAGCTCCCGGCAGGGTATACATCCTTGAAAACAAGCGCCCCGCCGGTGCCGTTCAGCCCTCCTGCAAGCGGACTTCCGTTGCGCCAGAGGGTGTAGTGTGTGCCGGAATCTGAGCCCTCCAGGCGGAATTCAACCTGCAGCCCGGGGAAAACCCGGGAATCCGAACAGGTAAATGCATACAGACCGGTCGTTGCAACTTCGACAGTAGCGGAAGCTGTGCCGGTATACCACCACTCATTCGTACCCAAGTGGGGGAAACCGTTTCCTGAACCGTATCGGAACCCCACCTTGTAGCTTCCTCCTCGGAAATTTCCCTCGAATACCAGCGGGGATCCCGTACCGGACAGTTCCTGGATGGCCTCCCCGTTACGGAACAGGGTATAGCGATAACCGATCCGGGAGTCCGCCAGGGTAAAGGAGATGGGGATATCCGGGCGAGCGGGGTCGAAAGCAGGGGTGAGCCTGGATAAAAAATGGCCTATGAGTAGATCGGAGACAATAGGCATTGTCACGAAACCGTCAAAAGCGGTAACGCTGTAAGTGCCGGAAAGATTGCCGCTGAAACAGATGGTGGAGCCGGTACCCTGACGGGACTCCACAAGTGCGCCGTTGCGAAGCAGGCGGTACGCATACCCCGGGGTGGAGTTTCCTATGCAGAGTTCGATCGGGGCCCCGGGCCTCGTCGGAGGATCACTTGGAGGGAACAGGGGATCCTTTATCAACTGGGCGGGTAAAGAGAGCGATCCGAGTAATAGCAGAAATGGCAGTAAAAAGGGTTTCATTTTGTGGGGTTTTACTGATTTTTGATAAAATAGTCAAGGGTACGGAGCGGGTTCTGATCCGGGTCGGAGACCCTTGTAAGGCGTCCGAAAGTATCGTAATCGTACCAGGTTTTATTCCCGTCCGGTGTTTCAATGCACGAAACACCGATAAACGGTTTGTGATCGAACAGGGTAGAGAGAGCGCCGGGGAGGCCCCGCAAAGCGTTCTTTTGGGTGTCGGTCAAGCTTTCGGGCAACGGATATACTCCCAATATGAACGGGGAAAAGACGCGATCGATGAGGGTGGGAATGGTGGCATTCTCCACTTTGGCCAGCAGAAAGAGGCCGCCGTAGCCCCACACATAGCTTGTTGCACGGCCCTCCGGGGTGATTGTTTCGACGACATTGCCGGAATGATTGTACTTAAAAGCATAATCGCGAGTTACTGGCGTTGGGCCATCGTAGGCTGTTTGGCGAATCTGCAAGGGCTTAAAAAGCGCATTTATCTGGCCATAGTCTGTCTCTTCCATAGACAACAGACGGATTTCTGTTGCAGAGGGGCCTTGCAACATCTCCCGCTTTAGGGGGTACTTGGTGGAGTTAAGGCCTGCCATATTGTATTTCCAGGTTCCCGGAGACAGTTCCCCTAAGGGCGGCAGATAGGTGGTTTTGACGGTTTTGACCGACCCGTCACTGTTGGTAGTGGTGCTTTCTGTCAACTGCTTCCGGAAGTTGTAGCTGAAATCGGTAATTGTTTCGATGGAGTCCGTACCGGAATAGTCCGTCCGGATACTCCGGACCAGGGGATAATCGCCCGTGTAGGTGCAGAAAACATAAAGCGACTCATCATCACACTCCATTCCTTCTATAAACGGAAGGGTAGCCGTTGTATCATAGACATGGGTTTCTTTCCGCAAAAGCGTTCCGGAGGCATTGAAAAATTTCTTAGCCAACAGTTTGCCCCGTTGGGTATGGCGGGAAAAGGGTTTGCGCTGGTGGTATTGGGAGAAGAATGCCTCATCGAAGGATAGGGGAATTCTTTGGGTTTCGTCTTCCCAATCGGACTTTTCTATTTCTCTGATGTCAGGAATTTTACGGGTCTCTTCGTTTACATCGGGCATGTTGCCGTAATGGCTGTAGTGGTATTCCACCTCCGCACCGTCGGCGTGTCTTTCCCGTACTGAGGAGTACTCAATGTGGTGTTTATCGGGAGAGTAGGATTTGTGGTAAATTTCCAGGTCGCCGCTCTGCAACTGGTATTCAGTCGTACTTGAACGGCTCAGCGGTTGCATAGAGTTTATTAGATAGAAAGGCAGGCTCAGGGAAGTACCCGTGCTTTTCCCTCCCGATTCGTAAAAAAACTCCCTAAAGGAGGCTGCCTGGCCGGTTGCCGTATAGTCTGTGATCTTTCGGGTACGCACGCCGCCAAGGATTTGTTCATCACAGGGAATCAGAAACGGAAACATGGGGGCGTCACTGTTGCGGGCTAATGTGTGCGCACAACGGTGCAGTTCGTATTCAAATGTGGTGGAACCTCCCGTCGGGTAGGTCAGGGAGGAGAGCATACCCTTACAGGTACCTCCCAAATTCGGAGATTGGTCCAGTTCATAGACGCGGGAAAGATCGAAATTGTCGACATTGGTATAAAAGCCCCAGATATCTATGCCAACAGTACCTTGATGCGGAAATTCGCTTTGAGCACCGTGGTAGTCCATGGCATATTTCCCCTCTCCGGAAAGGGTGATCGCATCTAAAAAGAGTACCGGGTTTCCGGATGCGTAATGGTAATCGAACCGGCAGGTTTTAAGCGTTGTCGGATAAGAGGTGAAGGCAAGCTGTTTGACATGGATCTCTCGCAGAAAAGGAGAGCTTGGCAAGTTATCTGTCCGAAGGCCTGCCGGTCCTATCCATCGGTACTTTTCGGGGATGCGTTCTTCGTATGTAAAATCAATTTCTATGGTGTTGTCAATCCGGATACGTTCTAGCAGGGAGTGATAGTTGCACGATGCATTCGGACGGGGAGAGATGTCGGAGGTGTTTGCAAGCGCATGCAAGAGTTTGAATTGTTGGTATGAATAGGGGGGAGATTCATTGGTAAAAAATACCTGCATTTGGTAATCTTTGATTTCCGGACGGCAATAATAGTAAGGTTGGGCTGTGGAATAGTCAAAAAAGACCGTACGGCCATTGGGGGACAGTATCCGCGTCAGAGGCCAGGAGAGTTTGGGGGATTCTTCCCCAAAATAGTAGGGCACTGTTTTGGCTGCGAATCCGGTGGAATGGCGTTGTAATTCCGGAGAACCGCCAAAGGTGTACTCATAACCGTCACCGGTTTTGATGACGATCCTGTGGACATCGGTGCTGTCCGGATGGATCGATAAATAAACCTGATACTCGCCCGAGGGCGTTTTAGAATCGAAGACGTGCACCTGCCCGGAAGGCCCCAGTATAAAAGAGCCTTTGTGTTTTCCAAAATTAAAATGATAGATATCGGATCGGGTTTCGTAACGCAAGGAGTTGTGATTACGAATGGTATCTCCATACATAAAAGGTATGAACCGGGTTACGTATCTATAAAACATGTCTGACGAAGTGTTTGGAGAATGGTGATTCAAAAAGTACATGATCTCAGCTGTATCGCTGTTCAGAATGGCCGTCAGATCGTCTGTACGCCCCTCCCGGGAATAATGGCCGTACCCTTTTGCGATAAATTGATTACTGCCAGCCCAACCGGAAAAACCGTCGGAAATTCCGCGCACTTCCCGCGTAACACAACCTCCCGCGTTCAGGTTCCACCCAAGTCCCAATATCCCGGCCAGCTGGTTGGGCCGAAAGCCTTCGGCCGCATAGCCGGCGGCAATTTCGAGGTCAAAATCCGGATCGGTGTACCGGTAAAGCGGAACAGTCAGCGACAGAGTGCCGGTATAGGGGTTCACCGGGACGTTTCCATACCGGATAAAACTCCAATCCTGGGGAGCGGGCAAGCGCACATTGTCTTCTCCTGAGACCACCTGTGAGCAGGCGATCCGAGAAAAAACGGTGCAACACAAAAGCAATAACACAGTCTTGCAGAAAAGAAGGGTCTTTTTCATACACCTACATATTATAAAATGAATGAATTATAAAATTATATGGCTTATCAAATAATCGAAATAAACTACGCGCATTTTGCTGCGCAATGTAAGAAACAAATGTTAAATGAACAAACATATCTTAGAAGAAAATGACAAAAGTTATAAAACATACTAAAATTCAGGACTTTTCGTATCTTTGTAAAAAACTACAGAAAACAAACTATACTTATGGTAGAAACCATTTTTGCCGGATTGATCTCAGGCGGGGCGATCCTGCTTGGAGTGTTGTTGGGCTTGTGCTTCAAATGTAAACATAAAATGATCGCCGCTATTATGGCTTTTGGCGCCGGGGTGCTGATCTCGGCCTTATCCATTGACCTGATGAACGAAGGCTTCGAGCAATCGCAGGAACCGTATGGCATGGGATTCAGGCTACGTCACCTCGTGGCGCAAGTTTAGGCGCAGCCGTAACTTGTGCCCTGTATTTTCGCAGTTTGTAGCTGCGAGTACTTAATGACTTTAGAATCATGGGTTCGGTATACTGCCGGACTCATGTT
>JAISVB010000058.1 GCA_031271755.1 Culturomica sp.
ATATTTTAAGTGCCCGTCTTGTTCTCCATTTTTACCGATGGTAGGGCACTCCAAAATGCCCGTGTCGAAGTGCGCCGCTCATGCGGTCGGGGCGGCGGTTAAAATGCTCGCGAGAATGAAAAATATCTGCCGGATTAGGTGTTGTCGAAAAAATAGCTAACTTTGTGTCCGATAGTTGTTTGACGCTATGCACAGCACCGCAGAACGCTGAAACGAGAACGGTTGCCTAATCGTTACCCTCACTATCTCGAAATCCGACTAATGCCCTGTCGCCACGGGCATTATCATCCCAAGTACGAAACTGCAAATAAATTTGCGTTTGGGCTCGCCTTGCACTAATTTCCCTTCGGGCAATACAGGCTGCGGTTCGGCAAACTGCAAATAAATTTGCGTTTGCGCTCACCTTGCACTATATTTGCGCGGAATTTCGGAAGGTGTCCGGGGTTTTAGTTGGTATTGTATGAACGCAAAAAGATTATCGGCTTACCGGGAAAAGATCTTCTCGGCCCAGTGGTTTCAGGATTACGCCCTGTTGATTATCGGGGCGTTTGTGCTGGCGGTAGGGTATACGTTTTTTATGACCCCCTATAAAATCGTTCCGGGCGGCATCTACGGGATTTCGACCATTCTGCACTACCAGCTTGGTTTTCCCATCGGTATGGCGGCGCTCTGTTTTAACCTGCCGCTGTGGTTGTGGGGCTTGCGGATGCTGGGAAAACAGTTCGGCATCAAGACATTCGTTTGTTTTATCCTGGTGGCGCTCTTTGCGGACGGCGTTCCGTACCTGTTAAAGATCACCGGCCACCCGCATCCCTACGATCCGTTCCAGTTGCACGACGAGATCCTGCTGGCCAGTATTTTCGGAGGCGTTTGTGTCGGTATCGGAACCGGATTGGTGCTGAAAACCCGTTCCTCCAGCGGCGGAACAGACGTACTATCGTCCATCCTGCACAAAATCACCAAGAAACCGATCGGCATGTTGCAGATGACGGTGGATTCGCTCATTGTATTGCTGGGACTGTTGGTGTTCCAGGATTGGAAAGTTCCGTTCTATTCCTGGCTGACCATTTTCCTGATGGGAAAAGTGATCGACATTGTGATACAGGGCTATTCCAGCGACAAGACCTTTTTTATTGTTTCCGACAAGATAGAGGAGTTGCGTGCTTACATCCTGACGGAGCTGAAAAGAGGCGGTTCCATCGTGCCGGTTAACGGTATGTTCAACCGGGCGGAAAAGGAGATGATCATGACCATCGTAAACCGGCGGGAAACAGTGACGCTCCAGCGGGCTATCGCCAAGATCGACCCCAATGCGTTTACCGTGATCTTAGATGCCAGAGAGATCATCGGAAAAGGGTTCAAGCAGATCGAATAGACGGACTTACCGACGAAATAGTTCGATACTTCTCGTAAAAATACCGTTGGTATAAGCGATAACCATTCCATAGTTACTGACCGGAACCCCCTCCTTCACGAAGGGAGTCAGGCGGTTTTTTAACTGTCTGGCGGTTACCATACAACCGCCGCACTGAATCACTAAGCGGTATTCCTGCGCCGCTCTTTCAATCGGATCCAGGCCGGCAATGTATTCGAATTCCAAATTTTTTCCGGTGTATTTCCGGAGCAAAGCCGGGATTTTATTCCTTCCGATGTCATCGCAACTGCTGTGGTGCGAGCAGGATTCCAACAGAAGGATGCGGTCGCCGTCCTGCAATTTGTCGATGAAAGCGGTTCCCCGGATGTATTCCTCAAAATACCCTTTGCTGCGGGCCAGCAGAATACTGAAGCTGGTGAGTGGAATGTGTGGGGGGATCCGGGTCGAGACCATTTTAAAGACCTGGCTGTCGGTAATGACCAAGTCCGGCGTGATCCCTGTTTTTTCTAAGAAATCGCGGATCTCTTCCGGTTGGAGCGTGATACCGGTGGCGTGCAGATCCAGAATGTTCCGCAGCATTTGTACCTGCGGCAAGATCAGCCGGCCGACAGGCGCTTCCGAGTCGATGGGGGTTACCAATAACACGATCGATCCGGCGCCGGCGATCCCTTCCAAAAGAGAAGAGGGGGAGGTCGCCGGCCGGAGTTGCGCCACCTTTTCCAGCAAAGGCGCTGTGGAAGAACTGTGCGCGGAAAAGTCCAGTACCGGCACCCGGTAACGCTCTTCCAACACTCTTTTCAGCTCGGGGCGGAGCGGCTCTTCGTCCGATTTGTTGTGTAGGATCAGAAAGGGCAGGTCGTACCTCCCGAATGTTTCGATCAGTTCCTCCTCTTCCCGGTCGAACCGGTTTCCGCTGATCACCAGAAAGGCTATGTCCGCCTGCGGGATCATCTCTCCGGTTTTCCGGATCCTTTGGGCACCCAATGCTCCCGTGTCGTCTATTCCGGCCGTGTCCGTGAACACCACGGACGCTACTCCCGGGATCTCGTAACTCCGTTTTACGGGATCCGTGGTAGTACCGGCTGTGGCTGATACAATGGCCGTTTGCTGGCCGGTAAGGGCGTTCATCAGGGAGCTTTTCCCGGTGTTCCGGCGCCCTAAGAGGATGATGTGCAGTTTGTCCACGGAAAACAGGAGTTTACAGATAGAGTTCGACGTCCCGGAGGGTGATGGCCGGTCCGCTGAGAATGATGAGCCGTTCTACCACGTTGCGGAGTTCCCGGATGTTGCCCGACCATTCGCCCGATTCTAATTTTTCTACGGCCTCCTCTTCAATGGATTTGGGGGCGATGCGCATCTCGCTGCAGATGCTTTCGATGAAATAACGGGTCAGTTCGCCGATGTCTTCCCGGCGCTCTTTCAGCGGCGGAACGTCGATGAGAATGACGCTCAGGCGGTGGTACAGATCTTCCCGGAAATTACCTTTGGAGATCTCCTCTTTCAGGTTTTTGTTGGTAGCGGCGATCACCCGTACATCTACCTGAATGTCGTTGTCAGCGCCGATCCGGGTCAGTTTGTGCTCCTGCAGGACCCGTAAAACCTTGGCTTGGGCGTTCAGGCTCATGTCGCCGATCTCGTCTAAGAAAATGGTGCCGCCGTGGGCCAGTTCGAACTTTCCTTTCTTTTGCCGGATGGCGGATGTAAAGGAGCCTTTCTCGTGTCCGAACAGTTCGCTTTCGATCAGTTCGGAAGGGATGGCTGCGCAATTGACTTCTACGAAAGCGTTTTCCCGGCGCGGGCTTTGTTCGTGCAGTTGCCTGGCAACCAATTCCTTACCGGAACCGTTCGGGCCGGTCACCAATACCCGCGCATCCGAAACGGCCACCTTTTCGATCATCGACCGCACTTTTTCCAAAGCCGGGGAGTGCCCGATCATCTCGTATTTCCGGCTGACCTTGTTTTTCAGCGTCCTGGTTTCTTCGATCAGGCAGGTTTTGTCGGTGGCGTTCTTGATGGTGATCAGGATGCGGTTCAGGTCGAGCGGTTTTTCGATAAAGTCGTAGGCTCCTTTCTTAATGGCTTCGATGGCCGTATCGATGGTTCCGTGTCCGGAGATCATCACCACGGGGGTGTCCCGCGAAAATTCCTTGATCCGTTCCAACACCTCGATGCCTTCCATTTTAGGCATTTTGATGTCGCAGAAAACAAGGTCCGGTTTTTCGGATTTTACAGCCACTAAACCGTCTAAGCCGTTTTCGGCCAGAATCACCTCGTGTTTCTCAAAGGTAAGGATCTCTTTCAGCGAGTTGCGGATGCTCCGCTCATCGTCAATGATCAGGATTTTAGCCATATAATACGATTCTTTGATTTCCGGCTTTTTTTCGATACTGCAAAAGTAGCTAAAAAAAATTGTTTTGAAAGGCGCTGCTCAAACCCGAACATGGTACGACCGAGGTACGAAGGAGGTGGAGGGAAAATTTAGGGAGTTGGGAAATCAAAAAAACAGTATCTTTGGGCTGAAACAGGTGAAAAACAGAGAATAAAAAGAGATGAAGACGAATGGCTGGCGGATGGTGCTGTTTATTTGGGTATTAGCGGGGTGCGCCCGCCCGGAGTACCGGACGATGGAAGGGAACATATACGGGACCTATTACCGGGTCAGATACCAGGCTGCGGTGGATCTGTCCGGGGAGGTTCTGAAACAGATTGAGCAGGTGAATGCTTCTTTGTCGATGTTCGATACGGCTTCTGTGGTGTCCGGATTGAACCGGGGAACGACTGACCGGGTGGATTCTCTTTTTGTAAAAATGTTTCGTACTGCCTTTCTGGTACACCAGGCAACAAATGGCGCTTTTGATATTACGGTGGCTCCCCTGGTCAATGCCTGGGGGTTTGGATACAAGCAGCGGATGCTTCCTTCGGAGAGCCAGGTGGACTCTTTGCTTTCTTTTGTGGGGTTGGAGAAGATGCGTTTGGAGGGAGAGCGGTTGATCCGGCCGGAGGGCATGGAGATCGATGCCAGTTCGATCGCGAAGGGATTGGGGGTGGATTTAGCGGCGGAGTGCCTGGAACAGAACGACGTAGAGAACTACTTGGTGGATATTGGGGGAGAGGTGCGGGTGAAGGGCCGGAATCCCCGGGGAACTGCTTGGCGGGTGGGGATCGACAGCCCCGTGGAGCATCCGGAGGAGGGGCGGCAGGTGCGGGTGGTGGTTTCGTTGACGGCGGGAAGCTTGGCCACTTCCGGGAATTACCGGAACTTTTACCTGCACGAAGGAAAAAAATACGGGCACACCATCGACCCGCGAAGCGGATATCCTGTACAACAGGAGCTGTTGAGCGCTACGGTGTATGCGCAGAGCTGCATGCTGGCGGATGCGTATGCTACGGCTTTCATGGTATTGGGGTTGGAGAAGAGCCGGGCAATTGCGGAGGGGACTCCGGATCTGGAAGTTTGTTTTATTTACGACGAAAAGGGGGAAGAGCGGATTTGGATGACGGATAAATTCCGTACTTTTGTATGTGAATGAGAGTCCGAAGCGTATGGAGAGGTACACAGGCAAGGCAGGTATTGTCATCCTTCTGCTGGCAGGATGCCTCTCGTTGCATGCCCGGGAGAGCCGGGACACTGTCGATGAAAGACGGGAGAGAATAGTGCCCCGCCCCTCTGTTTATCGCCCGGACAGCACCATTCGCGATACGTTGCGGTACGAATATACCCGGATCAAGGAGGTTGCCGGCCGTTCTTCCCTCACCAAAGAGTTGTACAAACTGATCTTTGTCAATCCGAAAAGCAACCGGGTGAACGTTATGCGGACGGAAAACAGCGAATTCCGCTTTCAGCCGTATGCCGGAAAACGTATCGGCCGTATCTCCCTGAATATATTGCCTCCTTATGGACACAGTGTATACGATACGCTGTATGAGGAGATGGATCTCGGCTGGATCAAGAGCATGGCCAATGCCGTTCACATGAAAACGTCGGAACGGACAATCCGCAAGCAGTTGACGCTGAAAACGGGGAGGGAGCTGATTCCTTTCGAAGTGGTTCAAAACGAGGTGATGCTCCGGGGATTGAGGTTTGTGGATGACGCTGCCATTATTGCCGAAGTCGATCCGGAAGATCCGGAAACGGTCAATTTGGTGGTGGTGTGCAAGGATAACTTCTCCTGGGACATGGAGGTTTCCTCCAATTTCCTCAACAGCGCCCGCGTTACGCTGGGAGCGCATAATTTTTTGCGACTGGGGCATTATGCCGAATACCGGATCAACTATAAAGGGAACCGGCCCGGGGAACTGCGGTGGGGAAATCAGGCCCAATACCAGATCAAAAGTTTGTGGGGGAGTCACGTAGACCTGACTGCTTTTTACCAGGACGACTATCTTGCCAAGCAAATGTGGTTTGACCTGAACCGGGATTTTCAAACCTCCTGGACCAAATGGGCGGGTGGTGTGCAGGTAAGCAGGATCTATCGTTCCAATGTATTGGTGGACGTCAATATGGTTAACAACCTGATCCCTTTTAATTACACGGGGGTGGATGTATGGGGCGGCCGTTCGTTTTTGTTGAAGCCCCGTTACAGGTACAACCGGAATTTTTACGTGACCGGCCGTTTTCTGAACGTCATCTTTAGCGATCGCCCTCCGGTGGAGGCGGACAGCAATCAATTCTATTACAACCGCCGGAATTTTTTTACCGCTTTTACGTACCGGAAATTGAAGTACTACAAGGCCAATCTGATCTTTGATTTCGGAAAGACGGAGGATATTCCGACCGGTTTCTATTCGGTGGTGACCAGTGGTTTTGAGAACAACGATTTCCTGAATGAAGGGTATTTGGCTTACGAGGCCCGCTACTCCTATTTTAATCCGCACCGGGAACAGTTTTATTCGTTTGAAGCCGCTTTGGGCGGATACCTGAATAAGGACGGTGTGGAACGGGGGCTTTTCAAGGCGGGAGTGGCGCATTTCAGCAAGTTGTATCCTGTCGGGAGCTGGCGGTTCCGGACATACGGGAGGGCGTATTACATAACGGGGATCCGGCGTTACGAGGCCGATTACCTGCTGATGCGGGACCAGGATATTTGGGGGTTCGACTCGGATACTCTGGTTGGAAATCAGAGGATCTCTGCCTCTTTGATGTCCACTTTTTTTCTCCCCTATATTTACAAAGGTTTCCGGATGGCCATAAGCACTGCATTGGATGCAGGTATGATCGCTCCGGAAAAAAGCTCCCTCCTGAAAAGCAAAAGTTACTGGGGGATCAGTGCTGTGGTGAACCTTCGAAACGACAATCTGGTATTTAAGAATATCACTCTCCGCCTCTCGTTTTATCCGGTTGTTCCGCCGGATATGCAGCACTTTTCGGCCTCCATGTCCGGAAAATGGCAGGAAGGTTTTTACGATTACGAGGTCAGAAAACCCCGGATGGTGGTGTATGAATAAATGTTTATACGGAAAAAATGCTCTTTTTCTGATGAACTCTGTATATTTGTAAAATATAAAAAACAGGCCATGTTCAATCTCGTATTATTCGGTCCTCCCTGTGCCGGGAAGGGAACGCAGGCGAAAAAGATTGCGGAAAAATACCAATTAACGCACCTTTCTACCGGAGAGATGATCCGGCGGGAGATCGCACAGGGGACAGAAGTGGGAAAGATGGCCGGGCAGATCATCAACAACGGACAGTTGTTACCGGATGAGTTGGTGGTGGGGTTGCTCCGGAAAGAGATTGCCGGAAGGATCGGGAAGGAGGGGTTTCTGTTCGACGGCTTTCCCCGCACGGTGGAGCAGGCTAAAAAACTGGACGGGATGCTTGCGGAATACGGAAGCGCCCTGCACGGGTTCATCAATATCCGGGTGCCGGAGCCGGAGTTGAAAGAGCGGATGCGAAAGCGGGCCGGGATAGAGGGCCGGGCCGATGATACCGAAGAGGCCATAGATACCCGTTTCCGGGAGTACCACCGCCGGACAACGCCGGTAGCGGAGTACTACCGGCCGCTTTGCCGCGACATCCGGGGAGATCGATCCGTCGATGAGGTTTTTACGGACATCAGCCGGTTCATCGATGATTTAGAGGCTGACTAATTTCAAGATCTCTTCATATACCTGCTCGCCGGTAAATCCGAACTTTTGATCCAGTACGCCGGCCGGAGCAGAGTAGCCGAAATGGTCTACCCCGTGTATTTTGCCGTTGCATCCCACCAAGCCCTCTAAGGTAACAGAGAGGCCGGCCGTCAGGCCGTATTTCGGCAACCGGGCGGGGAGCACCTCTTCCTGCCAGGCCGGGGGTTGTTCCCGGAAGAGCCCTTCCGAGATCACGGATACCACCTGTACGGCGATGTTTTTCCGCTCTTTTAACAGGGCGGCCGCTTCCACCAGCGTAGAAACTTCTGATCCGGAAGCCAGCAGCGCTACGGAGGGGTTTTCTCCGGTCCGGCTTACAATATAAGCTCCTTTTTCGGCTTGCAGGGATTTTTCACAGGTGTTGCCGGGCAGATCGGGGATGTTCTGCCGAGAGAGCACCAATGCGGTGGGGGTGGCGGTGTTCTCCATCGCCATTTTCCAGGCCACCGAGGTTTCGCAGGCGTCGGCCGGCCGCAAAGCGAGCAGGCTCATGGCGCCCGAATGGTTGCGCATCTTTTCCAGCAGCCGCAACTGTGCTTCCTGCTCGATCGGCTGGTGGGTGGGACCGTCTTCCCCGACCCGGAAGGCATCGTGGCTCCAGACATATTTAACAGGCACTTCCATCAGGGCGGCCAAACGTATGGCGGGCTTCATGTAGTCGGAAAAGACAAAGAAAGTGCCGCAGGCAACAAAGATCCCGCCGTGCAGGGCGATGCCGTTGCATACGGAAGCCATGGTCAGTTCGGCCACGCCGGCTTGCAGGAATGCGCCGCCAAAATCGCCTTTGGCGATGGGGCGTGCTCCGCCCTTCATAAACCCGTCTGTTCTATCGGAGTTGGAAAGGTCGGCGGAACTGACGATCATGTTCTCCACTTGGGCGGCCAGCGCTGCCAGCACATCGGCCGAAGCGACCCGGGTGGCTATGTTGGCTTTGTGTGCAATGGCGGAATAGTCGACAGCAGGCGCTTTGCCCGACAGAAAGCGGTGGTATTTTGCCGCCAACTCCGGGTGGGCTTTTTCCCAGGCTGCCTGTTCCTCCTTTTTCTTGCGTGCATAGATCCGTTTCCGTTCCAGGGCTTCTGCATACAATACTTGTACTTCCGGAAAGATCACAAAGGGGTTTTCCGGGTCGCCTCCCAGATTCCGGACGGTGTTTTTGATGCAGGCGCCGGCGCTGCTCAAAGGTTGTCCGTGGGTGGAGACTTTGTTGGAAAAATCTTCGCCGTCCGGGCCGAGCGCCCCTTTTCCCATCAGGGTCTTTCCGATGATGAGGGTCGGGCGTTCGGTTTCGGCCACGGCTTTTTGCAACGCCTGCCGGATCTGGCCGGCATCGTTCCCGTCGATGGTCATTACGTTCCATCCCCAGGCCTTGTATTTGGCCGCCGTATCTTCGGAGGTAACCTCTTCTACGGTGGTGGACAACTGGATGTTGTTGGCGTCGTAAAAAAGGATCAGGTTGGAGAGTCCCAGTGTCCCCGCCAACCGGCCGGCTCCCTGCGAGATCTCCTCCTGAACGCCTCCGTCGGAGATAAAGGCGTAGGTTTTGTGCGCCATCCACTCCCCGAAGCGGGCTACTAAGAACCGTTCGGCAATGGCGGCTCCTACCGCCATCGTATGTCCCTGCCCCAGCGGCCCGGAGGTGTTTTCCACCCCTCTGGCCTTGTCCACTTCCGGATGCCCCGGCGTGACGCTTTTCCATTGCCGGAACTGTTGCAGATCTTCTATAGAGTAGCTGCCGGTCAGGCAAAGCACGGAATAGAGCATCGGGGACATGTGCCCGGGATCCAGAAAAAAGCGGTCGCGGTTCGCCCAACAGCGGTCGTCCGGATCGAAATTTAAAAATTCCGAATAGAGCAGGTTGATAAAATCAGCGCCGCCCATGGCGCCGCCCGGGTGGCCGGATTTGGCTTTTTCAACCATGGAGGCGGCCAGTATGCGGATGTTGTCGGCAGCTCTGTTTATTGTTTTGTTCATGTGTTGCAGGTTTGGATTTACAGGTGCAAAGGTACTTTTTTTTCTAAAATCCGGAAGCGTATTTCAGGATTCTAACATGGAATCCCGCCGCCCTACTTTCCGGACTCCCGGAAGTTGTTTCAGGCGGTTGATCAGTTGGGCCAGGTGTTCGGTGTTGGCGATCAGAATAGTGATCTCCCCCTCGAACATCCCTTCCGCCGAATGTATGGAGATGCCCCGCAGGGTGATCCGGGGATCTTTGGTGATCAGTTCGGTGATCTTGTTGACGACCCCGGTTTCGTCCCGGCCCATCAGGCTGAGCGTGGTCTGGTAGGAAGCCGCCCCTTCGTTCGTCCATTGGGTCTTGACGATCCGGTACGGATAGCGGTTTTGCAGATCCAGCGCGTTTTTGCATTGGCGGCGGTGCACCTTGATTCCTTCGCCGATGGATACGAATCCGATGATGTCGTCCCCGTAGACCGGATTGCAGCAGCGGGCGAATTTATACTCCACATTGTCGACATTTTTGTCGATGACCAATACATCCTCTTCCGATTTTTTGGACGGAGTGATCCGGATATCCCGGGGCGGAGCGGGGAGAGGGAGTTTCTCCTCCTCTTTGGGCTGCAGAAGGATCTCTTTGATCTCGGCCGGATCGTGTTTGCCGTCGGCTATCCCCTGATAGAGGTCTAATGCAAATTTATACCTGTAGTGGTGCATCAATTTGCGCAGGAGCTCGTCGGTAAACTCGATTTTCCAGTTTTTCAGGCGGCGGGTCAGCATTTCTTTACCGATGTCCGCCTGGCGGTTGACCTCTTCGTTCAAAAACTGGCGGATCCGGTTCCTTGCTTTGGTGGTCGCGGCAATGTTCAGCCAGTCCGCTTTCGGTTGCTGGCCGGCGGCTGTCAGGATGGAGATCTCGTCCCCGTTGCGCAACACGTAGCGCAATGTTTCGTTCCGGCCGTTCACTTTTCCTCCCATGCATTTGTTGCCCAACTCGGAATGTATGGAATAAGCAAAGTCCAACAGGGTGGCTCCGCCCGGTAAAGTGACCAGATCTCCCTTGGGGGTGAATACATGTACCTCCTTGTCCTGAAGGTCTAATTTCAGGTCGTCCAGCAACTCCATTGTATTCTCCTGCGGGCTTTCCAGTATTTCGCGCAATTCGTTCAGCCAGTTCTCGATGACGGCGTCGGAACTGCCGCCTTTGTATTTCCAGTGGGCGGCAAATCCTTTTTCGGCTATGTCGTCCATCCGTTCCGTCCGGATCTGTACTTCGACCCACCGTTTTCCGGGCCCCAGCACCGTGGTTTGCAGCGATTCGTATCCGTTGGTTTTCGGGACGGAGATCCAGTCCCGCAGCCGTTGCGGATTGGGGGTGTATTTATCCGTCACGATCGAATAGGCCCTCCAGCAATCCGGCTTTTCGTTTTCCCCCGTGCTGTCGATGATAAAGCGGACAGCGAAAATGTCGTAGATCTCCTCGAATTCCACCTGGGATTTGCGCATTTTGTTCAGGATGGAAGCGATGGTTTTTGTGCGGTACTTCACTTTGAATCGCATGCCTCTTTTCTCCATATCCTGTATGACGGGAGCGATAAATTCCGCAATGTATTTTTCCCGGGCATCCTTCGATTCGGCCAATTTCCGGGAGATGTCGGCGTATAGTTGGGGTTTGGCATACCGCAGGGCGCGGTCTTCCATCTCCGACTTGATGTTGTACAGCCCCAGCCGGTGTGCAAAGGGGAGGTAGATGTAGTCCGTCTCTTTGGCCAACTGCCGTTGCTGCTCTTCCGGCAGATCCTCTGCCGTCCGGAGGGCATACAGTTTCTCGGCCAAAAAGATCAGTTGCACCCGCACATCTTTGGCGAAGCTGAGCAGAAGCTTCCGGAAATTTTCGGAATTTACGATTTTCTGCGTGGCATAAATATGGCCGATGTTTTTTAGTCCCTCGCTGATCCGGGCGATCTTCCCGTTAAACTGTTTTCCTACCTCTTCCAGGGAGAGAACTCCTTCGTTCACAGGCCTGTGCAGGATGGTGCAGATGACGGAGGTTTTCCCCAGCCCGATCTCGCGTGTCAGGATCAACGCGATCTCCAACAGCCTGAGAATCGCTTTCTCTTCCTCCGGGCCGGTCTCGGCGCCTTCGGGCGTGTAGCATCCGGTTGCCATCCGGAACGCTTTTTCCACCTCCCGGACATCCTCTTCCGATGCCAAATAGCGGCAGGAACCGGTTAATTCATCAAATTTTCTGCGAATGGCTTCACTCTGTTTTATAACCGGTACTCCCATGTTCTGATTTTACGATTGAAATTCTACAAAAATAGCCATTCTTTTTAAATTCAGGCAATAAATCTTATTTTTGCAGGGGTAATAGAAAAAGGTATGATGGGTATGCGATGGGTGGCAGTGGTGTGGTTGGCGGTGCTGGGGATCGGAGAACTCCGGGCACAGGACAGCCGGCAGATCACTCAGGAGATCGAATTGATCTTCAAGGACATGAAAATAGCGGACAGGAAGACGCTGGAAAGAAACAGCATTTCTGCCTGGGGATCCGGTTTTTTTACCCCGGAAGAGAAAGAGGAGATGGCGGATCTGTTCAAAGAGATGCAGGAGTTGCGCCTCGCTCCGTTGGGGGAATTGCTGAAGTTTGCGGAGTGTATCCACTATTTTCACCGGAAAAACGAAAAAGAGAACTGGGCGGTCTGGTACGGCGGGATGAAGGAAGCGGCTTCCAATAACGAACGG
The DNA here is from genome assembly GCA_031271755.1 of Culturomica sp. Classification (GTDB taxonomy): domain Bacteria; phylum Bacteroidota; class Bacteroidia; order Bacteroidales; family Marinifilaceae; genus UBA944. Next base: position 12,203 of record JAISVB010000058.1, read on the forward strand.
AAGCGGCTCTACATCAAGGATTACCTGGATCAGACACACCGCATGCTGTACGAACAGGTCTTTCACGCCGGCAATACTTTCAAATGGTATGTCAAGGGCGATGTCCGGCTCTCCCGGAACGGGGAGGAGATCCGGTGGTCTGTTCCGGATGCAACGGTCATCTGCCGGACCAACCGAGATGCCATTCAAATCGTTTCGTCCGCCGTTGAATATGTGTTTGGGAAAAACCGGTTGTCCGGAACCGGCGGCCGGGTGGATTGGCGGAACGACAAACCGATGTATGCGGATCTCTCCACTTACATCATCGATATGGGGGAGACCGAATATACCGCGGATTCGGTGCTGTTTTACTACGAAGGGCGTTTGTCGGAGCCCGTCCGGGGAAATCTGAAAGACAAGGCGTTGGCATTTGTACAGCCCCAAAACCGCGAGTTCCCGCAATTTACTTCCCGGAATACGGACATCGATCTCGGGGAACTTTTTAAATATGTTTCGTACCGGGGAGGAGTGATCTACACCGGAGAAAAACTGAGCGGATTCGGAAAGGACGAACAGTGGGGCTGTATAACCATCCAACCGAACGATACGACCTTTCTGTACATCTACTCCAAGCGTTTCACCATCGACTCCGTGCGGATCATGGCGGCCACCTCCCGGTTGGTATTGCCCATGGACAGCAGCGAACTGATCCATCCTCACATCCACTTTACCTACACGGAGGGGAACCGGACGGCGACTTTCCGCCGCATGTCCGAACAGAGTCAGCACATCCCGTTCCGGGACGGGTACCACCGGATCCTGTTCGACGTGGAGCAGATGATCTGGAAAATAGATGAAAGCACGATCGAAATGGGAACAAGCAGCCGGTCGGGGTTGTTCAAGGCCAAAGTAGAGTCCATGAATTTTTTCAACGACAATGTATACGACCAGATGGCCGGCTTGGACGAACTGCACCCGTTGAACGGTTTGCACCGGACTTCGGTGAAGTTGGGCAGGACGACCTTTTCCATACCGGAGTATGCGGGAGAGATGCGCAAACCGGCGGATCAGTTGCGCAAACAGATCGTGTTGCTCTCGTACAGCGATTTTGTCGAATACGACGAGGGACGGGACGAGGTCACCCTGAAACCGCGACTCTTCGACTATACGGCTGCCCGGGTCGGCAAGCAGGATTACGACGATCTGAAATTTGACTCCCACCCCAAAGATTCCCGGATCAACGCCGTGTTGGATCTGAGAAACCGCCGGCTGGAAATTTTCGGAGTGGAACAGTTTACCATCAGCACGACGAGAGACATCTCTGCGGAACCGTCGGATCAGAAGGTGGTGATGCTGAAGAACCGGGACATGGAGTTCAGCGGCATGCTGAAAGCGGGGATGTTCGACATGTACGGCAGCAATCTCTTCTTTTCGTACGACAAATACACCATCGATATGCCCCACATCGATTCCAGTACGCTCTACGTATCGAACCAGGTGACCGGCAAGCGGGGAGAAAAAGTAAACTCCCTGATCCGCAACATGGTGGGAGATATTGAAATCGACAAACCGAACAACAAATCCGGCAAGCAGGATACCGAAGTGTATCCCATCCTGAATACCCGCAAAGATTCGTATGTCTATTTCGACGATCCGGACATCCGGGGAGGGGTGTATCGCCGGGAGCAATTCCATTTTATCATCCACCCCTTCACGCTCCGGAACATCAACGACGACACCAAATTCGCCTACGCCTTCGGCGGGACGCTGGTCAGCAATATCGTACCGGATGTGAAAGATTCGCTCCGGCTGATGGAAGACCATTCGCTCGGGATGAAGTTCAAAACACCCGCGCAGGGATTGGCGCTTTACGGAGAAGGAGTGATCACCTCTGCGCTTCAATTGGATAAGAGCGGTTTTATGGCGGATGGGGAGGTCAACATGAACAGCAGCCGTTTCGGCTCTAAGCAGATCGTTCTGGAGCCGGATTCGTTGATGACCTCCACCCAATTGGTGCAGGTGGATGCTTTGAGCGGGAAGCGACCGGGGACGCAGGGGAACGACGTCGGGGTCAAATACCTGAAAAAGCAGGGAAATCTTCAATTGACTTCTCGGGACAAACCCTTTTTTGTGTACGACAACCGGGTAAAATTGGAAGGAAAACTGAATGTCTTCAAGGAGTCGATGGACGGTACCGGACGGATGGAGTTGCGGGAGGCGCAGATGGTGTCGCAGGCATTTAAATTGCAGGAGCAGCGGATCCTGTCGGCAACCACTGCTTTGCAGATGCATTCGCCCGAACACAAAAACGTACAGGTGACTACCGGAAATGTATCCATTGACATCGATTTGTCTGCCAACAAAGGGCTTTTTGCCAACAACGCGGATACGGCCCGGCTCCATTTCCCCAACAACCGCTACACGGCTTCTTTTAAAAATTTTACCTGGTACATGGATCCCGCTTACCTGAATATCGGGATGGAAACGGAGGAGGAACTCCGCCGGATGTGGAAATTGGAGAACGAAGCCTCCCTGCCGCTGGCCGCCCGGAACCGTTTCGTGGCCACAGAGCGGGCTAAAGATTCGCTTTCGTTCGTGGCGCCCCAGAGCCTGTACAGTTTGACGGAAGGGGAGATCCGCAGCAAATGGGTTAACCACATCGACATTGCCAACGGCCGGTTCTATCCTCCGGAAGGCAACGTGGTCATTGCTTCCAACGGTTTTATGCAAGAGTTCAAAGAGGGAGAGTTGTTGTGCGACCGGGTGGATAAATCGAAAAAACTGACTAACGTAGCGTTGATGATCTCCGGACGTTACCGGTTCAGCGGAAGCGGAGATTTTGAGTATGTCAACCAGGATAAAAAGAAGCAGGTGATCCGTTTCGACCAACTGAGGACAGACAGTCTGAAACATATTTACGCCTATGCGGACCTTCCTTCGGACAGGCGGATCGAACTGAACGAAGGGATCCTGTTCAAGGGAAAGGTAGCGCTCTACTCCAAACAGCCGAATCTGGAATTTAACGGCTATACCGGGTTGGCGCAGGCGCCTGCCGATACCTCCGTGCTGGATCACCGCTGGATGCGGGTAAAAACCTCTTTTGCGCCCAACGATGTGCGGGTGCCGGTGGAGTTGGAAAACCGGGACGACAAAGATCAGCGCATTTATAGCGGTATCTACCTGAATATAGACAAAACCGTCCGGCCTTACGCCCGTTTCCAGGGGCCGCGTATCTTTTATACGGACGAAGCCATCATCGGCGGGCGCGGGGAGATGCTCTGGAAACCGGCCGAACGGAAATACATCATCGAGGATACGCTCTTTAACCGCTGGTACCACGTTTCGTACTTCCCGGATAAAAATG
>JAISVB010000023.1 GCA_031271755.1 Culturomica sp.
GGAACATCGTCTATCGTCGATAGCATCTGCCTTGTAGTTTCCGCCAGCTCTCCCAGCGCCACCCCGGCTAACGGGGCGATGGAAACGGTCAGCATGCGCTGCTTGCTTTTGCGTTCGATGTTGGGCGGAGAGTAAAACTCGCGGATCTCGCCCAACTCCTTGATGCGTACCTTCTGTCCGAAAGCGTCGGTCACAAACATGTTCTCGATATCGGTGATCGAAGAGCGGTACTTCTCCTCCAACCGTACAATGATGTCGTACTCTTCCCCGTTCTCCTTGTATTTGCTGTTCCGGAAGCCGTACATCCGGTTCCGCATGGCCATGCCGACATCCGCCGTTGTCAATCCGTGCAGGGCCAGCTTGTCCCGGTTCAGGTGCAACTGGAGCTCCACTTTGTCGTCGTCCCGGCTGATCTTCACGTCGCCCGCTCCCGGCAACTGCTTGGCCATGTCCGCGATCCGGGCAGCCAATGTGTTGGTCATGTTGAAGTCGTGCCCGGTGATCTCTACATCCACCGTATTGCTCCCTCCGAAACCGCCGTTACCGGCGGAAACAGTGTACTCCAGCACATCCGGGAACTTTTTCAGGATGCCGCGGATCTGGTCGGCTATTACAAAGACGTCCCGGTCGCGCTCTTCCCGGTCTGCGAAACGCATACGGATGTTCAGGATGTTGTTCCCGGTCGTGCTCATCATCGAGGCAAAGGAAGCCTCTTCTTCGCTACCGTAAGCCAAATTGACGATGGTTACCTCCGGCACATCCGCCCGGATGGCCGAATCGATCTGTAAGGAGACCTTTTTGGTGACCTCCACCCGTTGCCCCGCCTGCATTTTTACGTATGCCTGCAGGTTTCCCTGGTCGTTCTGCGGCATAAAGTCCGTCTGGATCAATCCGGACAGGCTGCAGGAACCCACAAAGACGGCCGACATGGCCGAGATCATGAACACTTTGTGGTTCAACGACCAGCGGATCCGCTTTTCGTACCAACTGTCCAATTTGGTCAACTGCCTGTTGACAAAGTGGTAAAAGCTGAACTTTTTGCCCGGATCGAACTCCTGAACCCTCATCAATTGGGAAGCCAGCATCGGGGTGAGGGAGATGGCCGTTACCGTAGAGGTCACGATGGTGATACACACAATCCAACCCAACTGCTTGAACAGGATACCGGTCATTCCGGTCACCATGGTGAGCGGAAAGAATACGGCCACGGTCACCAGCGTTGTTACGATCACCGAAAGCCATACCTCGTTCGTTCCGTATTTGGCGGCCTCCCGGGGACGGCTGCCGCGGTCGATGTGTTTGGAGATGTTCTCCAGCACCACAATGGCGTCGTCCACCACCATCCCGATGGCAATGGAAAGCGAGGAGAGTGAGATGATGTTGAGGGATTCCCCGGTGATCAACAGATAGATAAACGCCACGATCAACGAAATGGGAATGGTGAGGGCGATGATAAAGGTTGCCCGCCAGCGCCCCAGGAAAACAAACACCACCAAGACCACAAAGATCAGGGCGTACATCAACGTCTCCTGCAAATTGCCGATGGACTGTACAATGAAGTCGGAGTTGTCCGAAATGATCTGAAATTTGATGTCCGCCGGCAACTCTTTTTGGGCTGCTTCGATCTCCTTCTTGGCCTGTTCCGCCACCGCCACCGCATTGGCGTCGGTCTGTTTGGTCACCAGCAGCACGCCGCCCTGTCCCCGGTTTACGGTCTGTTCCAGGGTGATGTCCCGAAGGGTATCCCGCACGTTGGCTACGTCCCGCAGAAGAATGGTTTTTCCGTTCCGCATCCCCAGCACAATGTCTTTGATCTGTGCGCTCTCCGTAAACTCCCCTTCCACCCGGAGCGTGTAGTCCGCGGTGCCCATCTTCACGCTTCCCGAAGAGATATCCTGGTTTTCGGCCAGTATCTTGGCGCCGATCTGTTCCAAGGTCAGGTTATACGCCTCCAATTGGTGCGGGTCCAGATCGACGTACACCACCCGGATCGGCGCCCCGGCCACCATTACACTGGCTACGCCGTCTACCCGGTTCAGCCGGGTCACCAATTTGTCTTCCAGGATCCGGTCGATGCCCGGATAAGAGGCTTCGGCCGTCACCGCGTAGATCAAAATGGGCATCATCGACGTATTGAAACGCATGATGGTGGGCCGGTCGATGCCGTCGGGCAACCCCGACATGGCTTTGTCCACAGCGTCCCGCACGTCGTTGGAGGCTTCGTCTAAGTTGGCCTCCCATTCAAACTCCAAGTAAATGACCCCGATGTTGTCGTACGATACGGAGGTCATCTCCTTCAGATCGTCCACGGCATTCAGGTTGTCTTCCAGGATCTTGGTTATATTCTCCTCGATGTCCGCCGCATTGGAGCCCGGATAGGTCGCCATCACCGTAATGTAAGGCGGATCCATTTTCGGATACAGGTCTACGGGCAGTTGAATGTAGGAGAATATCCCCAGCACCATAATGGCCAAAAAGACCATCAGGGTGGATATCGGTTTATTGACCGCTGTATTGTATATACTCATTTTCGTATCAATTTATTGCTCTATTTTCAATGCCCGGCCGTTCACCAAACGTCCCTGTCCGACAACGACCAATTCATCTCCCTCCTTGATCTCCGGGCTGAAAATCTCGATCTGATCCTCAAAGCGCCGTCCCAGCCTGACATCCACCCGCCGGGCCGTTCCGTTGTTGTTCAGAAACGCGTAGCGGTCGTTGGAGCCTTGCAGTTTCAATATGGCCAACGAGGGAACGATCATGGTTTCCAGCTCCCCGACAAAGAAGTTGATGGTTCCGTACATGCCCGGACGCAAAGATTCGTCCCCGTTCGGAATTTTTACCTCCACGCGGAAGGTCCGGGAAGAGGGATCGATGGTCGGGTACACAATGCTCACCGTTCCGTCGAACTCGCGGCCGGGATAGAGCGAACTTTTAAACGTTACCCGGGTGCCTTTTTTCAGGGAGAGGAAGTATTGTTCCGACAGATCGACGTAGGCTTTCACCGGATCTATTTTTTCGATCGTCACGATCGAAGGTTTGGCAGCCCCGCCGGCCGCCATGCCGGAATAGACCTCTCCGTCTTCAAAATACTTCCCGGTCACGACCCCGTTGAACGGAGCCGGCATTTTGGTGTTTTCTACCAGAAATTCCACATTGGATTTGGCCACTTCGTACTGGGTCACCGCAGCGTCGTACGCCTGTTTGGAGATGCTTCCCGTTTCGTTCAGCTTCACGGCCCGGTTGTATTCGGTCTCGACGTTTTTCAACTGCGCCTGCGCCTGGTGCAGGTTGGTCGGATCCATCTGAACCAGCAACTCTCCTTTTTTGATGCGGTCTCCCACCTCCACGTAGATCTTGCTGATCCGCCCGGCAGCAGCCGGCGCGTAATAGACCTGTTCGTCGGCTTCCAGCGTCGCCGTATAATCCAACGTCGTGGCCACTTTCTGTTTGGTCAATTTCAATACTCTCACGGGAGTGGCTTCCTCCGCCGTCTCCGTTGTTTTTTCCTTTCCGGAGCAACCGGCCAACAGGACCATTGCCACCACTCCTAAAATAGCGTTTTGTATCATGTATAAAATTTTTATTTTCGGGTTAATAAGAGAATTCGTTGTACAGCCGCTCCAATTTCAATTCCGCCTGCAACAGCGTCAGGCAGGCGTTGGTGTAATTGTTTTCCGCTTCTAAATAGTTGTTGTTGGCCTGGGTCAGGTCCAAACTGGAAACCGCCCCGAATTCGTATTTCCGCCGGATGTTTTCCAGCACCCGCTTCGCAAGGTCGATGTTCTCTTTTTGCAGGAAATAGTTCTCGGTGGCGCTTTTCAATTCGAATTTGTACTGCTTGTCGTTCAGGTAGAGCTGGTCTTCCAGCAGGCTCTTGTTCAGCAAAGTCTGCTCATACCCGATCTTTGCCTGCTCCACTAAGGATTTGCGTTCGAATCCCGTAAACAGCGGAATGCTCATCACCACGCCGGCCGCGTGTTGGGGGCTCATGTCCAAGGCCGGTTTCAGTAATTTGTAGGTGTACGAGTATTGCCCGGAAATGGTCGGAGCATACGACCACTTTTGCAGGCCGACCATCTTTTTATTCATCGCCTCCTGGGTCTGCATCACCTGAAACTCCGGATTGTTGCTGATCTCGAACTGCTGAACGGCCAATTTCGCGTAATCTTCTTTGTCCAAAAAGCTCTCCAGCGGATCACTGAGCCGCAAAGGTTGGTCGGCCTTCAACCCCAATTGCAGGCGCAACAGGTTGTAACTCAATTCCACGTTCCGTTCCAAGGTGGCCAGGCTGTTTTTCAGCAGCCCTACCGTGATCCGGATCTGATCGACATCCGTGATCTCGACGGTTCCGGCGTCGTACATGTTGCGGGTGTGCTCGTAAACCTTATTCAGGTTTTCCAGATTCATCGACACGATCTCTTTCAACCGTTCACCGGACAGCACTGTATAGTAAGTATTGCATACATTTTCCCGGATATCCAAAACCGTAATGTCCGCCTGTTGCACAGAGAGCCGCTCGGCGATCTTGCTGACCTGAACGTTGACGATCCACTGTCCGCTGAACAGCAACTGGGAAACCGATCCGACCACATTCGACTGGTCTTTCATTTTGATGGGCATGTTGCCGCCAAAATTCATTTCATATCCGAAATTGGTATTGTAATTCACCGTTCCGCCGATCTGCGGCAACCCCTGCGCAATCGCTTCCCGCACTTTCTGCTTGTAAATATCCACCCCTTTCCGGGATACCTGCAACTGCTTGTTGTGCTCCTCGGCATACGCCACGGCCTGCTGCAACGAAAGGACTCCTGTTTCCTGCGCCAGGATCAGCGAAGGCAGCAACAGGAGCGCCCACAACCCGATCCATCGTTTTTTCATCTGTGTCATCATCATATTGTCTTTTATACCCCATTCGTTTATACAAACAAACGGAATCCCCTATTTGTACAAATTTTGTGCCAAAAGTGAAAATCCGTTCTAAAAATAAAATATCACCGGATCCCCGTCCGCTTCAATTTCTCGTTCAGCTTTGCCCGGATCCGGTTCAGGGTCGTCTTCTTTTTGATCCACACCAAAACCTCCTCCGCATTTTCCGCCGTCTGCGCTTCGAGGATCTTGCCGTCCGCTTCGCGCACCATCAACTCCACCCGCCGCATCTTGTAATTGTCCACCACTTTGGGCAACAACTCCGCCAACAGCAGCTCCTCCCGGGGAACATAGCTATCCTTTTGGCTCCACATTTTGCTCAATTCGTACGGCTCGCTCAGCACATCGGCCACCCTCCCGCTGATGCGGGGATCCGGATGCCCGATAAAGAACTTGGCCGGAATAAAACCGGGGGAGCGGTAATGAAGCCCGTACTCTTTCTGTACGACGGACCATTCGGGATCGAACAGCTCCAAATCGTCGTCCGCCAGCTCTTGGATGATATACTCCCCGACGCTGACGGAGCGAGAGGGCGCTCCCTCCCGGGAATCTTCGTACAACTCCACACTGCCGAACAGCAGGAGGTAGCGCACCAGCGCCTGCTCCTCCGTTGCGCATCCCTCATCCGCTTTGGGAACAGCCTGCCCGGCAGAGCGGGGCGTAAGCGACTCTTTTTTACCGGAACGGTCATCGTACGCCCGGTGTTCCCCCTCCGCCCTTTTCCCCGTCCGGATCCGGGCCACCTCGCTGTACAACTCGTTCTCCTCCGTCTGCATCAGGTGGGCAGCTTCCCGGACATACACCGAACGGGTAATGGAATCCGGGATCAGCGCAATGCTCTGCACCACCTCTTTGATCAGCCGGGCCCGTTCGATCGGATCGTTCCCGGCCTGATTAAACAGCAGTTTGGTTTTAAACGAAATAAAATCAATTTCGTTATCCCGGAGATATGCCTGCAACTCCTCCGGCGTGCGGGACTGGGAAAAAGAGTCCGGATCCTCTCCCTCCGGAAGCGACAGCACCCGCACGTTCATCCCCTCTTCCAGCACCAGGTCGATGCCCCGGAGCGACGCCCGGATACCGGCCGCATCGCCGTCGTAAATAATGGTGATATTGGGGGTCAGGCGGCGGATCAGGCGGATCTGTTCCACCGTCAGGGCCGTCCCGGAAGAGGCCACCGTGTTCTCCACCCCCTTGCGGTGGAAAGAGATCACGTCCAAATAACCCTCCACCAGGTAGCAGCGGTTTTGCTGCACAATGCTCTTTTTGGCAAAATAGATGCCGTACAGGGTACGGCTTTTGTGGTATATTTCGGATTCGGGGGAGTTCAGGTACTTGGCGCTCTTCTTGTCGCCGGTCATGATCCGCCCGCCAAACGCAATGATCTTTCCGCCGATGTCCCGGATCGGGAAGATCACCCGCGCCCGGAAGCGGTCAAAACCGCCTTTGTCCGACGGTATCGTCAGCCCGGTCTTGACCAAATACTCCTCCCGGTACCCCTTCTCCTGCGCCAACCCCGTCAGGGCGTCCCATTTCTCCGGGCTGTAGCCCAACCCGAATTTTTCGATGGCCGCGTCGTCCAGTCCCCGTTTGTGCAGGTAGCCCAAACCGATGGATCTCCCTTCGTCCGTATGCAGCAGTTGATCGACAAAAAACTCGTGTGCAAAAGCGGTGACCACCAGCATGCTCTCCCGTTCGCCCTTCTCCTTTTTCTCCTCCTCCGTCAGCTCCTTCTCCTCGATGGTAATGTTGTAGCGGGCCGCCAGGAACCGCAACGCCTCCACGTAGGACACCTGTTCGTGTTCCATGATGAAATTGACCGCATTGCCCCCTTTCCCGCACCCGAAGCATTTGTAGATGCCTTTGGCGGGCGAAACAGTGAACGAACCGGTCTTTTCATTGTGGAACGGGCAGCAGCCGACGTAATTCACCCCCCGCTTTTTCAAATTCACAAACTCGGACACCACCTGGTAAATATCCGCCGCGTCAAAAATTTTCTGTATCGTGCCCTGATCAATCATCTTGCAAAAATAGCAAAAATACCACAAAAACTATTTTGTCCCGGACAGACTTCCGGTCGTACCATGTTCGAGTCAACTTATTTTGGAATAAGACAAACACCTGAATTCGCATAAATAATTTTTAACACAAAAGTTTTTTTGCGAAAAAATGTATATATTTGTAATATTTTCATGGATAAAAAACTACAAAATACGATGGAACGATTTTCAAATGCTGGAAAACGGAGTTATTTCTTCTCCCTTCTCAGTTATGTAATGCTTTGTGCAACACAGTTAATCACCGGATGTGCAACAGATGACAATGACTCTTTCACACCCGAAAACACAGGGTATGAGTTGGTGCTCGGCACTCGGTTGCTGCAAACCCGCGCCACCGATACATATTTCGAACCCTCTGACGAAATCGGACTTTTTGCGGTGAACACCGTTCAGACTGCTCCGAACCCAATGCTTCTGCCGTCGGGCAATCACTTTAACAACGAGCGATTTACCCTCCGGCAGGACGGAAGTACATGGGTGGCTGACAACAAAATTACTTTTCCCACGGACAATGCTCCGTTGGATTTGTATCTGTACTATCCGTACCGGCAAACGCCTTTCAATACGGGTACACAGATTGATTTTCAGGTACAAACAGACCAAACTCTTCACAGCGCCTACACCCGTTCCGACCTGGCAACAGCCTTTCTGGATACGGTAACCCGCCGTCCTACTGTGGCTGTTGATTTTTACCACCGGCTTTCACGGATGCAATTCCAGTTGAAAAATGGTTCGGGGTATCCTACTCTCAATGCCCTGGCATCGGCACAAATAAAAATCCTGCATGTACAAACGGACGTAACCTACGATTTGGCACAGGACACCATCCTTTCCACCGGCAACCTTCAAAACGTTGTTCCCTTTCAGCCGGTAGCAGGTTGGGTAAACAATGGAACGGTACTCCTGGGAGCAAAAGCAATTGTAGCGCCCCAAACGTTTTCTGCGAACGCCGCAATAGAGGTAACGGTGGGCAATAAGGTGTATGTAGCAAGTTTAACCGGTGTAACCCCTTTGGAAAGCGGTCAATCCCGAGTGTTCACCATTACGATCGGAAATGCGGGGATAGAATTTGATACAGAGTTAAATCCTTGGGACTATGATGGAGAAAATCCGCTACAGAGTGAAGAATTGGCGGACAAAGAATTTATTACGAAATGGGATATTCAGGCAGGAGACAACATCATGCTTCCGTTGGATACAGCCATTTGGGATATAGTCTCCATGACGTATCTACCTTGTGATTATGACATGGTCGTTGCTTGGGGTGATGGAAGCAGTGACACGATTCGGGGAAGGATTACCGAAATGCCGGTTCACCATTATATAGAGGGTGGCTTGTATGAAATAACAATTTCAGGAACCTGTCCGTCTTTCAGAATGAGCAGAATTGATCCGGGGATGTACCCCAACCAGAAAACTCCGCTTCGACTAATAGAAGTGGTAAATTGGGGAGATGTCGGTTTTAAAAGCATGATGGATGCTTTTTATGGATGTGAAAACCTGGTTTCGGTACCGGGAAGAATCCCGAATGTAATATTCTATGGAGGGCTTTTTTCAAATTGCTACAGTCTTAACAATGTTCCCGAAGATTTATTTGAAGGGTGTACAATGGGACAAGAGTTCACAGCTTTGTTTCGTAATACCGCCCTGCAAGTAATTCCCGGAGGGTTATTTAACGATTGCGTGAATGCAGAGAATTTTAGTGTGACTTTTGAGAATACACAAATACAGAGAGTTCCCGCAAACCTTTTTGCCGGCTGTCCCAATGCTAAGCATTTCGCAAGTACTTTTGCCAATTGTACAAATTTGACAACTCTCCCCTCCTATCTTTTTGCAAATTCTATTATTATTCAGGATTTCTACAGTGTTTTTGCGAATTGTATTGCCTTGGAAGAACTTCCTGCTGATCTTTTTGCAGGCAGTCCTACAATTTCAAGCTTCTATCACACCTTTAGCGGTTGTGTCAGTTTAAAAACAATACCTGCTTCTCTTTTTGCAGGAAATCCCGATGTGATATCTTTTTACGGTGTTTTTCAAGATTGTTCCGCTTTAACAGCCATTCCTGTCGGACTTTTTGATAATAATCTAAAAGCATTCGATTTTTCCTATGCTTTTAGCGGGTGTACCAGCTTAACCGGATCTACTCCCAACACACAGAGGATTGAATTGTGGGAGAGAGAGCAGCATCCGGATAAGTTCTTTTCTGAGTATGGAGGATTTCACGGTGGGAGTTGCTTTGAGAACTGTACAGGCTTGACAAATTATTACACGACCATTCCAAATAACTGGAAATAGATCCCTTGATAATTCTTTCACTTCGTACAAACCTAAATAACAACACGCATGAAACCATCTTTAAATTTGAGAAAACGGAGTTATCTACTCTCCATTTTCTGTTGCGCAGCACTCTGTGCAACGCAGGTAATCACAGGATGTGCCAAGGATGATCACGACTCCTTTGCACCCGGAAACGAATACGAATTGGTGCTTGGCACCCGGTTGCTGCAAACCCGCGCCACCGACACGTATTTTGAACCTTACGATGAAATCGGACTGTTCGCCGTGAACACCGTTACAGCTACCCCCAATCTCATGCTCCTGCCGACGGGAAATCATTTTAACAACGAGCGTTTTACCCTCCAGCAGGACGGAAGTACATGGGTGGCAGATAACAAAGTTACCTTCCCCACGGACAATGCTCCGTTGGATTTGTATCTGTACTATCCGTACCGGCAAGCGCCTTTCAGCATGGGTACACAGATTGATTTTCAGGTGCAAACCAATCAATCCCTCCACAGCGACTACACCCGTTCCGACCTGGCAACAGCCTTTTTGGATACGATAACCCGCCGGCCGGCAGTGGTTGTAAATTTTTACCACCGACTTTCACAAATGCAGTTCCAATTGAAAAACGGCTCGGGATACCCTACTCTTAATGACCTGGCATCGGCACAGATAAGGATCTTACATGTAAATACACACGCAACCTACGACTTGGCGCAGGACACCATCCTTTCCACCGGCAACCTGCAAAACGTTGTTCCTTTTCAACCGACAACAGGTTGGGTGAACAATGGAACGGTACTCCTGGGAGCAAAAGCAATCGTAGCGCCCCAGGTGTTTGATGCAAACGCCGCGATAGAGGTAACGGTAGGCAGTAAGATATATGTAGCAAGCCTGGCCGGTATTGGCGCCTTGAAAAGCGGAAAATCCCGGGTGTTCACCGTTACGATCGGCGGCTCAGGGATCAGCATCGACACCGACTTAAACGATTGGAACAATGATGGTGAAGATCCGTTATACGGTAACGAGCAGGAAAACGATGATTTTATCACGAAATGGAATATTATGGCGGGAGATACTATCATGCTTCCGTTGCTTTTAGAAACTTGGGATACAACCAGTCAAAATAACGTACCGGTATATTATAATATGCGTGTGGATTGGGGAGATGGAATGTGGGATTCGATTGTGGGGACATATACTCAAAGGCCGGTTCATTACTATGCAACGGGTGGTATGTACGAACTAAAAATTTCAGGCTATTGTCCGTATTTTAACATAGACAGAATAAATCCGTATGAGACTCCTGGTTATGAGCACACACGCCTCCGATTGACGGAGGTTGTACAATGGGGCGATGTTGGTTTTAAAACTATGGAAATGGCTTTCCGTGAATGCTCTAACTTAGTTTCGGTACCGGGAAAAATCCCTAATGTACAAAACTATTGGGGACTTTTTCAAAACTGCTATAGCCTTAGCAATATTCCCGGTGATTTGTTTGAGGGATGTACAAACGGGAAAGAATTTGGGTCGTTGTTTGATGGAACAGCAATACAAACAATTCCTGTTGGATTGTTTGATGATTGCGTAAATGCAGAAAACTTTGGTGGAGTTTTTAGCAATACACCTATACAAAGTATTCCTGGAAATCTTTTTGCAAATTGCTCCAAGGTTCTTTCGTTTGGCCCTGCTTTTGCTAATTGTACCAGTTTAACAGCCATTCCTTCTGATCTTTTTGCAAATTGTCCCAATGTCACAAGCTTTGATAATGTTTTTATGGGTTGTACGAATTTAACAGCCATTCCTTCTAGTCTTTTTGTAAATTGTCCTAATGTCACAAGTTTCTGGGGTATTTTTCAGAATTGTACAGCTTTGACAACCATTCCTCCTACTCTTTTTGCAGGATGTCAACAACTTACGCATTGCGGTTATACTTTTCAGGGGTGCACAGGTTTAAGCTCTATTCCTGAGGAACTTTTTGCAGGGAATCGTAGGATTACATCTTTCTATGGTACTTTTCAGGGGTGTACAGGTTTAACAGCAATCCCTACCAAGTTTTTTGATAATAATTTAGAAGCATACGATTTTCAGTATACTTTTTCCGGGTGTACCAACCTAATGGGAGTGACTCCTAACACATTATCTTATGAACTATGGCAGAGAGGGAATGATCCGAGCGAGTTTCCTGTTACAAATGTACATCAGGGTTGGGGGTGCTTTACAGGTTGTGATAAATTGACAAACTATGGTTCCATTCCGTATAATTGGAACTAAGTACGCATAATCATAATCAGCCCGGTGCAATACCGGGCTGATTATTCCTTTTTTAAATTCATACTATTTGTCGTATTGAAGCCCATGCTCAATAGGGTACGCTATATATTATGGGGATTGGTGTTCTTCGGAGCAGTGGCACGGGCTTTGGGCATACCTCCGGCAGCAAGTCAAAGCGTTAAGACTGCGGTACAATCCCAATTTGATTTGTCCACAGCCTTTACAGATCCCTCCGGCGCAGCTACCTTAACTATCAACAACCTGAAAAGCGGTTCCCCGGTAGAGATCCCTCCGGGAAATGACGCCGTGACTTACGGGGATGAGTTGCAGGTAAATGTTACCCTCCCGGCCAACGAAGGCGCAGAGTCGTGGTACCGGGTGAAAAGCGTGGAGGTGACCATGGACGGTGTTCCAGTTACCGGTACGCTTTCCAATTCGGGACTGTCATACAGTTACACGCTTTCACAGCCGGTTACCGGCGACATAGCTGTGACCGCGGAATTGGAGCGCAAACGGCAGGATCTGGTGTTGCTGGTAGAACCGGCGAACGGTATGTATGGGATTGAGTGGCGTTGCGACACCCTGCCCGGCGGAGCGTGGACGGCTCCTGTCCGATTTGCTCCGGCAGATCCCGGCGTAGCCCAAATGACGGTATCACTGCCGGT
>JAISVB010000007.1 GCA_031271755.1 Culturomica sp.
GAGTACACTATGAAACAGATAAAAAAAACAGTACTGGTATTGCTGACGGCAGCCCTTTTTGCCGGATGCAACGACTGGTTCGACGTCAAGCCCAAAACCGAGATCCGGGCCGAAGACCTCTTTAAAACCGAACGGGGCTTTTGGAACGCGCTGACGGGCGTCTACCTGAACATGGCCAACCGGGAAGCCTACGGCGGAAATCTCTCCTGGGAGGGGATCGAATTTATGGCGTGGCAGCACAAAAACAACACCACCCTCGGTGCTTACTACGACCTTCAACGCGGCAACTACACCGCCACCAGCTCGGTGAATTTTATCAACAAAACCTGGCTTCGGCTCTACAACATCATCGCCGAAGCCAACTACCTGCTCTTTGCGCTGGACGAATACGGCAGCTACCTGAGTCCTGCGGTGTACGACCACATCAAAGGGCAGTGCTTAGGCATCCGCGCCTATTGCCACTTCGACCTGATGCGCCTCTTTGCACAGGGCAACCTGGCGGCCGACCCCTCGTCGCTCACCAAACCCTGCATCCCCTACGTCACTGCGTACAGCAAAGAAATCACCCCGCAACAGAGTTACAGTTGGACACTGAACCGGGCCCTGCAGGATGTAATGGAGGCTCGCGACCTGTTGGACGCCGGCGAATATCCGAAAGAACAGCGCGTATCTACCGAGAAGAACACCCTCCTGAATGTTCCGGGGGCCATGGATCTGTTGGCGGCGCGCATTGAGTTGTGGCGCGGCAACACGGAAGCGGCGCTGCCACACATAACGGATCATGTAGACAGTTTGTTAAAAAATACAACTGTCGGCATCACGAACGACGAATCGATTTTCAAAATTTCCGTGTACAACCTCTTTACCTGGACAGAAAAGCGGTGGGAGGTAACCAACAACAACCGCCTCATCTCCGTAACGCCCAATTCGGTGGAAGCCAACCTCTTTATGATACTGCCCTATCAGGCCAACTACGGCGTTGACAAGACGGATCTGCGCTACCTGAATTGGTACGACCCCTATGAAGAAGGAGATCCAGAGAAGTGGGGCGATCGTTCCATCAAGGTTGAATACTTCACCAACAGTGATGAAAACTACATCACGTTGATGCGGCTTTCGGAAATGTTACTGATCGCAGCCGAATGCCAACTGGCCAAAGGCACTTCCGAAGGAAAAGCCAAAGCCATTGAACTGGTCAACTACCTGCGCCACCGGCGCGGTAATCCGTCCGGTTACGACGTGGCGGACGACGTGGCGGACACAGACCTCCTCGAAATCATCCGGCTGGAGCAATTGCGCGAAGTTTCGCAGGAGGGACAGGCGTTCTTCCTCTACAAACGCATCAACCAGGAGCGGCCGATAAACTCGGAAAATCCGATGACCGCTGCAGAATACGTGCTGCCCTACCCGCAAGGCGAACAGCAGGTGGGACACCAACAATGATTTAAAAACGCAAAACCATGAAAAAGACCATACTTTTTTGGGCAGCGCTGGCAGTGGGACTGTCGGCCTGCGAGCAGGACGAGATCGATACCTTCGAGTCGGCCCATCAGATGGTGGCATTCACCACCGCCGCCACTACCAAAACATTTGTAGGGCTTCCGGACGGCGCAAAGATCGTAGTGGAAATTCCTATTAAGGTAGCGGGCGATATAGCAGACACAGTGCGGAAGGCTGTTTTTGTACAGGCCAACGACACGGTGACCACCCTCCCCGCCGACAAATGGACCATTCTGGCCGCCGAAATTCCCGCAGGCGCCTGGGAAGGAGTATTGCGCATGGAGATCACCAAGCCGTGGGCGGCCGACGACACCGTCCGGAAAGACCTGCTCCTGCGGGTGGTGACAGCCGACGGCGGAGATTTTTACGCCGGCCCCGAAAGCCGGCGGCACACGCTCACCATCAGCAACAAGATCCAACCGCCCCGTACCTGGGACTCCATGCTGTCTACGGCAAAAACCTTCAGCATCGGCTTCTTTTCGCCCGCCTACTACGCGTGGATCATCGAGGAAACCGGATACACGGAGTTTCCGGTGAATGAAGCCATTCCGGGAATCAACCTGGACGGCAACGGGATTCCGCAGAAGTGGTCCTCCGCCCAACGGACGGACTTCTTAGCCAACCTGACATTCCTGCTTGCGGCACGCAATGCAAGGGTCGGTTCGCCGCTGCTGCACGACGAAGGCGACGGTAAAGGCCAACCGGTGGAGGTGGGGAAAAACATCTACACCCCGCTTCCCTCCGAATAACAAACCGCTTAAATAATGAACAACATGAAAAAATACATTCTGTGGGCGCTCGCTTTCACCGGCACGCTGGGCGCGTGCTACGAGGACGACAGCATCCGCGCCGACTACTCGATGCTGGAAAACATCACCACCATCTACAAGGTCAACCGAGATGAGGTGTTCACCGTGAAATACATGGAATCTAAAACATTCGAACCGAAATTCCGGTACATTCGGAACGTAATCGACACCATCGACTTTACCCCGGAGGAATACGCCCAATACGACTACCGGTGGCGGCTGGCCATCAACCCGGGCAATGCGGACGACACAACGCGCATCACCATCGGCACCGGCTATCCGCTGACGACTATCGTCGGCCACCAACCCGCAACGGGCTACAACCTGTTGCTGGAGATGACGGAAAAGGCCACCGGCATGAAACACCAAATTACCT
The DNA here is from genome assembly GCA_031271755.1 of Culturomica sp. Lineage (GTDB taxonomy): Bacteria > Bacteroidota > Bacteroidia > Bacteroidales > Marinifilaceae > UBA944. Next base: position 2,686 of record JAISVB010000007.1, read on the forward strand.
GGATCACCAACGTGGAAGCGGGCAATGTGGGATCGGGCCTGGTGGTGGCCTATACGCACGACGGGGGGGCGACCTCCGACATGGCGCTGCTGCGCGGGTACCACTACGTGTCCAACAGCACAGACCTCCTGACCCCCGACTCGTTGGGCCAGATGCCCGAAGCGCTGATCATGTACGATGTATTCAGCAAAGCAAACGGAGGGATGCCGGCCGACGGCGTGATCTCCTCCGTCCTGGCCAGCGGGAAATCGACGGCGATAGGGGCGGCCCGCGTAATGGACATCGTGGTGCGGGACAAGCACTACTACCGCTTGGATCCCAACTCCTTTAAAATCACCAGCAGTGACGGAGCGATGTTTAACTTCCGTCCTGTAACGTGGGCGCCCAAAAACGCCTATGCGGTCCCCGCCAACGACATGTGGAACCGGATATTCTTCGTCAATGCCACCAGCGGGCACGTCAGTACGAGCGCCCCTTGGATGTACACTTCGCTGGCCGCCAGCGACACCGCCTTCGCCATACACCCCGATGTATGTGTAACCACCTCTTCTACCGGCTTCGGTGTTGCACAGTATTTCGACACCAAGAACGGACGGATTGTCGGCGTGGGTTCTGCGAACAGGGTTATGCTTATCCAACAACCCAACATGGGCTGTTTTGCTCTGAATGCGTTAAGCGCATTCGAACCGCTCTACGCAGGGCTGGCTGAGAACGGCAGGTGGACGGCGGCGTGGGTACTGAAAGAGAAAAACAGCGGCAAGCGCTACTGTTACCTCGTGAGAAATGCCAACTCAGTTTCCCCCTATGCAGCATACGGGGGGGCCATCATGGACATGAGCGGATGCACCGATTTCGACAAATCGACCGCCTGGACCACTTCCCTGAAGACCACTGGGGCCACGTATGGCAGGAATCCCGGGAACAGTTGGCTCTACTACGCAGTGGGCAACAAGGTCTACGCCGTAGAGATCAGGTCGGAAGACCAGTCGTCCGGGGACGCGCCGCTCACCCCCACCGCGGAACATGTTTTCTCCATTCCGGCGGAAGAGGAGATCACCCACCTCCGTTGGCACTTAGAAAACGGATCGGTGTTCTACTCGCGGAACAACGAAAATCGCCCGCAATTCAACTACAACGGCACCAATTACGCCACTCCCTACATCTACACCTCCCGCAACCGGTTGTTGACCATTGCTTCGTACAACAGCGGAACCCAGGAGGGCAAAATCTACGCAGTTCCCTGCCCGGCCCCGGCCGGCGGCTACTTAGTAGGCGACGGTGTATCGGCAACCACTCCGGACGATCCGGTTTGGGGGCAATACATCGGCCAGTGGGGCGGTTTCGGCAAGATCATCGCACTCGGTTACCGCAGTTATTAACCCCCGATAAAATAGCTTATTTGTTTAGTTGTTAGTTTTTTCTTTATTAGTTTTAGTTTAGTTAGACAAGAACCCCTGCACGCTGGCCAGCGTACGCAAATACGCCTTCCTCGTGCGGGGTTTTTAATGAAAAAAACACCTGAAAAAGCATAAAATATGATACGCAAAAATCTTTTATCTGTTTTCACCGCCCTGCTCCTCCTCTCCTGCGCCTCCGTACCCGGCGTAAAATTCGGGGACAACCTGGAAAAAGCGCTGGAAAAAGCAAAAAAGGCGGAAAAACCGGTTTTCGTGGTGCTGTTGGATCAGGAGAACAAGAATTCCCAAAAAATGCACCAGGAGGTATTTCCCGATACGGCAACGGGCGAATACTATAACGCACATTTTGTACCGGTGTTGCTGTGGGAAAACTCCCCGCAGGCGGAAGAACTGTTTTCCCGGTACGGCTTTACCTATTACCCCGCCTTTCTGTTCCTATCGCCCGAAGGGGATTTCCTGAAAAAAGAGGCGGGCTTCCGCGATCCGGAAGCGCTGCTCCGCATGGGACAGGAATACAAAGTGCCGGAAGCCGACACGCTCGCTGCACTGCGCCGGGCGTTTGATGCCGGCGCGATCAGCCGGGAGCAGTTGAAAGCATACCTCGAACTCTCCTCCTCCTTCGGGATACAAAACAGGAAGGCGCTGGAGCAATGGATCGAGTCTGACCGGGAAGGAGCGGTAAGCGCCGAAACCTTCACGCTCATCAACAGCCAGCGATGCGATGTGCAGAGCATGCCGTTCCGCTTTGTGCTCGACCACGCCGCAGGCTTTGCCGCCGTTGTGGGCGAAAACGAGGTGGAACTCTACATCTACGGAAAGTACCTGGAACACCTCCGCGCACTGCCGGAGGGCGAAAGGGAAACCTTCATAGCCGGGCTGCGCGAAGGCGGATACCCGCAAGCCGGTGCCCTGACGGAACACCTGGCGCTGCCCCCTTTCCAAAGCAAGAGCCCGGCGGACAAAGAGTTGCTGGAACGCATCGACCGGCTGACAGATACTTATCCGGTCATCGCCCCCTTCCTCGGCAAAGAGATGATGCGCCAGGTCAACAAAAAAAATCCCGGATTCGACGAACACATGGTCGAATTTACCGGCAAGATAGCGGCCTATGCTCCGGCCCAGGCCGCACAGATCGCGCGTTACATTGCCAATAATTACCTGACACCGTACGGCGACATACTGGCCGCCGACCCGTGGGTAAACCGCTACCTGCTGTGGAGCGGCAACCCCGACTACGACCCGAGGATCACCAAATTCGTAAAACAGGCCACCGGCGAATATCCGAGCGATGATTACGGCAAAGAGATGCCCGATTATTCCTTGAAAGACCTGAACGGCAAAGAAGTATCCATCAGCAGCCTCCGCGGGAAATTCCTCCTGATGGACTTCTGGGCTTCGTGGTGCGGACCGTGCAAGGCCGACATCCCGCATGTAAAAGCCGCTTACGAAAAATTCAAGAACGCTCCCATTCGCTTTGTCAGCATCACCAACGACCGGAACGACGACGATTGGAAAAAGGCGGTGGCGGAAATCAATGTACCGTGGCTCCATGTGACCTCCAAAGGCACCGACATGTTGCGCAAATACGGCGTACACGGCATTCCCCGCATCATGGTGCTCGATCCGCAGGGGCGGTTGGTGGCCGACCATTTAAGCGGTGCCACTATCGAAGTACAACTGAACCGGTTGGCTAAAAAATACGGCTGGAAACTGTAAAAACCGACCTTTCACACAAAGAACTTTTTATACCGGGCGAACGCTCAAACCCCCTTCGCATCGTTCCGCCAACCCCACGGCCTGCTGTTTTCGGAAGCCCAAACGCCTCCCCAACAGCAGGCCTGTTATTTCAGCCCCATTTGCGACACAAATCCAAAATCCGCTCTACAATCAGGCAACAACCGGGTATAAAGGTTATTGTAATTTGTTTTTGGCTTCCTCAGTCAAATAATAACCGCCGGTTTTCTTTGAACCCCGGTATTCAACGAGTTCTTTCTTCCTTAATATACGTATATAACGTTCAATTGTGGCATCGCTTTTATTCATTCGGGACGCGATTTCGACAGCGTTTAAACCCGGGACATTTAAGAGAATATGCACAATTTCATTTATCCCCTCATTTATTCCCTCATTTATCCCCTCATGAAGAATATTGAAAACTGTATTATTCTGATTTATAGCGTCATTTATCCCCTCATCTGAAAAAAAGGCGGGATGTATCGGAAGAGTTGTAATGAAATAACTGTAATTATCGTCCGTCTCAAATACCCTTTTGCATTTCATCCAACTTATTCCCGAAGTACAACTACAATATTCGAAAAGGCAAGCAATTTCCGTAGTCCGATTGATTTATACAGCACCCCATCATCATTCTGTATCATTTTACACATTTTTCCACATAAAATACGTAACTTTCCTATCCACATTGCCGATGCAGTAAAAAGCGGAACACAAAAAAGACAAAAAAACAGAGAACAATGGCAAACAGTACATACACCAAAAAAACATTCCCCGTACTGGACATGGGATGCGCCTCGTGCGCCGCCAAGGTCGAAAAGAAACTGAACAACCGGGAGGGAGTATCGACAGCAACGGTCAATTATGCCGCTGCGACCGCAACCGTCGAATACAACCCGCAGCAGGTTACGCCCGAAGCATTGCGCGAAACAGTGCGGGAGGCAGGCTACGATCTGTTGATCCATTCCGGAGATCCGGAAGATGCGGAAGATCTCCCCGACGACCCGGAAGCCTTCCGGACAGCAAAATTCCGGCAACTGAAACGCCGTACCGTCTGGGCGATCCTGCTCTCCATACCTCTTTTTATACTCGGCATGTGGGGAACGGGCATCCCTTACGCCAACCAGATCATGTGCGCCCTCTCCGCGCCGGTAGTCTTCCGGTTGGGAAGCAGATTCTTCACGGATGCGTGGAAGCAACTGAAACACCGGTCGGCCGATATGAACACACTGGTAGCTCTCAGCACCGGCATTGCATGGATATTCAGCCTCTTCAACATGCTCTTCCCGGCATTCTGGCTTTCGCGGGGCATTGAGCCGCACGTCTGGTTCGAAGCATCAAGCGTCATCATCGCCTTCATCCTGTTGGGACGATTACTGGAAGAACGCGCCAAAGGAAACACCTCCTCCGCCATCAAAAAACTGATGGGACTGCAACCCAAAACCGTTACCGTCATCGACAACGCGGGAGTACAGCGTGAAATTCCCGTCGACCGGGTAAAAACAGGCGACATTCTGGTAGTCAAACCGGGACAGCAGATCGCCGTGGACGGCTTGGTGACAGCAGGAAGTTCATACGTGGACGAAAGCATGCTGAGCGGCGAACCGGTGCCGGTATTGAAACAACCCCATACACAGGTCTTTGCCGGCACCATCAACCAAAAAGGCAGTTTTCAATTCCGTGCCGCAAAAGTCGGCGCAGAAACCCTGCTGGCGCAGATCATCCGGATGATCCGGGAAGCGCAGGGCAGCAAAGCCCCGGTACAAAAATTGGCGGACAAAGTGGCTTCCGTCTTTGTACCGGCCATCATCGGTATTTCCCTGCTATCATTTATTTTATGGCTCGTGCTCGACCCCGCAAACGGATTTACCCGCGGATTACTGGCCCTGGTCACCGTCCTGATCGTTGCCTGTCCGTGTGCGCTGGGGCTGGCCACACCGACAGCCATCATGGTGGGGATCGGCAAAGGAGCGGAACAGGGGATCCTGATCAGAGACGCCGAAAGCCTCGAAACCGCCGGGAAAGTAAACGCCGCGGTTCTCGACAAGACCGGCACGCTTACCGAAGGGAAACCGGTCGTTGCAGAGATCGTATGGCTGAACGGGGACGACAGCCTGAAAAGCATCTTTTACAGCCTGGAACAACATTCCGAACATCCGCTGGCAGAAGCCGTCGTCAGGTATTTCGGCGACACGCCCGCAACACCGTTAAAGCACTTTGAAAACCTCGCCGGCAAGGGGGTAAAAAGCACGACAGGGGGAAAAGTGTGGCTGGCCGGAAATGCCCGCCTGCTGCGCGAAAACAACATCGCGATCGCCCCCGCACTGGAAAAGCAGGCAGAGAAGTGGATCCAAAAAGCGATGACCGTGGTTTGGTTTGCCGGCGACGGAGAAGCGGTAGCCATAGCGGCGATCACCGACAAGATCCGGGAGGGTTCGGCAGAGGCCGTCGCCCAGCTCCGCCGCGAAGGGATCGATGTCTACCTGCTGACCGGCGACAACGAAGCCGCCGCCCGTTCTGTCGCCTCCGGAGCCGGGATCGAACAGTTCCGGGCAGGCGTATTGCCTCCGGAAAAAGCCGGATTCGTAAAACAATTGCAACAAAGCGGCAAGGTCGTAGCCATGGTGGGAGACGGCATTAACGACAGCGCAGCGTTGGCGCAGGCCGATCTGGGCATAGCCATGGGCCAGGGGAGCGATATCGCCATAGAAACAGCGCGGATGACGATCATTTCGTCCGATCCCGCCAAAATCCCCGAAGCCATCCGCCTGTCGCGCATGACCGTTCGAACCATCCGTCAAAACCTGTTCTGGGCCTTTATCTACAACGTGATCGGCGTTTCGATCGCAGCAGGGGTGCTGTATCCGTTTACCGGATTCCTGCTGAACCCCATGCTGGCCGGAGCAGCCATGGCGCTGAGCAGCGTAAGCGTTGTCACCAACAGCCTCAGGCTGAAAACAAGAAAAATATAGAAGAATTCTAAAAAATTCTACTACATTTGGGTGCATAATAACGGGGTAAAAACAAACTGACATGAATATTCGCGGTTTCGGAAGCGATAATTTTTCCGGTGTCCTGCCGGAAGTTTTTAATGCCTTGAAAGAGGCATCCTACGGGCACCAGCCCTCTTACGGAAAAGACAGTTGCACCGAAAAAGCCGTGGAGGAGTTGAGGAAAATTTTCGGGAACAGGGCCGAAGTTTTTTTTGTCTACAACGGCACCGGCGCCAATATCGTAGCCATCTCCCCCTATATCCGCTCCTACAACGCCGTTATATGCGCGGAAACGGCGCACATTCACGTAGACGAATGCGGCGCTATCCAGAAACAGACCGGTTGCAAACTGCTTACCGTTCCCACGTTTGACGGGAAACTGACCGTCGGACTGATCGAAAACCACATGCACGGATTCGGGGACCAGCACCACTCCCAGCCGGCTCTTATCTCCCTGACCCAGTGCACGGAATTGGGGACGGTTTACACCCCCGGGGAGATCCGCGAGATCACCCGTTTTGCCCACTCCAACGGCATGTACGTGCACGTAGACGGCGCACGCTTGGCCAACGCCGTTGCTTTCCTGGGATGCGACCCGAAAGAGATTACCGTGGACGCCGGGGTGGACGTACTCAGCTTCGGCGGCACCAAAAACGGATTGATGTTCGGCGAAGCGGTGATCTTTTTTACCCCGCCCGCCGGACAGGAGGTGAAATACATCCGCAAACAGGCCATGCAACTCCACTCCAAATCCCGGTTTATCGCCGCCCAGTTCGCCGCCATCCTGAAAAACGGCCTGTGGCTGCAAACCGCTTCGCACGCCAATGCAATGGCCCGGAAGTTAGCAACGGAGGCGGAGGCCATCCCCGGCGTCCGGATCACGCAAAAGGTGGAGGGGAACGAAGTATTCGCCATCATTCCGAGGGATAAGATCGAAACGTTGCAAAAGGAGTTTTTCTTCTACGTATGGGATCCCAACGCGCCGGAAGTCCGGTGGGTGTGCTCCTTCGACACCACGGAAAACGACGTGGACGAATTTGTGGAGTTGTTGCGGAAAGAGTTGCTGTAACCCTTCTCCGGAACGGCATGGAAAGAACCTTGATACGCACGGAAGACGGAAGTGCGACCCTGTATGTCCCCGAACTCAACGAACATTACCACTCCGTCCACGGAGCCGTGCAGGAGTCCCTCCACATCTTTATCCGGGCCGGGGTGGAAGAGAGCGGAAAAGAGGAGTTGCGGATCTTGGAAGCCGGGTTCGGAACCGGGCTGAACGCCTACCTGACGTTGCTTCACGCACACCGGAACCGCCTTTCCGTCGCTTACCACACGCTGGAAAAATACCCGTTATCGCCGGAAGAATACCATCTGTTGAACTACACGGAACATAGCGCCGAACCGGAGGATCTGGCCGGCATTTTCCGGCAACTGCACGAATCGCCCTGGGAAACGGATCTCCGGCTGACGCCCGGCTTTTTGCTGCACAAATACCGCACCGACTTCCGGGAGATCGGTTTCTCCGAACAGTTCGACATTGTTTTTTTCGATGCGTTCAGCCCGGAAGTACAACCCGCCCTGTGGAGCGAAGCCGTATTTCAAAAATACCTCCGGGCTCTTGTGCCCGGAGGTATTTTGGTGACCTATTGCGTCAAAGGAACAGTCAAACAGGCGCTCCGGAAGGTGGGATTTACCGTAAAACGGCTCCCCGGCCCGCCGGGAAAGCGGGAGATGCTCCGGGCTGTTAAACCTGTCTGAACAGACGCTTACAACCTTACCACCCGTTGGTGTGGATCTTGCTTTCGTCCCATTTGTCTTTCGGGCTGGTCGGCGCGGCCGGATAACCGACCGGTATGACGCAAAGGGATTTTACAGCTTCCGGCAGCGGGAAATGCCTGTTCACCGCAGCCATGCGCTCTTCGTAGGGATAGGTGGCCGTCCACACGGCTCCCAGACCAAGCGCTTCCGCCGCCAGCAACACATTCTGGGCTGCTGCCGAACAATCTAAGTACCAATAGCCGGACTTCTCACTGTCGCCGCATACGATGATGGCCATCCGGGCGGTTTCCAGCATTTTGGCGTACGGCAGCTCCACCGCTAAGGAGTCTAATTTCGCCCGCTCCGTCACCACGATAAATTCCCAGGGGCGGATATCTTTGCCGCTGGGCGCAGACATGCCGGCGCGCAGCATCGTATCAATTTTCCCCTGTTCGACCGGTTTATCCGAGAACTTCCGTACACTTTTACGGGATAAGATGTTTTCGATAGCGTCTTTTGTCCGGGCTTTACCGGTTTCGGGACTGTTGTTGCAACACGATGATGCCATAATTCCTGTGATTAAGAATAACACAAAATAACCATACCTGTTCATATACTCTTTTTTTAAACGTTAGGTTCTATATTTTCTTCCGATTCCCGGATCTCCTCCCTGGCCAAACTGTAAAAAGGCATCCGCTCTTCCAGGTGCCTGCACACAAAGGGGTGTACCTCTTCGTCTTTCAATTCGTTGATAAGCGGTCTTCTCCATTTCCCGTGGACGAGGCGCTCCGCCAATATCCGGGCATCGGTATTGAGAAAGATCGTATGTCCCTGTGCATTCATGTACTCCATGTTGCCGTGGAAGCAGGGGGTCCCTCCGCCCGTCGAAAGGACAAAACGATCGAACAGTTCGCACACTTCCCGTAAATAACGACTTTCCAGCGTGCGAAACCCCTCCTCTCCTTTTTCGGAAAAAAGCCGGAAGATCGAACTTCTCTCCCGTTCCTCGATGTAAGTGTCCAGATCAATAAAACGGATCCCCAATTCCTCGGCCATTTCCCGGCCCCGGCGGGTTTTTCCGCTTCCCATATAACCGATCAAAAAATAGTTCATCGCGCTCCGCTGTTATTCAAAATTCAAGGTTAACTCTTCCCCTTCCGCCAATTCCGAAGGATTGGTGATCTCAAACTCCACATCGGGCAAAACGGACTCCTCCGGCTCCGTTTCCACGGCCAACGGTTCGATCTCCCGGATTTGTTTCACCTCGAAGGTGGTGATGCGCTTGCCCCTGGCCTTGTACGATTTTTCTCCGATAAAAGTCTCTGCTTCAATGATCTCGGAAGGCCTGTTTTTGCTTTTCCCGTCGAACAGGATCTCGAAACGCGGGCGCTCCGCTCCGCTCAGCGCCACCAGCCGGGAACCCTCCGTCTCCCCGATGAACGACAGGATCTTGGCCGTTTTCTCAAACACAAAACGTTTCAGGTAGTAAAACCCCTGTTCGGCGTCAAAAAAGAGAGCCGACCACACCTTCTTTTCGTCAAATTTCTCAAAAACCAAGTAGCCGTCCTCGTAGTGATTGCCGAGATCGAAGTCGGAGGTGTAGAAGGTTCCGTTTTGGTTCACCACCAAGATCCGCTCCTCCCCCTGGAATTCTCCCAGGTATTTTCCGCGGTTGTCCGTATTGAGGCGCAATACATCCTCGTCTAACCAGATCTTCCGCCCGCCCAGCGTGGATACCCCTTTCTGCACCACGTTGATTTTGTGGATATCGGTTTTGGCCAGCATATTTCCCTGCGAATCCCGCCCTTTGATGGCTAAGGCGGCAAAATCGTATTCAAACACCAGTTTTTTCAACGAAGGCTTTGGCTTGAGGCAAACCTTGATCACCTCCGCTTCCCCGTTCGGATTGGCGGAAAAATAGAGCACTTTGGAACCGGAGGTGCCTTTGGTGAGGTCGTATACTTTGTCCCGGATCACCGTCGTAACGTTGAAACGCTTGACGTAATTGACCCCGTAACGTCCGTCGCGGTAGGCTGCGTTGTAAATGGTGCGCTTGTCGTTCTTCTTGAATATATTGAGGTAGAGGAGATCCTTCCCGACAAAGATCTTGTCCGCCACTTTCGTGACGTAATAGGTGCCGTCCTTCTTGAAAATGATCACCTCGTCCATGTCCGAACATTCGCAGATGAATTCGTCTTTTTTCAGGCCGGTCCCGATGAATCCCTCTTCCCGGTTGATGTAGAGCTTTTCGTTGGCGATCACCACCTTGGCCGCCTCGATGTTCTCAAAATTGCGAAGTTCCGTTTTACGCTCCCGCCCTTTGCCGTATTTGGCTTTGATCCGCTGGTAAAAAGCGATTGAATAGGGGATGATGTGCGCGATGTCGTTTTTGATCCGGGCGATCTCCTCTTCCAGCCCCCGCAAATGACGGTCCGCTTCGTCGGAATTGAAGCGCAGGATGCGTTTCATGCGGATCTCCAGCAACCGCCGGATGTCGTCGTCCGTAATGGGGCGGAGCAGCTTGGGCTGGAACGGTTTCAACCGTTTGTGCACATGCAGGATGACCGCTTCGATGTCGGCGCCCTCTTCAAATTCTTTGTCTTTGTAGATCCGTTCTTCGATAAAGATCTTCTCCAGCGATGCGTAGTGCCACTCTTCCGACAGCTCAGCCAGGGTGATCTCCAACTCCAATTTCAGCAAGGCGACCGTATCGTCGGCCGATCGCCGCAGGATTCCGGAAACGGGCATAAACACCGGTTTGTCGTTCTCGATCACACAGGAATTGGGAGAGATCGACAGTTCGCAATCCGTAAAGGCGTACAGGGCGTCGATGGTTTTATCGGAAGAGACCCCAGGCGCCAGGTGGATCAATATCTCCACATCCCGGGCCGTGTTGTCGTCGATCTTCTTGATCTTGATCTTTCCCTTCTCGTTGGCTTTGATGATGCTCTCGATCAGCGAGGAGGTGGTGCGCCCGTAAGGGATCTCCGTGATCCGGAGCATCTTGTTGCTGTTGTCCTTCTCGATCCGGGCACGCACCCGGACGTTCCCCCCGCGAAGCCCGTCGTTGTAGCGGGCGACATCGACCATCCCGCCGGTCGGGAAATCGGGGTAAAGCAAAAACTCTTCGCCTTTCAGGTGGGCGATGCAGGCGTCGATCAGTTCCACAAAATTGTGGGGAAGGATCTTGGAGGCCAATCCTACGGCGATCCCTTCCACGCCCTGCGCCAGCAACAGGGGAAATTTAACCGGCAGGGTGACCGGTTCCCGGTTCCGCCCGTCGTACGAGAGCTTCCAGTTGGTGGTTTTGGGATTAAAGACCACATCCAGGGCGAACTTGGAAAGGCGGGCTTCTATGTACCGGGGAGCCGCGGCAGAATCCCCCGTCAGAATGTTCCCCCAGTTTCCCTGGCAATCCACCAGCAACTCTTTCTGCCCCAACTGCACCAAAGCATCCCCGATGGAAGCGTCTCCGTGGGGGTGGTATTTCATGGTGTTCCCGATGACGTTGGCCACTTTGTTGTAGCGCCCGTCGTCCATCTCTTTCATGGAGTGCAGGATCCGGCGCTGAACCGGTTTCAAACCGTCGTCCACATAAGGCACTGCCCGCTCTAAAATTACGTAGGAGGCGTAATCCAGAAACCACTTCTGGTACATCCCCGATAAATGCTGTATGGAACGGATACGCCCGTCTTCCGCCTCTTCCGCTTCCGGACGTTCTCCGTCTAATCTCTCTTCCGTCATGCCCTCTGTTTGGATTTAATTCACTTCGTCTTTTTCAACGTATAGATTTTCGATGATAAACTCCTGCCGGTCGGGCGTGTTCTTGCCCATGTAGTACTCCAGCACCTGTTCGATGGTGTCCCCTTTGGTCAAGCGGACCGGTTCCAGACGCATGTCTTTGCCGATGAAGTGCTGGAACTCGTCCGGCGAGATCTCCCCCAACCCCTTGAAGCGGGTGATCTCCGGCTTGGGCCCCAGTTTCCGGATGGCGTTCTCCCGTTCCGTTTCAGTGTAGCAATAGCGGGTCTCTTTTTTGTTCCGCACCCGGAACAGCGGAGTTTGCAGGATGTATACATGCCCCGCCCGCACCAGGTCGGGGAAAAATTGCAGGAAAAAGGTCAGCAGCAACAGCCGGATGTGCATCCCGTCCACGTCCGCATCGGTGGCCACAATGACGTTGTTGTAGCGGAGGTCTTCCAATCCGTTCTCAATATTTAAAGCAGCCTGCAACAGGTTGAACTCTTCGTTTTCGTACACGACCTTTTTGGTCAATCCGTACGAATTAAGCGGTTTTCCCCGCAAACTGAAAACGGCCTGCGTATTGACATTCCGGGATTTGGTGATGGAACCGCTGGCGGAATCCCCCTCGGTAATAAAGATGGAGGATTCGGTTTTGTGTTCGTGGCTGCTGTTGAAATGCACCCGGCAGTCGCGCAGTTTGCGGTTGTGCAGGCTGACCTGTTTGGCCCGCTCCCGGGCGATTTTCTGGATCCCGGACATGGCTTTGCGCTCTTTCTCCGTTTCGACGATCTTCCGCAACAACAACTCCGCCGTGTCCGGATTCCGGTGCAGGTAGTTGTCCAACTCTTTGGAGATGAAATCGGAGATAAAGTTCCGCACAGTCGGGCCGTTGGGAGCAATGTCCTTCGACCCTAATTTGGTTTTGGTCTGCGACTCGAATACCGGCTCCTGCACCTTGATGCTGATAGCTCCGATGACGGAGGTGCGGATGTCGGACATGTCGAAATCTTTCTTGTAAAAATCCCGGATGGTTTTGGCGATCGCCTCCCGGAAAGCAGTCAAGTGGGTTCCTCCCTGGGTGGTGTGCTGCCCGTTCACGAAGGAGTAGTATTCCTCTCCGTACTGGCGCCCGTGGGTCATGGCCATCTCGATGTCGTCCCCTTTCAGGTGGATGATGGGATAGAGCCCCTCCCCGTTCATGTTCTCCATCAACAGGTCGTACAGGCCGTGTTTGGAGTTGTATTTTTGACCGTTGAACAGGACGGTGAGGCCGGTATTCAGGAAGACGTAGTTCTTGACCATCGCTTCCAGATAGTCCGAGATGTAGTGATAGTTCCCGAAGATCTCTTTGTCGGCCAAGAAAGTAACTTTTGTCCCGTTGGGCTCCGCAGTCGGTTCGACGGCCCGCTCTTCCACGATCTTCGCCCGGTTGTAAGCGACGTATTTGGTTTCGCCGTCCCGGAAGGATTGGATTTCAAAAAGTTCGGAAAGCGCATTGACGGCTTTGATCCCGACCCCGTTCAAACCGACCGATTTTTTGAAAGCCTCCGAGTCGTATTTTGCCCCGGTGTTCATTTTGGAAGAGGCGTCGACCAATTTGCCGAGCGGGATCCCGCGCCCGTAGTCCCGCACCGTCACCTTCCGCTCCTCCACCGTGATCACGATTTCCGTGCCGCACCCCATGGCAAATTCGTCTATGGAGTTGTCCACCACCTCTTTGACCAAAATGTAAATCCCATCGTCCGCCGCCGACCCGTCTCCCAATTTTCCGATGTACATACCGGGACGCAGACGGATGTGTTCCTGCCAGTCTAATGTTTTTATGGAATCTTCCGAGTAATTTACAGACATAGTTAAGAAGTTTTGCACGAAAATAGTTATTTTCAACCGGATTTTCCGCTACAAGCCGCCGAAAAAACGGATTTGTTGTTTTTTGAAATGGGGCTTGTCCAAAGCGGGGATCACTGCACAGTGATGGTGATGGCGCCGTGGCCGGCCCGGGTGTTAGTGGACATGGAAGCCGACCGGAAAATCAGCCCGCTGTAATGGGCGGCAGAATTGGTATTAACGCCGGAGGTGTTGACGGCATTGCACCCGCTCATGCCGGACACAAAGCCGGAACCTCCGCCACCGCCGCCGTTGTTGTGATTGCTCACATAACCGCCCCGGTATCCGCCGCCGGCACCGCCCGTATCGGTACCATACGTTACATGCTCTCCCTGCCCGAAGGCATATCCGTTGGTCTGCGTGCCTCCCATCCCGCATCCGCCGCCGTTCGTGGCCGATGCAACGTAAAAGGATCTGTTGAGCACAACACCGTCGATGCGGGCGGCTCCCCCGGTCAATCCGCCGCCGCCGCCGCCGGAACCATCGTGTCCGGTTCCCACTACTTCATTGAGATTATCATCCCCACCGCCACCACCGCCGCCTACCATGATCCGGGAATAGAGTGAACCTGCCAAATTCCAGGCTCCGTCCGTCAAACGAATATCCGTAGCACCGCCACCGCCATATCCTCCCGAATAACCGTTCCCACCGCCGTTCCAGCCACCGGTAGTGCCGCTTCCGACGCCTCCCACGTACAGGAAAAAATTCCGTTGCGCAGCCAGATCCAATATTCCCGTCGCATAGCCCCCCAATCCGGCGTGGCTCCCTGTTGACTGACTGGTGGTACCTCCGCCGGAAGCGCCCCAGCACTCCATTTTGTAGGAACCCGGTAACAGGTAGAGAGATTGTCTGGCCCCGGCATAGCTGTACGTTCTGGCCCTTTCACTGACGACCTTTGTATATATCCGGTCCGGAGCGGCAGCGCAAACAGCCGATACCGTCACCTCCGAACACATCGTCCCGGACAAACCGGAGATCCGCCCGGTAGCCCCGATCGCCAGCGTTCCTTTCTCCTTGTTTACAATCGTCCAGGTTTGTTGATCCGGACCTCCCCACAAATTGGTTACCTGCCAGGTATCCCCGGTGTACGTAAAAGATTCCTGCTCCGCCACAAACGGATTTTTAGTATAGGGCAAAGCATACACCTCCAGATTCCTGTAAAATTCGCACCGTTCGGCTACGGTCATCTTTACCCGGATGGTGTAACGCCCGCTGGGAAAATCCTCCTCCTCCGACTTAAAGTCATTGGTTTGTAAATCGTAATGGGTAGAAACAGATGTCACAGAAGTGGGGGTAAGCGTCCTGCCGTTGTCTAAACACGTCCACTCAAAACGGGCCGGCAAAAGCGTGGTGACCGTAAAACCCGGAGCAACCATGCAAGGCATCAGGGAATCCGCCAGTCGGGAAAGGGAAACCCCTCCCCGGACCACCACCAATCCTACAGTCCCGCTCTCCCCGTATCCGTCCGGGAAGGAAACCACCCGTTTATAATAAACCGTCCGGCGGCTGTTTTCCGGCATATTTTCCGTCAGGTCGCTTAAAATAAGATTCTTGCGGACCTCTTGCTTCAAGCCGGCCCAATGGACATTGTCGGTACTGGTATACCATGTATAGACACACGGCTCCTCCTCTTTTCCGAACACGACGCCTGTCAGCGTGTAAGCGCTGTTCGCACACACCGTATCGTATACGATCGTTCCTTTCGAAACCAAACCGTTCTCCAGCGCTATCTCCGCCGGAATCGTCTCCTGCGCTCCGCTGTATCCGAGCCGGAAACCCACCTCCGCCCGACGCTCGTTCGGATCCGTAAAATACCCCTCCATACCGTGGCGGTCGCTCAGGCGAATATCCGCTGTTTCCTCCGAATCGAAACTGCCTCCCCGCACTCCGAAAGCGGCAACTTCCCGGGGCCAGAATTGCGCATCGACATTGCCGTCGCCGATCTCGTCCAAACTGCCGTCACCGTGGACGGAAGCGGTCAGTTGAAGCCCCAATGCCGCCGTATTGTAATAGATCTCGGCCAGGTTGCCGCTCAGATCTTCCACCCCCCAAAAACTGACGCCGTTCCGGCCGAAAGAGAGGCCGCTTGTGAAAAAAGAGCCGGAGCGTACAGGCCCCTCCAAAGCATTCAGCGCATTCACATTCCCGGAACTGAAACGCTCCGTTTCCGTCCCCGCCGCCGTCAAACCGCTTCCCGCCTCAGCCGCTGCTTCTCCCCACGCATACTCCCCGTCTCCCCAGAAAGGCCAGGGAGACCGCCCGGCCTTCTCGTATTCCAATTCGCTCAGCGGACGAAGGCCCGTCCAGTCCGCATAAGCCAACAAGTCCCGTATACTCAAATAATTACAGGCAACCGTATGCCCGCCGTCCGCAGAACCGGCCAATTCATCCGGTGCCAGCCGGCAGGAAAACTGAAAAGCCGGGTTTTGCTCCCCGGGCTTGGACTGTAAAACGATCCCGTTCCGGAAAGAAGGAGCCGTTCTGTCCGTTCCGAACAGATATTCTCCCTCCCGGACTCCGTCCAGAGTGCCGCCGATGGTCCGGGTGTATTGTGCCGTATAGCTCTGTTTGTTCAGGAAAGAAACGTACTGCTCCTGCGTAACCTCATATTTCATCGTGAAAAAACCGCGATAGCCGGAAGGATAGGTAACCGGCAAGAGGTGGTTCTTATCGATCAGCACCCCTTCCGGTTCTTCCGGATAGAGTTCTTCTTCCGTCATCGCAACGTTGGCGATGCGGACATCCTTGTAGAACGGAGCTCTTTCGGGAGAAACAGCAGGTATGTATATCCGGTAGTATTGGTAAGCGCCGGGAGAAGCGACCCGGATGGCATGCTGCACCGGCCAGGAGATCCGGCTGCGGCTCCACTCGCTGCCGTCCCCTTCCCACAGGGTGACCCAGGCGGGAGCATCCGGAGAAGAACCCTGCAAACTCCAGTTCCCGCCGGGAACGGCATCCGTCCCCCAAAGCGAAGAGACGCCGAAGTAACGGATCGTTTTCTTCGTTTTGAAATCAACCTGCCACCAGGAGGGGGTTTCCGCTCCGTACCAACTGTTGGAGGTGTTCAGGGAGTTGTCTTTCCGGTCGGCGGCCGCCGCCACGGCAGTTCCGCCGGAAGCGGTATAGGCGTAGCTGCTGTTGGCGCCGATAAGGTCGGAAGCGGCGGGAAGAATCCCCAGCGAAGCCGAAGAAAAAGTATTCCGGGAAGCAGCATCGCCGGCGGAAAAGGGAGAGGTCGGCACATACACCATTTCGATCCCTTCAAAATGGATCAGGAACTCTCCGTTTTGCAGGCGGGCGATCCGGTCGGCCGGCAACTGCCAGCCAAAACGCAACGTCGCCACAGAGGAACCGCCGGAAACGTCCCGGTCCGGAGCAACGAACAGTCCGGCTGCGGCCTCTATGATCACGTACCCCTCCGTCACCGCACGGTGCCCGGAGGGAGAAGGAACGATGTGCTGCCAGGCGCTCTCGTCGTTGGCTTTGTATTTACCGAACAGGTAAACCGCATCGAAATTGTAGCGGTTATACCAGGAATTGTCCCAGGAAACCGTCATCTCCAACAAAACCATATTGCCCTGTATGCCGGCAACAACCGGTTGGGAAGTAATGCGCAAATTACTGCCGGAAACCCCCACACTAATTCCTGAAAACAGGAATAAAAACCAAATAAATCTCCTCATTAAAATCCACTTCTGATCAAACAACTGTCCGATAGCGATCCTCCTGTAAGCAAATCGTGTGATAAAGATACACGAAAATCAACAGCATTTGCACTGATTCAGGGAAATAATTCAGCGAACCTGCTCAAAATAAACCAATCTCTCCAACGGCACTTCCAAAGAGATGGTTTTCCCCCCACGGTACAATTTACCTTTGTCGTCCCTCCACCTGCCCCCGGGAAGTTTTATGCTTCTTTTGTTCTCTTTTGTCACGACCGGTGCAACCAGGTACCTCTCTCCCAGCATAAACTGGTCTTTACACGTTTCAAAGCCTTCATCCGGGAACATATATGCCAAATGCCGGACAATGGGTTCTCCCGTGGTGGAAGAGTTTCGGGCGCAATCGATGATATAACTTCCGAATTTTTGGTGCAGCAAGGCCGCCTCCCGTACCATGGCCAGGTGTTCCGCGTCTAAGACACGCCACGGAGCTACCGAAAACTGCATCATCGGCATCAGGGCATGCACCTGCGCCGAACGTACGATCAGGTCCTGATCGAAATCTTTCACATCCAGGTTCACAAAAGAGGCTATCTGGCCGCCGCCGATCATGTCGGGACAGGTATAGGCATACCCCGATAATCCGGCGGCGATCATTTCGGGGATCAGCGACTGCAATGCGGCATACGTATAATTTTTATCTCCCAACCGCTGCACCAAAGCCTCTCCCCCCATCCGCCAGCCGGCACGGTATTCGTTGAACGGAAATTCCAACCCTATTTTCATCCAGGCCAACGTATGATCCACGGACATTGCCTCTTTCCGGTAACTCTCCACGTATGCGGGATGGTAAAAAGAGTTGTCCCCGGCATCGAACTTAAAACCGTCTATCCCGTAATCCGCCTGTACTTTCCTGAGCGCCGAAACATAGTAACGGACGGCTTCGGGATTTGTAAAATCGAAACAGGCGCTTTGCCCGTTCCACCAATGGATCACAGCCGGTATGTCGCTCCCTTTTCGTTTAAGGAGATAACCTTTGGCCGACAGTTCCCGGAATTCGGGGCTGTCGGCGCTCACGAAGGGACAGACCCACAGCATCACTTTAAATCCTTTGTCGTGGAGTTCTTTCACCATTCCCTGCGGATCGGGGAACTTGTCGGGTTTGAATTCAAAATTCCCGTAATATTTCTGCCAGTTATCGTCGATCATCAGCACACCGGCCGGCAGGTCATTCGCCAGGATGGCCTGTGCATATTCCAGGATCTCTTTCTGGTTCTGGTTGTACATCAGTTCGATCCAGGTGTTGTATTGCGGCATCCTGAAAAACAGCTCGGGCGGCAGGACACCGGACGGAGGAAAATAGTTTTTACAGGCGGCAAGGTAGGCCTCTTTTAAGGTCGATCCCGCTTGCCGGACCGCTATCTGTTCATCCATGGAGTTCAGTTCGAGCACCTTTTCACGGAGTGCGAACCGGAAAGGCGTATTGCTCCAAATATACCGGCCTTTGCTGGAAAGAAAGAGGGGGACGATCTGGTTATTGTCGTTCCGGAAGGCCAGGTCGAACTCTTTTTCCGGCTGCAGATAAGGCATTCGGGAGCCGTGAGCGACCACTCCTCCCCACCAATACTCCTCCTGTTCGAACGGGACGATCGTTTCGTAGACCTTCTGTCCGAAAAGGCCTGTAACACAAAGTAAAAGAAGAATGGATAAACTCGATTTCATACAGTGCATTTTTCCCTTAGACCATACGGGATTCGCTTTATCTTCGCAAAAATAATGAATTCTACCGGATTTATTTGGAATCATACCGAAAAGGTGGTATATTTGCATCGTCAAACAGATTTGTTTGAAATGAGAGTGCGGGATGGAGCAGTGGTAGCTCGTTGGGCTCATAACCCAAAGGTCGTCGGTTCGAATCTGGCTCCCGCTACCAAGAGAATCGGAAAAGCCGGTTCTCTTTTTGTTTTCAGGCTTACACACTACTCTGTATCCAAATACTCCTTCTTAAAAATTTGAACGCACAACACAAAGATCGACAAGATCAGGGGACCGAAAATAACCCCCATAAACCCAAACAAAGAAAGTCCGATAAAAACTCCGAAAATAGTAATAAGCGGGTGAGTATCCGCCAATTTTTTCTGGAGCATAAAGCGGATCAGGTTATCGGAATTGGAAATCAACACTAACGCATACACCGCTAAGCCGATCGCATTCCCCCAACTTCCGGAAATACCAAGGTACAACGCCAGCGGGATCCAAACCAATCCCACCCCGATAATCGGAATAATAGAAGCAAAAGCAGATAAAAATCCCAGCAAAACCGGAGAAGGCGCTCCGAACAGGTAATATCCGGCCATCGCCACCAGCCCCTGTATCAACGCCAACAAAGGAACCCCGATAGCATTGGCTTTGACCACCATATAAAATTCGTGCAGGAGACTTTGCTTATTCCGGCGGCTGAAAGGCAACAGGGAAATCACGTAATTTTCCATTCTATACCCCCCTGTCAACATAAAAAAAAGAACAAAAAGCAAAACGAACACACTGATCACAAAATTGACCAATCCGTTCATGATATACTGTCCGACTTGCGGTATAAAGGAGATCATCGCATTCAGGTTATCGGCGCTCAGCATATCATACCCGGTTTTTCGGTGAATGTAATCGAAAACATGATCGATCGGCTGTACAACAGAATGTGGTTCCAGATTTATCTGCTCTATCTTATTCAACAGCAACCAGATCACCAAATAGAGCGGGATCAGAAAACAAAGGATCGTTTCCATCAACAGCAGGCTCGCCGCCAGATTAGGCTTCATCTTCTTATACTCCGTCAGGTAAGACATCTGTCCCCTCACCAGAACATAGACCGTCATAGCGCCCAATATCCCCCCTAAAAAAGGACGCAATTCGTGAAAGATCACACATCCCAGTACCAGAATAATGAACAGCAACGAATATTTCCAATACGCCTCTTTAACAGCCATCGTACCTTCATTAAAATCCGAACACAGCCGGAAAGAGGCGACGCAAAAGAAGCGCCGCCTCTGTTCCCTGCTCTTGCAGAACAAAGCAGGCAGGAACTACTTCTTCTTAATCAGCGATAAAATCCAGAGAAGTACAACCGCTCCGACAACAGCCATCAGGAGCATTCCCAGAATGCTGTGCGTACTGAATCCCAGCAATCCGTAGATCCAGCCGCCCAGAACGCCGCCAACCAGGCCGACGAGCAGGTTAACAAGGATCCCATATCCGCTGCCCTTCATAATCCAGCCGGCAATAGCTCCCGCTGCGATACCGATAAGAATAGACCATAAAATTCCCATAATGAATTGGTTTTAGTTTGTATATATCCATTGCAATAACGCAATATGTTATTCATACGATAAAATAAAAAAAAAGTTTGAGAATCTGTTTAAATCTCTCCTCGAAATCATTTAAGCGCAGCTCTTGTTTCTGTTTTTCACAATAATAACTTAAAATTACTCAAAATCAGTCGATTCCCGAAACGAACCGGCCGGATTTTCCGTACACACAAAGCCTTTCCGTACAAAAAGAGGGCCTATTATATATGGAGCAGAAAACCGTTTTGGTAACCGGGGCCGACAGCCTGTTGGGGACCCATGTCATTCGTTGTTTACTGGAATGCCGGTATCGCGTCCGGGGGATGACCCGGCATCCGCATAAATTCCGGCTAAAACCCCAATGCCGCTTGGAATTGGTAAAAGGAAACATACACGACCCGCACAGTTTCTCCCGGCACCTGAAAGGGTGTGACCAGGTCATACACATCTCTCCCGGAACTTCCCGGAACCTGCTTCGATACGCCGATTATTACGCTGAACATGTTCGTTCCGCACACTTGTTGGTACAACAGTCCATCCGGTACCGGATCAAACGGTTTGTCTATGTCGGCGCAACCTGTTGCTTTGGTTTCGGCTCCCGCGAAAAACCGGGAGACGAAAGCCGGACGCCCGGCAAACCATTTTCCGCCTCCCACTACGCCAAAAGCAAACAGGAAGCACAGGATCTGGTATTGCACTACCGGAAAAAAATCGAAGTTGTTGTTGTCAATCCGGCCTGTATGTTGGGTCCTTACGACCAGGAGCCTGCTTCGGGGCGGATCCTGCTCCGGGGATACCGGAAAAAATGGATCTTTCATCCGCCGGGCGGGAAAAACTTCATTCCGGCAACCGACGCAGCCGGCGGCGTCGTCAAAGCGCTGCAAAAAGGAAAAAACGGCGAATCCTATCTCCTGTGCGGAGAGAACCTATCGTACCGGGAACTCTTTGAAAAACTCTCCCACACAACCGGAAATATCCCCCGGTACGTGCAAATACCCCGTCCATTGCTGGTAGGCATCGGTATGCTGGGAGATGTCATCCGTTTTTTCGGGATAGCGAACTCGTTTACACTGCACCGGATGCGCCTCCTCTGCACACACCGTTTTTACGCCTCGCACAAAGCGGCTGCGGAACTCGAATGGCAGCCGACGCCGGTCGAACCCGCTATCCGGGAAGCCATTCACTGGTTTGAACACAACAGTCTGTTCGTCGGAAAAAACTACTCAAAAAAGCGGGGGGTGCGGTATTGACCGCCGCGGGCAGGATCTTTGGCGATGCGGAGGCCGACGAACAGTTCGTGGGTAGAGTGACCGTATTTCCGCAAGCCGCCGACGTGTATGTCATACGAATAGCCGATCCGCAGGAAATCCGCCACCTCGACCCCTGCCATCGGCACCACCGATTCACTCTCCCGCCCCGCATTAAAACGGTAAGCGATCCCAAACCAGTACCGGTCCCGGTAATAAGCCAGACAACTCAGTTCCAGATGAGTCAGGTTCTTCACACGCTGCATATAAAAAGCCGGTTCCACCTGCCAATTATACCCCGTCTGGATCTGGTAGCGGGCAAATCCGTAAAAATGACGGCCGGAAAAAAAAGTCTCTTTCTCCTGTGCGGAGTGCGTCAGGTGAGTAACAGAAGCTCCCGCCGTAAAGCGAAGGGTATTAAATTCCAGCCCGAAATCAAAATCGGCCAGCGTCTTCCTGTCTAAATCCGCCAGGATAAAATCCGGATCATCCGGATTTTCCGTCAACACCCCTCCCCGGTCGAAATAACGGAAAAGCACGCCGCCTCCCAATCCCATCGAAAGGTAACTGTTTTCGGAAAGCCGGACATGGTATGCATACAGGAGTTTTACGTTCAACTGTTCCTCCAATCCCAACTCGTTGTGCACAATCGTCGCTCCGGCGCCCGAACGGATGGACTCAAAAAAATTGTGGACGCTCAGGATCCGGGCTTTCGGAGCTCCCTCCCAACCGATCCATTGGTCCCGGATATTGGCGGTAATGTTCACATACTGGGAAGCGCCCGTAACAGCCGGATTGTAGACTTGCCGGTTAAACATGTGCTGGCTGAGCTGCACATCGCTTTGCGCCTCCGAACGGAGCGCAAAAAACAGCAGCCACAAGCCAATACCTAAACCCGCCGGTCCCCTCATATCATTCCGTTACCCGTTTGACAAAACAATCAAAACCGTTCTCTTTCAACAGCGCAACGATCCGCCGCGCCTCCTGTTCCTCCGCATACACTCCCAGATAAAACCGCTTCCCGCGATCCGCTCCGCGATACCCGACCACCTGTTTCCCCGTCAATTCCGACAGGCGGATAATCCACTCCGCAGGGAGCGATTCCGACTCCCGCAACATGGCCACCTGCACCCACCATCCTCTCTCGGCGGTTTTCCCCGTCAACTCTCCTTCTTTGATCACGATCTCGTACGGCAAGCCGGCCGGATTCAACACCTGCTTTAATCCGGTCGATCCCTCCGCCTGCGCGGGATCCCGGCCCTTCAACCGTTCTTCCGGAGGGGTCAGCACCTCCCATCTCTCCCGCTCCGTCACCACCGGGATCTTCGGTTCTTCCGGCTGCACGGACGCCACCGGATCCGGCTGCTGCTCCCCGGAAGATTCCATAAAATAAGAACGCTCCAACCGGTTATACTCCCGGTCAAACGGCCGCTCCCGGAAATTCTCCGCCTTGACCTCCTCCGTCAGCGGCCGGTAGCCGGGCGCCGTCACCGTCAAACGGTAGGTCACCCCGTGCGTCAGGTTCACGGAAAACCTGCCGGCGGCATCCACCGCCAGCGTTTGCGCCGCTCCGTCCAAAGAGAGCTCCACCGAAGCCCGCTCCAACGGCTGCCCGGTTTCCTGATCCAGAACCGTTCCCCGCATCGCGATCACGAACGCGCGGATCTCAAACCGGAAAATATCATCGTTCCGTTCGGGATTCCGGTTGCTGACAAACAGCCCGCCTCTCCCGTCCTGATGCATGATCAGGTTAAAATCATCATACGACGTATTCATCCCCGGCCCCAGGTTCTGCGCTCTTTTCCACAACTCTCCGTCCGCATCCGCCCGGAACAGGTCCAAGCCCCCGTAACCAACGTGTCCGTCCGAAGCAAAAAAGAGCGTGCCCTCCCAGATATACGGAAACACCTCGTTTCCGGGCGTATTCACTTCCGGCCCCAGATTCTCCGGATCGCCCCAACGCCCGTCGGGGCTCCGGTCTATGTACCAGAGATCCGCGCCGCCGTACCCCCCCTCCATGGTGGAAGAGAAGTAAATGCGACCGCCGTGGGACACCACAAAGGGATGCGCCAGATTAAAATTCCCTTTTTTGATCTTCAGGACCCCGGTCTCCTCAAAACGGAATCCCTTTAACCGGGCCTTGATAATTTCGCAATTTACCGTATTGTCTTCACAGCGGGTGCAAAAAAGCTGCTCGCTGCCGGCGTCGTAAGCAAAACTTCCCTCTTCGGCATGTTTTCGGGAGATCCCCTTCAGCAAAACCCCCGGCTGGTACTCGCCATCCTGTAAAAACGAGAGATAGGGTTTCGAATAGCCCAAACCGGTACGCGGGGAACGATCCTGCCGCCGCTCCGGCGCCCCCTCCCCGGTAGATGAATAGAGAATACCGCCATGTATGAACAGGATGCCGTATTCGCTCCCGGAAGTATTCAGGTACGGGAACGGCTCTATCAACAAATCGGGATTTACTTTGGGGGCTTTCAGGGCAAAATCGCAGGAAGCCATCCGGTTCTCCAAGCGTTCATCGTCAGGGTTCAGCCGCTGGTATTTCCGGAACGCCTCTTTGGCTTTCACATACTCGCCCAAATAAAGATACGCCTCTCCCAGCCGGTTATACACCTCGTCCTCCTCCACATCCGCAACCACCGCTCTCTCTAACCACTCCTGCGCTCCCCGGTAGTTTCCCATCCGCAAATGGCACACCCCCACCCGGTAAAAGATCCGGCCGTTCTCCAGGTCGTCCGGATTGTCGGCCAACAGGCTGCGGTACTCTTCGAGCGCCCTGTAATAAGCGCCCTGTCCAAACCATTTATCTGCCTTTTTGGCATTCAGCCCGCTGACCGCGCAAGGGATCAAAACCCACCAGACACACCACCAAAACTTCATATACAAAATAGCTTATTATCAATTATTGGTCTCCACAAAAACGTGGAATCTTTTCACTATCCGTTCTCCCTCCGGCGTGTTGTAGCCGATGATGTACAGATAGGTACCGGTCGGCACCAATGTTCCCCGGTACGTTCCGTCCCATCCGTCCCTTCCCCGGTACATCAAGCTCCCGTTGGGATTGAAAACTTCCAGGTCAAACCCTTCGTACAGCCGGTCGTTGATCCCGTCCCCGTTGGGTGTAAAGGCGTTCAACAATCCCATCTGCGGGCCGTCGAGGGTTGTCGAAGCGCTGTTTTCGCATCCGTTGCCGGCAACAACCGTCACCGATACGTGGTTCTCCCCGCCGACTATCCAGTCATACACCAGCAACACCGGATCCTGCTGTTCTTTTTTCTGTCCGTTAAAAATAAAGGAGTAGTTTTTATATTCGGCCGGCCACGCTTCGATCCCGATCGGTCTTCCCAACGGCACCACCGTATTGGACTGCCATCCGTTCAAAGCAATTTCCGGCAACTCCTTCACGGTGACAACGGTCTGTTGTTCGGTCACACATTCCGCAGCGTCTCCTTCCGGAACGATGCGGTACTCCACCGTCGCCGGCATTCCGTCAAACCAAAGCGCCTGCCGGATGGTTTGCCCGGTGCCGCCCTCCATGCCGTTGACCCCCGTCCCGGATACGCTCCACGTAAAATCAACCTCTTCGGGTAAAAGCACAATATCGGTCATTTCTCCCGAACACAATACGGGTTTTCTGTTCTCTACCGTAAACAGGAAGTTGGGCTTAACAGACACTACCAACTCATACCCTTCCGTTCCTGTACCGGTTTCCTCCAGATAACTGTACCGCACCTCTATGGTTTCATGCGTATTGTTGACCAGTTTTTCCCGGATCCCTCCCGTTCCGGAAGCCGGGCTGCCGGGCTCAAAAACAATGCCGGGCACCACGCTTGCGCGCTCCCAGCGGTAAGTTTTCCCGGAAGCAAGCCCTGCCGGCTCGTAATTCAGCGTCTCCCCGCTGCACAACGCACGCCGCTCCGTATCGCCGTTCCGGAACACCTCTACCTGCAACAAAAGCGGATCAGACCAACAAATTATTCCTCCCCCTTCGAAACCCACCAGCACATCGAATGCATAAACGCCGGGAGCAATTCCCTGCGGCAACGGGATATCCTCCAGCTTCCCCGATGCGGAAAAAGTGAAATGTCCGCTATACTCCCCGGAACTGTTCCATCTCCACCGGGGATCCTGCGATTGCAAGGTAAAGCGGGTACCGGCCGTCAAGCCGGAAAAAGGGACGTCGAACGATTCGCTTCCCGCCGCCACCCGCACCGTATACGGCTCCATACACACCCCTTCCGCTGCTGCAAAAAACAGCAGGCAATACAGCAGTATGGCCAGCGGCGTTTTTTTGCCGCTGACCATCCACCGTACCGGAAGGATATGTATGTTTTTAATCATCTATACCTGTATACGTTTTTGCTGTATTTAAGGAGCAACTCCCAACTTAAAGGTCGGTTTGGGATTCACGGTCAACGCAACAGTTTTCGTAGCATCCGTACAATCCGCTCCTGCAGAAGTGATGTAGGAAGCCGTAGCTGTCAACGTAGCCGAAACAGCTTCTCCCGGATTCTCTGTTTTATTGGTCAAGATGATATTGCTTAAATTTCCAGATCCGCTTGCCGGATCGCTGGATGAAGAACCGTTTACCGAAACAGCCAATTTACTGTCATCAAAAGGAAGAGACCAATTCAACTGAAATTTTCCGCTATTCTGTACATCGCTCGCATTACCGCTGACTATGGTCAGTGCAGCTATCGGATTCATGCTACAAAGCTCGAAAGTGTATCCTTCTGTTACGGTCACATCCAGCGTCGGAACAACCTTTACGGTAAAGGTTTTGGCAACTCCCGTGCAAGCTCCGATGGCCGGTGCAACAGTATAAACAGCCGTTGCATAGTCTTTGGTTGCACTTGTATTGGTCAATGTGGGCGTAGTCCAATCGGTACCGGCCTGTGTTGCTGTTACATCACTTGGCACTATCCCTGCGGAGGTCAAATCAGTAAGCGCATCCGTAATGGTGTACGTTACCGGTTGCCCCGACAACGCAGTTGTGATTGTCTTGATGTTTACGGAAGCGGTTGTTACATTGCATATCTCTGCCTCTGTAACATCCAACTGAATAACCGGGGTCGGATTAATGGACAATGTATAGGTCATCGGGTCGCCCGAACAAGTTTCCACATACGGGGTTACCGTATAGACCAATTCTGCCGCCACATTGGCATCAGTCAATGTAAACTCGGTTCCGGGATTCACACTCAGGACTAATTTATTGCCCGTTAACGCCAGAGGCGATAAGCTGTTTATTTCATTATTTACAGCATTGCTTGCTCCAACCGTCCAACCAAACTTGATGCCGGTTACCGTTGTATTGATTTCGATCTCGCCAACCGTATTGTTACAAATAACGCCGGTTACGCTCGCCAACGCAGCCGTCGGTACCGGCCGTACATCCAGGTCAACATCTCCCGTTACCGTACAGGTTGCTGCACCGTTCGTATAGGTATACTGCACGGTGTAACTCTCGGTAACCTGATCATTCGTCGTATTTGCGGGAGCCGGTGCAAAGGAGGTTCCGGTTACGTCACCATACGTACCATCACCTGCATCTTTCTTCTTCCATTTGTAGACTTTGGTTCCGTCCGTAACAGTAGTAGCTATCGTAATAGCGTCAGTGCCTCCACTGCAAATAGGATCAACCGAAGGAGTCAGCGTCAATGTCAATTGCGGAGCAATGGTAATGCTCACCGTTTGCGGCGCCCCGGAAACGGTAACTGTTCCTGTCTGATTCAAGGTATACACCACATACGGTGTTACCGTGTAGGTTTCCGTTACCAGCGTTGTCCCCGTATTGGTCATGTCCAATGCTTCGTCGATCCCACCCGAAGGGTAGGCTGTGTTCCCCTTGGATGTAGCACCGCCGGCGGAAGCGTTGTCCGTTGTCCGGGTCCAGGAGTATTGCAGCGCAAGATTAGCGGCGGTAAATTGCCCGGCATTGGTAATCGTCCCCGTCAGATTGCTGAGAGCAGCGCCATAACAAAATACCGTTGGGGCCGTTGTCAGGTTCAGTACCGGTTTCTCCATAATGACGATCTGAAAAGGCAACGTGTATTCGCAATCGTGATCCGAATACCCGGCAATTTCCAACTCATATACACCCGCTGTCAGGTTTCCGCCTCCCAATTTCTGCACATCGATGGTAATTTTGTCGTTCCCGTCACCAGGGAATGCTGTCTTCGGAAAAGATTTCGTACTATTGGCAAACACCAAGTCAGACGCATCCGTTATCTTCAGGGCATACTCTATTACCCCCGAAGCGTCATGATAAGGCAACTCCACCTGAAGCGTGTTTGCGCCCGGATCGGCCACTACGATCTGGTATGTGCCGCCTTGCGCCGACACCTGTTGCACTCCTGCAAAGAGGAGGATTCCGAGCAGGATCCCTGCCCACCTGCGTACCTTCCCGGCTTCATTTACCGCGCCGGGATCGGTACATTTGTTTAAACTTCTCATAATTGTCTGTTTAGTTGATTATTGATTTGGTTTTTCATATATGCTGTATCGTCTTCTATTGTCCCAACTTAAACGCCGGAAGCGGAAGGAGCGAAATCGTTCCCGTCACGCTGGCCGACGAACATTCATTTCCCCGGGTACGCACCGTATAGGTAAAATCCCGTCTGGGAGCCCCTTCGATGATCACAATGCGCTGTCCGCCCGGATCCCGGGTAAAGGTAATCCCGGCCGGAAGAGCCGGATTCAACACCGTCATGCCCGGCGCGTACTGAAACCGGATAGGCTCCAGTTCGTCCCCCGTACAAACACCCTGGTCCTTTTCTCCCCCCAGCAACGTCAAAGCATCCGGATCCTGTACATCCAAACTTTCCACCCGCACCTGCACGTAGTTGGACTGTCCGCCGCTGCACACAGCCCCTGCCTTCCGGCTGTTCAGGTGGTATATATGCTCCCCCTCGGACACGCCGGACAACTCTATTTCGCCGGTGGTAATACCCGTCTGTATGGACACGCCGTCCTGAAACAACTCATACGTATACCCCGGCAAAGAAACAGGCGTAAAAGTCAGTTTCAACGGTACAGCCCCCGTACCCGTGCAGTACAGCGCCGGTCCTGCCAGATCCGTCACACCCGAAGCCGGTTCCACATGCACCTCCTGCGAAGCCACATTGCTCCGGCAACCGGAGGAACGGTTTTCATACACCACGGAATAAGTGGTAACTCCCACCTCCGATGCGTAGGCCTTAAAATTCGGAGCCGTTCCGACAATGGAGCCGTCCCGGAACCAGAACACGTCGGAACCCGGCTCTTCTCCTACCTGCAACTCCACCACCGTGTTCTGGCACACGGCCGGATTCGTAGCGGGGGAAACCCATGTAATCACCGGAGCAGGGCCCGGCGTTCCCGATAACTCCGACTCGAAAACACCGATATCAATTCGTCCGTTAAAAATCCGGGCCTTGTTTACCAGGTCGTAAGCCGCATCCGGCAACATACCGGTAGTGGCGGCATTGTTTCCCTGGTCGATCAGGAGAGAGGCGCACCCCGGCAGGTATCCGAGGCCGGTAGGATCCGCATCGTTGCGGAAACGCACCCCGGGATCCGCGTAGTTCTCCGCCGGCAGTACGATATTGCCGGCGCCCGTCACCGCAGGGCCCATCGTAGCGCAATAGGTCATGGCGGTTTGCGCCGATACCTGTTGCTGAAAGAGGCCGTTCCCCCACAATACCGTATTCATCACCGTACTCGGAGAAGCGTCCCGCAACCGGAGCCCTCCCCCTTTGTTGCTTACGATCGTATTGTTTACAACACTCCCCGTTCCCGCATTCAGAGCTGCGCCGTTGTTTGCGTAAAAGAGGCAATTGTAACTCCTCACCGGCCGGCGGGCAAAAAGCGCCGCGCTGCTGTCCTGAACCTGGCCTCCGACAGATCCGTTCGCCGTAAAGAGGCAGCGGTTCACCACCAACTCTCCGGCAGAGGCTCCGGCGTAAATCCCGGAAATCTTCCCCCCCCGGATCATCACCCCGTCTATCCGCAAATCGCCCGGATCGCTGTTTGCCGGTACGTAGACAACGTGGTCGGAACCGGCCTCCTTCCCGTTCAACACCGTTTCATACTGAATGGGGTTCCGGTGTTCCTTGCCCGGCCGTAATCCGCCCATTCCATCGTCCGGAAAGCCGCCGAAAACAGCTACGCCGTTTCCGGGGAAGAGAAACGAACGGGAGGCCGGGTCGCCGGCGTCCCGCTTCTGCACGGGCGCATACTCTCCCTGCGCAATCCAGATTTCCCGCTTTCCGGTACGGCCGGGAGCCGAAAGCGCCCGGATAGCTCCTTCCAGATCGGTGGTGGCCTTGTCCCAGGTAGAACCGTCGCAATCTTCGTTGGGGTTTTCCCACGTGCGCACATAAAGCGTATCACACACCGGATTGATGGTAACCGGAATCCGTTCGTAGGTACCGATGTCAATGCTTCCCCCCTCTATCCGGGGTACGGTCACCCACATTCCCGCCGGGTTTTTAATTTCAAAACCCTCCCCGGTCGGGAATGCATCTGTCCATTTCGTATTGTTCCCCCGGTCTGTCAACGAGGAGCCCGGCCCGGTTTTCCAACTGGAAGTCCAGGCGTACCCCCCAATACCCGGATAACTGATGGGACGGATAAAACGGGGGCCTCCGGATACGCTGTTCTCCGCCGGCAACCAAACGATCGATGCATCGGTCAGGCCGCTGGCGCTCCCCTTCACGCCGTTGATCCCTTCCGGCAAAGCGCTGTACAGAATAGTTCCGCCGTAAGCGTCCACCTCTGCTCCGCCGGGATTGGTCGCCCGGTTGCTCCACACCACCGTATTGTATACCTCGCCGCCCTCTATAGACAAACCGCCGCCCTCTGCGGATTCATTCTGCACCACTACCACATTCAGCAATTCGCTGTTTTGGGCGGCAATACCTCCGCCGTTACCGTCTACCGCCGTGTTGTTGAATACATTGCATTCGATCACTTTACCTCCGGCCACGTAAATACCGCCGCCATCGCCGAGTTCACACCAATTCCGCTCAATACTGGAACGGAAAATACTCCCTCCGCCCCGCAGGCAAATCGCCCCGCCGTCGCCTTCCGCCTCATTGTATGTAAAGACGCACGCCTCCACCCGCACCGGCGCAGTAGCATACAAACCGGCGCCGTGCCGTTTCCGCTCCACATCGGGCTGTTTCACGCTCCGCGCCTGTCCGTTCTTTACGGTCACTCCGTTCAGCACAATCTCATTGGCCGGAAGAGTTTCCGGAGCGTAATACAGCACGTGGTAACTGTTCGTCAACTGGTCGTCGGGATTGATCGCCCCATCCAAAGTAGTTACATATTGAAATTCGTATTTTTCCTTTACTCCGTTGTCGTTGTAGTCGTAAAGCAACCGCTGATCCAATGCGGTTTCCGACAGCAATTCCAACTCCTCGTCGGTATAAGGATCGCCTTTAAAACCGCCGTACAGGCTCACATATGGATTCAACACAAACGAAACTTCCCGCTCGTCCACCGTTGTTCCGTTGATTTGCTGGAAGGGGATATATGTATTGCCTCCCTGCACCCAAACCTGCCCATACTGCGCATGATCCCGGAAGTAGTTCAGGGCGGACTGCAAATCCGGCGTAGCGTTCGCCCAGGAAGAACCGTCCTTCCGCCCCCGCCCCACACGGGTCACATAGAGGCGTGAGTTAGCGTCCGGATCCAATTCCACCCGTTCCTGTGTTTCGTAAGCGCCAATGTCCATGATCATCGTTTCGCCATAGGTATTCCGGATCCGTTCCCCCCCTCCGATGTCCCACGGGCTGAGCCGGTACCAATTCAGGATCTGTTCGGAAGAGGAGAATTTGCTCCCTTCGCTTGTAAGCCCGGCGTCGATCAGCGACGAAGTGCTGTCCGGCTCCCATCCCATGTTCATCAGGGTAGCCCCTTCCGGATCCTGAAAACCGGGCGCAGCGGTCGCCGCCTCGTTATCCGAGGAGAGCAGGAGATTGTTCCTGCCCAACAACTGTTCCCCCTCTACCGCCGAATAATTCACGGGGTAATAGGGAAAATCCAACACACTGGTCAACGCATGTTCGTACGGGGTTTCTGTCCCCCCGGCGATGTTCCGGCGAACCGGCGCTTCGTTTCGCCACAACACCGTGCCGTGGATCAGGGCGGGCGGGTACGAAAAGAAAAGCCCGCCTCCCAAAGCGGCTTTGTTCCGCACAACGGTACTTCCGGTCACCATAGCATACGGCCCGGCATACACGCCGCCGCCGGAGGCCGCCTGGCACCCCTCCACCACCGAACTGTTCAGACGCGCCACCACAGGCGGTTGCAAAACAGAATTCGGGAAGCCGGAATCGTCCATCCCGCTTCCGGAAAGGTATACACCGCCGCCATCCACGGCTGCATTACAGGCATAAATGTAGCAATTGCTCACCATTCCGCCCGGGCGCACAAACACCCCTCCTCCCATCCGCAGGGAGTCTGCCAGCGGGTGGTTGGCGTTTCCGTTCCGGATAGCAAAATTCTCCAACGTCGCCGGTTGACCGGCGACGCCCGGAGCAAAAGTCACGACCCGGTAGACATCGTCCCGGTTGGCGGGCGTTCCGTCAATATTCCCGTCCAGCACCGTAATACCGCGGCGGTTCATTCCCAACACCCGCTCACGGGCGTATTGCTCGTCGCCCTTAAAGTGGCCAAGCACATCCACCCCCGGTCGTATCGTAAAGGTTTTAAAGCGATCGGATAGCTCGGGGCTGGCCTTCTCCGTCGGGTAAAAGACTGCCTCTGTCGCCGGATAATTCATTCCCGTCCCCACCCACACCTGCCTGACAGGTTGGGCAGAAGAAGCGGACAGGTAATTGATGGCCAACTGGAACAGGTCGGCGCACAGGGCGTTTTCCCACGAAGAACCGTTGCTCTGCCCGCTGCCGTAATAGGTGACATAAAGGCGGGCCGTATCACCGATGACGGCGGGCAACAACGTATTGCCGCCACCGCTCCCGTATTCGTAAGCGCCCATGTCCATGGCGCAATTATTGATACGCGAACCTCCGGCCAAATCCGTGGACGGCAGGTACTGTCCGAACGGGTAGAGGCCCCCCGCATTGATACACGGCGAAGCGGCCGTTAATTGATAACTGCCCCCGCCGGCCAATTGCGGGTTGGCGGTGATATTTCCGACACCATTCACCGTCCGGCCGTAAATACAACTGTAGGTCGGTACAAAGCCGATGGTGGGATCTGTAGCCCCCGGCGTAGTGATCACCGGCTGCGCAGGCGTAGCCAGCCCGCGCATGGCAATGCCGTTATAAAAACGGAGGGCAAAACCCTGTTGCACATAAATATCGCTCGTCCCCGTGTTGTTGGCAATGGTCACATTAAAAAGCTCCGCCGTGGCGGCTGCGGCGGTGTTGGTTCCGTTCCCCACTGCCACAGCGCTCCCCTCCCGGCCGGTGGCGGTGTTTCCTGCGATCAGGCAGTTGTATAACGTACCGGAGGTCATATATACGCCGCCTCCCCGCCCGCTTCCAACGTTCAGGGTATTGTTCGTGATCAGACAATTCTCCAAAACGCCTCCGTCGTTGTAAACCCCCGCACCGGAGTTGGTCTCCACATAGCCGGTGCCGGAAGCAGTATTTATGCTATTTCCGCTAATTTCACACTGAACCAGGCGCCCGCCACTTTTCAAGCTCACGCCTCCCCTATCGCCTCCCTGAATCACAAAACCATCCCAAACAGCCTCTTCACCCGATGAATAGGCTGTTACCTGCCTGAGTACTC
Source organism: Culturomica sp. (assembly GCA_031271755.1). GTDB lineage: Bacteria > Bacteroidota > Bacteroidia > Bacteroidales > Marinifilaceae > UBA944. The sequence continues at coordinate 36,224 of JAISVB010000007.1, forward strand.
TTTCGGCTATCCAAGTCGGCCGGCTCAATACAGTCCGGTTGGTTTGCGGATCACGGCTCTCCATACCAACTCCCGACGTGGCATTGGCCGGAAATCCTCCGTACACCTTCACCCCTCTGAACATCTCAAAAGTCCCTCCCCACAAAGTATGTGTACCGGCCGCCACCCAAATCTGGTCTCCTACCGGAGGAATACTGTTTTGCATCAACGCAGCAAAACTGATGGGAGCATCCCAAGTAGCCCCGCTCCCATTTCCATCTACCTTCACATACCAAATCCGTCCGGAACTTTCTCCGCTGCCGCAGACACTCTGGTAGGCTCCACAGTCTGTTTTGCCCATTCCCCCATCGGTTCGGTTGATCCCTACAATGTCCACCACCGGATAGTCCGTCGGATTATGGGCTGACCGGGCTAGAAAAGGAGCGGTGCATTGCGGCCGGAAAATCGCTATTTCTCCGTCCAACGTTCCGTATCCCTGCGTCACAATACCCGGTGCAAAGGTCGGATTGACAAAATATTGCGCCGCCGTTTCGTCATTTACCACGGTTGTCAGTCCGATATCCCCGGCTTGATCGTTTGTTACTCCCCCCTGTATAGCACAGATGCTTGCCGCACCCGTACATTGCGTTCCGCTATTTCCCCACACCACGCTGCGAAACAAACCCGGACTCCTATCCACCCGGATACCGTTTCCTGTGTTCATAACAATCGTTACATTCACAAGTTCCATACAAGCAACGTCAACCGCATAGCCACCGGTAGATTCATTGTTGTTAATAACACTATTCCACATCGTTGATTCTGCATTCCAATAGGATGTGTGAGAAGCATAGACTGCCGCGCCCGTAACCGACCGGTTATTTTCAATGATACAATTCTGGATCCGGTTACGACTTCCGCCGGACAGCCACACCGCCCCACCGGGCTGCGTACTCCCCTCCGAATTGGCGTACATCAGGTTCACCCCATCCAATACAGCATCAGTGATCCCGTTAAAAAACACCAAATGATACAGGTTGTCCGAGAGATCCCCCTTGATGCCGACATCCCCGCTGATGACCGTCCGGTATTGCACCGGATTTCGAAGCGACCGATCGGTTCCGGTCAATTCGGGAGCATACCCCCCCTGCACGGCTACCCCGTTCCGCATCTCCAACGAATAAGCCCGCGGGCCGCCCCCCACGTTGGAGCGCACCGGATAGTAAACCCCCTGCTTGATGCAGACGGTTCCCCCTCCCGCATCCGCCAAAGCCTTTAAGGCCGGACCGATAAAGCGCAGCGGACTGTCCCAGGAACTGCCGTTTCCCGGCGTAGGGGATGTATTGTCCACAAAAACGTATCGTATGCCTGCCAAAGTCACAGGATTTATGGTAAAACCTTCCGTATAATAGGGCCCGATGCCCGGACGGGTAGACACTGCTGAACCGGAGATGCTCTTCCCGTCAATGGTCAATAACGGAATGTTTACCTGCCCGGTCGAACCGGAGGCTATCCTGGGTGCCTCCACCTCGGTCGCCCCCGCCCGGATAAAGGCGGAGTACTCCTCTTTGTCCCAATCCGTTGCAGTCAGGTAAGCCGCCGGATCGAGGTACCCTTCAAGGATGCCGTACTCGTTTGGATCCCGCTTAAAACCGGCAGAACGGTACGGATCCTGGTTGTTGCCGGTCGCCAGATCGATCACCGATTGCACCGTTCCCATCCCGAAAATGGAACTTTTCTGGTCCCAGACAGCCGAATGGAACAACTGCAACGAAGCGATCTCCGTTTCGGTCTGCTGGGTGGTATTGACGGCGTAAAATTGGCGAATCCCGACAGGCGCCGTATTCCCGTACAGAGCCGTGTTGGTCACCACCATGTAGTGATCGCAAAAGATGCCGCCGGTCTTGCCGTAATCGTACACGGCAATGCTTTGGGTGTTGTTGTAGAGTACGTAGGAAGAGGTCAGGATCCCGGCGGAATCCGCATAAATGCCCCCTGCTTCGTGCCGGGCGGTGTTGTTGGCGATAATCGACATCTCCACCACCGCCTCGTACGGTTTATCGTGCAACGCTTTGGTAATGAACAGCCCTCCTCCGACCCGGGAACTGTTGTTAACGACAAAACTGCGCTCCACAAAACCCTTCCCCAACAGGTACACGCCGCCGCCGAAACCAAAGGAGTTATCTCTTGTATCCCCCGGACAGGCATTACTGCCCACAAAGCAATCGCTCACCGTCCCGCCGTAATTCGTAAACACCCCGCCCCCCCGGGCCAAAGCATAATTTTTTTGTACGATGCAGTTCCGGATCACTCCGTTCCCGGCTAAGTACACGCCACCACCCAAACGAGTGGAGGCGCCGACCGTTCCGCCGCCGCTGCTCACGCCGCCGCCATCCGCATTCCCGCCTTCAATGGTAAATCCGTCCAGCACCGTCGGGACATTCAGCGGATTAGCGCGGGCGGGGGTACCGTCCGGCGCAGCCTGAAAACCGTTAACAGCAAACCACACCACGTGCAGGGCGTTGTCAATGTATCCCAACGGACTCCACCCCTGTGCGGTAAAAGTCCAATCGTCCTCCATGTTGATCTCCCCCGCCGGAACAGAACCGGTCAGGATGGAAGGGTTGGCCAGTTGCCAGCCGTACTTAGCCGAAGCTATTTTTGGCCGGTTCTCCGGCGTACTGCCCGCATTGGCATTTACCGGAAACCCTCCGTAAACGCTCACACCCTCTTTCATCACAAACGAATGATAGCGATCCGGATTGCCCTGAATGGGACGTTCATCCACCGCCAATCTTCCCCGCCTCGCATAATAGGTTCCCGCCGCCGCATAAACCGCATCGCCGGAGGACGAAGCGTCGATCATCGCCTGCAAGTCGCCGGAAGCATTAGCCCAACTGCTCCCGTCCCCGGTACCGGTTGCCGCCGGTTTCACGTAACGAACCGCTCCGTTGGTGCGAAAGATTGTCAAAAGAAGTAACAAGAGCAACAGAAAGCTGCTTTTCGAAAAGTGGTTGTATAGGAAACTATGTCTCATTTCAAACAGAGCACAAGCTCATTAACGTAATCTTTTCTCAGTCTTTATATATTCTGCAAAGATAATTCAATTTGTTCAATTATTTTCACTTGTACAACAATAAGAATCAACTGTTTAGAAACATTTCACTAACAAATCCGGCCGCCTCCGGCACTGTTTTTCATCCAAACAACACATAATACTATATATTTCAGCGAGTTACAAAACAAAGACCTGCTATTCACCCGGTAAAACCCTTCAATAGTCAAAAAACAAAATTAGCATTAATTAACTTATTTTATATTAAAAAGAGTTGGAAAATTTATTTTTATATCGTTCTTACGACCGGATTTCTCGACATATTTACACGTAATTCAACAAAATTCAGCACTTTTCAGCTTGTAATTTCCCGGTCAACTCCGCTATACCTGCGACGCACTCCGCCACCCGCCCGATTTCCATATCTGCAAAACGGATCTCGCCATCAGCAAAGAGTTGTTAAGTGGTTTTCTTGTATCAAAAGGTCCTGTTACTATCCACTAACTTAAACAACAGGGATTCCGGATTTTGTTCAAGAATACTTACAGAACCGTTTTTTAAATCTTCTATTTCAGGAAATTGTAACGCATCATATCCCAGACATACGGATAGCAATATTTTTAAGGTAATGCCATGACTGACAATCAAAATTACCTGATCCGGGTGGCTTGTCAGTATATACGATACAAAGGATTTTACCCGTTCGTATAGTTCCGGTACAGGTTCGGCGCTTTCATAATGACCTGTTCCATCCCAGTCAGCGGGGATTTTCCGGCCTTGTATCTCCCCCAGGTACCTCTCCCTCAAACGGATATCTTTTACGATCCTCATCCGGGGATGCTTCAATGCTACAATAGCAGCCGTATCAACAGCCCGCCGGAGGTCACTGGTAAAACAAATATCCACATCGAAAGAGGCCAGGAAACCGGCCACTTTATCCGCCTGAGATACACCTTCTGCCGTAAGCTTGCCGTGAGTCTGTCCCTGAAGGATGTGCCGTCTGTTCGCTACTGTTTCTCCATGCCGCACCAATATCAGCTTCATTTCCCTTTTTTATATAGAAAGTGCCGCCATCTTTCTTCGGTATAATCCTGTTGAAGCATCTCATAACGGGCCATGACAAAAAAAAGGTCCGACAGGCGGTTCATAAACTGTACGATAACAGGAGGCAACTCGTCTTCCCGGTTGAGTGTCCACAGGCGCCGTTCGCTCCGGCGGGCAACGGTGCGCGCCAGATGCAGGTGAGCGGATATTCGTGTTCCTCCGGGAAGGATAAAATAATCGTTTTGATCATCCATTTTCCGGATGAGATCATCTATTCGGTTCTCCACAAATGAAACCATCTCCGGATCCAGCTTATTCGGGTTTTTATCCCGGATGCCGGAAGGCGTCGCCACATGGGACATAACAACCATGATCTCCGATTGTATCCTGAATAGCAACTCCTGCCATTCGTGTGCCGGCGGAAGGAACGACCTGACCACCCCGATCATACTGTTGAGTTCATCTATACAGCCGTTCGCCTCGATCCGGATATGGTCTTTATCGACCCGCTCTCCGCCATGTATGCCGGTCTTTCCCTTATCACCGCTTCTTGTGTAAATTCTCATAACCGTCAATTAAATAAGTCAAAGAAATGATCTGTTTCAGCCCAATATAGATGGGTATACCCGGCCAGTACATTCTTATACCGCCATAATTTAGTACCTACCGGCACATTCCGGGCGTTGTACTGTTGCACGATACTGCTCCCGTCGTTCTCCGTGTGCGAGTAGTGAAACTCGTGCCCCTTGACGGAAAGGCCGTTGTATTCGAATTGGCGATATCCCACGTTCAGTTTCATCCCTTGCATAGAAGCTTTGTGAGAAAATACCCCCACCATGGGATATTCGCACCCATCCTGATCTGTAACGGAAGAAGAAAGAAACATCATTCCCCCACACTCCGCCAGCATTTTTCCGCCCCTGTCGACATAACTCCTGATCTGCCTGTGTAATTCGTTATTTTTACTCAGTTGTTCCAAAAAAAGTTCGGGGTATCCGCCCGGAAGGTATATAAAATCCGCATCGGGCAGGCTGCTATCGTTTAACGGGCTGAAAAAAGTAACAGCACCCCTCTTTTTCAGGTACTCGATATTCTCGCGGTACATAAAATTGAAAGCCTCGTCCGACGCCACGGCTATTTTAACATCCGGACAGGCACTCTCTACCTGAACCCTTTGCAAAACCGGCACATCCACACGTGTGCGGGTTGCTGCCACCAACGCATCCAGGTCGATGTGTTCCGCTATCGCCGAAGCGGCTTTGCCGGCAAAGTCGTCAAACAAGTGTTCTTTCTCCAAACTTAATCCCAAGTGGCGGGAAGGGATCTCCAGATCCATCCGCTTCGGCAGATAGCCGAACGATTGAATACCGGCATCCATACAGGCTTGCCGGAGAAAACCGTAATGGTTCTCCGAAGCGACAAAGTTAAAGATCACCCCCGCGATCCGAACATCTTTATCGAAATTTTTAAAGCCGTATAACAAAGGGGCGACAGAATAAGCGACGGATTTTGCATTCACCACCAACACAACCGGAAGATTCAATACTTTGGCTATTTCAGCACTACTTCCCTTCATCTTGTCGTAGCCGTCGAACAGGCCCATTACGCCTTCCGTAATGCAAACATCACTTTGTGACGCATACCGGGCATAAAGATCTTGGACATGTCTCTCAGAAGACAAAAACAAGTCCAGATTAACGGATGTGCTCCCTGAAGCCAGGTTGTGGTATTTCGTATCTATGTAATCCGGACCACACTTAAAGGGTTGTACTTTATACCCTCTGTTGCTCAAGGCTTTCAACAATCCCAAAGTAACCGTCGTCTTTCCCGAAGCGGAATGGGGAGCAGCGATCAAAAAGCCGGAGATTTCTTTCATTCATTTTTTGCTTGAATTACGCAAAGATAGTCTATTTCGCCATTTCCTGAAATTTTTCCGTAATAGTTGATGGAATTTATTTTTTTGTATTACTTTTGTCCCCCGATTTTGGTGTCACGATTTCAAATACGACGAAAAAGTGATGAAAAGGGAATCAGGTGCGAATCCTGAACAGACCCGCTGCTGTAAGTTCCATCAAAATCTTTGAACAATACTCAATACCACTGTTCGGTAACGAATGGGAAGGGCGTTCAAAGACGGAACAAGTCAGAAAACCTGCCAAAGCATAGTAGTTTAAAGCTTTCGTGGAATGAAGCTGATATACGCCTGTTAAAAGCAAAATCTTTCCGGTTGGAATCCGGTTCTCAATTGTAAGGATGCTTTGTGGTATATCCTCAACCTTCTGTTTCTCGAAACTGTTTTTTGAAAAAGCAAAAGCAACACAATGAGGACACTCCTGTCAGCAACCTTTATATGTATCCTGCAAACCATCCTGCCGGCGCAAAACAACGTGCAACTATCCGGCAAGATAACCGACGCCAACGGCACCCCTATTCCCTACGCAACGGTAAAAGTCGAGAACACCACCCAAGGCGCTTATACGGACGATACCGGTTTCTACTCCCTTCAACTCGCACCCGGAAAATACAAAATAACAGCATCCTTTATCAGCTATCAGTCCCAACAGGCAGACATCCTTCTGGAAGCCGACCGGAAGCAGGACTTTGTGCTGAAAGAAAGTTCGGAAAACCTTGAAGAAGTCATTGTGTACGGTAAGGGGCGGACGCAACAGATACGGGAAAAAGCACTGGCCGTCAATGTGCTGCAAATCGGCGGAACCTTGCAGAACACCTCGGCCAACCTGAACAGCATCATAGGCCGCACCACCAGTGTACGCATCCGGGAAGAGGGTGGTGCCGGTTCCGACTTTAACCTCTCCATTAACGGGCTGTCGGGAAATTCGGTGCGTTATTTTATGGATGGCATGCCGCTCTCTTCGCTGGGTTCGGAAGTGTCGCTGGCCCACATCCCGACAAACATCATCGAACATGTAGAGATCTATAAAGGGGTCGTTCCGGCTCATCTGGGCGCCGACGCGCTGGGAGGAGCCATCAACATCATCACCAAAAAAAATCAACGCAATTACTTAGACGTTTCTTACGGCGCCGGTTCATTTGATACGCACAAAGCAGACCTGAATGCGCAACTGACAGAGCCTCGCACGGGCCTGATCATCCGGCCTACGATCAGCGTCAATTACTCCAAAAACGACTATACCATGAAAGGCGTCGAAGTCTGGGATGAAGAGAGCCGCAAATATATTCCGGTCAACCGCAAGCGTTTTCACGACGATTACTGCTTTCTGTTCGGACAGATCGAAGTCGGTTTCGCCCATAAATCCTGGGCCGATGCACTCTTTATTTCCGGTTCCTATTCCAAGATCAACAAAGAGTTACAACTCGGATCCGTACAAAACAAAGTATACGGTATGGCAGAAAAAGAATCGAATGCATGGAATCTTTCCGTCCGTTACCAAAAACGCAACTTCATCATCAAGGAATTGCTGCTGAACGCCTCCCTTTCACATACTTGGGACCATTCGCTGACAATAGATACCGCCTTTCGCAAATACGACTGGAACGGTAACTATATCACAAGCCCGCGCAACGAAATCACCGGCCGGGCACGTTCCATGCGTCATTACAAACGTCCGGCGACGATTGCCCGCGCCAACTTGGAATACCGGCTCAACGCCTCCCATAGTTTTAATGCAAACTACCTGCTGAACCGTATGAACAACGAGCGTTATGACAACATCGACGTCGATTTTGAAGCCTCGAACGACGTCATGGCCAAGCACATTCTGGGATTTTCCTACAACCACGCTCTTTTCAAAGGAAAAATGGACAACACCTTTTTCATCAAGGAATACATCAACCACCTGAATATCCGGCAAACAGATCTCTCCAGCATAACGGGCTCCAAAGAGGCCGCCGGTTCTACCACCCAAGACTTCTTTGGATATGGCGTCGGTTCCCGTTTTACCGTCGTCGAGCCGCTATCACTAAAAGCCTCTTACGAACACAGTGTCCGCCTCCCCCTGGCACGCGAACTGTTGGGAAACGGCACTACGGTTTATGCGAACGTGGCCCTGAAACCCGAGAGCAGCAATAACGTCAACTTGGGATTTTTCGGCACCTGGCATCCCGCACCCGGCCATACGCTCTACTACGAAGCAAATGGTTTCCTCCGCTATGCAGACAACTACATCCAGGCTAAAGTATCGGAAAAAGAGGGCATGATGCAATATGAAAACATTGCGGGCGTACACATCAAAGGCGTGGAAGGAGAGGTGCGCTACGACCGGCAAAACAAACTGCAACTCTCGGCCAACATCAGTTACCAGGATGCCCGCGACCAAAATAAATATAAAACCGACGGAAAACCTTCGGCCACCTACAACAACCGGGTTCCCAACCAGCCCTGGCTATTCGGCAATGCAGAGGCGGGTTACACCTGGCGCGATGTGGCGCTGCCCGAAAGCAAGCTGCGCCTGGGGTGTACTTTTCAGTGGGTGCATTGGTACTTCCTGACCTGGGAAGCATACGGCGCACGCGAAAGCAAGGCGCGTATCCCGGAGCAGCGTATCTGCAATGCAGACCTTACCTATTCCTGGAACCGGGAACGGTACAACATCTCCTTAGAATGCGCCAACCTCTTCGATGAGACGGCTTATGACAACTACAAGCTTCAAAAGCCCGGCCGCTCTTTCTTCGTCAAATTCAGACTATTTATTCACTAATCTTTTAATATTTGTATCCAATGAAAAAGTTCAAATTCTTATTCAGTATGTTCATGGTCATTTCGATGGCCTTGTCGTTCAATGCCTGTTCCAAAGACAACGATCACGACGACGACGATGACACAACAGCAGCAGACTACCATTTCGACGTCTTTATGACGGTGGGTAAACACGGTGGAATGAACCAGGGTGACGGCACGATCGTGAAGAGTGTCGACTCTCTGACAGCCAACACGCCCATGATCGACATCCAAAACGACGGTGTTGAATTCAGGAGCGGAAGCAACGTTTACTCCATGGAAGCCATCGTCCGGGGAAAATACTACTATCAGGTACCCAGTTCGGAAGATCGTTTTACCAAATTGCAGGTAGCAGGCAATTCTGTTAATGTGATCCAGGAACAACCATTCGTGCAAAATACCTACAAAGTGCGCAGCTACACAAATGCCTGGTTGAACGACAGCACATTGATCATCCTGGCTGCCAACGGCGCAGCGGACGAAATTATCTGGACCAGACTGAATACCAACAACATGAAGATTCTCACAGAAGGAACCCTGGACCTGCCCCTTCCCGACGGAGCTACCGTATTCAACGCTTCAGGGATCCTGACCTACAACAAAGAAGCAGGTAAATTGTACTACTTCTATTTCGGCAAAGACAAATCAGGCAGAACCGGTGTGAAAACCTCTCAATTCCTGATCGCAGTGATCAATCCCTCCACAATGGCGGTAGAACACAACACGCTCAATACGCTTGCCGATGAAATGGCAGGAAGTGCATACGGAGAGTTGATGCAAAGTAGCGTAATGTATGATGAAACCGGCAATCTCTATTTAGCTGCCTTTTCAGATGTAGACAATATGGAACAAGGACACTTGCTGCGCCTCAATAAAGGTCAGTCTGATTTTGATGCCGGCTACGAAGGATTTCCCAATGCAGAAGGCAAACTGCTCACGATTCAATACTTAGGAAACGGGAAAGCCCTGGCCTATTCGCGCAATGATGCTGCCGGTAAGGCCATCGACAGCTACAGCCACTACTACTCCATCATCAATCTCAATACCAAAACAAGAGAACGTTTAAAATACAACGGACAAGAGATCCCATACAGCGGCGGACGCTTCGCACAGCGTACGGTGGTGGTGGACGGCAAAGCCTATATCGGTGTAACGACAAAAGACGAAAATCCTTGCATCTACATCTACGACATCGCCACCGGTAATGTAGAAAAAGGAGTGGAAATTGCCGAAGGCTACTTCTTCGATATGCTCAGAGTAGTAAAAAACAATGAATAAGTGATGAAACAATTGTTCATCGTCCTTTTCTCCCTGTTGTTTTCCCCGGCGTGCCACGCGCACGGCGGGGAAAACTTCGTAACCTCCGACATGACGGCCTCCATGAAACCGGGAGACAAAGCCGCCCTGCTTATGGTACACTTCGGCACTTCGTTCGACGAAACCCGCACGCTGACCATTGACGCCATCAACGACAAAGCCCGCACCGCTTTCCCGGAACTGGAAGTACGGGAAGCCTACACTTCGCGCATTGTCATCCGCAGGCTGAAAGAACGCGGTATCCAAAAGACCAATCCGCTGGATGCGTTGCTGAAACTTCGCGGCGACGGCTTTACCCACATCCTTGTGCAAAGCACCCACATCATCGAGGGTGCCGAAATGGAATCACTCCGCCGGAACATCGCCGCCGTATCGCCTTTCTTCACCGAGATCCGGGTGGGCGCCCCGCTGCTTTATTCCGCCGAGGATGGCGAAGCATTGGTGACCATACTGGAAAACCGCAAGCCCGAAAAAGGCGCCACCGTCTTTGTGGGGCACGGCACGTATACCCCGGCCACTGCCGTCTACGCGCAATTAGAACACATCATGAAAGCCCGTGGGAACAAAGAGTTCTACGTGGGCACTGTAGAAGGATACCCTGCATTAGAAACCGTTCTGGCACAGCTAAAGGCCAATAAAACCAAACAGGCGACACTCGTCCCGCTGATGTTCGTCGCAGGCGACCATGCACAAAACGACATCGCCGGAGAGTGGAAAGAGGCGCTTGAGGCGGCCGGACTAAAAGTAGCCGTCCGCATGGAAGCGCTCGGACAGATCCCCGAAGTACAGGATCTGTTCATGGAACACGCCCGTTTCAGCATGCACCACAAACCGGTGGATATTATGCAGAAAAAAGCGCATTATGCAACGGAAGAAGAAACCGGACATCACTAATAATAGGATTATCTTTATGTTGCCCCAATCAATATGCAGCATCAGAAAAAATAAAAAATTATACAGCGGCGTGGCAGTTTTCCTGTTGATTCTGGCAGGAACATACGCAACCTACACACACTGGTTTTCCCCTACCCGCATACTGATTGTTAATCCGCTGCCGGCACAGGCAGCGGATATTCTATTGAACAACGACAGTCGTCATATCCGGATCACCTGCCTGCCGACCGAAAAAGCTACCTCTTTTAAAGAGTATGACGCTGTTGTTTTTTACGGTCGCGGACTCTATCTGAATGACAAACAACAGGCAGCCGTCGAGCAGTGTTCCGCCAAAGGCATCCGCTTCTTTACCAACTCCCTGCGGAACTTCAATGTCATTGTGAACCGCAACATAACAGCCGAACAACAATCCCTGCTGCTGGCCTATTTCGGAAATGCAAGCCGGCAAAACTACCGCAACGGAGTGCGGTACCTGCGGCATATCGCCACCCCGAATAAGGTTCCCGAAGAATCTTACGACGAACCGTTCACGCTTCCGGCGAACCTCTACTACCACCAGGAATACGGTAAATACTTTCCCGCCAAAGAGCAACTAACCGCCTACTTAAAAGCCAAAGATATCTACCATGAAAACGGACGCAACATAGCTTTCATTGCAGGCGTCTCTTTCCCAACCGAAGGAAACCGCTCCCACGTAGATACGTTGATATCACGCCTTACCCGCGCCGGATTCAATGTCTATCCCATGGCCGGAACAAGCCGACGTACAGAGATGCTTCGCGACCTCCGTCCCGACGCCATTGTTTACCTCCCTATGGGACGCTTGGGCAATGACAGCCTGATCCGTTGGATCCATACGGAAAACATCCCCCTGTTCTCTCCTTTTCCCCTGCTGCAATCCACTGCAGAGTGGCTGGATCCGATGAAACCCGTCAGCGGAGGAACATTAACGGCAAGAGTCCTTGTACCTGAAATAGACGGAGCTATGGCTCCTTTACTCATCGCCACACAAAACCCGCACGAAAGCGGATACCACCTGTATACTCCGGAAAAAGAACGGATAAACAATTTTGTCAGCCACCTGCAAAAATACCTGCTGCTGCGCGACAAGCCCAACCGCGACAAGCGCGTGGCCATCTGCTGTTTTAAATCTCCCGGCAAAGACGCCCTGCTGGCCAGCGGCATGGAAGTAATCCCTTCCCTGTACAATTTTCTGAAACGCTTGCAGGCCGAAGGATATGACCTCACCGGATTACCAGCTACTGTCGAAGCATTCGGCAAACGCATCTACCAGGACGGCGTAGTCCCGGGCTCGTATGCACCAGGAGCCCAACAGGAATTTCTTGCAAAAGCCAATCCGGTATGGCTAACCCGCACACAATACGAAACGTGGGCCGGAGAAGTAATTCCTGCGGATAAATACCGCGAAATCACCGACCGCTATGGCCCCGCCCCCGGCGAACTATTAGTAAGAAGCAGCGAAAACAACGAACAACAAATAGCGGTAGCCTGCCTTCAATTCGGCAACGTATTGCTCTTTCCCCAACCCCGTCCTGCACTGGGTGACGATGATTTTAAATTGATACACGGCGCGCCCGTTGCCCCGCCACACAGCTATCTGGCGCCTTATCTGTACATGCAGAAAGGGTTTGAAGCCGACGCTCTGATCCATTTCGGCACCCACGGCAACCTGGAGTATACTCCGGGAAAAAATGTTGCTTTGTCACAACACGATTGGGCTGACGCACTTGTAGGCGACCTGCCCCATTTTTATTACTACACCACCGGAAATGTCGGCGAAGGAATCATTGCCAAACGCCGTACACACGCTGTTCTGGTTACCTACCTGACCCCACCTTTTGTAGAGAGCGGGATGCGTCAACGATACAGCGCTTTGCTGGATGATATACACAACCTGTTGCAGGAAGGTGTAGAAAACAGGCCATCGCTTGCCCTTGAAATGAAAAAGGAAGTTATAAAATCAGGCCTCCACAGGGATCTGGAACTCGACTCCGTTCCCGGAACACCTTATACTGCAGAGGAATGGGACAAGTTGGACAGGTACATGGAAGAGATCGCCAACGAAAAAATAACGGGAGCTTTTTATACGTTGGGACAAGCATATTCTGCCCGCGACCTGATGACCACCACCCTGGCCATGAGCGTCGATGAGCTGGCTTACGAGCTGGCCCGGACAGAGAGAGACAAAGGAGCCATTTCCACGGAACAATTACAAGATTTTGCTTTCGTAAACCGGCAATACCTGTCTGAGGCAAAGCGTATACTAATGCCTGTTTTGCAAAATCCGCCCCAAGACACAGCAAACCTGTACGAGGCTGTAAAGAATGCGTTAACATATAAAAACCTGCTGCAACAGGCTTCTCAGAACGAATTGAACGCCATGATACGGGGATTGAACGGAGGTACTGTATTCCCGGCGCCGGGCGGAGATCCGGTACTCCATCCTAATGTATTGCCCACAGGGCGGAATATGTTCAGCATCAATGCCGAAATGACTCCCGGCAAACGCGCCTGGGAAGAGGGGAAACGTTTGGCTGAAAACACACTGGAACGGTATAAAGAAAAACACGGCGATTATCCCCGCAAAGCAGGCTATACCTTTTGGGCGGGAGAATTTATCACAACCGAAGGCGCAACCATTGCACAAGCCTTGTGGATGCTTGGAGTAGAACCCGTACGCGACAGGCAGAACCGTGCGGTCGACCTCCGGCTGATCCCGTCGGAAGAACTCGGACGCCCGCGTATAAACATCGTCATACAGGTTTCGGGACAATTGCGGGACATTGCCGGTTCGCGGCTTAAAATGCTGACCGAAGCCATACAATTGGCGGCCGCTGCAACAAATGATCTCTATCCGAATTATGTGTCCGAAGGAACACTGCTGCAAGAAAAAACACTGGTGGAAAAAGGATTGTCCCCGAAACGGGCGCGAGAGATGTCGGGCCTGCGTATCTTCGGGCCGGTAAACAGCGGCTACAGCACAGGTATGTTGTCATACACCGAAAACAGTGGAAAATGGGACGATGAATCAGAGCTTGTAGAAGGTTATCTGAATAATATGGGCGCCGTCTATGGAGATGACGACCATTGGGGAGCTGTAGAAAAAGGCTTGCTGGCCAGTGCGCTCGACCGGACCGATCTCCTGATCCAACCCCGTCAAAGCAATACCTGGGGGCCCTTGTCCCTCGACCATGTATATGAGTTTACCGGAGGCATGTCGTTAGCAGTAAAAACAGTGACCGGAAAAGAACCGGATGCCTACATGGCCGATTACCGCAACCGGAACAACAAGCGCCTGCAACCTGTAAAAGAGGCTGTCGCCGTAGAGGCGCGCGCCACGATTCTGAATCCGGCCTTCATCAGGGAACGGATGAAAGGAGAAGCCACTACCGCACAGATGTTCGGCGAAACGTTCCGGAACATTTTCGGATGGAATGTGATGCGTCCGTCAGCCATAGACCCGGAACTGTACAACGATCTGTACAAGTGCTATATACTCGATGAAAAAAAATTGGGAATACACGCCTATTTTGACAGGGTAAACCCCGCCGCCTGGCAGGCGATGACATCGGTACTGATAGAAAGCGCCCGGAAAGGCTACTGGAAACCAACCGAAGAACAACTGCAAACGACCCTTGCCGCACACACCGCAAGCATCGAAAACAACGGTGCAGGCTGTACGGAATTTATCTGTGACAACGAAAAGTTGCAAAATTATATCACCCATCACCTCTCCTCCGGCCAAGCCGCTACATTCAACCGGAATATGAAGCAGGTAAAAGAGAGCAGGACGACCGATGACGGAGTTGTACTCAAACAGGAAAAGATCAGCCCCCCGCAACCGGATGAAGAAAGCAAAGCCGGCCATCCTGTCATACCGGGAGTGATTATTGCTATTGTCCTCATTCTGATGGTATTTATGGTGTATAAAAGGAATAAGGAGTAAGATGGAATATATCTTTTATACACTCCTGTTATTCATTGCTTTGTGTTTCCTGCTCAAAGTCTCGTTCTATCCCCGGTGGGGTATACTGCTGGTTGCCTCTGCCTACAGTTTGTTTACTTTGGCCATCGGAGAATGGGCCACAGAACAGTCAAAAAGCATTGTTTCAACCTATTTGAACGCTCGCTCCGTAGTTCAAAATATCGCTATTTTAATCCTGCTTGAAGCCATCGTCCTAATCGCATTCTGCTTTGACAGCACAAGGGAAAACAAGCAGCCTGCAACTCTTTTTCAGCGAGGGGTATTTCTATATCCCGGACTGCTATTTACATGGGTCATCGCTTTTTCCGTCATTCACACCTTCTGGAATCTGACAGGTATCAATTTTCGTGTCATTACCTGTTCATCGGCCGTTATCGTCTTTTTAACGATTGCAGGAGGCGCAAATTTGGCACGTTCTCTGATCAAAAAACAGGTACTACGATTAGAACTGTTATTCATCTGCTGTTTTTGCATTCTTATTTTCAATATCATCTTTACAGGAAATTAAATCAACTTATATGGAAACCATCTCCAACATACTTTTCTGGATATCGAACGGACTCCTGGTTCCGGTCGTACTCTTGTTGCTGCTCTTTTTCGGACGTTCCCTCCTCCTTGCCGGAGGATTTTTCGGTGAATTTTACAAGCGAACAAAATACACCGGACTACTAACGGATGTTTTAGAGAAAATGACCTTCGAAAACGCAAAACAACTCTTGTCAACATTGCCCCCGGTCAAAAATGACCCGCTATTTTCCTGTATACAAAAAATGAACATCCACAGTCGGGACAATGCTTATTGTGAACGCCTGTTAGCAAACTTCGAAATAGAGGCAGACCGGCAATTGGGAGTTTCCAGGCTGTTTGTAAAACTGGGGCCGATGTTGGGTTTAATGGGAACGCTTATTCCCATGGGGCCTGCTTTGGTCGGTTTAGCCAACGGGGATATCTCCTCCATGGCTTACAACATGCAGGTCGCTTTCGCCACCACTGTTGTGGGAATGATCATTGCCGCCATTGGGGTCGTTACCCTGCAAATTAAAAAACGCTGGTATGCCCGAAGCATCAACGATTTGGAGTTTATCTATAAAAAAATAACGAATGAACAGGAATAAAATGCTGCACAGCAGCGATGACGGTGATCCCATGGCTACCGTTGCCAACCTGTTCGATGTCGCTATGGTTTTTGCCGTCGCCCTGATGGTCGCATTGGTCACCCACTTCAATATGACGGAAATCTTCTCCAAAGAAGATTACACCCTTGTGAAAAATCCGGGTAAAGAGAACATGGAGATCATCACCAAAGAAGGAGAAAAGGTAAAACGCTATACGCCCTCCGAAGATCAGCAAACCGATCGAAAAAAGGGGAAACGCATAGGGGTGGCTTATGAGTTGGAAAACGGGGAAGTCATATACGTGCCGGAATAAATGATTTTCTTATTTTTGTTGCAACAAGAAAAGCTCACAAATACCTTCGGCGAGAAATATAAATAGACTCTTATATGAGCAAAGGAAAAATAATAATAGCGGGCATCGGGCCCGGCTCGAAAGAAGATATGACTCCGGCAGTTTTACAAGCTGTCGGAGTTGCCGATATTATTATCGGATACAAATACTATTTTCAATTCATTGAGGAGCATATCCGGGCAGGCGCCGAATGCATCGATTCCGGCATGAAAAAAGAGCGCGAACGCGCCGAAGAGGCATTCCGTTATGCCGGCGAAGGCAAAACCGTCTGTGTAATCAGTTCCGGAGATGCCGGTATTTACGGTATGGCGCCACTGGTATACGAAATGAAAAAGGAGAAACAGAGCCCGGTTGAAATCGAAGTACTGCCCGGCATCAGTGCTTTCCAGAAAGCGGCGGCCTTGCTGGGAGCGCCCATCGGACACGATTTCTGCCTCATCTCCCTTTCCGACCTGATGACCCCTTGGAAAAAAATAGAAAAACGCATCCAAGCCGCTGCCTCTGCCGACTTCGTAACAGCCGTCTACAATCCCAAAAGCGACGGACGCTATTGGCAACTCTACCGCTTAGTGGAATTATTCCTGAAAAAACGTTCCCCCGAAACACCTGTCGGCTACGTGCGGCAGGCCGGGCGCGAAGAACAGAAAATTAATGTGACGACTTTGGGAGCATTCGATCCGGAAGAGGTTGATATGTTTACGATTGTCATTATTGGCAATTCTCAATCGTATACATTTGAAAGTAATCACATCGTTACTCCTCGCGGATATTACAGAATGACGGCAAAAGAAGACGTCGGCGTCGGACAGGATATCATGGTCCGCAGCTTCCACACCATAGAGCGTGAATTGAAAAACAGGGATATGGCTATGGGTAGGAAATGGGCTTTACTACACGCCATACACACAACCGCCGATTTCGATATGGAAGACCTGCTCTATACGGATGAAAACGCGGTAGAAAAACTCTATCATGAATTTACCCAAGGGAAAGTCCGAACGATCATCACCGATGTTACAATGGTTGCTTCGGGTATTCGCAAAGGAGCTTTGGAGCGGTTGGGCATAGAAGTGAAATGTTATCTGCACGATAAGCGCGTTGCGGAATTGTCCTCCTCAAAAGGCATCACACGCACACAAACCGGGATCAGGCTGGCTGTCGAAGAACACCCCGATGCCCTCTACGTCTTTGGCAATGCGCCTACTGCACTCACAGAACTTTGCGAACTGATAAGAAAAGGAAAGGCTTGCCCTACGGGAATCGTAGCCGCACCTGTCGGCTTTGTCCATGTATGCGAATCCAAACATCAGGTCAAACCTTTCAAAAACATCGCCAAATTAATCATTGAAGGCAGAAAAGGAGGAAGCAATCTGGCTGCAACCTTAGTCAATGCCATACTTACATTCGACGATGCCGAACAGTTAAAACCGGGAAGAGATGTCTGAAAAAACAACACTGCGCCCTGTCATGTTTGCCGGAACCGGAAGTGATGTCGGTAAAAGCATCATCTCCGCGGCCTTTTGCCGTATCCTCCTGCAAGACGGCTATCATCCCGCCCCCTTCAAGGCGCAAAACATGTCGCTCAACTCCTACGCCACGCCCGACGGCTTGGAAATAGGGCGGGCGCAAGCCGTACAGGCCGAAGCCGCAGGCATTCCCTGCGAAACGGACATGAACCCTCTGTTGCTGAAACCGTCAGGCGAAAAAATTTGCCAGGTAGTACTGAACGGCAAGCCCACAGGTAATCAGGGTGCTTATGAATATTTCCGGAAAGAAGGGCGTGAAGAGCTTCGCAAAGAAGTGCACGCCGCCTTCGACCGCCTGCAACAACGTTTCAACCCCATTGTCATGGAAGGGGCCGGTAGCATATCGGAAATCAACCTGCGGGATGTTGATTTGGTCAATATGCCGATGGCCATACACGCCAAAGCCCATGTAATCCTTGTCGCCGACATCGACCGCGGAGGTGTTTTTGCTTCAGTCTACGGTTCGGTAATGCTGCTGACCGAAGAAGAGCGAAAATATATAAAAGGCATCCTTATCAACAAATTCAGGGGCGACATCCGGCTTTTTGAACCGGGAATAAAGAAACTGGAAGAACTATGCGGTATTCCGGTCGTTGGGGTTGTTCCCTATTATAAAGATATACACATCGAGGAAGAAGACTCTGTTGCATTGCAAACTAAAAATGTACAATCAACACACGGCAAGGTGAATATTGCAGTCGTATTACTCCGTCACATCTCCAACTTCACCGATTTCAATGTTCTGGAGCGGGATCCGCGTGTGCATCTTTATTATACGAACAATACGGACGAAATTGAAAAAGCCGACATCGTGCTCATACCGGGCAGCAAAAGCACCATTTCCGACCTGTACGAAGTGCGCCGCAACGGGGTAGCCAAAAGCATTGTAAAAGCGCATAAAGCAGGGGCGACCGTCATCGGCATTTGCGGAGGCTACCAGATCATGGGACAGGAAATATGCGACCCCGCCCACATAGAAAGCCCTATAGAACGGCTCCCCGGACTGGGCTTGCTCCCCGTATCGACCGCAATCGGCGGCGAAAAGCTGACCCGTCAAGTCCGGTTTTCGTTTCTGGACGGGGAGAAGGTGTGCGAAGGATATGAAATACACATGGGAATAACACTCCCGCTGGAAAATGCTCCCGCATCCCCTCTCAACCATTTGGAGGACGGCGGCAAAGACGGCTACCGGGCAGGTTCAAAATGCTTCGGCACATATATTCACGGCCTGTTGGACAATCAGGCTGTAATTGATTACCTGCTTGCCCCGTACACGGATAAGCTATCCGCTAAACCGTTCGATTACAAGGCATTCAAAGAAGAACAATACGACAGGCTGGCAAACCATGTTCGCTGCCATGTAAATATGGACCTAATATATAAAATAATGGGCTTATGATTAACGGACACGGAGACGACATATACGGATGTAAGCGGAAAATTATAAGTAATTTCAGCTCCAATATATACGGCAGGCAGGATTTTTCTGCGTTACATGATCATCTTTGTTCCTGCATTCATTCCATACACGCTTACCCCGAGCCTGATGCCGCTTCGTTAGTTGAGTTATTGGCAAAGAAAAATGATATACAAACGGCTAACATATTGGTAACAAACGGAGCTGTTGAAGCCATTTACCTGATTGCTCAAGCATTCAGGGCCAAGAAATCAAGTATTATCATTCCTGCCTTCAGCGAATACGAAGACGCTTGCCGTATCCATGAACACCAACTCTCATTTGCCTCTTCATTATCCCAAACAGATAAAGAAGCTGAATTGATTTGGCTGTGCAACCCCAACAACCCGGACGGTAATGTTTATCACAAGTCCTATTTAGACACATTCATTTCGGAGCATCCGGACATTTTTTTCATTATAGACCAATCCTACGAAGCTTTTACCGACAAACAATATACATTTACCGTCCGGGAAAGTTTAGCATACAAAAACGTGATCCTGTTGCACTCCATGACCAAATCGTATGCCATCCCCGGATTACGGCTCGGTTACATCACAGCGTGCAACGAATTGACGGATAAGATCAGCGCTTTCCGTATACCCTGGGCGGTCAATCAACTGGCCATAGAAGCTGGAAAATACCTGCTAAAAGAGGGTAAGCCTGCATTTGACCCGGAAACGTATCTGGCTGAAACCAAACACCTCATGACAGCACTGAATGCCATCGACGGTTTGACCGTGCTGCCTGCCAGCACGCACTTTTTCTTGTGTAAATTGATTCGTGGCAAAGCGTCCGATCTGAAACAATACCTGATCGATCAGCACGGAATATTGATCCGCGACGCTTCCAATTTCAGAGGGTTGGATGCCTCTTTTTTCCGGATAGCGACCCAATCAAGAGAAGAGAACGATCAATTAGTTAAGGCCATAAAAGAATGGATATAAACCTTTTAATTCTATTGCTCCCCCTTGTCCTGGGATGGATGGCCGACAAACTGTGGGGCGATCCGCCCGGTTTACCCCATCCCGTAGCCGGTTTCGGCAAAATCATCCTCGTGGGGGAAAAAAGAGCCAACAAAGGGAAGCACAAACCATTCAAAGGAGCACTGTTCGCTGTCGGGCTGATCGCAGCCGTCTTTTTTCCGGTCTGTTTTCTTTTACAAGCGCTGCAACCGTATCCGTGGGCATCCCTCCTGTTATCATCCGTCATCGTCTTTTTCTGCCTTGCGGGAAAAACGCTTATCGGCGAAGTCCGGCAGGTGTTTGCCGCAGTCGATCTATCCGTAGCGGCCGGGCGAACACAGGTCGCACGGATCGTGGGCAGGGACACCTCTTCCCTGTCGCCCCAACAAATACGCACCGCAGCGCTCGAAACCCTGGCCGAGAACCTGAGCGACGGGGTCATCGCCCCCCTCTTTTGGTTCCTGTTGCTGGGAGCGCCCGGCATGCTGGCCTATAAAATGGTCAACACATTGGACTCCATGATCGGGTACAAAAACGAACCATACAGACAATTCGGCTGTTGGGCTGCCCGCATAGACGATGTCGCCAACTACCTCCCGGCCCGGCTTACCGCTTTTTTAATGCTCCTGGTAAGCGGAAAGCTCACGCTGCTCCCTTTTGTGAAAAAATACGGATGCCAACACGCCAGCCCCAACTCCGGCTATCCCGAAGCCGCTTTGGCAGGCATACTGAATTGCCGGTTCGGAGGCCCGAACACCTATTTTGGAGAAACCGTGAATAAACCCTATATTGGCAGCAACCGGAAAGAACTGACCGCCGAGGATCTGGAGATAGCCGTGCGGATCAATAAAAAAGCGGAAACAGCTATGGTGATATTAACGGCCTGCTGTGTGGCCACCATTCATATCCTATTGAAATGAAATTCTTTGTAATCGGCATAGATGATAACCGGAAGCAATATTTTTCAGATGAAATGCTGGATGTAATCGCTTCCCATACGGTATTCTCCGGAGGCATGCGTCACCGTGAAATTGTTTCCGGACTGCTTCCCGAAAACCACCGGTGGATTGATATTGTTACCCCGCTCGATGCTGTTTTCCGTCAGTACGGAGCGTACGCCGAAATAGTCGTCTTTGCATCGGGCGACCCGCTCTTTTTCGGGTTTGCCGCTACCATCCTGCGGGAGATGCCCGATGCGGAAATGGTACTGTATCCCTGTTTTAACTCGTTGCAATTACTGGCGCACCGGCTATTGATGCCTTACCAGGATATGCACATCGTTTCGTTGACAGGCCGTCCGTGGGACAAGTTGGACGAAGCGCTGATCTCCGGTTACGAAAAGATCGGCGTGCTGACCGACCAAAAAGAACACACGCCGGCAGCCATTGCCGAACGCATGCTCTACTACGGTTTTGATAACTACCGGATGAGTATCGGCGAATTGCTGGGCAATCGGGAAAAAGAGAAGGTCTCTACCTGGGAACTGCCGGAGGTGCCCGGCAAAAAGTTCTCCTTCCCCAACAACCTTATCCTGCAAAAGAGCTACACCCGCCCGCGTCCTTTCGGCATTCCCGAAAGTGAATTTCATTTGCTGGACGGACGGACCAAAATGATCACGAAAATGCCTGTAAGGCTACTCACTCTAAGTCTGTTGGAGTTGCGGGAAAAGCGTATCTTTTGGGACATCGGTTTTTGTACGGGCTCCGTATCCGTCGAAGCTAAAATGCAATTCCCGCACCTGAAAATCATCGCTTTTGAAAAGCGGGAAGCAGGCCGGGTGTTGATGGAGCGTAACGCCCGAAAATTCGGAACCCCCGGCATTGACACATATACCGGAGATTTCACCGGCGTGGATCTCTCCGGCCTGCCTGCTCCCGACGCCGTTTTTATCGGCGGGCACGGCGGCAAAATGGAGGAGATCGTTGACAAAATCGCCGGCGTACTCAAATCCGGCGGGGTCATCGTTTTTAACGCCGTATCGGCCGACAGCCGGGAAGGGTTTACAACATCCATCGCACACAACAAATTAAGCCTTACACAAAGCATTGCGCTCACGGTAGGCGACTTCAACACCATTGAAATCCTGAAAGCCACAAAACAACATGATTAAACAGGCCATTATATTGACATCCGAAGCGGCATACCCCATCGCTCAAACCATCGCGCGGGAATTGCCCGGATCGCAGCTATTCGCCCATTCCGGTGTGGAAGGTGCCGTCCGAATCGCTTCCATCCAGGAATGTGTCCGGGAGCTGTTCGACCGTTGCGAAAGCCTGATCTTTATCGGAGCGATGGGGATCTGCGTACGAAGCATAGCACCTCACATCCGGGACAAACACACCGACCCGGCCGTGGTCAATATCGACAGCACGGGACAATACGCCGTCTCCGTTTTAGCAGGGCATACAGGCGGAGCGAACGACCTGACCAAAAGAGTAGCGCTCATTCTGGGAGCCGAGGCGGTCATCACCACCCAAAGCGACAACACCCACCTGTGGGCGCTCGACACGATCGGCAACCGGTACGGTTGGGCGACAACTTCCAACAGATCCGATCTCAACCGGCCGTTGGCTTTGTTTGTCAACAGGAGGCCTACCGCCCTGTTGCTGGATATCGACGACGAAGGCACCCGCTACCTGGAACGGACGGTTCCCGCCCACGTAAAGATCTACCATCGCTATGAGGATATAGACCCGACGGATTATGAACTACTGATAGCCGTTACGCCTTACCTCTACCCCCACACCGAGATACCCGTTCTCTACTACCATCCCAAGGTGCTGCACCTCGGCGTCGGTTGCCGGAAAATGTGTAACCCCGAAGGAGTAAGTGACTACATCGCGAACGTCCTGAAAGAAAATAATCTTTCAGTGCACTCCATAAAAGATCTTTCATCCATTGAATTGAAAAAAGAGGAACCTTTGCTGCAGGCGTTGCAAATCTCTTTCGGGCACATTCCCGTGAACATATACGCAACCGGCGAGTTGCAGGAGATCAAAGCAGTCAACCCTTCGGAAAAGGTCAAAGAGGTCACCACCCTGTCCGGGGTGGCGGAACCGGCAGCCATCCGAAGCGCCGGCGGGGGAGCATTGCTCCTTGAAAAACAAAAAGGCAAACTCAGCGAAGGCAACGACTTTACTTTTGCCGTCGCCATTGACCGGAACGCCCTCCGCCGCGGACACATCGAAATTGTCGGCGCAGGCCCCGGCGATCCGGACCTGGTCTCCGTAAAAGGACGCTACTTCCTCGAAGCGGCAGACCTGATCCTGTATGCCGGCAGCTTAGTGCCCGCAGAACTGACCCACTGCGCCAAACAGGGCGCCGTAGTCCGCAGTTCGGCTTCAATGAACCTGGAAGAACAATTTGCGCTGATGAAGGAGTTTTACGACCGGGGGAAATTGGTTGTCCGCCTCCATACGGGCGACCCGTGCATCTACGGAGCGATCCAGGAACAGATGGCTTTCTTCGATGCGCACGACCTGTCATACCACATCACACCGGGGATCTCCTCCTTTCAGGCGGCGGCCGCCGCCCTGCGTTCACAATTCACCATTCCCGAAGAGGTCCAAACCATCATCCTGACCCGGGGAGAAGGGCGGACGCCCGTACCCGAAAAAGAAAAACTCTCTCTGCTGGCCCGTTCGCAAAGCACCCTCTGTATTTTTCTGAGTGCGTCCGTTATCGACAGCGTTCAGCAGGAATTATTGGAACATTACCCACCGGAAACACCCGTAGCTGCCTGCTACAAGCTGACCTGGAAAGATGAAAAGATCTACCGGGGAGAATTGAGAGAGTTGGCAAAGATCGTAAAAGAGAACCATTTGACCCTCACCACCCTGATCGTGGTCGGAAAAGCCATTGACAACCGCCGCGGACTCTCCCGATTGTATGCGCAGGAATTTACCCACTTGTTCAGAAAATGAAGAAAATCACCCTGATCACCGGCGGACAACGCTCCGGAAAAAGCCGCTTTGCACAGGAGATGGCTCTCTCCCTGTCGCCCCATCCCGTATATTTGGCAACCTCCCGGATCTGGGACGAAGAACACCGCAAGCGGATTGAACGCCACCAAGCCGAAAGAGGCGCCGAATGGACCAACATCGAAGAGGAAAAAGAGTTGAGCAAACACCCGGTGGGCGGGCGTGTCGTCCTGGTGGATTGTCTCACCCTGTGGGCGACCAACTTTTTTTTCGATCTCACAGCCGATGTGGACAAAACACTGGCTGCACTCAAAGCGGAATTTGATACCTTTACCGCGCAAGAGGCGCACTTTCTGCTGGTGACCAACGAGATCGGCATGGGCGAGATGTCCCCCAATGAGGTCCAACGCAAATTCGCCGACTTGCAAGGCTGGTTCAACCAATACGTAGCGGAAAAAGCAGACGAAGTGTACCTGCTGGTAGCAGGCATCCCTGTAACAATCAAATAAACACGACATGATACATTTTCACATAGAAACCCCCAACGAGGAGATCCGTCCCCGCCTGCAGGAAAAAATCGACTGCCTCACCAAACCGAAAGGTTCTCTGGGCATGCTGGAAAAGCTGGCAATGCAGATCGGCTGCATCCAACAAACCCTCTCTCCCCGGTTGAACCACCCCTGCCACATCGTTTTCGCAGGCGACCACGGCATCGCCGCCGAAAAGGTCAGCCTCTCCCCGCAGGAGGTCACCTGCCAGATGGTTGCTAACTTTTGGACGGGCGGCGCCGGGATCAACTTCCTGGCCCGCCAGCACCGGTTCGATCTGAAGATCGTAGATGCGGGCGTCAATTTCGATTTCCAACCGGAAGATCCGATCATCCACCGGAAAATCCGTAAAAGCACCCGCAACTACCTGTACGAAGCGGCCATGACACGGGAAGAGATGGAATTGGCCGTTGAAAGGGGCGCAGAATGCGTCCGGAACTGTTTCGATGAAGGCTGCAATGTCATCGGATTCGGGGAGATGGGGATTACCAACACCTCCTCCTCTGCCTTGTGGATGACCTATGCAACAGGCATTCCCTTGGAAAAATGTATCGGCGCCGGCTGCGACCATACGGGAAATATTGTCCGCCACAAATTCAATGTCCTGCAAAAATCAATGGGGAATTATCACGGAGACGGATCGCCCGAAGAGATCATGCGCTACTTCGGAGGATATGAAATGGTGATGAGCGTCGGAGCCATGCTGAAAGCCGCCGAGCTGAAAATGGTGATCCTGATCGACGGCTTTATCATGACCAATTGCCTCCTGATGGCGTCAAAACTCCATCCCGAGGTGTTGCATTACTCCATTTTCGGCCACCAGGGAGACGAAGCGGGGCACAAACTCCTCCTGGAACACCTGGGCGCCAAACCGCTCTTGCAACTGGGGTTAAGATTGGGCGAAGGAACGGGAGCCCTGTGCGCCTATCCCATCGTTGATTCGGCTGTGCGCATGCTGAACGAAATGAATACGTTTAAAGAAATGCAGGTGACTAAATATTTTTAACCCATGCGACACTTGACTGCGGCTTTTATCTTCTTCACCCGGTTGCCGCTCTGGAAATGGAAGATCTTTTATACGCCTCCCGACTCTTTCAGGGAGGTCATCCACTATTGGGCGCTAACCGGTTGGCTTACTGCAGGCGTCATGTCCGGCACACTCTGGCTGTCGGCATACCTTTTTCCCTATCCGGTAGCTGTACTTTTAGCCTTACTCAGCCGGCTCCTCTTAACAGGTGCGCTGCACGAAGACGGCCTTGCCGATTTTCTGGACGGATTCGGCGGAGGCCGGGACAAAGAGAAGATCCTGGCCATCATGAAAGACTCCCACATCGGGACGTATGGCGTCATCGGCCTGATCTTTTACTTTCTGCTGCTTTACCTGCTGCTCGTATCCCTGCCTCTTCCAACCGCCTGTATCATGATACTGATAGCAGACCCGCTGTGTAAATGGATCGCTTCGCAAATCGTCCGTTTCCTGCCGTACGCCCGCACGGCAGAAGCCAGCAAGGCAAAAATAGTGTACAGCAAGGGGGCGGCCGCCTCGTTCATCCTCTCCGGCATGTTCGGGCTTTTGCCCCTGCTCCTGCTCCCCGGCACACCCTATCTGCCGGCCGTATTTCTTCCGCTCGTCACCTTTTTCTGCCTGATACACCGGATGAAAACCGGCATCGGCGGCTACACGGGCGATTGCTGCGGAGCGCTGTTCCTGCTGTGTGAACTGTCATTTTATACCGGCATAGCCATCTGTTTCAAACTCTTGGGCCTGTGAAAATTTACCTCATCCGCCATACCTCCGTCAACGTACCGCCAGGTATCTGCTACGGCCAAACGGACGTCCCCCTGAATACCTCTTTCGAAGAGGAAGCCGGAATGGTCAAAAAAAACCTGGAACACCTCCGGCCGAACGCCCTTTTTTCCAGCCCGTTGAGCCGGTGTACAAAACTGGCGGATTTCTGCGGATTTCACCACGCCGTCCCGGATGAGCGCCTGAAAGAGTTAAACTTTGGGGATTGGGAGGGACAGGAGTGGAACAAAATCGACATGTCCGTATGGAAAACAGATTGGGTCCATCCGCCCGCCCCGAACGGAGAATCATTTATGCAACTGTATCGGCGCGTAGCCGCCTTCTTTGACGACTTAAAGAATCAATCATCGGACACTGTACTGATCTTCACGCACGGAGGCGTCATCAGTTGCGCCCGCGTTTACTTTCAACAGGCCGACATCCACAAAACCTTCGGTCTAATGCCCAAGTATGGCGAAATCGTCGAATTTGAACTGTATAGGCCGGTTACCATTCAGACCGATAAATAACTTTCTCTGTCTGCAGGACAGGAAACCGATATTCATCGGAACGAAATTGTCCGTTATTTCTCATCCATCAACAACACCTCCAACTCCCCGTTGGCAAAGAGCGGTTTACAGACACTGTAACATCTTGCTACGACCAACGAGAAAAATGTACGCTCCGATGGAGGGATGATCTCCCACAACTGGCGGGCCATCGTTATCTCCCGGACAGCCTTCACCGTCTCTTCCGGACAGCCGGCTTCCTGCGCCAATTGCAACAGGAAATCTTTATTCATCACCCCTTTTTTACTGTGGGTGTCGAGGAAGCCTTCGGCCAGTTTCACGGCCTTCCCGATCATTATCCCCAGTGTTAATCGCTCAAAACCGAGTTCTGACGCTATCCGGACAGTCTCTCCGATAAAGTTTCCATAATGGACGAATGCCTGTGGCGAAAGTTCCGGATAACGCTGCCGGATCAGCCGTTCGCTCTTCGCGCCGGAATTGATCACGACATGTCTGCAACCCAAAGCCTTCGCTACCTGCATTTCACGTCGGATGGAAGCCACAAAGGCCTCCGAAGAGAAAGGTTTGACAATACCGGATGTCCCGATAATGGAGATGCCCCCCACCACACCGAGTTTCGGATTAAATGTTTTCCGGGCGATCTCCTCCCCGCCCGGAACAGAGAGGGTGACATCCACTCCGGTCTCCGCCGCCCCATCCGACAACTTGTCCCGGAAACGATGCAAAACTCCGGCCACTTCCCGCCGGATCATCGTCCGGGGAGTTTCATTCACAGCCGGTTCGCCGACCGGCAGTCCCAAACCCGGCAACGTTACTGTCCCAACCCCTTCCCCCGGTAAAAAACACACATCCTTGTGGAGCGTATTTAACTGCACGGTGGAGGCGATCTCCTGTCCGTTGGTGACATCGGGGTCGTCACCGGCATCCTTCAAGACAGAACAACGGACACGCTGCCCTTCAAAAACAGTGGAAAAAACAGGTAACCGGACAACTTCTCCATCCGGTAAAGCAATATCGGCCGACGATTGCTCCTCTCCGGTCAATAAGGCGGTCAGGGCTGCTTTCGTAGCTGCCGCGGCACAAGTACCGGTGGTATAGCCGGTCTTCAACTCAAAAAAAACGGGATACAGGGACTCTATTTTCTTTCGCAAACCGTTTGGTCCGTAAACAGAAATAAAAGAAGGAGATAAAACGGGACGCCGGATCGCCAATACCCGAATATTCAACTGCGCGGCGGCGGCTGTTTTTTCGTTAAACCCACCGGATGCCCCACTCTCTTTGATCAGAATAGCCTGAGGCTTGAGCCGCTTAAAGAGGGAAACGTCGTCTTCTCCCTGATCGTAATAGACGGTCCGGTCAAAAGGGAATCCCTCTTGCTCTACAACGGATCGCGACTCTTCCCGGTCTAAGATCCGAAACCAACAGCGATGATTTTGCCAGTACCGTTTCAGTTTCGGGAGGGTGTTCACCCCTGTCAAAGCGAGCAAGTTATCTATATGATGATCTTCCAGGTAGTTTATCGCTTCGCCGTATGAACCGAACCACAGCAGTTCTTTATCCCGTTCCGGATAATCACGCTCGTACCGGATGACCGATATACCGGATCGCTTCGCTACCGCAGCCACATTCCGGTGTAATGCTTCCGCAAAAGGGTGGGCGGCATCAACCAGGAGGCGGATCTTTTTTTCCCGGCAAAAAGAGCGCATTTGCGCTTCATCCATCCCTCCGGTAACGTGTATGCCGTTGACCGTTTCCACAATCTGGCTGTCGCTCTTCGTCGAATAATAGAAAGGCTTACCCGCCTCTTCGCACACGGCAACCGCTTTCCTTCCTTCCGTTGTACCCCCGAAAATCAGTATCATGCCAGCAATTTTTCCAAAAGTTCCTCTATGTTGGAAACTTTACCGGATAACCGGCCGGATTCAAAAACAGCAAATCCTTCTTCCGTCGCCTCTATCAGCGTATCGGATTCCACTTGCCGGGAAGCCAGGATACCGTTTCTGGACAACGCTTTCCGGACCATCGTATACCGTTGTCCACGCCCCGTCAAACGGACTTGCCTGTTCAATTCGTTCTCCACCCGGAACAATCCGGTATCCCGGTCGAAAATAATTCCTTTCCGGGCAAAAAAATGACTGAGGCTCCCGTCCAACGACAAATCTTCGGGCGTACCCGTGCGTATGCCGTTCTCACGGTCCATCAGCCATATTTTGTCGGCTATTTGCAAAGCCAGCTCCAGATCGTGGGTAGAGAGAAAGATCGTTTTATTGGTTGTGCGGGACAATTGATGCAACAACTGCATCATCTCTACTTTACTCGGAAAATCAAGAAAAGCCGTCGGTTCATCCAACAGAATGATCGGTGTTTCCTGGGCCAGCGCTTTCGCGATCATCGCCTTCTGGCGCTCTCCATCGCTCAGCGTATCGATCATTCTGTGGGCCAGATTGGTAATTTTCACCAACGAAATAGCCTGATCCACTATGCGTTCATCTTCCTTATTCAACGCTCCCCAAAAACCGGTGTAAGGGCTGCGCCCCAATCCGACCAATTGGCGCACCGTCATGTTCCGGATCTCCAACCGCTCCGTCAATACCACACTGATCAAAGCCGCCAACTGTTTCTCCGGGTAGCAGGCGATCTCTTTTCCCTGAATAAATACCTCCCCTGCCAATTTAGGCTGAAAAGCGGTCAGCGTTCTCAACAGGGTCGATTTACCGACACCATTGGCGCCCAACAAACAGGTCAGTTCCCCGCTGAATATGGCAGACGTGATCCGTTCGGCGACCACTTTGACACTCTTTTTTACCGCATAGCCTATCGACAGCTCTTTGATCTCGATGACCCGTTGCTTCCGTTCCATAACTCAACTGATTTCGCTTTTACGCTTCCCGAACAAAACGGAGATCACGACAGGCGCGCCGATCAGGGCGGTCACCGAATTGATGGGCAACGCCCCCTCAAACCCGGGCATGCGGGCGATCAGGTTGCAAAGCAAAGCCAATGAAGCCCCTGTCAGCGTGACCGCCGGTACCAGGATGCGGTGATCGGAGGAGACGAAGATGGCCCGGCACAGGTGCGGAACAGCCAACCCCAAGAAAACAACCGGCCCGCAGTAGGCAGTGATCATCGCCGTGATCACGCACGAACAGGTGATCACATACAAACGCGCCCGTTTGATGTTCAATCCCAGGTTGCGGGCATACCCTTCACCCAGCAACATCAGGTTTAACGTCTTGATCAACAGAAAAGAGAGGGGGATCAATACCGCCATGATGCCGGCAAACGTATATACCTGCCCGCCGGAAACTTTGGAAAAACTGCCCAATCCCCAGATCACATAGGCCCGCACGTCCTCCTCATTACTGAAAAATTTAAGGACGCCGATCACGGCCGTTGCAATATATCCGATCATCACCCCCATGATCAGCAGCACTACATTGCCTTTGACCCGTTGTGAAATGGCGATGATCACCGACATGACCACCATCGCTCCGCCGATCGCCGCCACAGAAACGGCCACCTCCCCGAACAGTCCGAGTTTGCTCAACGCCGTCCCGCCGATACTTCCGGAAAGCAGGATGATAAAAGCAACACCCAGCCCGGCACCGGAGCTGATCCCCAATTCGGAGGGGCCGGCCAACGGATTGCGAAAAACCGTCTGCATCTGCAAGCCGCTGATGGACAAGCCGGCGCCTGCGACCAAAGCGGTGACGGTTTGCGGGAAACGAGATTTCCAGATGATATTCTGCCAAATTTCAGACGCATCTTCCCCACCCCACAAAACATGCCAGATAGAAGATAGCGGAATGGAGATCGTTCCCAACACCAGATTCAACACAAAGAACAGGATGATGGAGAGGAAGATCAGTATAAAAGAGAGGGCGTGTCGCTTCATTTAATCCAATAAATCGTAATACACCGGCGTGTGTTCGGACAGCAATCCGGGGTGAAAGATCCTGATCAGGTCTGCCAGTACCACTTCCGGTTCAACCGGCGTATTTTCGTAAAAAGGTTT
Source organism: Culturomica sp. (assembly GCA_031271755.1). Taxonomy (GTDB): domain Bacteria; phylum Bacteroidota; class Bacteroidia; order Bacteroidales; family Marinifilaceae; genus UBA944. The sequence goes on from JAISVB010000007.1 coordinate 67,431, forward strand.
CTGTTTCAGGTTGCAATAGACCAGCTTTTTCTCCTTAAACGCTCTAAAATCCGCATACCTCGCATCGCTCTGCTTCAGGGCTTCGTAACTGAATGCACCGTCGTAGTTGTTCAACATGCGCCAATAATCCGCATGCGCCCCCTGTGCGTAAACCGTCTCAAAATCCAGGTAAAAACCGCCCGATTCATCGTCGTTCTTCATAAAATAATCTGCGCCTGCATCCCTGAATAACTGTGCCAGGTAGCTGTTTCCGCCAACCACGTACCAATTTCCGGAGTGCAGTTCCCCGCTCAGCACAGTCGGTCTTTCCCGTACGGATGCCGTGAGCGCTTTAAGTTCCAAATATCTTTTCTCTATGGCTTCAAATTGTTTGATCGACTGTTCCTCCAACCCCAACAACATCGCTGTAAATTTGATCCATTCGGCCTGTCCCAACGGGGAACTCTCTTTGTAGCCCAGAAAGCTGATCAGGGGGATATCCAAACTGCGAACCGCATCGTATCCTCCCCGCTTAAAGGGAGAAACCAGAATAATATCCGGATCCAAAGCGAGGATCATTTCGGTATCAAATTCCCCCTCTTTGCCTACTCTTTTTGTCTTCTGCTCCTTTAATTGTTTTCTCAACTGTTCGTTAAAAAGAAACCGGGTACTGGTCATTCCCACAATTCTGTCGGTTGCATTCAATTTGATAAAATTCGATATTTGAAGCGTCGTCATGCAGATAACGCTCCGCACGGGTGTTTCTATGATCTCATAGCCGGAAGGTATCCCCTTGCGGTCGCTTCCCCGTTCCAACAAAGCATATTTATACACCACATCGCTTTCGCCCGACGGATCTGTGATATCCACCAACTTGTAACGGGCACTATCCCGAACGGTAAATCCTTTGGCGTATTTGATAACACTCACGGCCTCGGAAGCCTCTTTCCCGGCCATTTTATCCTGCTGCTTCCTGCGCTGATTACAACTACCGAAAGAAAGCAACACCACACAAGAAAGCAGTAAACAAATCAGTTTCATATGATTATCCTTTAAAAAGCTGCATACTAATACCCCGTTTTATTTTTCTATAAAACATCAACTCCCAAATACTTTTGCTAAACAATTATGAAATACCGAATAAAAAATATCAAGTATTACACAGCCTTCAATCCCTGGAAGCTTGGTGTTTATTGTTGTCTTATTTCGGCAGGTCTTCTGGCTCTCCTCTGATTAAAAGTCTTCCCATTCATTTGAACAGTGACGCTGATCTTAATCAACACAATGAGGAATTACAGCTGCAGGTACAGCTCCGGGTTCTCACCGGATTCCCTTTCATCGGAATACGAACTATCCCGATTACCAAAATCTCGTCCAAAGGTAAATATTAATTTCTGATTAATGCGAATCAGACTTTAAAAATCAGAGAAACCCACCTTTAATAATGATGAAACCTCTCCTCTACTACAGCGATACGTCCGATTGTAATCTTCCCCCTGATACATTAAATTTGTAAGGAGAAGAGTTTCGTCTTGCAAATTGATTAACTTTGAAAAAAATCTTAACACATCATGCATTCTTGTGTAATGATAATGCGCAGACTGTTGATTTTACTACTGTTTTTTCCCCTTGTAGGATTTACCCAATACGAGCCGGAATGTAAAGGGGAATTAATTAAAAATACGTACTATACGGTAGATTATAATGCAGGGCATAAACAACCGAATTGGGTGTATTATATGCTTGTTAATGAATATATAGCAGGAGAAGCCAAAAGAAGTAACAATTTTCAATCCGATGAACGAGTTTCTATTCCTGCGACTTTGAAAGATTACAGGCATTGCGGTTATGACCGGGGACATCTGTGTCCTGCGGCAGACATGACACACAGTACTACAGCTATGGACGAAACTTTCCTGCTCAGTAATATGTCGCCACAGGATCCGTCGTTCAATAGGGGAAGGTGGAACGATCTGGAGGATCAAATAAGAAAATACGTAAAAAATCCTACCGACACAATTTATGTTGTAACCGGACCAATATTTTTAAATAACAAGGGACATATTGGAGATAATAAGGTTACCATTCCCGGATTTTACTATAAAGTAGTCTATTGTCCTAAAAGAGGTGGCGTGGGATTCATTATGCCAAATCAAAAGGTTGAGCAAAATATAAAAACCTGGATTGTTTCCATTGACATTGTAGAAAGTCTTACGGGCATCGATTTCTTCCCACAATTGCCCCCTCAAATACAGGACTGTATAGAAGCACAAAATACTTGGTGGTAACAAGAAGCCAGCTTCATTACGTATGGACCGGATTCAAAACAAAAACATAAATATTTCTGTTTCAAAAATACAGTCGCTGTTTCTACCTCGAAAGGGATTGAATCCTTATGCGGTTCTCCACATTATTTTTCTAATTTGCGGACTCCCTTTTGGAAAGTTATTTTCCTTTCATCATTGACGAGTTCAAAGCAGCAGGGTGTGATGTGCTTCCATTTATTCAGAACTCTAAGGAATTGGATATTTGGTCGAATGATTATTTTCTTCTGTTAGCCGATAAGGTTAAGTTTTTGTAAGAGAAGCCTTTTCGTATAGCTTCATTTTTTAATGTTACAATACTACGTTTATTGCTTGAAAATGAAACTGATACAGACCAGACAATTTGCGACAGCACACTGCCTTTTTTGAACAAATCGTACCCCCTTGTAAAAAATCGAAAAAGGGGTACGATTTGGACACTGAAATGTGTCTTTTTATGACCTCTTTTTGACCTTTTCCAGCAGACAACAAAAAACAAAAATCCCCGCAATCTGTTGATATTGCGGGGATTGTCTTCCCTTTGTCGCCTTTCGGCCCTTTTATACCGTGACCCCGGTGGGGATCGAACCCACGACCCACAGATTAAGA
>JAISVB010000068.1 GCA_031271755.1 Culturomica sp.
CATCGCTCTGCGGGTGTTCCCCGTAAACGGCGATGACCCGTTTGTGCCCTTCGTCGATCACTGCTTCCGCTTCCCGGCGGATCTCCTCCGCCGACAGGATGTGCCGTTTTTCCGCTTTGTTTTCGCACCGGAAACCGCAATAGACACAACTGTTCACGCACAGGTTGGAACAGTAGACCGGCGCAAAAAAGACGATCCGGTTGTCGTATACCCGCTTCTTGACCTCCAGAGCCGTCTCCTTCATCTCCTCCAGCAAATCGGGATCCGTTACGTGCAGCAAGACTGCCGTTTCCTCCGTCGACAGCAACCGGATCTCCAACGATTTTTGCAGGATATCCCGGACCCGGCCGGGGTCGGGAGCAGTAGCCGCCGCCAATTCACCGGCGATTTGTTCTTCGTTAATGAAATCCTTCCCGTTCACCAGAAACCTGTCGATCTCGTCCTGACGGATCACCTGCTTCACCCACTCTTGCACGTTCATGTTAAATGTTCTTTGTATTTAAATGAAAAAGCTGCCTCCCGGACAGCTTCTTTTGTTTTTGCGATCAGTTTACTTTCAATGCCCATGCATCGTAAAACTGGGAGTACTTGTCCCGGATATCGAACACCTTTTCCCAAGCCTCCTCCCGGGTGTGGTAGGCAATGGCGCTCACCCGGTGCAGTCCCTGTTCGTTTTGCATGATGACGGAATCGTTAAACCCCATTTTGACCAACCGTTCCCGCAATTTGTCCGCCCGCAGTTTGTTTTGAAAACTGCCGAGGATGACGTGGTACGGCTTGGATATTTCCCCCGCCCCGATGACGGTTTCCTCTTGTACGTTTGGCAGCAGCACGTCGGTTTCACGGGTTTCCGGTTCGAAAAACTCCTCGATGGCTTTCATGGTTTCCGGTTCCGGAACCGTATCCGGCGGCGCAACCTCCTGCTTTTTGACGGGTACGACGATGGTTTCCAGTATCTCCTCGCTCGTTGCTTTCTTCTTTTTGTCTTTGTGTCCGAACAGCAGGTTCACACCGAAACGGGCGCTGGTCGATTTAGCGCTGGTATAGTTAGCGCCCAGCGCATTGTCTGTTGCTGCGTAGAGTTGTACCGGCCCCAATTTGGCGGTAATTCCCACACCCAGATTTACGTAATTTCCCGGCATCACCGTATAGGCTACCGAAGCGCTTACATTCCGGTGGAAGCGGGCGTTGGCCGAAGCGGTCAGCGAGGGGTAGAGCGTTTTATTCATCAGCGTCATCTCCACCAAACCGCCGACCGACACCAATTTGTGCAGGTCATACGAAGCGCCCAGGTACATTTTGGAGCGTAACAGGGTGGTGTAGGCGCCCGACTGTTCTTTCAAACGGAAGCAATTTTTAAGGGTATCCACGAGGTCTTCGAAGACATCTTCCAGCGGGGTGTAGTTCGCGTCGTTCTTATTGCCGCTGTTGGAAGCATCGGCTCCCCGCCAGTCAAAGGTCGTATCCTGCCCGAAGCGGTATCCGGCGCCTCCCCAGCGGATAAAACCGAGATCCGTGAGGCTGGCGTGGAGTTTCAGACGTTCGTTGAATTGGTATTCCGCTCCCAGGTCCAGGGCGAAACCGGGATTATCGGAATTCAAAACCATGGACGAAGAGAAATCGTCCGTATCCGTATCGATGTTGTCCCAATCCAAATAGCCGCCCTCCTGAAGCGTATAGCTCAGGGTTACCGGAGCGGTCAGCCGGATCTCCTGTTTAGAGTGCAGCCGCAAAGTCTGGCCGGGGCCGCTCTGTACGCTGCCGCTGCCGTCTATGTTGACCTCCGATTTGGTAAGCTGTGCGTTGGCAACCCCCAGCAGGAATTTAGCCCGCGCTCCGAACGTCCACTTTTCGTTTACTTTTTTGGAAAGCCCCACGGCAAATTCTTCATATGCCCGGGCCGTTAATCCGATACCGCCCAACGAAAAATTCTGTCCGATGTACGGAGCGTTCCCGTTTTTCAGGAAGGTGAAAAAGCCTTTGTCGATCCCGAAAAGCATTTCGTTTTTCTGCGTGGCGTCTACGGTGAGGTACCAATTGTTTTTCAGGCGCACCCCTACCGTCAGCAGGGAGTTTTCGTTGGTCAGCCCGATAAAGTTATGCTTCCGCAGTTTTTGGTACATCCGGTCAAAGTCGAATACTAAGGAGTCGGTGCCGTTGTTTTTTTTCCGGATCAGATCCTTCACGGCAAAGGAGGAGTTAAGATAGTTGACAGATACACCGCTTAAAACCGGCAATCCGACCCATACGCCGTATTCCGGCTGGTATGCCGGATTCAACCGCACCCGCTGGGGAAGGTTGGACAAATGGTACGAAACATTGTTCCCATCCTGACCGTTTGCAATACCCGTCAGCAACAAAAAGGCTAACAACGCGCTTGCATAAAACTTTATCTTCATAAGTGATAAGAATTTACAATTGAAAAAGCAAATCTATGCTAATAATTCAATAAAAACAACATACGGCTGAAAAAAGTTATAAATTAAAGCCCAGTTCCAAACGGGCAGCCTCGCTCATTCTGTCGGGACTCCAGGCCGGTTCGAAAACCAGATCTACCGTTACGCTGTCGATCCCTTCGATCTCCTTGACCGCGTCGTGCACCTGTTGCACGATCTCGTCCGCAATGGGGCATCCCGGAGCTGTCAGTGTCATCCGGACCAGCACTTCGGAAGTTTTGGGGAATTCGATGTCGTAGATCAATCCCAATTCCCAGATGTCTACCGGTATTTCCGGGTCGTACACCGTGTGCAATTTTTCAATGACCAATTGTTTCAGTATGTTTTCCTGTTCCGGCATCTTCGGGGAATTTTAAAGGGAGACATTTACGATCCGGCAGTCAGAGCGATGGCATACAGCTTGATCTGCTTCACCATGGAGAGCAAACCGTTGGAGCGGGTGGGAGAGAGGTGTTGGGACAGTCCGATCTCCTCTATGAATTTCAGGTCGGCGGCGGCGATATCCTGCGGTTTTTCACCGGAAAACACCCGGATCAGCAAAGCGGCGATCCCTTTGGTGATGATGGCGTCGCTGTCTGCCGAAAACCAGAGGCGCCCCTCTTTCAGTTCCGCATGGAACCACACCCTCGACTGACACCCTTTGATGAGGTTCTCGTCTGTTTTATACTGCTCGTCCAGCGGAGGCAATGCTGTCCCCAACTCGATCAGGTAGGCGTATTTGTCCATCCAGTCGTCAAAAACCGCGAACTCCTCTACGATCTCCTGTTCTTTTTCCTGTATTGTCATCTATCGTAACCGTACTGTTCTTCGAAGCACAAAGGTACGACGGAATTTCAACATATTCGCTATTTCACAGGCATTTTTCAGGCGTTCCCCGCTCCGAGCAACGTCTCGATTTTCCGGATGGCTTCGCAAAAAACGTCGATCTCCTCGCGGGTGTTGTACATGGCGAAGGAGGCGCGGGCCATGCCGTGTACCCCGTAATGCTGCATGACAGGCTCCGCACACAGTTGCCCTGTCCGGATCGCAATGCCCATCCGGTCCAGCAGTGTTCCCACATCCAGCGGATGGATCTTTCCCACCTGAAAAGAGATCAGGGCGGTCTTTTCGGGCGCCGTCCCGAAGATCCGGAAGCCGGATATCTCCTGCAACCGGCCGGTGGCGTATTTCAGTAACTCTTCTTCGTACGCCCCGATGGCTTTCAAACCGATCCCGCCGACGTATTTCAACGCCTCTCCCAAACCGATGATACCGATAAAGTCGGGCGTTCCCGCTTCAAATTTAAAGGGCAGGTCGTTGTAAATGGTTTTCTCGAAGCGCACCTCCCGGATCATCTCCCCTCCTCCCTGCCAGGGCGGCATCTCCTCCAGCAGCGCCTCTTTCCCGTACAGCACCCCGACGCCGGTCGGGCCGTAAATTTTGTGCCCGGAAAATGCCAGGAAATCACAGTCCAAAGCCTGTACGTCGATTTCTGTGTGGGCGATGGATTGGGCGGCATCTACCAATACTTTGGCGCCGGCGGCGTGTGCTTTTTCAATGATCTTTTTGACCGGATTCACCGTCCCGAGCACGTTTGAAGCGTGCACCACGCCGACCAATTTAACCCGGCCGGCCAGCAAACGGTCTAACTCCTCCAGGTTCAACACCCCGTCGTCCGTGAATGGAAGCACCTTCAAAACAGCTCCTTTCCGTTCGCACAGCATTTGCCACGGAACAATGTCGGCGTGGTGCTCCATCTCCGTGACCAAAATCTCGTCCCCTTTCCCGATAAACCGTTCCCCGAAGGAGTAAGCCACCAGATTGATGCTCTCCGTGGCGCCCCGCGTAAAGATGATCTCTTTTTCGGAAGCAGCCCGGATAAAATCCCGCACCGTTCTTCTGGATTCTTCGTTGGCATCTGTACAGATGTTGCTGAGGTGGTGCACGCCCCGGTGGACGTTAGCGTTCCGGTTTAGGTAGTATTCGTCCATTTTTTCGACGACCCGGGCGGGACGCTGTGAAGTAGCCCCGTTATCAAAGTATATCAACGGTTTGCCGTAAATTTCCCGTTTCAGGATGGGGAAACCGGCCCGGATCTTTTCGACGTCAAACATAGTCTGTAACTCTTATTTCTTGCACTGCATTATACAGTTGTGGCATTTGGAAAGTTCGCCCCGCAGCCGTTTTTCGATCAGTTCGTCGATCTCTTCCCGCAACGGCTCCAGTTTGACCCGCCGGATGACGTCGTGGGCAAAGCCGAACATCAGCATCGTCCGCGCCTCGGTTTCCCCGATCCCCCGGGAGCGGAGGTAGAAGAGCGCCTCTTCGTCCATCTGGCCGACCGTGGCTCCGTGGCTGCATTTCACATCGTCTGCGTCGATGATCAGTTGCGGCTTGCTGTTGATCCGGGCCGTATCCGTCAGGAGCAGGTTGTTGTTCGCCTGGAAGGATTCCGTTCGCTGCGCATGGGGTTCCACCCGGACGCACCCGGAAAAATTGGCGATGGAAGCGTCGTCCAGCACCCCTTTGAAATGCTGGCGGCTGGTGCAGTCCGGAGCGGCATGCTCTACGTACGTGCAGGTATCTGCGTGCTGGCTTTTGTCTAAGATGTAGACCCCGTAGAGGTTGCAGGTTCCGCCGGCGCCTTCCAAACGGACGTATTGGTTGTTCCGGATCAATCCCCCGTACAGGGTCGCCGTATTGCTTTCGAAAAAGGAGTCCCGCTGTTGCGAAACAAACAGGGAGTTGATCAGCGCCGTTCCCAGATACTGGTTCTGCACTTGGTAGTAGTCGGTTTTCGCCCCCTCTTCCAAACGGAGTTCGGTGACGGCGTTCAGCAGGAAATAGTGGTCGGAAAGCGTGTGTTCGCACACCACGATCCGGGCTTCCGCCCTTTTCCCCACCACGATCAGGTTCCGCTGGAAAGTCATCAGATCACGTTCTCCCCGGAGAAAGTTGATCAGTTGCAGGGGGCGTTCCAGCACCACCCCGTCGGGAATGTAAACAAATACCCCGTCCTGGGCGAAAGCTGTATTCAGGAAAACCAGGCTGTCTTTTTGACCCGGGAAGGTATAGCGGTTGTAGTGTTTTGCCAGCAGATCACCGTGTTGCAGGGCGGCTTCCCGCAGGCTGCACACGATCACCCCGTCCGGCAGATCTTCCCGGGCGTTGTTTTCACAGCCATGCCCGTTCAATGTCAGCACCGTCCAGGCGGCCAGATCCCGGGCGGCGCACCGGAAAGCGTCGTTGAGGTCCGATGGACGGAGCGTCTCCCTTTTCAATACGGCGGCATACTCCCGGCCGAATACCGGCAGCAGGTCGGTGTAGCGGTACTCCTCCGTCCCGCAGGGGATGCCCCCGGCTTTTTCAAAAGCGGCAAAAGCCTCCTCCCGGTAAGCGTTGACGATCCCGGCGCCGCCTTCGTCCAGCACTTTCCGGCCTTCGTGAAAAAGGGTGCGGAGGTCGTGGTTGATCGTGTCGGATAAAGCCATCACTTCCCTTTCGTTTCGTTCTTGATCCAGTCGTACCCTTTCTGTTCCAATTCGGCCACCAGCTCTTTGCCGGCCGTTTTGACGATCTGCCCGTCGTAGAGGACATGCACCACGTCGGGCACGATGTAATCCAACAACCGCTGGTAATGGGTGATCACGATCGTGGCGTTGTCCGGCCGTTTCAGTTGGTTGACCCCCCGGGCTACCGTACGCAGGGCGTCGATATCGAGGCCGGAATCGGTTTCGTCCAAAATGGACAACAGAGGCTCCAGTACGGCCATCTGAAAGATTTCGTTCCGCTTTTTCTCTCCCCCGGAAAAACCTTCGTTCAGGGAGCGGTTCAGCAACTTGCTGTCGATGCCCACCAGCTCCATCTTCTCCCGGATCATCTTTAAAAACTCCCCGGCCGGATAAGGCGGTTGGCCGCGGTATTTCCGGATCTCGTTCACCGCTGTTTTCAGAAAATTGACGGTGCTCACCCCGGGGATCTCCACCGGGTATTGAAAGCTGAGGAAAATTCCCTCCCGGGCCCTCTCCTCCGCCGGCAGCGCCAGCAGCTCCTTTCCGTTGAACTCTACCGTTCCGGCTGTTACCTCAAACCGCTCCCGTCCGGCCAACACGGCGGACAAGGTGCTTTTCCCGGCGCCGTTGGGGCCCATGATGGCGTGCACCTCTCCGGCTTTCACTTCTAAATCGACCCCTTTCAGGATCTCTTTGCCTTCCACGTTGGCGTGCAAGTTTTTGATCTGTAACAAGCTCATGGTATCTTTGTTATGCGTTGTTTCTTTTGGTTCGTCCCTATCCGATGCTTCCCTCCAAACTGATCTGCAATAGTTTCTGCGCTTCCACGGCAAATTCCATCGGCATCTTGTTGAGCACGTCTCCGGCGTACCCTTTGATGATCAACCCGACCGCATCTTCCGAGGAGATCCCCCGCTGGTTGCAGTAAAAGATCTGATCCTCTCCGATCCGGGAAGTGGTCGCTTCGTGCTCTACCCGGGCTGTCGAGTTCTCCACCTCCAAATACGGGAAAGTATGCGCCCCGCACCGATCCCCCAGCAAGAGCGAGTCGCACTGGGAATAATTCCGGGCGTTTTTGCAGTTCCTGGTCACCTTCACCAATCCCCGGTAGGAGTTGCTGCTGTGTCCGGCCGATATGCCTTTGGAAACGATCCGGCTGCGGGTGTTGTTGCCGATGTGGATCATCTTGGTTCCGGTATCCGCCTGCTGGTAGTTGTTGGTAACGGCGACGGAGTAAAATTCGCTGACCGATCCGTCCCCCTTCAGGATGGTGCCGGGGTATTTCCAGGTAATGGCCGATCCGGTTTCCACCTGCGCCCAGATCAGGCGGGCGTTCTCTCCCTTGCAGATCCCCCTCTTGGTCACAAAGTTGTAAATCCCTCCCTTGCCCTCTTTGTCGCCCGGATACCAGTTCTGCACCGTGCTGTACTTCACTTCGGCGTTTTTTTCGATAACGATCTCCACGATCGCGGCATGCAACTGGTTCTCGTCCCGTTGCGGAGCCGTGCACCCCTCTAAATAACTGACGTAACTCTCCTCCTCCGCCACGATCAGGGTGCGTTCGAACTGCCCTGTTTTGGCGGCGTTGATCCGGAAATAGGTGGAGAGTTCCATGGGGCAGCGCACCCCTTTGGGGATGTACACAAAAGAGCCGTCGCTGAAAACAGCGGAGTTCAACGCGGCGAAAAAGTTGTCCCCGAAGGGCACCACCGTGCCTAAGTATTTTTTTACCAGGTCGGGGTGTTCCCGCACCGCTTCCGAAAAGGAGCAAAAAATGACGCCCCGCTCCGCCAGCGCCTCTTTGAAGGTCGTTTTCACGGAAACGCTGTCCATGACCGCATCCACGGCCACGCCGGAGAGCGCTTTCTGTTCGTTGAGCGGAATGCCCAATTTGTCGAAGGTCGCTTTCAGTTCCGGATCCACCTCTTCCCACTCCTTTTTGGCTTCCTGTTTGGGGGCGGCGTAATAGATGATATCCTGGTAATCGATCTCCGGCACGGAGAGTTGCGCCCATTGCGGCATCTTCATGGTGAGCCATTTGCGGTATGCTTTCAGCCGGAACTCCAGCAACCACTCCGGCTCTCCCTTTTTGGCCGAAATGGTCCGGACAACCTCCTCGCTCAATCCTTTGGCGATGGTTTCGGTCTCCACATCGGTCACGAATCCGTATTTGTATTCGCTTCCGGTCACCTCCTGCAATATAGTGTCCTGTTTGCTATCCATATATTTTCTGTCCATAAACGGTTCTTTGCCTCCGGATGTACGCTTTTTCCGGCCCAATCGTTAGAGCCTCCGTTCAGGAAATTGCAAAAATAGAAAAATTGTACAACAAACCCGTTACGAATGGCCGGTTCTTTCAGATCAACCGCACGAATACTTGTTCTTTATCCGTCATCGCTCCGGTCAAACACACCAAAACATATTCTACCTGTTGTGCATTTTAACAGATGTATAAAAAAGTTGTTTCTGTTATGGAGTAACAGGCAAAATGAGAATTTTTCAATAGACATCAAAACCAAAATTTCCACACAGGACTGGTTCGCCCTTAAACGTATCCCTGCCGAACAGGGAAGTAAAACGCCGCCAAACTACGAAGTAAAACAAAGCCAAATCTGGAAGTAAAAACTTGCCAAAGTCCGAAGTAATCCATATCGTTTGCTCCGACAAAAGAGTTTCAATATGGTAGAAAAGGATTATTTACCACTCCGGATATGGCCGATACGAAACCGTCCCTGTTCACCATGACCGTCGACTACATTCTGCTCTGGATGGCCGGAGTGTGGATCAGCCGCCTGTTAAAGAACCGGCTGATGGACGATGTGTTCAACACGGAAAATCATGAGTGTCCACTAAAAAGTCATAAAAGTCCTTTGAAATAATTGATATTCAATCTGTTATAAGCGTTTTTTTCGAGGGAACGGATTTGAAATTATTTTTGCGGTCAGAATCAGACCGTTATGAGCTTACACACTTCCAGCGGCATGCTGTCCACGATCAGGCAGTCCGGGGCAAGGGATATGTTCTCCGCCATGCGTTTTCGGAGCGCATCGACATGGGAGAACAAAGCCCGGCGGCGGCGAAAATTCGATTTCTCCTCTATGGTTTGCAATGTTTCCAAAATCTTTTGTAACTTGCACCGAACTGTGGATAAAACCGGTAAAATTGTTTACCGGTCAAATAATTCAACAGAAGCTATTGACTTTTTCCATAAGATGATAGAGAAAAAATAATAACAATGTAAATTCATTTCGGAATATTCCGGATAGTTTGTGTATATAACGAAAAGCGCTATGAGAACATTTACAACGAATGCTGTTATTGCAATTCTTATATTGACAACCAGTTGCAGCACGAAACCAAATACTAACCGAGCCTGGTTCGACCCGGAGGAAACATGGAACGTAGTGATACCGGTTTCAATCGGCGACAGTATCTCTGCGAAAATGTTTTTTGATACAGGGTGCCAATATGGTTATCTAATGCTGGACTCTACCTTTTGTGCAGAAACGAATCTGCTGGCATCTATTAAGGAGTCTGGAATCAGAACACCCTATTATCTCTCAGCCTTTGCAGCCCATAATCCGGCTTACACAAGAAGCGCAAGAGAATACAAAAATCCAATAATTCTGAATATAGGCAGTAATAATGTATGGTATAAGCCATTCCGGATATTAGACAGTAGGCGCGACTTTGCGATCAAAGTGGATGGTATGGCTGGATTTCCTAAAAATGATACCACCCGTGTTTGGGAATTAAATTTTAGTCATAACTATTTGGAGATACACCCTGCTACAGACTTTAAGATGCCGGAGAATTGTTATGTATTGCCTTTAATAGAAGGCCCTCGGCCTAATTTACCTCATGTTAGATTTCCTATAAAAATAACAAGTTCAAATGGAGACACCATCACCATCCATGAAACGTATTTAGTGGATACAGGCCTAACCCAAGACATGGTACTGACACCTAATTCGAAGGCTTTTGCTTTTTTCGACAAGCTGGACGATGCTCTTTTAGTAACAACAGCGGCAGGTTATCGAAGCCGTTATATTGTTGGCGCAGAGGTTTTTGACAATACAACCATTGATTCGTTGCGAATTTATACCGATCAATTTGCCGAAGTATTAATAAGAGCTGGAACAAAAGGAATATTGGGTTTGAATTTTCTCAAGCGATTTAATTTATTCTTCGATTTTAAGAATAAGCTACTGGGATTTCAGCCCACAGGTAAACCCTTTGAAAGGGCGGTCAATCCCAATGTGACCCGCTTTTATTACTCCGCTTCTTTTACAAAAGACCAAAGATACATCGTGACGATGGTTGCCGACATAGTAGAAAATCCTCTGAAAGAAGCGGGGCTTCTGGTCGGGGATGAAATCACAGGCTGGGATGGCGTGAGCCTGAAAGAGCTGTTGGCCGGATACAGAGCAGAGGAAAAAGAAAAACGCACGGTTCATGTACTTGACATCATCCGGAATGGAGAAGCAATGCAATTAACCTGGCAAAGCATCGATGACGGATGGGCAGGAGATTGATAAAATTTTAATGGCCGGTTGTTATAGTAATCCCCCTTGCTTTATTGGTTTCTTTGTGTACTTTTGTTATCACCAGGAAGAGATCTTGGAGAGATAAAAAAGAACAAACAAAAATGGATTCCTATGATTAAGCACATTGACAGTAAAAAAATGGGAAGAGGCCGGCACGGCTGGTTGGACAGCCATTTTCACTTTTCCTTTGCCGAGTACTTCAATCCCGAAAACATCCGTTTCGGGGCCCTTCGCGTCCTGAACGACGATATTGTCCAGCCGGGCGAAGGGTTTGGCACACATCCGCATCGCGATATGGAAATCATATCCTATGTCATCAAAGGTGAGCTTTCCCACCGCGACAGTATGGGCAACGTTCACACGCTGACCAGGGGACAGTCGCAATACATGAGTGCGGGAACAGGGGTAACCCACAGCGAATACAATCACACGGAAAACGAGCTCCGGTTTGCACAAATATGGTTTTTCCCCGACCGGAACGGTTACAGGCCCAACTACGGCGATTATCGTTTTAAATTAGAGGACCGGGTTGACAAGTGGCTGCCGATGGCGACCTCTTACGATAATACCCAAAACAGCGCGCCGATCAAAGTTCATGCCGACATAAACCTGTATTCCGCCATTCTTTTAAAAGGGAAACAGTTGGAATTTCCGGTGAACGGCGACCGTCAGGCTTATCTGGTGTTGTTTGAAGGCGAAGCGACCGTAAACGGCATCCGCATGCACATGCGGGACGCATTGGAAATCGTGAAGGAAGACATCGTCATTACGGCAGAAGAGAATGCCCATTTCTTACTGATTGAGATGGCTTTTGACGAGGAGTGCTACAAAGAAAAATACGAGAGAAACGACGAGCAGTATAAGGGCGAATAGTACTTATAGCCCCCTCCGCAGAGCCTCCATGACATTGGCGGGCGGGCGCCCGTTTGCAAGTTCGTTGCTCATGAAATCCATATAGGGGGCCACATGTTTGAAAAACTTGTGGTACCCCTTACACAAATAATTCAAGCCTTTTTCGCCCGTTTCCGTTTCCAGAATCCTGTTTTTGGGGCACTCCCCGTAGCAGGCGAACAGAAAATCGCACGCTTTACACCGGCCGGGTAAAGCCGTGTATTTTTGCCTGCCGAAATTTACCTGCCTGTCGGAATACATCATTTCCGTCAGTGTTTCGGCAGAGATATTCCCTATTTTGTATTCGGGAAAAACAAAATGATCGCAGGCGTACACATCTCCGTTGAATTCCATCACTCCGGCGTGGCCGCACGTTCTTCCCAAAGTACAAATGCCCGGTTTTTCACCCGCCCAATTGGCCAATGTAGCGTCAAAATACTGCACGTAGCAGGTTCCGACATCCTGTTTTACCCATTCGTCAAAGATAGCGATCAGAAAATCGCCCCATTTTTCGGACGGTACGCACCAGGGCGCCAATTTCCCGTCCATCAGCTCTACGACCGGAGCAAATTGGATGTACCGGCAATCCATCTGTTTGAAAAAATGGTAAAATTCCAGCGGGTAGTCAACATTGTAGTCGTTTATCGCCCCCATGACATTGAATGCTACTCCGTATTTTTTCAACAGGGTGATCCCCTTCATCACCCCGGAAAACGAAGGGCGTCCCTGCTTAGTTTTTCTGTATACATCGTGACAATGCCCGGGACCGTCAACAGATACTCCGACCAGAAAATGATGCTCCTTAAAAAACCGGCACCAATCGTCCGTTAGCAACGTTCCGTTGGTCTGGATCACATTGTCTATTTGCCGGCGTCCGCCGTATTTTTTTTGTAGCTCAAGGGCTTTCAGGTAGAAATTTTTGTTGCGCAACAGCGTTTCACCGCCGTGCCAGGTAAACAGCACCTGATCCATTGTTTGCGCACAGAGGTATTGTTCCGTGAATTTTTCCAACACTTCTTCGCTCATCACAGGGGTTTCGACCTCCGGATATAACTTCTTCTTCTCCAGATAATAGCAGTAGGTACATCCCAGATTGCATGCCGCGCCCGCCGGCTTTAGCATCACATACAAAGGACGTGCAAAAGGAGATATACAACTGGTGTCCGGCGCCATTTGCTACTTCGGATTCTCCCGGTCAAAAAAACTCCCCTCCCGAAGCGCTTCTTCCCGTTGATTTTTAATAAGTTGCGACAATTCTGCCACCAGATCGGGACGGCTGTCCGACAAATCGTATTTTTCCGACGGATCGGTATACAGATTAAACAGCAAAACCTGTTTCCCGTCAAAATAATCGATCCCCAACTGGCTGTAAGTTTTCACATGCAATTTCCACATACCCTTCCGCACCGCCATCAGTTGGTTGTTAATCCCATAATAGAAAAAGGGAACCGCTTCCTTATCTTCTCCCCCGTTCTCCCCGGTCAGGTACGATACGATACTTTGCCCGTCTACCGTCCGGTCGTCCGGAATATCGCCTCCCGCCAGCCGGATACAGGTGGCATACACATCCATAGCGTTGACCGTTTTTTCATTGACCTCCGGCCGGATATGCGCCGGCCATTGTACCAGACAGGGAACACGCACGCCTCCTTCCCAGGTGCTTCCTTTCCCGTCCCGGAACAATCCGGCAGAGCCTCCTCTTTCCCTCTGGGTCAGCCACGGGCCGTTGTCGCTCATAAACCACACAACCGTGTTTTCATGAAGCCCATGCGTTTTCAATGCCTTCAAAATTTCACCGACCCCCCAGTCCAGCTCCTCCACCGCATCTCCATAAGCCCCCCGCTTTGACTTGCCCGCAAAATTCTTCCCCGGATGCAGGGGGACGTGCGGCATAGCGTAGGGCAAATAGAGAAAAAATTTTTCCTTCCGGTGCCTCTCAATGAAAGAGAGCGCTTTTTTCGTATACAGGGCTGTTAACTGCGATTGGTCGGGATTCAATTCCAGGGTATCGTTCCCGTCCATCAGCGGTATGTCCGGATATTTCGGCGGGAGCATATCGTTGCTGTATGGAAAACCGACATATTCGTCAAAGCCGTTCTGCAGCGGCAGGTATGCTTTCCGGGTGCTTCCCAGATGCCATTTCCCGAAAATGGCCGTAGCATACCCCTGCTTCTTCAAGGCTTCGGCCAAAGTCAATTCATCCGGATGAATGCCTCTTTCGGCGTCGGCGCTCAACACCCACCGGAATCCCGAACGTATCGGATAACGCCCTGTCAGCAGGGAATAGCGGCTGGCCGTTGAAGCCGGCGAAGCGCTGTAATAGTTTGTAAACCGCATGCCGTCAATCCCCATCCGGTCCAAATTCGGGGTCTTGATATCCGGATGTCCGTTAATGCCTATATCGCCGTAGCCCAGATCGTCAGCATACACAATGATGATATTGGGCGACTCTGTTTGCTGCTGCGCCATTCCCGATAAAGAAAGGGTCAGGGCGGGAATACACAAATAAGGTTTCATTTTTACTCCAATAACAGGTGTTTCATAAAAAAAGAGAACCGGGTGAAGATACAAAAACTTTCCCGCCTGTTACATGCATGATCGTTATTTTTACCTGTTTATTTTCGACCGGAGGGCGCTCCTTGCGTCTGGTCGACAAACGGTACACACGCTTCTGCTTGCGTTGGCGATCTGCTTTATCCGACGTTAAGAGTTTGTCTTATCGCTCGACTTGCACTATCTTTGCCCCGATAACGGGTGCCGGCATTCGCCGTACAATAAACTAAGGAAGGGCAATTACACAGAGCATGAGCGAGAAAAAGAAATATACGGAACTCTCCGCGCTGGGAGAATTCGGACTGATCGAACACCTGACACAAGGCATTACACTCAAAAACAACTCTACGCTGAAAGGGGTCGGGGACGATGCCGCGGTGCTGGATTACCAAAAGAAGAAGATTCTGGTAAGTACGGATCTGTTGATACAAGGCATTCATTTCGACCTGTCGTATACGCCGTTAAAACACCTGGGGTACAAAGCTGTTGCGGTCAATGTCAGCGATATCTGCGCCATGAACGGCATTCCCAAACAGATCACCGTTTCCTTAGCTCTTTCCAACCATTTTTCGGTGGAAGGAGCGGAGGAGTTGTACGCAGGGATCTACCTGGCTTGCGAACAATACGGGGTAGATCTGATCGGGGGAGATACCACCTCTTCCGTCAGCGGCATGTGTATTTCCGTGACGGCTTTGGGAGAAGCCGGAGAGAACGGGATCGCTTGCCGCAACACCGCCCGTCCCAACCAGTTGATCTGTGTCACGGGCGATCTGGGAGCCGCTTACATGGGATTGCAATTGCTGGAGCGGGAAAAGAGTGTTTTTGCCGGCCGGCCGGAAGCAGCCCAACCGGACTTTTCCGGGTACGAATACATTCTGGAACGCCAGTTGAAGCCCGAAGCCCGGTTGGACGTGATCCGGCTGCTCCGGGAAAAGAAGATCGTTCCGGCCGCCATGATCGACATCTCCGACGGGCTGGCTTCCGAACTGATGCACATCTGCCGGCAATCGGGGGTAGGCTGCAACATTTACGAAGAGAAGATCCCCATCGATTACCAGACATTTAAAATGGCGGAGGAGCTGAACATGAACGCCACCGTCTGCGCCCTTTCCGGAGGAGAGGATTACGAATTGCTTTTTACCGCGCCCCTGGAGCGTTTTGAAGAACTCTCCGCACTGGAACACATCTCCGTTATCGGGCATACCTGCCAGGCATCGGAAGGGTGCCGCATGACCACCCGCGACGGCAATACCTTTGAACTGAAAGCACAGGGATGGACCAATTTCAAAACGACGGAAACAACTGAAAAATAAGTACAAAGCCATGTCAGTATCCATACATGACCAAGATATGCCCGTTGAAGAGCTGTTGGAAAAAATAGATCGGTTGCGTGCATCGGGCAATCGGAAAGATCTCACCTCTTTGCTCCGGCACCTGCTTGAACGCCGCCGTTTCTATTACGGGGAAAGCGTCCGGCAGGAGGTGCAGGACGGGTTGAGCGATGCCTTGATGAAAGCCTTGCTGCTGGAACTGGACGAAGAAGAGGAGGAGGGGATCGAGGCGGCGGAGTTGAGTTATGCCGGCATCGGATCCGCTTTGTCCCTCCGGCAGGACGATCCGTCCCGTGTGGCGGAACTGTACAAACAGCGGCTTCTTTTGTTGCACTATTTCGGCGACAACCTCACGGATGCGGTGATCACGCTTTTTTTGGAAAAATACCGGACAAGCCACCTGTTGGAGGCCCGGAATCTGGCATTGGCCTGTATGGAGAAGATGCGGATATACGACCGGATGTGGCTGGAAGAGTATTTCCCCGGTTTCATCGACACCGATGAACAGCTCAGCGACGCCTGCGATGCTTTTGAAACCGACGGCGATCTGTCGGAAGAGGAGTTAAAGGAAGCGGAAACCCTGCACCGGGTATTGCACGCCTTTTTAAAATCAAAGTACAAAGGATAAAGAAAAAAGCTGCCTTTCCGGGCAGCTTTTTTTGCATCAATATTCGGGATTGTATCGTCTTTCTCCGTTATCTCTGCGGTAAGGTCTGCGACCGTTGCTGCTTCTCTCTCCGCCTTCTTCACGCGGACGCGCTTTTTTCACCACAATTTTACGTCCCTGAAACTCCGTTTCATTCAACGCATTAATGGCATTCATCCCTTCAGTGTCGTCTTCCATCTCCACAAATCCAAAACATTTAGAATTACCGGTATCTCTGTCCATGATAATCTTGGCAGAGCTTACATGACCGTACTCTCCGAAGAGAGCTTCCAAGTCCTCACCAGTTGTGGCAGAACTCATTTTTGCAACAAAAATATTCACACTAAATAAATTAAATTAATAAATCCGCAAAAGCATTTACGGAATCACTTCGCTAATTTTCAGGGAATCCGATCACTTTTACCGTCGACAAAGATAAAGCAAATTCTCCATACTCCGGATTTATTTCATAAATTTATTTTCACGCCCCTTGAACGTATAAATCCGATTGTTTTTTCCTGTTCCGACCTTTGCCTCCGCAAACGAAAACAACGGGAATTATGCAAATGGTATAATACCGTGATAAGTTGTATCTTTGTTCACAGAAATAAGATCATGCACGAATCAATGAACAAAAAGAGATGAACGGCAAACGGGCAATTGTAGTCGGGGCTACTTCGGGAATCGGCAGAGGAGTGGCCGAAGTATTGTCCCAAAACGGTTATTTGGTGGGAATTACCGGACGGAGGAGCGAAAAATTAGCGGAGTTGCAGGCGCAAAATCCCCAAGCGTTCCGGGTCAAAAGTTTCGATGTGTATGACACAGACACCGTCGTTCAAAACCTGGAGGAGTTGGTGGCGGAACTCGGCGGTTTGGATCTGCTTCTCTTCAATTCGGGGACGGGACACCGGAATCCGGCGCTCGATTTTGACAAGGAGATCGAGGCCATCCGGGTGAACGTGGTGGGCTTTACCCGTGTGATTGACTGGGCTTTTGCTTTTTTCGCCCGGCAAAACAGCGGACACCTGGCCTCCGTAAGTTCCATCGCCGGCATTCGCGGGAATCGTTTCGCCCCTGCTTATGGCGCCACAAAAGCGTTTCAGATCAACTACCTGGAGAGTTTGCGGGCCAAAGCCGGAAAAGAGAAGCGCCGGATGCAGATCACCGATATCCGCCCCGGATTCGTAGACACGGCTATGGCACAGGGCGACAATGTGTTTTGGGTGGCGCCCGTCGAGAAAGCCGCCCGGCAAATATACAAGGCGCTCCGCTCGGAAAAACAGATCGTTTACATCACCAAACGTTGGCGTTACGTAGCCCTGCTGATGAAAATCCTGCCGAAATGGCTGTGGAATAAAATTTAAGCCATACCTTTACCGGGAAATAGCTAAAAAACTGTTTCCGGATTGACGGTAAAACCGTCCGGTTGTATTTCTACGGGATAATAAAGAGTGGATGAACACGATCATTGATTTATTCGAACGCAGTTGCTTGAAATTTCCGGACAATCCGTATTTGTGGGAGAAAAAGGCGGGGAAATATGAAGCGTTGACCTACCGGAAAACACAAGCGCGGGTACGGGAACTGGCCGGTGGGTTGATGTCTGAGGGATTGAAGCGGGGGCAACGTGTGGCTTTGCTCAGCGAAGGGTGCAGCGATTGGGTTTGCAGTGAATTGGCTATATTATACGCGGGGGGATGCTGTGTTCCCTTAAATGTCCGGCTGACGGAACAGGAACTGGTATTCCGGCTGAACCATTCCGGCGCCCGTTTTGTCTTTGTGTCGATTTACTTCTCCACTGTCCTGGAAAAGATCCTGCACCGGTTGGAATCGGTTGAAACGTTTTTTGTTTTCGGACGGATTGCATCCCACGGCACCGGGTGCATTCCCATTGGGAAGCTGATCAAAAACGGGAAGCAGTGGCTGGCAACCCATGCCGGAGAGCTGGAGCGGACAGCCCATTCCGTACGGGAAGAGGATCTGGCCAATATTTCGTATACCTCCGGAACAACGGCGGAACCCAAAGGGGTCATGCTGACCCACGGAAACTACGTGAGCAACGTATTGCAGGCCGATACCCTGATCCGCATCCCCGAATACTACAAAGTACTGCTTTTTCTCCCCTGGGATCACAGTTTCGCCCACACGGTGGGCATCTACTCCTTCATGTACAACGGAGCTTCGCTGGCGGCGGTGGATTTTGGCCGTTCTCCCCTGGAATTTATACAGAATATTCCGCAAAACATGCGGGAGATCAAACCGCACATCCTGCTCAGCGTGCCGTCCATTGCCCGGAATTTCCGGAAGAATATCGAAGCGGGGATTGCCGGAAAAGGGAAACTGACCGGTTTTCTGTACCGGTTAGGATTGCAGTTGGGGTACTGGTATTACGGCGACGGCAATTACAAGGGAAAGGGGATCAAAGCGGTAGCCCGTCCGTTGATTGGGTTGTTCGACAGGGTTGTATTTAAAAAGATCCGGAAAAACTTCGGAGGAAATCTCCGCTACTTTATTGGTGGCGGAGCCCTGCTTGACAGGGAATTGCAGCATTATTACCGGGCGTTGGGCATTCCGATGTACCAGGGATACGGGTTGTCCGAAGCCTCTCCCGTCATCAGTTCCAACACCCCGGAGCACCACCGGTTCGGTACATCCGGATGGCCGGTAACCCCCATGGAGTTGAAGATCTGTGCACCCGACGGACAGGAACTGCCTCCCGGAGAATCCGGTGAAATTGTGATCCGCGGGGGAAATGTCATGAAGGGGTATTGGCGGAACGAGGAATCGACGGCCGAAACACTCCGGGACGGATGGCTGTACACCGGTGACTTGGGACACGTGGACGGGCAGGGATATTTGGTCGTACAGGGGCGGTTCAAGTCTTTGCTGATAGCCAACGACGGGGAGAAATATAGCCCGGAGGGGATGGAGGAAGCCATTGTAGAAGCCTCTCCCTACATCGATAACTGCGTATTGTACAACAATCAGTCCCCCTATACGGTCGGCCTGATTGTTCCCGCTAAAGCGGCTTTGAAAGAGTACGTGAAGGGGCGGGGAGTGGTTCCGGACTCTGTAGAGGGATATAAACTGATGCTGGCAAAAATAGGCGAGGAGTTGATGGGGTTCCGGTACGGCGGGAAACATGCCGGCCTCTTTCCGGAACGCTGGCTGCCTGCGGTGGTGGCGATCCTTCCGGCTCCGTTGAGCGAACAGAACGGAACGATCAACTCCACCGGCAAAACCGTCCGCCGGAGAGTGACCGAAGTATACCGGGAGGAGATCGATCGCGCTTATACGGCGGATGGGAAGGAGATCCAGAATGTGGACAACACCCGGAACATAAAAAAGCTTATGGGATTGTGACCATTCCCTGATCGCATACAACCAAAACAGAACAGCCATGCGGCGACACACCGGTACCGTACAGATCGGTACGCTTACACTTTCGTCCGAAGAACCGGTAGCGGTTCAATCCATGCTGAACACCCACACGCTGGACACCGAGGCCTGTGTGGAGCAGGCCATCCGTATCATCGAAGCCGGCGGGCAGTTGGTGCGGATCACGGCGCAGGGAGTGAAGGAGGCCGAAAATCTGAAAAATATCCGGGACCGTTTGCGGGGAAGGGGCTACACCACTCCGCTCTCGGCCGATATCCATTTCACTCCGGAAGCGGCGATGGTAGCTGCCCGGTATGTGGAAAAGGTGCGGATCAATCCGGGCAATTTCGCCGACAAACGGGCGGTTTTCCGTCGTATGGAGTATACGGAAGAATCGTACGCGGAGGAGTTGCAGCAGTTGCGGGAAAAGTTTACGGCTTTTTTGGATGTTTGCCGGGAACACCGGACTGCCGTCCGCATCGGCACCAATCACGGCTCCCTTTCCGACCGCATCCTGAACCGGTACGGGAACACGCCGGAAGGGATGGCGGAAGCTACGCTGGAATACCTCCGGATCTGCCGGGACACCGGATTCCGGGATGTTGTGATCTCTTTAAAATCGAGTAACTGCCGGATCATGGTAACGGCCGTACGGTTGTTGGTTCAAGCGATGGAACGGGAGGGAATGGAGTATCCTTTGCACTTAGGCGTTACGGAAGCGGGGGAAGGAGAGGACGGGCGGATCCGTTCGGCGGCCGGTATCGGCTGCCTGTTGAACGAAGGGATCGGGGATACGATCCGGGTTTCCCTGACAGAAGCTCCCGAACGCGAGATCCCGGTAGCCCGCCTGTTGACGGATGTCTGCATTCCCCGTTACGAACAGCACCGGACGACAGTTTCGGGCACGCAGACCTGTCCGTTTATTGTGGCGGATGTTTCGGCGGAAGAGACCATCGACGAAAAGGTGACGGCGGCGTTGGATTTCCGGGATCCGGGAGAGGCGGATCCCGCTTTGGGGCTCCGGTTGTCGGCCGGGCGGAAAGCTCCCGAAATGATCTATACCGAAGCGCTCGGCCCCGAATGGACCAAACTGCCGGAAGAAACTATCGTTGTGGTGCCTTACGCGAATTTGGATGTGGCATGCATTTACAACCGGAATGCTTCCCCCCTGATGACGGCGGCAACCTATAAGAAGCACAAGACAACGGCCGGCAGGTTCCGTTTTGTGGAATTAAATGATGTTGCGGAATTGGATGCGGAATTGACGGCTGCTCTGAAACAGGATAAAAAAGCGGTGGCGGTTCTCTCCTCCGTTCCGGATTATGCTCGCTATCGCTCCTGGCCGGATCTGCTCCTCCGTTCCGGATTGCCGGAACTGCCGGTGATTATCCGGGTGAAGCCGGAACAGTTCGAGCCGGACAGGACGCCGCTGGAAATTGCCGCCCATACGGCCGGGCTCTTTATCGATCGTTTAGCGGCCGGACTGTGGATCACCTTTCCGGGGGCGGGCAACAGCCTGACTGCCCTGGAACTGAGCCGGAACATCCTGCAGTCGGTGGGAGCGAGGCGGTACAAGGCGGAATTTGTCAGTTGCCCCGGCTGCGGACGCACCCTCTACAATCTGGAAGAGGCGGTCAGCCGGGTAAAATCGGCTTTTGCACATTTGGACCGGCTAAAAATTGCCGTGATGGGATGCGTAGTGAACGGGCCGGGGGAGATGGGGGATGCCGACTACGGTTATGTCGGCGCCGGCAACGGAAAAGTCAATCTTTACAAGGGGCAGCAGATGGTCAAAACAGCCGTGCCGGAAAGCGAAGCCGTCGCCGCTCTGGAACAATTGATCCGGGAAAACGGGGAGTGGACGGAACGGCTTGTTTTAACGGAAAATGATATAAATACTTCGGTGAAATAATACAGTGATTGCTCCGTCGTAGTTTATTTTTTTTTGGAATTTTGCAGTATGAATACAATAGGACAAACGAAAATAAACTCACTATTGTGGAAAACGCGCATAAAAAGACCCCTTAGAAACTGAGGAAATTGACCCCGTTTTCAAGGGGTCAATTTAGGCGTTTTTTTCAATAAAACAAAAATCCCCGCAATTGTTGATATTGCGGGGATTGACTTCCCTTTTTCGCCTTTCGGCTTTCTTATACTGTGGGCGCTGAGGGATGACTCGGAACTTCGTTCCTCGAGAACATGTTACGAACCCCGGCCTGCCCTTCATTCGAATCCCTTCTGAACTTTCCGAAAAGGCATAAAAAAAGGAATCCTTAGAGATTCCTTTTTCTGTTTTCTGTGGGCGCTGAGGGATTCGAACCCCCGACCCTCTGGGTGTAAACCAGATGCTCTGAACCAGCTGAGCTAAGCGCCCGTGCTTAACAGCGGGTACAAATGTATAGCTTTTTTCATTCCCTCCAAAATATTTTTAAAAAACTTTTTTGAGAATTTATTTTTTTACCTTTGTCCGGAGAGTAAATGATTGAATATGAATCCGGTTATCTTTTGGCTATTTTGGGGAGGCTGTTTTTTCCTGCAAACGGGGAAAGAAAATCCGATCGTTCCGGCCGGAAAGGAGGGGAGGGATTCTCTGAGTCAGGTGCAAACGGATAGCTTGCCGGCACCCTTTTTCCCTGCCGATACGTGTCTTCCTTTCAATTACGAAAATGTGCGGAACTACATTTTCCGGCGGATGTATTACCCTCCGGCGGCCAAAGAGCAAGAGATCGAGGGTACGGTTGTTGTGGGATTCCGGATCACGGAATCCGGAATAGTAGACAGGATCCGGGTGGTTCGGCACGTACATCCACTCTTGGATTCTGCGGCCATCCGTTTGATCCGAGATATGCCTGAGTGGCGCCCGGTTTATGTGCGGGGAGAGCCGACAGCCTTTGAATACGAAGTACCGGTCATATTTGAACTGATAGAGCCGAAACCGTAGTACCGGAATCGCCGGACGATCGATTTCAAATGCGGCGGGTAATTTCCGCTTCGTAGGCGTGATCGATTTGCAGGGAGGGCATTTTAGAGGCGGCGACCGCCAACTGGTCGCACCGTTCGTTTTCCGGCACGGAAGCGTGTCCTTTGATCCACACGAACCGTACCCGGTGCTTCCGGAACACCGACAGGAAGCGTTTCCACAAGTCGGGATTCTTCTTTCCCCGGAACCCCTTTTTTTCCCAGTCGAACACCCAGTTTTTTTCAACGGCGTCCACCACATAGCGGGAATCGGAGTATACCACCACCTCGGCGCCCTCTTTTTTGAGGGCTTCCAGCCCGGCGATCACCGCCAGCAACTCCATCCGGTTGTTGGTGGTTTTCCGGAATCCGCCCATCAACTCCTTGCGGTGCGGGCCGGAAAGCAGGACAACGCCGAAACCGCCCGGCCCCGGATTCCCGCTGGCCGCTCCGTCGGTATAGATCGTAATTTGATTCGGCGTCGTCATAGGCAAAAATTTCAGCAAAAATACGAATAGTTCGTTGAAAACTGTATTTTTGTCCCCCGAATGGTAATTCCTCAATCAGATGAAAAAAATACTCATTATCGGGGCCGGCGGGCAGATCGGCTCTGAGCTTGTGCCCTATCTCCGGGCTCTTTACGGAGACAACAACGTCGTAGCGGCGGACATCAGCGTGGAAAAATGTAAAAACCTGGCGGAAGCGGGGCCTTTTGAAGCGTTGGACGTATTGGACAAAGGCCGGTACATCGACATCGTCCGGAACTACAAGATCGACACCATCTTTAACTTGGTGGCGTTGTTGTCGGCTACGGGCGAAAAGAATCCGGAATTGGCCTGGAACATCAACATCGGGGCGCTGACCAATTCGCTGGGAATAGCCAAAGACAATCAGTGTGCGGTCTTTACGCCCAGTTCCATCGGCGCATTCGGGAAAGACACCCCCAAAGACAAGACGCCGCAGGACACCCTGCAGCGTTCCAACACCACGATATACGGCGTGTGCAAAGTAACCGGCGAGCTGTTGAGCGATTACTACTTCAACCGCTTTGGGGTAGATACCCGGAGCGTGCGGTTCCCCGGATTGATCTCTTACGTAACCTTGCCGGGAGGGGGAACGACCGACTACGCCGTGGAGATATACTACGAAGCGTTGCGCAAAGGCGCCTTCACCTGCAACCTGCAAGCGGGCACATACATGGACATGATGTACATGCCCGATGCGCTCCGCGCCGTGGTGGAGCTGATGGAAGCCGATCCGAAAAAACTGAAGCACCGGAACAGTTTCAACATTGCGGCCATGAGTTTCGACCCGGAAGGGATCGCGGCGGAGATCCGCAAACACCTTCCGGCTTTCCGGTTGGACTACCGGATAGACCCTGTCAAGCAGGCGATAGCCGACAGTTGGCCAAACAGCATGGACGATTCGGCGGCGCACCGGGAATGGGGGTGGAAAGCGGAATACGACCTGAAAAAGATGACAGACGATATGCTCGTCAAAGTCAAAGAAAAAATGGCCAAAGGGTTGGCGTAAATAAAAAAGCGGCTTGCAGGCCGCTTTTTTATTTTATTTTGTAACTTCGGGAAGAAATTGAAAAGCGTATGTCCAAAAACAAATTCAAAGGAGAACCAACGGTCAAATCCTACGTCACCGGAGAGGTGGAACTGACCGCTAAGGGAGCGGCTTACGTGATCTCTCCCGAAAGCAAATCGGACATCTTTGTCGCTTTCCCCAACCTGAAACACGCCCTCAATGGAGACAAGGTAAAGGTATTGGTATACGCCCGGCGCAAAGCGGAGCGGATCGAAGGGGAGGTTGTCGAGATCATAGAGCGGAAAAAAAGCACTTTCGTGGGGCTGGTACAGCGGTCGGAGAACTACGCCTTTCTGCTGCCCTCCGGGAAACAGATGCCGTACGACGTTTTCATTCCGTTGAGCCACCTGGGAGGAGCCAAAAACGGGGACAAAGTGGTCGTACAGATCACGGAGTGGCCGGAACACCAGAAAAATCCGGTGGGCACGGTGATACAGGTGCTGGGGCAGCCCGGCGACAACGATACGGAGATGAACGCCATCATGGCGGAGTACGAACTGCCTGTTGCCTTTCCGAAGAAAGTAGAGAAGGCGGCCGAACGTATCCCGGACGAATTGCCGTCGGATGAGATCGCCCGCCGCCGGGATTTCCGGAAGACCGTCACCTTTACGATAGACCCCCGGGACGCCAAGGATTTTGACGACGCCCTTTCGGTGCGTGAACTGGGAAACGGTCATTACGAAGTCGGGATACACATTGCGGATGTGAGTTACTACATACAGCCCGATACACTATTGGACAAGGAGGCGTACGCCCGGGCGACTTCAGTCTACCTGGTGGACAGGACCATCCCCATGTTGCCGGAAAAACTTTCCAACGGCCTCTGCTCGTTGCGGCCGGACGAGGATAAATTCTGCTTCTCCGCCGTGTTTGAAATGGACGCGGAAGCCAGAGTAACCCACCAGTGGTTCGGCCGGACAGTGATCCGTTCCAACCAACGCTTTACGTACGAAGAGGCGCAGGAGGTCATTGAAGGAGCGGACGGAAAGTACCGGAAGGAGGTGCTTTTGCTGAACGGGTTGGCGCAAAAGCTGCGGGAAGAACGTTTCCGGGGCGGCGCCATTGACTTCGACCGGATCGAGGTGAAGTTCAACTTGGACGAAAAAGGGAAACCGTTGGGCGTCTATTTCAAACAGTCGAAGGAAGCCAACAAACTGATCGAAGAGTTCATGCTGCTCGCCAACAAAAAGGTGGCGGAAAAGATCGGAAAAGGACAAAGCAAGCAGAAGGCCAAGACGTTTGTTTACCGGATACACGACAAACCGATGGAGGAGAAATTGACGGATTTCAACCGGTTTGTGGCGAAATTCGGCTACGGATTGAAACTCTCCAGCCGGAAAGCCCTGACAGCCTCCATGAACAACCTGATGCAGGAGGTAAAAGACCGTCCGGAACAGAATTTAATAGAGACATTGGCGATCCGTACCATGGCCAAAGCGGTTTACTCCACGGTCAACATCGGCCACTACGGTTTGGCTTTTGATTACTACACCCACTTCACCTCGCCCATCCGGCGGTACCCGGACGTGATGGTGCACCGGCTGCTGCAACGCTACTTAGACGACGGCCGGTCGGTCAGCCAAGAGAAATACGAAGATATATGCAAACACGCTTCGTCGATGGAACAGTTGGCGGCCAATGCGGAGCGGGCTTCCATCAAGTACAAGCAGGTGGAGTTTATGTCGGACAAGATCGGGGAATCCTTTCAGGGAACCATCTCCGGGGTGACACAATGGGGATTTTACGTGGAGTTGGATGAATTCAAATGCGAAGGGTTGGTTCCCATGCACGAATTGGAGGACGATTACTATGAATTCGACGAAAAGAACTACTGCATCGTCGGCCGCCATTATGGGAAACGCTACCAGTTGGGCGACACGATAACCGTCCGGGTAGCCAAGGCCAATTTAGTTTCCCGGCAATTGGATTTTGTGCTGCTCGAAGCCGGGCGCCCGGTCCGGCAGGAGCGTACCGGATCCGAAGAGTGGCGGGGACGCCGTTCCGGAAAGAAGGGAAAAAAGGTGCAGAAACCGGAGAAAAAGAGGAAAAAACGATGAGTAAAAGACAGAAAATCCTGCTTTCTTCCGCCTTGGGGATTGTGTTCTTAGTGCTGATCTTTATGCCCAAAGGCTCTTTGTTGGATCGTTCCATGGACGAAGTGGACATCACCGATTCGGCCGAAGTCCGGGAGATTGTCTACAAATACGGGATACCGGTCGATGATTACCACGTGGATTACGGGGTGGTAAGTAAAAACCAGAGCCTCTCCACCATTCTGGTCGCTCACGGATTGTCCGGCCGGGAGATACTCCGGCTGGTCGAATCCTCCAAAGGCGTTTTCGATGTCCGAAAGATCCGCCCGGGGCAGGCGTACGCCTGTTTTTACCCCCGGGACACAACAGCCCGGATGAGTTTCTGGGTGTACGAAGCGGATCCCCGGAGTTATGTACTGTTCGACCTGCGGGATGAGTACAAAACCGAGGTTGTAAATTACCCCGTGGAGTGGATCCGGAAACAGGCTGCAGGGACGGTGGAATCTTCCCTCTGGAACGCAATGTCGGTTGCCGGCAGCGATCCAATGCTGGCGGTCGAACTATCACGGATTTTCGGCTGGACGATCGACTTTTTCGGCTTGCAAAAACAGGATGCATTCCGGGTGATCTACGAACAGGAATCCATAGAAGGCAGAGAGCTTTCGAATTTCCGGGTGCTGGGAGCCGTCTTTACCCAGGCGGACAGCGACTACTACGCTATCCCGTTTTTTCAGAGCGGCGAATGGATGTACTTCAACGAGCAGGGAAAGAGCCTGGAAGGGGCCTTCCTGAAAGCGCCGTTAGATTTTTTCCGCATCACCTCCCGCTTCTCCAACAGTCGTTTTCATCCGGTCTTGAAGCGCTACCGTTCACACCACGGGGTCGATTATGCGGCTCCCGTGGGAACGCCTGTCTACGCCATCGGCGCCGGTACGGTCACAGCGAGGGCATACGACCGAAAAGGCGGCGGGAACTATGTAAAGATCAAACACGCCAACTCCTATGTCACCACCTACATGCATCTCTCTAAATTCGCCAAGGGATTGAGGGTAGGGCAGAAAGTGGCGCAAAAAGAGACGATCGGTTACGTAGGGAATTCCGGCATGTCGACCGGCCCGCACCTGGATTTCCGGATACATGAAAACGGCCGTCCGGTCAATCCGCTAAAGATCAAATCCCAGCCCAAAGAGCCGGTCAGGCCGGAGAACCGGGCGGAATTTACCGTTCTACGGGATTCGGTCGTAAAAGAACTGCGGAGCCTGACTCCTTTTTAGCGGTCGTTTACTCCTCGCCGAATGTTTCGGCCTCCTCTTCCTGAATTTCCGTATCGTCCGGCAACAGGCCGGCCTCCGAGGGGGGCAACGCCTCTACGGTATTCAGCCGGCGCTGGATGGCCCGGGTTCGTTTGCCCATCACCTCTTCGATCTGATTGCCGGCGGTCTGGATGTTTTTCTGGGCTTTTTCCAGCAGCCCGCCGAATTTTGTGAATTCGGTCTTTACCGCCCCCAGCACCCGCCACACCTCGCTGCTCCGCTTTTGGATCGCCAGGGTGCGGAACCCCATCTGCAGGCTGTTGAGGATGGCGGCCAGGGTAGTGGGGCCGGTGACGATGACTTTGTAATCCCGTTGCAACTGCTCCATCAGTTGCGACCGGCGGACCACCTCCGCATAGATCGATTCGAAGGGGAGGAACATGATGCCGAAATCGGTGGTAAAAGGAGGATCCAGGTATTTTTCCCGGATCTCTTTTCCCATCGTTTTGATGGTGGACTCGATGTTTTTCGAAGCCGCTTCGATCCGGGCCGGGTCGTCCGATTCATACGCTTCCAGCAACTGCTCGTAGGCATCTTTGGGGAATTTAGCGTCGATGGGAAGATACACACACGGGTTGGCGCCCTCCTTGCCCGGCAGCTTGACTGCGAACTCCACCAGGGTATCCGATCCCTTTTTGGTCTTCACATTGGCATCGTATTGTTCGGGAGCCAGCACCTGTTCCAGCAGCATCTCCAATTGGATCTCCCCGATATTTCCCCGCATCTTGACATTGCTCAGCACTTTTTTCAGTCCTCCCACGTCCCGGGCTAAATGATGCATCTCTCCCAACCCTTTCTGTACGTGTTCCAACTGTTTGCCGACCATCTCGAACGACTGGCCGATCCGCTCGTGCAGGGTTTTCTGCAATTTTTCGTCCACCGTGACGCGGATCTCTTCCAGGCGTTTTTCGGTGTTTTTTACCAACTCCTGCTGCCGTTTGTCCATTTCTGCGAAACGTTCTTTCTGCAACTCTAAGAACGATTGCATGTTGCGGGAGAACATGTTGCTCTGCTCTTCCCGGTTGTCCCGGGCGGTGTTCCGCAGATCTTCCCGGAAATACCGGAACTCCTCTTTCAGGCTTTTTTCCAACTTTTCCACCTGCTCCGCCAACGGAGCGACAGGGATCTCCGGGACTCTGTTTTTCCGGAGAAGCAACAGGAGCATCAACAGGATGTTGGCGCCGAGAAGCAGTACGATCAGTATATCCATGACCCGGTTATTTTTGTTTGTTAGCAAGCTGGCCGCAGGCGGCGTCAATCTCTTTTCCTTTGCTGCGGCGTATGTTGACCACCATGTTGCGGCTTTCCAAAAAGCGGACAAAAGCGTCCCGCTGCTTCTCCGAAGAAGGGCGGAAAGCGGAGCCTTCTACGGAGTTGTATTCGATGATGTTGATCTTGACGGGAAATTGCCGGCAATACTCCGCCAGCAGGCGGGCATCCTCCAGGGAGTCGTTGATCCCTTGCAGCAACAGGTACTCAAAGGTGGGACGGGTTCCGGTATGCTCCGTGAAATATTTCAGGCTTTCCGCCAGGGCGGCCAGCGGGTATTTCCGGTTGACCGGCATCAGGCGGCTCCGCACCTCTTCCCGGGCGGAGTGGAGGGAAACGGCCAAATGGAAGCGCACTCCGTCGTCGGCCAACCGGCGGATCTGGTCCGGGAGCCCTGCTGTGGAGAGTGTGATCCGGGAGGGGGACATCCCCAATCCGGTGGGATCTGTCAGGTGGTCGATGGCCGTACGGACATTGGCGTAATTCAGTAAAGGCTCTCCCATGCCCATCAATACGATGTTGGAAAGCAGGGAACCCTGTTGTTCCGCCTCTTTCCGGGCATCGGTCACCTGGAAAAAGATCTCCCCCACGGTCAGGTTCCGCTTAAAGCCCAAGCCTCCGGTGGCGCAAAAAGTGCATCCCAGCGGACACCCCACCTGCGAAGAGAGACACACCGTATGCTTTTCCTTTCCGGGGATCAGGACGCTCTCCACCTGCCAGCCGTCCGCCAGGTTCCAGGCCGTTTTGACGGTTCCGTCCGCAGCCGTCCGCCGGACAGCAACTTCCGGTGCCGGCAGGGAAAAATGGTCTGCCAGCAATTTCCGGCACGCCTGGGAAAGGTTGGTCATCTCTTCAAAGGAGCGTACCCCTTTCTGCCAGAGCCACTGCCGGATCTGTTTGCTCCGGAAAGCCTGTTCTCCGTTTGCTTTCAGGAAACTTTCCAGTTCGCCGGCGGAGAGTTCCCGTATGTCTGGGGCGGGTTCGTTCATGGTTGTTGTATTAGATACTGCAAAAGTACGATATTATTAAAAAAGTTCCGACCAACCGGTAAAAAGTTACGATTCGGCGATTATCGCAAACGATTTAGTTCTATATTTGCAGGTATATTGCTGTAAAAATTTCAATTTAATACAAAACTAAACGAATTCCGATGAAAAAGATACTGATCAGCGCGTTGGCTTTGCTTTGCTTTGTTGCGGCAAAGGCGGACGAGGGCATGTGGTTGCTGTCGTTGCTTAAAGAGAAGAACATCGACAAAATGCACGAATTGGGTTTTAAACTCAGTGCAGAGGATATTTACTCCCTGAACCAACCCGGCATCAAGGATGCGATCGTGGGACTGGGAACCCTCGACCGGCCGTTCCGCCACTTCTGCACGGCGGAGATCGTTTCGCCCAGAGGATTGCTGATCACCAACCACCACTGCGCTTTTTCGTCCATACAGGAACATTCGTCGGTGGAACACGATTACCTTTCGGACGGCTTCTGGGCCTATCAAATGTCCGACGAGTTGACCAACTCCGGAATGACCGCCTCCATCCTGGAGCGGATGGAAGATGTGACGGAACGGGTTTTGTCGGTGTTGGATGAGGAGATGGACGCCGTAGCCCGCGCCACGGCTGTCGACAGCATCGGCGACGTCATCGTGAAAGAGGCTGTCGAAGGCACTGTATTGACGGGACAGGTGATCTCCATGTTTGAAGGGAATCAGTACTTTCTCTTTCTCTATACGATCTACAAAGATGTGCGTTTGGTAGCCGCTCCTCCACAGAGTATGGGGAAATTCGGCGGGGATACCGACAATTGGATCTGGCCGCGCCACACCTGTGATTTTTCCATGTTACGGATCTACACCGGCCCCGACGGGCAGCCGGCCGAATACGCTCCGGAGAATATTCCGCTCAAACCGAAACACCACCTTCCGGTCTCCCTGAAAGGGATCCGGGACAACGATTTTGCCATGGTTATGGGATTTCCCGGTACCACGAACCGCTATGCCACCAGTTACAGTCTGGCCACCGTCATGGACGTTATCAATGCCGTCCGCTACAAAGCCCGGACGGTGATATTGGCTGTGATGAAAGAGGAGATGAGCAAAAGCCCGAAAACCCGGATCCAGTATGCCTCTAAATACGCAAGCTGCGCCAACTATTGGAAATACTCCTTCGAACAGAACAAGGCGTTGAAGCGGTTGAACACCCTGGGACACAAGCAGGAGATCGAAGCGGAGTTCACCCGCTGGCTGAACGCGGACGCCGGCCGGAAAGCGCAATATGCGGAGGTGCTCCCGTCGTTGCAGAAAGCTATTGAAGCGTCGCACAAATACGTGGAGGCCGGGGCTTACCTGACGGAGGCGTTTGCCGGCCCGGAACTCCACCAGTTCGCATACAGTGTATCCGGTTTGCTGGAAGCGCTGTTCGACAAGCAATTACCGGAAACGGAGCGGGCGGAGATCGTGTCCGATCTAAAGCAGAATGCAAAAGCGTTCTACAAAGATTACAACGTGGAGTTAGACGCCCGGCTCTTTGCCGACCTGTTCCGGATGTACAGCGATGAGGTGGGCGACGACCTGCATCCGGCTGTCATCGATCTGATCAACCAAAAATACAAAGGGGACTATGCCCGGTTTGCGGAGGAGATCCGCTTGCACTCCCTGTTCCGCAGCGAAGAGGCTCTCCTTGCTTTCATAGAGAAACCGGATCGCCGGAAATTGGAGAAGGATCCGGCTCTGATCGCCGGGCAGTCGTACACGGAAATGGCCATTAAATTGGCCGCCTGGAACAAGGAGAACAAAACCGTCATCGGCAAAAACAACCGCCTGTTTGTGCGCGGCCTTTTGGAGATGGATCCCGGAAAAGCCGTAGCGCCCAACGCCAATTCCACCCTCCGCCTCACCTACGGACGGGTGCGCAGCTACGTTCCCCGGGACGCTGTCTTCTACAATTACTACACCACCCTGACGGGCGTTATGGAAAAAGAGGGACCTGCCGGCGGAGAGTTTGAGGTGCCGGCCCGTTTGAAAGAGCTGTACGGCCAAAAAGAGTTTGCTCCGTACGGAACGGACAATGTGGTCGCCTGTTTCATTACCGACAACGACATCACGGGAGGGAACTCCGGTTCGCCGGTGATCAACGCCAACGGCGAACTGATCGGTACGGCTTTTGACGGAAACTCCGAGGCCATGTCCGGCGACATCGATTTTGAAGAGAACCTGCAGCGGTGCATCAGCGTCGATGTGCGCTACGTCCTGTTCGTCCTCGACAAATACGCCGGCGCCCGGAATCTGATCGAAGAGATGACCATTGTGGAGTAAATATGTTTGAAAATAACCAGTAAAACTCAAAAGGATAAGATCATGAAAAATTTAGATTGGAGTCAGTTGTCTTTCGGATACACCAAAACCGATTACAACGTACGTTCCCGTTACAAGGACGGAAAATGGAGCCCGCTGGAGGTCAGCGACTCCGAAATGTTGGACATCCACATGGCGTCTACCTGCCTTCACTACGGACAGGAGTCCTTCGAAGGCTTGAAGGCTTTCCGGGGAAAAGACGGCAAGATCCGCCTCTTCCGGGCGGAGGAAAACGCCAAACGGATGATCAATTCTGCCGATTACATCATGATGCAGGCTCCTTCTGTGGAACTTTTCACGGAAGCCGTGGCCAAAGCCATCAAACTGAACGAAGCGTATGTGCCGCCTTACGAATCCGGCGCCAGTTTGTACATCCGTCCGTTGCTGATCGGGGTAGGGCCGCAGATGGGGGTTGCTCCCGCCAAAGAGTACCTGTTCGTGGTATTTGTGGCTCCGGTAGGCCCGTACTTCAAAGCCGGCTTCAAACCGGTGAAAATGATGCTGGAACGGGTGTACGACCGGGCGGCCCCGAACGGAACCGGCCACATCAAAGTGGGTGGGAACTATGCTGCCGGGTTGAAGGCGGGCGTGATCGCCCACGACAAAGGCTACTCTACGGCCATTTTCTTAGATTCTAAGGAGAAGAAGTATATCGACGAGTGCGGGCCGGCCAACTTCTTCGGCATCAAGAATAAAACCTATGTGACGCCTGCTTCGCACACCATCCTGCCCTCCATCACCAACGCCAGCCTGATGATCCTGGCCGAAGACATGGGCTTGAAGGTGGAACGCCGGCCGGTTCCGGTGGAAGAGCTGGAGACCTTCGAAGAGGTGGGCGCTTGCGGGACGGCCGCTGTGATCAGCCCGGTGGGGCAGATCGACGACCTGACCACCGGCAAGAGCATCCATTTCGGAAAACCGGGCGAGCCGGGCGAATGGTCTACCAAGTTGTACAACCGCTTGCGCGCCATCCAGTACGGGGACGAAGCGGACAAGTTCGGTTGGGTAAAAATCATTGAATAACCGGAGATTTTATTTTCCCGGATCAAAATCACGAGGCTGTTCTTTTGAACAGCCTCGTTTTTTTCTCTTTTTCGCCGCTGCTCCCGGACATGCTTCCGGAAAGCAACAGGCTTCCGCTTCTATTTTTTGAAACAGCGTATCATCTTCCCGTATGTTTCGTAGTTATCCTCCATTTCGCTGTTTGTACTGTCAAAGTAGATTCCATAGGCTCCGGTGGTGCTTGCGCTCGCACTCCAGAAGCCCCCAAGCTCACCGATCTGTGAAACCTGGCCACTCTTTAGCCTTTCGCCGGTGGCGGGGATAAAGGAGGTCACATTGGGTGCCGAATTGAGCCACCTGCCGCTATAGCCGTTAACGGTAGTCCACGTTGTCCCTGCATTTACCCAACTGGTAATTAATTCCGCCCGTGTTTGTAGCCGGAAACCGCTGTTGTATGCTGTCAGCGTACCCGCTGCGGCCATTGCCTGGGCTTCGGCAGCCGTCAGGCCGATCAGGCGGCAGGGATCACCCTGCCCCGCCTTCATACGGGCCGCTGTGTTATAATTATCCAAACTCACATTTTTTTCCGGCGTCTGGTTTTTGTAGTCGTATGACGGAACATTATAATAGTCACTTAAAAACGATGATATAGCCTTGTCCGACGGATTGTAGAATGTTGTAGAAGAGAACGCACCGGCCCAGGTTTCGTTTGAAAGTGAAGAAGGTGTTGTAAATCCGACTAAGGCCCCCTGTTTAAAGAACAGCACATTATCCTGTGTCACGCTTCCCGTTGTTCCGTCGTCCCACTGCCCGGCTGACAGCCTGCCGTTGGGATCCAGGTGCAGGATATAGGGCGGACGGGGGATCAGCGCAAAGTGTGCCTTGAATTTGACCGCTTCCCGCGGCATGGTGAAGGTTGCCGGATTGGCCGTTGCATCGGCCAGCGTCACTCCGCCGCTCTCCACCGTCCATCGGACAAATTGATAACCGTCCAGCGGAACCGCCGTCAGCTTAACGGTTGCGTCTGCCGGGGATTCCTCCGCATCCGCCGACGCCGATCCCAAGCCGTCGTTCACTACCTCGATGGGATAGGTCTTGAGCTTGAATTCGGCTCGGAGCTCCACGTCGGAAGCGGGCATGGTGAAGGTTCCCGGATTGGTGGTCACCGTCAGTGCGGGCGCACTGCCGCTCACAACCGTCCA
>JAISVB010000031.1 GCA_031271755.1 Culturomica sp.
ATCACCGTAACGATCCAGGTGATCGGGCGTGATGTTGGTCAGGATGGCGATATCCGCCTTAAAATTGTACATACCGTCCAATTGAAAACTGGAAAGCTCGACCACATACATTTCGTGTAAACCGGCCGCCACCTGGGCTGCCAGGCTGTTTCCGACATTTCCGGCCAATCCTGCATTCCTGCCGACCCGGTGTAAAATGTGCCAGAGCAACAGCGTGGTGGTGGTTTTCCCGTTGCTTCCGGTGATGCAGATCATCCGGGCGTCGGAGTGCCTCCCGGCCCACTCGATCTCGGAAATGACTGCTGTTCCCTGTTTCCGCAAAGCCTCTACCAACGGCGCCGAATCGGGTATTCCGGGACTTTTTACCGCCAAATCCGCCGCCAATATCTTCTCCTCCGTGTGGCCTCCCTCTTCCCAACAGATCCCCTCCCTGTTCAATACCTCCCGGCAGGTGTCCCCCAGCATCCCTTTGTCGCTCAGGAAAACATCGTACCCCAGCTTCTTTCCCAAGATCGCTGCTCCGGTGCCGCTTTCGCCCCCTCCCAATATGACTAATTTCTGCGCCATCTGTTACCGGATTTTCAGCGTTACAATAGTGATCACTGCCAGCAGGATCCCGACGATCCAGAAACGGGTGACGATCTTGGGTTCGGGAATCCCCTTCTTTTGGTAATGGTGGTGAAGGGGCGACATCAGAAAGATCCGTTTCCCCTCCCCGTATTTGTTTTTGGTGTATTTAAAGTAGCTCACCTGCATCACCACCGACAGGTTTTCCATCAGGAATATCCCGCACAAAACCGGAATGAGCAACTCCTTGTGCAGCACAATAGCGAAAACGGCGATGATGCCCCCCAGTGTCAAACTGCCCGTATCGCCCATAAAAACCTGCGCCGGATAGGAGTTGTACCAGAGGAATCCGATGGTCGCTCCGATAAATGCCGCCCCAAACACCACCAATTCGCCCGAATAGGGGATATACATGATGTTGAGGTAATCGGCATAGAGCATATTGCCGGATAAATACGCCAGGATGCCGAGTGTCGCCCCCGCAATAGCGGAGGTTCCCGTCGCCAGGCCGTCTAAGCCGTCCGTCAGGTTGGCACCGTTGGATACCGCCGTCACAATGAGGATCGTCACCAATACGAACAGGATCCACCCCCACTCCTCCGCATGCTCTCCCGCAAAAGAGGTGAACCAGGCGTAATCCAATTCGTTGTTTTTAAAGAAGGGGATGGTGGTTTTGGTGGATTTTACGTCCCGGGCCAGCACTTGCGGGACATTTTCCCCGCTGAACCCTTCGTCTGCCATGCTGGTTACCACGCCGATATCCGACAGGGCTACCCGTTCGCGGATCACGACGTCGTCGCTCAGGTAAAGCGTCAGGCCGACGATCAATCCCAAACCGATCTGCCCCACTACTTTGAAGTAGCCTTTCAACCCCTGTTTGTCCTTGCGGAACACCTTGATGTAATCGTCCATAAAGCCGATAACGCCCAACCACACGGTGGTGATCAGCATCAGTTGAATGTAGACATTGTCTAAGCGGGCAAACAACAGCACCGGTATCAGGATGGAGAAAATGATGATGATCCCGCCCATCGTCGGAGTTCCCTTTTTCTGCATCTGCCCTTCCAATCCCAGATCCCGGATCTCTTCCCCGATCTGTTGCCGCTGCAACCGGCGGATGATCCGTTTCCCGAGGATGGTGGACAACAGCAGGGAGAGGATCACCCCGCAGGCCGCCCGGAACGTGATGTAATGAAACATGCCGGCTCCCGGCCAATCCAATGAATCCAAGTATTCAAACAAATAGTACAACATGTCAATGTGCATTTAGGGGTTAGAAAGTTGGCGAAATGTTTCCTGTACGATCTCTTTGTCGTCAAAGGGATATTTGACCCCTTTGATCTCCTGGTAATTTTCGTGTCCTTTGCCGGCGATGAGCACAATATCTCCTTTGGAAGCCATCAGTAGTGCTGTCCGGATCGCCTCTTTCCGGTCGGTAACGGTGAGCACCGATTTCCGGTGCTCCGGCTTCACGCCGGCCTGCATGTCGGCTAAAATAGCCGCAGGATCTTCGCTCCGGGGATTGTCGGAGGTCAGGATTACACGGTCGCTGTACCGGCACGCCGCATCCGCCATCTCCGGACGTTTAGTTTTGTCCCTGTCCCCACCGGCTCCCACCACAGTGATAACTTTGTTCTGTTTCCCTTTCAAGCCTTTGATGGTGGACAAAACATTCTCCACCGCATCCGGCGTGTGGGCGTAATCCACAACGGCAACCACCCCCTCCGGCGAGAGCAGGGTTTCAAAACGGCCGGAAACCGGCGTCAACAGGCTCATCTTCTGCAAGATCTGTTCCGGTTCCCACTCCAGCAGGCGGGCGGCTGCGTATACGGCCAACAGGTTGTAGGCGTTGAAATCGCCCGTAAACCGGCTCCACAACTCCCGCCCGTCCAACTGCAACAAGGTGCCGTCTAAGTGTTTCTCCACCACTTTGGCGGTGAAATCGGCCGCTGTCCGGCAGGAGTAGGTGTATTTCCGGGCCGCCGTATTTTGCAACATGACCCGGCCGTTTTTATCGTCGATGTTGGTCAGCGCGAACGCCTCTTTCTTCAATCCGTCAAAGAAGGCTTTCTTGGCTTCGATATAGGCTTTGAACGTTCCGTGGTAATCCAAATGGTCGTGTGTGATATTGGAAAAGAGCGCTCCGTCAAAATCCAACCCGGCAATCCGTTTCTGATGCACGGCGTGCGAACTCACCTCCATAAAACAGAAGCGGCACCCCGCATCCGCCATCTCCCGCATGTAGCGGTTGATCTCCAGCGCATCCGGCGTGGTATGGGTCGCCTGGCTCTGCTGCTCGCCGATGTAGTTGCAAACCGTCGAGAGCAACCCCGCCCGGTAGCCCAGCAAGCCTGCCAATTTATACAGCAACGTAGCGGTGGTGGTTTTTCCGTTGGTGCCGGTCACCCCCACCAGCTTCATCTCCCGGGAGGGTTCTCCGTAGAACGCCGACGCGATCCGTCCCAACGCCTCCGAAGAGTCCCGCACCTGCCGGTAACAAACCCCGGCTTCCCGCTTTTCCGGCAGCTCTTCGCACACCACTGCCGCCGCTCCCAGCCCGGTCGCTTTCCCTATGTAGGCGTGCCCGTCCGCGTGAACGCCCCGCTGTGCCACGAACAGATCCCCTTTCCCGACTTTCCGGGAATCAAAACAGACCGCCCGGACGTCGGTATCTTCCGGGCCGGCAGACGCTTGGATCTCCAATCCCTTTAGCAATTCCTGCAACTTCATGCGTTCTATTTTTTATCATTTTTCACCTCAAGTCAATCCGGATAAACTCCCCGTCCTGCAGCCCGGTTCCGGGCTCCAACGACTGCGCCTGCACCATGCCAGATCCGCTCACTTCCACCCGCAGCCCTGCATTTTCCAGCGCGTAGAGCGCATCCCGCAACCCCATCCCCTTTACATTGGGGACAACGGAGTTGTTGATCCTTCTCGGTTTCAGCACCATGTTCGGCCCTTCGTTGCTGGCGGTCAGCACCCAGTTGGTCTGTTCCGTCTGCTCCGCCCCGTCCACCGGCTGTTTCAGCGCCTTGAACAGCGTCATAAAATCCTTTTTCCACCCATTCTTACAGACCGGAACTGTTTTTTCCACCTTCGGAACGGCTTCTCCGTACTGCATGTAAGCAATGGAGTAGACTTTATCGGCGATCTCCCGGAATACCGGCCCGGATACCTGGCTGGCGTAATACCCCTTGTCCAAAGAGGGATTGTCCACCATGACGATGCAGGAGTAGAGCGGTTTGTCCGCCGGAAAATAACCGACAAAACTGGCCCGGTATTTCCGCACGTCGTACCCGCTGGTTCCCGTAGCGATCCTCGCCGTCCCGGTTTTCCCGGCAATCCGGTAATGATCTGTCCGGATGTTCCGGGCGGTTCCGTTCTCCACCACGCCCTCCAGCATGGCCTGTATCTTTTTCAACGTCGCCCGGCTGCATATCCGCGCTCCCGTCTGTTCCGGCCTGATCCGCTCCACTACCTCCCCCCTGCTCCGGATCTCTTTCACAAACCGGGGACGCATCCGCTGCCCGTCGTTGGCGATGGCGTTGTAAAAAGAGAGCACCTGCAAAGGGGTCAACTGCAATTCGTACCCGACACTCATCCAGGGCAGGGAGATCCCGCTCCACCCTTTCTCTCCCGGATGCTTCACAAAAGGTTCGCCCTCCCCTTTGATGACCACGTCTAATTTTTTATCCAACCCCATGGCGCACAAACGATCCACAAAACGCTTCGGGTGCTCTTTGTAATAGCTGTATACCAGTGTGGAGATCCCGTTGGAAGAGATCTCGAACAGGTGCTGTACGGATATTTTTCCGGGTTTCTTATCGTCCGATTCGCTCAGGTAGCGGTCGTAAAATGTGTAAATGCCGCTTCCGCCCAGATCCACCGTATCTTCCGGTTCCACAAAACCATCTTCCAGCAAGGCGATCATGGCGGCCGCTTTGATCACGGAACCCGGTTCCACGGCATCCCCGACGGCGTAATTCTTGTCTTCCGCATATTTATCCCCTTTGCGGGTCAGGTTGGCGATGGCCTTGATGTCGCCCGTCTTCACCTCCATCAATACGGCTGTTCCTTTTTCCGCCTCGAATTTCTCCAACTGCCTCAACAGGGCGTTTTGCACAATATCCTGGTAATCTACGTCTATGGTGGTGATCACGTCTTTCCCGTCTTCCGGCTCCTCCACCGTCACCGGCACCCACGTTCCGGACATCATCTGCCTCACGCTACGTCCCGGCTCCCCTTTCAGGTCGCTCTCAAAGGCCTGTTCCAAGCCGACAAGCCCGGCCAGTTCCCCTCCCTCCCTGTTCAGGTAACCGATGGTGCGGTTCGCCAGGTTTTCGTGCGGCTGGATCCGTTCACTGCTCATCACCTCGACCAGTCCGCCCCTGTTTTGTCCCAGGCGGAAAATCGGGAACGTCCGGATCTGTTTCAACTGGATGTAATTTATCTTCTTTTTATTGATCAGGAAATAGCGTTTCTTTTGCTCCCGGGCCTGCATCAACTGTTTCCGGTAAACCGCCTTCGAAGCATCCTGGAAAAAACAGGACAAACAGAGCGCCAGGCTGTCTACCTGCTCCCGGAACACCCTTCCGTCCACCACGGAGGCATCGAAACGCAATTCGTAGTAAGGGACGGAACTGGCTAATTTACGTCCGTCTACGGCGCAGATGTCTCCCCGGTTGGGGGTCACTTCGGAATCTTCCACAAGCACCTCCACCGACCGGTTGCGCCACTCTTTCCCCTCTATTACCTGTACGCGAAAAGCCTGAAACACAATGGCGACGGCAAGCCCCACCACCAGCAGGTAAATCAATCCTATACGCCATATGATCTCTCTCTTCATCGACATAAACAACGCCTATTTCTTATACAGTTTCACCGGAGGCTCTTTGCTCTCTTCCAGGCCAAGCCCCGCTTCGCTGACCCGCCGTTTGATCTCCGACTGTTTGCTGATGGACATCAACCGGGCTGCATTGGTGATGGATTCAAAACGAAGTTCCTGCACCTCTCTTTCCAGCTCCACCCGTTGTTTGTGTATCTGCTCCGCCCGGTACCCGTTCGCAATGTACAAAACCACCAATACCGTCAGGAACAGTATCAGCATCAGGTTCTTCCGGATCAGTTGATCCGCCAGGGTACGCCCGTCCAGCAACCCTTTTACCGAGCCGCCTATCGTCTCCTTCAACTCCTCTGCCGGAGAGATGAAATCCTGGCCTTTCCGGAATAAACCCATAATATCTCCGATTTACGGCTTGGCCGCGATTCTCAATTTTGCGCTTCTGGCCCTTGGATTCCGGAGGATCTCCTCGTCCGAAGGCGTGATCACTTTCCGGTTGACCAGATCGAACCCTTTGGATTCGTGCCCGTACACCGGATCTTTTTCTATTTTCCCTTCCACATTTCCCGCCTTGAAAAAGTTCTTGACGATGCGGTCTTCCAGCGAGTGGTAGGTGATCACCGACAGCCTTCCCCCCGGCCGCAACACCGACTCCGCCCGCTGCAACATCTCTTTAAGCGCGTCCAACTCTCCGTTGACCTCTATACGCAAAGCCTGGTAAACTTGGGCCAAATACTTTTTCTCTTTCGCCTTCGGGATGCAAGGCTCTATGACGCTGTGAAAATCCGCCACCGTCACCAACGGTTTTTCCGCTCTTCCTTTCACCACCTGCGCCGCCAGCCTTCCGGCATTTTCAACCTCTCCGTACTGCCGGAACAACTCCCGCAATTCGCCTTCTTCATAGCTGTTCAGGATATCCGACGCTTTTAGCCGGCTCCTCCGGTCCATGCGCATATCCAATTCCGCATCGAACCGGAAAGAGAAACCGCGCCCGGCTTCGTCGAATTCGTGGGAAGAAACGCCCAGGTCGGCCAAAATACCATCTACCTCCGTTATGCCGTAGTAGCGCAGAAAATGGCGCAGGTATTTAAAATTGTGGTTGACGAACAGGAAACGTTCGTCGTCCGGCAGGTTCGCCAAGGCATCTTCGTCCCGGTCAAAGGCTACTAATTTCCCGCCTTTCATCCGGCGCAGGATCTCCCGGGAGTGTCCGCCCCCGCCGAAAGTCAAGTCTAAGTAAACGCCTCCGGGGCGGATATTCAGTCCATCCACCGACTCCTTCAACAACACCGGTACATGATACTCAGACATACAAAACCCTTCTATTTCTTTGCGTTATCTTCAAAAATCCACTGCGTCAATCCGGCAAACTCATCGCCTTTTAACGCCTCCCTGGCGTATGCCTGCGCTTCCCAGATCTCGATCCTCGACCCCTGGCCCGCCAACACCATCTCCTTGTCGGCACCGATCTCTTCCAACAGGCGCTTGGGCAACAAGATCCGCCCGTTGGCATCCATCTCTACCTCCGACGTGCCGCGAAACAGCTCCCGCATAAAGCGGGCGTGCTGCCTGTCGAACGGAGAGAGGCGGGCTTGCAACCCTGCTGCCATCGACTCCCACTCGCTGAGCGGGTACAT
The DNA here is from genome assembly GCA_031271755.1 of Culturomica sp. GTDB lineage: Bacteria > Bacteroidota > Bacteroidia > Bacteroidales > Marinifilaceae > UBA944. The sequence continues at coordinate 7,045 of JAISVB010000031.1, forward strand.
GTCGATGCACGGCGCGTAAATGTTTCTCCGCAACACAAACATCGCCTGCTGCGATGCCGTCATCACCCTGCGAAGGGGAGCCGGCACCACCACTCGGAACTTACTGTCCGCCTTACACGTGAAATCTCCGATAAAGGACAACATGCCGTAAAAGTAGATAAAATTTCCCACTTTCACCCACTATTACCCACTTTTTTATTGATTCTTGTGATTTTAACACTGTTCTTGCAAAAGATAAATATCACGCTTGTATCTGAAAATGAACGCTACGAACCGTTTGAAATCCGCCGTGACGAAATCACCGCACTTACCATCGTTATAGGTGTAATCCGCCTCGAATAAACGGTACTTAAAAGCCGTTTAAACACAAAATAAACGCCTCTAAAATTATACCTGCTACATTCATCCTGACCCTCTTTTGCTCCTTCTCTTATAGCAAAATTATAGAGAATTATACTTTTCGTTTTTTTGTCCATCAAACAGTAAAACGCTCAAACTACCAATAAATAAAGGGATTTCAGTGCTTTTTACTTAAAACCATTTTCTATACTTTTCGTTTTTACCCCCGTAATCCGTCGGGACGTTTTCCAGGTAACCCCGACCACAAAAACAACAATTTTTCAGGCATCTGCCCTGTTCCAAGAACTTTTTATTGGGCATATCGGGTTTTATTTTTTACTTTGTGTCCCCGATGACATTCGTAATAAATTGCAAAAATACATATCAACTATCATGAAACCAATATCTTCACTCCGCATTTCAATGGCGCTGGTCGCGTTGTTAGCGTGCGCAACCGTCTTGTATGGAAAACCGGAATGTTCCGGACAATCCCCCGACGGGGTGAAAAAACAGATGGCGGAGTTCTTCACCGGACGTCTGGCCGGAGAAAAAGGGGTGTTCGAAGATCCATCGCCCGTTGCGCTTGCCGACATTGAACAGGAACGGAAAGCGGTCTGGGAGGCCTGGAAAGAGGCGAACGACGGTTTCGAGGAAGAGAAACTGATCGCGCTGGAGGGCCTTGCATCGAAAAAATCAGGCAGTTGGAAGTTGCCCGAAGAATTGGAGGCGGGCGCCGTGATGCCCTACTACTGGGGTGCGAAGGGCGAAAAGCCCGGGAACGGCTATCCGCTCTACCTCTACCTGCACGGCTCAGGGCCGAAAGCGCACGAATGGAGCGCCGGGATCACACTGGCGCAACGGTTCAACGACGCGCCGTCGGCCTATTTTATCCCGCAGATACCCAATGAAAAACAATACCGCTGGTACCCGCGTTCAAAGCAATATGCGTGGGAAAAACTGCTGCGGTTAGCCCTGCTGTCGGGCGAGGTGGATCCCAACGCGGTCTATTTCTTCGGCATCTCGGAAGGAGGATACGGCAGCCAGCGCATGGCGTCGTTCTATGCCGATTATCTGGCGGGTGCAGGCCCTATGGCGGCAGGCGAACCGCTGAAGAACGCTCCCGCCGAGAACTGCCGCAACACCGCTTTTTCGCTGCGCACGGGAGCCAACGACGCAGGTTTTTACCGAAACACCCTCACGCGATACACTCAAGAGGAGTTCGACCGGTTGCAGGCAGCCTCCCCCAACGGGTTTGTCCACCAGGTAGAACTGGTTCCCGACCAGGGACATGGCTTCGACTATTCGGTCAACACGCCGTGGTTGCGGCAATACACGCGCAATCCCCATCCCCGCTTTGTCTCGTGGGAGAACATGGAGATGGACGGAAGGTACAGGGAGGGGTTCTACAACCTGCTGGTCAACGAGCGTTCCAATGGAGACGAGTCGGAGCGCACCTATTACGAGATGGAGATCGACGGCAACGATATCTCGCTCCGCGTCGATCTGGCCACCTACGAAGTTACGGAAAAAGACCCGCGCTGGGGCATCGAGATGAAGTTTGCCAAGAGTTACACACCCGCCACGCAGGGCAAGGTGACGATCTACCTGAGCGGCGAATTGGTCGATCTGGACAAAAAGATAACGGTTTCGGTGAACGGCAAACCGGCGTTCAGAGGAAAAGTGGCGTGCGAGCGCCGCCATTTGGTCAACAGTTGCGCCGCCTTCTTCGATCCCGAAAGGCTCTATCCGGCAGCCGTCGAGATCGACCTGTCGGAATTATAAAAGATTTTCGTACCTTCGTTCCGAATTCGAGCAATTGATTATGTACAGAGTGATCTTCTTTTTCCTGTTCGCCTCTTCCGTTTTGTCCGCACAGACCATAGCGGAGCAGGAAGAGATACGGCCGAATATCTTCCGGGAGCTTGAACGGCCGGGTGCAAGCGGCGGCACTGTCCGCTTAAAGGGGGAAGCTTTTGCGCCGGCGCTGGTGAACCTGCATATCGACCTCAACCGGAAACAGAAAACCTTTACGGGATACCGCATTCAGATCTTTTCGGGCAATCCGTCCAACCACTCTATGGAGCAAATCCAGGAAGAGAGAGGGAAATTTTCCGCTCTTTTTCCGGACATCCCCGTCTACCTGAACTACTACGACCCCGATTTTAAGATCCGGATCGGTAATTTCCACAACAAATTAGAGAGTATTCCCACCCTGAAACGGATCCGGTACTACTACCCCAACGCCTATCCTGTCAAAATGGAGATCCCCATCCGGGATCTGTACAGATCGGTTCACCCGGAGGAAGAGGCCGTGACAGGCGCAGAGGGGGAAAGCGGTCAGAGCCCCGAAGAAAATGCTATGTTTTGATTCACCGCCCGCACCTCTTCCATCTCCCGGAGCAGGTGCTTTTTAAACTGTTCGTATTCGGGCGTATCCGGGCGGAACGGACGGTGTTGCAGGCTTTTTTGGATTTTTTCCACCCGTTTCAGCAGTTCATCCGTCGTCCGGTCTAAGTACGTTTCCCGGAATCGTTCCCAGATATATTCCACCGCCTGTCCGGACAGGTGCAACATGTCCGTGTCGTAAAAACGGTAATCCCGCAGTTCGTCCAGGACTATTTCGTACGAGGGGAAGTATGAGATCTGTTCAAAACGGCCGGCTAATTCATCTATGGCCAACAGCAGAACGGATTTGCTCAACTGGTTGCCGTGAGCGCCCTCTTTCCAGTGCCGGATGGGACTGACGGTAAAAACGATTTTCAAGGCCGGATTCAAAGCGGATAAGGTGGTGATCAATTTTTCGTATCCGGCGACGATCTCTTCCGGCGTCAGGCGAAAGCGGTCAAAATCGGCAGCCGGGAAGCGGTGGCAATTGGCGGCGATCTCCCCTGTTTTCCGGTAGCGGTACACCCAGGCTGTTCCGAATGTGATCAGCAGGATATCCGCCTCCCGCAGGTTCCGGGCGCCGGCTTGCAGGCGGCTGTTTATCCCTGTCAGGCAGGTGTTCCGATCGCTCCCGGAAAACGAACCGTGGTGCCGCAGGCTGACCCACAGCCCGTTCTGTTCCAGTAATCTTTCCGGGCCGAGCTGTTTTTCTTCTGCCAGCAATCGCAAGGTCCCGGCCACGGACAGGGGATTGTATTGAATGCCACAGGGGTTTACATCCGTTCGGAAACAGCCGTTCCGCAATTTCTGCCCGATGTTCTCCGCAAAGCAGGAGCCCAACAGCAGCAAGCGAGAATCGTATGTTATGCGGAGGGGCGATGGTGGTATTTCTATTCTTGTCCGGAAGTCCATTTTTATTTTTTAATTTGAAACGGCTGCAAGGTACGGATTAAATTTCGTATCTTTGCAAAACTTTCTTTATGGGGTAGACATGGCTTTGACAGCATGAAGAATAGGTATGTAAGCATGTCGGGCGCAGAGAAACCGGCCCGTTAATCCCGGACTCAAAATTTCAATTGGCGAGAATAACTACGCTCTTGCTGCCTGATCGAATCACAGTAGATCGGCTTAATCGCTGTTCAAGGAACGGCGACGGGACATCCCGCCGGTGGTTTCACCTTATCCCGGCCGGCATACGGGGTGCAGTCAATGTAAGGTTAGTCTGAGCCTGCTTCGGGCGAAAGGCGAAAATTCAGAAGCTAAGGTGAAGTTTGGGTGCTTTTTTCCGTACTTCATTCGAAAACCAATAAAAAGCTAAGCATGTAGAAAGCGTATGGATTCCGTGTTTGGACCAGGGTTCGATTCCCTGCTACTCCACTACTTCACCCTGCTCAGCAGGGGAGATTTTTTTT
>JAISVB010000034.1 GCA_031271755.1 Culturomica sp.
CTCAACAACATGGACAGGCAAGGGCTTTTTATTTACGGCCGGGATTGCAAAAACGTGCAGGAGCGGGTGCAACGCTTAGTCGTTGTTCCGGAAACGGCGGCGTTTACCTGTGCCGGCCTGCCGGAGAGCGGGAACGGGGCCGGGATGGAAGGAGAAGAGCTGGCAGCCCGTTTGGACGGCCGGGAGTTCCGGATCCACCGGGATCGCATCTCCATCCGGGGACGGCACAATTTGTACAACGCCATGGCAGCCGTACTGGCCTCCATGCGGCTGGGACTGAGCGACGAAGAGATCGCGGCCGGATTGGAGAGCTTTCCGCAGGTAGAGCACCGTTTGGAGAGTGTTGCCGTCAAAAAAGGGGTCGCCTATATCAACGACTCCAAAGCCACCAATGTGGATTCGGCCTGGTATGCCTTAGACAGCCTGACAGGCCCGGTGGTGTGGATAGCGGGGGGAACGGACAAGGGGAACGATTATTCGGTGCTGGAAGATTTGGTCGCACAAAAAGTGAAAGTGCTGATCGCAATGGGAGCGGATAATCAAAAATTGGTCAAAGCTTTTTCGGGGATCTGCCCGGTGGAAGATACCCATTCGCTGAAAGAGGCGATGGAGCAGGTGCGGAAATACGCGGCCGCAGGGGACACTGTGCTGTTATCCCCCTGTTGCGCCAGTTTCGACCTGTTCCGGAATTACGAGGACCGGGGACGGCAGTTCAAAGAACAGGTAAATCAGTTGTAAAACAGCGGAGCGGCATGGCAAACTGGAAAGAGAACGTATGGTTTAAGGGCGATCGCACGCTCTGGTATGTGATCATCGGCCTGATGATCGCCTCCGTCGTCGTCGTCTACTCCTCCACCGGCCGGTTAGCCAAAGGAAACCCCATCTTTTTCTTAGGTAAACAGGTGGGGATCATTGCGGTCTGTTTTTTCCTGATCTACTGGTTACAGTCGGTTCACTACAAATATTTTCTCGGATTTGCCAAGGCGGTGTTGTGGTTGGGAATTGCGCTGCTGATCGTGGCGAAATTTGCCGGAACTACTTTGAACAGCGCAGACCGGTGGATCCGGATCCCCTGGATCGGCCTGACCTTTCAGCCTTCGGAGATCGCGAAATTGGGAGCCGTCATGTATACCGCCCGGATCCTCTCGTTCGGACAGACGGAGCGGGGGTGCGAGGACGGTGTGTTGCGCCGGATGCTTTATGTGCTGGCGGCCATTTGCCTGATCTTTTTGGACAACTTTTCCACCTCTGTGCTGTTGGGAGCGGTTTGCCTGATCATGCTCTTTATCGGGCGGATCAGAACGGCGAAAATGCTGGCCATTCTGGCCGGGGTGACCGGAGCGGTGGCCTTGGTGGTCGCCCTTTCGTTTACCCCGAAAGTGGGGGAGATGTGGCGGCTGCCGACCATCAAATCGCGCGTAACGGCCTTCTTTTCAGGAGGAGAGGAGGAGTCCTACCAGGCGGATCAGGCCAAGATTGCCGTGGCCAAAGGCGGATTGATCGGCACGGGGCCCGGAAACAGCGTGCAGCGGAATTTTTTGCCGCACCCCTATTCCGATTTTATTTTTGCTATTATTGTGGAGGAATACGGATTGATCGGCGGAGGTGTGATCCTGCTGCTGTTCCTGATCATACTCTACCGGGTCGGCGTGATCGTCCGGCGTTGCACGCGCACTTTTCCGGCGTTGCTGGCAGCTGGGCTTGGCATCATGATCGTCTTGCAGGCGTTGATCAACATGGGGGTTTGTGTCGGTTTTTTTCCGGTGACGGGACAACCGTTGCCGTTGGTGAGCATGGGAGGGACTTCGCTGTTGTTCACCAGTGTGGCTTTCGGCATGATCCTCAGTGTAGCCCATACATTCGACGAGGAGGGAGAGCGGGAAGAGCAGGCGGCGGAAGCGACGGCCGGCACGGCGGGAGAGGAGGAGCCGGCGGCCGTCGAGGAGAAAACGATGGAAATTCAATAAATACCGGTAATTTATGAGAAAAGTCATTATCAGCGGCGGGGGAACGGGCGGACATATTTTTCCCGCCCTGTCGATTGCAGGCGCTTTGAAGCGATTGGATCCGGAGATAGAGATCCTGTTTGTGGGAGCGGAGGGGAAGATGGAGATGCAGAAGGTGCCCGAAGCGGGCTTTCCCATCATCGGTTTGCCCGTCATGGGATTGAAGCGGCGGTTGACGCTGGGAAATATCCGGGTGATCCTGAATCTGCTGAAGAGTTTGCGGAAAGCCCGGAGAATTGTCCGGGAATTCCGGCCGGATGCGGTGGTGGGAGTAGGCGGTTACGCCAGCGGCCCCATTGGACGGGTGGCTGCCCGGGCCGGTATCCCGTTGATCCTGCAGGAGCAAAACTCCTACGCAGGGATCACCAATCGCCTGCTGGCTAAAAAAGCAGGCTGTATCTGCGTGGCCTACGATGGAATGGAGCGGTTTTTTGAAAAAGAGAAATTGGTGTTTACCGGGAATCCGGTGCGGAAAGAGCTGTTGGAGATGGAAGGCAAGCGGGAAGAGGGGATGAAATTGTACGGATTGGATCCGGAAAAGAAGACGATCCTGGTGACCGGGGGCAGTCTGGGAGCGGGAAGCCTCAACGGGGCGGTACGCAAAAAACTGGATCTGATCGCTTCCTGGAAAAATACCCAACTGCTTTGGCAATGCGGCGGATCGTATTACGAATCCCTGCAAAAAGAGGTGGGAGGGAGTTTGCCCGCCAACGTCCGGCTGGAGGCCTTCCTGAAACGGATGGATCTGGCGTATGCCTGTGCGGATGTGGTGGTCGCCCGGGCAGGAGCCGGAACCATTTCCGAGCTTTGCCTGCTGAAAAAAGCGGCGGTGCTGGTGCCGTCGCCCAACGTGGCGGAGGATCACCAGACCAAAAATGCGCTGGCGCTGGTTGAAAAAGGAGCCGCCCTGATGATCCGGGATGCGGAAGTTTCGGAGAGATTGGCGGATATTCTGAAAGAGTTGACGGAACAGGACGGGAAACGGGAAGAGTTGACGGCGAACATTGCTTCGTTGGCCATACACGACTCCGATCTCCGGATCGCCGAAGAGATATTGAAAAGAATAGACGGGAAAGCGAAGTAAACGATGGACAGTATGCTCAAAGAACCGAAAAACGTCTATTTTGTCGGGATCGGCGGGATCGGCATGAGCGCCCTGGCGCGCTGGTTCCGGCTCCGCGGTTTCCGGGTGGGCGGTTACGACCGGACCCCTTCGCCCCTGACGGAGAAGATGCGGACGGAGGAACAGATCGAGATCAATTACCGGGACGACGCGGAAGCCATTCCCGCCGCCTACCGGAGTCCGGAAGATACGCTTCTGATCTATACGCCGGCTGTTCCGAAGGAGAGCCGGCAATTGGGCTTTTTTCTCCGGAACGGTTTTGTTCCGCACAAACGCTCCCAGGTGCTGGGCATGCTGTCCCGTTCGGGGAAGGCGCTCTGCATCGCCGGAACCCACGGAAAGACCACAACGACCACGTTGTTGGCGTATCTGCTGAAAAAATCGTCTGTCGGATGCAACGCTTTCCTGGGAGGGATATCGGTCAATTTCGGCACCAATTTGTTGACAGATCCGTCTTCCGACTACATGGTGGTGGAAGCGGACGAGTACGACCGCTCGTTTTTGCAGTTGGATCCCTGGATAGCCGGGATTACGGCGATGGATGCGGATCATTTGGACATTTACGGGGACCGGGAGTCGATGGTGGAGGCCTTTGGTGAATTTGCCGACCGGACAGCGGAAAAAGGGTTGCTTTTCCTGAAAAAAGGATTGCGCCTTACCGGCAGAAAGGCGGACGGCTATTACGCAGTGGACGAACCGGGCGATATCTGTTCCGACCACCTGCGGGTGGAGGGGATCCGCTACCGGTTTGATTACCACGGGCGCGGCAGGGAGATACCGGATCTGTTGCTGGGGATCCCCGGCCGCATCAACGTAGAGAACGCCACGCTGGCCATTGCCGTGGCGCTGGAAGCCGGAGTGACTCCGGACGAGATCCGGGCAGCGTTGCCCGGATTCCGGGGAGTGGAAAGGCGTTTCAGTATTTTGGCGGAAGGCCGGGTGACCTACATGGACGACTACGCTCACCACCCCCGGGAGATAGAAGCTGTGTTATCGTCGGCCCGGGAGATGTGGCCGGATAAAAAGCTGACGGTGGCGTTCCAGCCGCACCTTTACACCCGTACCCGCGATCTGAGCGCCGGTTTTGCCGCTGCGCTCGACCTGGCCGACGAGGTGTTGCTGTTGGAGATCTACCCGGCCCGGGAAGAGCCGTTGCCCGGCGTGGATTCCGGACTGATCCGGAAACAATTGAAGAAACCCGGGCGTATTCTCAGCAAGGAAGCGTTGCTGAAATATGCGGAGGAGGTACGGGAAGGAGTATTCATGACGATGGGAGCCGGAGACATCGACCGCCTGGTGCCGGCCTTGACCCGTTTGTTTGCGAAGCGGTAAAACAGGAGAGAGATGCGTAAGGTATGGCCCTACATAATGTTTTCCGGATTGTTGCTTTACGGAATAATTGTGCTTACCTTTGCAGGGACAAAATTAAAAACGGTGGCCTGCCGGGGATTGCAGGTAGCCGTCCGGGATGCTGCCGCAAACGCCTTCATCGACGAAAACGACGTGGAGAAGCTGATACGGCAGGGATACGGAGAAATTGAGGGGCTTTCTGTTTCCCGGTTGGACACAGACAGCATCGAACATTTGCTTGTCAGGGATCCGATGATAAAATCGGCTCAGGTTTACTACAGTTTAGACGGTTATATCCACGTAGAGATCACGCAACGTAGGCCTGTTTTCCGCGTATTGGCAGGTAAGGGGTTTTACGTTGACGAAGAGGGTCGGACGATGCCGTTGTCCCCAAAATACACCTCCCGGGTGCCGGTGGTGACCGGAAAGGTCACGTCGGAATTTGCCGGGGAAAAATTGTATCCCTATATCCTGTCGCTTCGCGCCGATCCGTTTTGGAATGCGTTGGTGGAGCAGATCGTGGTGGAAGACCGGGAGGAGCTTGTGCTGATCCCGAAGGTCGGAGATTTCCGGATCGTGCTGGGAACCTTGGAGAAACAGGAAGAAAAAATGGAAAAATTACGCCTGTTTTTGAAAGAAGGTACGACGAAGAGAGGATGGAATATTTACAAAGAGATCAATCTGAAGTTTGACAAACAGGTCATAGGTGTTAAACGCTAAATAGGATTACGTATGGGTTTGACTGTATCTTTGGACATGGGATCCGAAAAAATGGTGATGGCTGTCGCTGGTGAAAGCGGCGGCGCACCCAAGCTGGCTGCGATCAAGATGATCGCTTCCGCAGGCATGGAGGAGGGGGTGGTGACGGACAAGGCCAAGGTACGCTCTTACCTGGATTTTTTACTGAAAGAGGGGGCGAAAGGAGAACCTGTGGAGGTGGCGCACGTTGCCCTGAGCGGAAAATCGCTGCGGGTAACGGAACGAAAAGTGACCGTTCCGGTACAGCGCAAAATAGTGAAAGAGAGCGATTTGGCCAGAGCGGACAAAAGATGCCGGGAAACGGCGGAAGCCGGGGAAAATCCGGTATTGGATTGCTTTCCGGCAGCCTATTCTTTGGATGGAGGGAGCCCGACCCGCCGTCCTTTGGATCGTTCAGCTAAGGAGTTGACGGTGACCTACCGGGTCTATACCGCTTCCGGGAACAGCCGGCAGGAATTGGAAAAGATGTTGCTGGATCTGGGGGTGGGGCAGGTTCGTTTTTTTCCGGCCGTCCGGGCTTTTATGGAGGGTGTGGGGGTGCGGAACCGGAAAGAACGTTTTGCCCTGGTGGATCTGGGTGCTTCTCATACGGGCGTGCTGCTGTTTGCAGACAGCCTGTTGGAAAAAGAGGCGATCTTGCCGTTGGGGACGGAAACGGTGGATACCGATATCTGCGCCGCATTTAAAATAGAGGAGCTCCGGCAAGCCCGGAAGTTGAAACAGGACGAAGGGAGCGCGCTGCGTTCCGCCTGCCGGAACGAGAAAGTGGAGATCCCCGGTCTCCGGAAACAGATCGAAAAGCGGGATTTGGCCAAAGTGATCCAGTGCCGGATGGAGGAGTTGCTGGAAGGAGCGATCTTTCAGTTGCAGCAGGCCGGGTTTACGGATCCGGAAGCGGAGATCCTGTTGACGGGGGGCGGCAGCCGCCTGGCGGACACCTTGTTGCTGGCGGAAAAATTGTCCGGGCAGCGGTGCCGGTATGCCAAAGCCCGGGGGGTACAGGCGGCGGACGACGTGTTGTCGGCTCCCTCATGCCTGATCGCTCTCGGGCTGTTGTTGTGTAAACCGTACGAACCCTTTGAAGAGCAGACCGGTTGGTTCGGCCGGTTGTTCAGGTAGGCTAAACGGACAATTTTGAAATGAAGTAATACGATCGAGCAATGGAGAACGGCGAACTGATACCCTGGAAACTTCCCGTACAGCAGGAGTCCATCATCAAAGTGATCGGCGTGGGCGGCGGAGGCAGCAATGCCGTGAACCACATGTGCCGGCAGGGGATACACGGCGTGGAGTTTGTGGTGTGCAACACGGACATACAGGCGTTGCGCCAAAGTCCGGTGAAAAACCGGATCCAGTTGGGAAAAGTCCTGACGGAGGGGCGTGGGGCAGGTTGTGTGCCGGAACGCGGGCGGAAATCGGCCGTCGAGAGCATGGATTTTATCCGCAGCATGCTGGCCCACCAGACAAAGATGGTATTCATCACCGCCGGTATGGGGGGCGGAACCGGTACGGGAGCGGCTCCGGAGATCGCCCGGCAGGCGCGGGAACTGGGGATCCTTACGATCGGCATCGTGACTCTTCCCTTTAGTTTTGAAGGGCGCCGGAAAATGGAACAGGCCATGCAGGGGATCGATGAATTGGAAGAGGTGGTGGACGCGCTGCTGATCGTGGAAAACGACCGGTTGCCGGAGATATACGGAGACCTCAGGCTCTCCGAGGCTTTCGCCAAGGCGGACGACATCCTGGCGATCGCTGCAAAAAGTATAGCGGAGATCATCACCATCAAGGGATACATCAACGTGGATTTCGCCGATGTGAACAGCGTGATGCGGGAGAGCGGCGTGGCCCTGATGGGAGCGGGTGAGGCGGAAGGAGAGGAGCGGGCGACGCAGGCGCTGGAAGATGCGTTGGTTTCGCCCCTGTTGAGCAGTTGCGACATCCGCGGGGCTTCGAAAATATTGCTGAACATGTTGTACGGTGAAGATGCATTGACAACCAAGGAGTTGAAGTTGATCAACGAGCGATTGAAAGAGCGGGTGGGAAAGGACGATGCGGACATTATCTGGGGAACCGGGCAAGATCACTCTTTGGGGAAAAAATTGCGGGTGGCGGTGATCGCCGTGGGCTTTAACGGCAAAACGGAACCCCTTGCCGCGCCGGGAACGGTGCGGAAGCACACGGTCGCCGGAACTGCCGGGCAGCCGGTGGAGTTTAAGGTGGAAGATCTGCCGGAAGAGTTGGAGATGATCACCCTTCGTTCGGCGGAATTGGAGGAGGAAGCCCGGGCAAGGCGCCAGAAACAACAGGAACAGAAAACCCGGCTGTATCCGGAGGAATCTCCCCGGAGAAGGCGAAACGGCGCGAACGATATGCCGGACTCTTCCGGCTGGTTGCGGCAAAAGCTGGGCGGCATGTTCTCCGACGATACGAACCGGGACGCGGAGATGAAATAAGATAGGCAAATGACAGAATCAGATGGAAGGACTGGTCAATTTTAACCTGCAAGAGGTTTCCCCTGCGATTATCAAGGTGATCGGCGTCGGGGGCGGAGGATGCAATGCCGTGGAGTATATGTATTCCAAAAAGATCTGCGATGTGGATTTTGTGATCTGCAACACCGATGCGCAGGTATTGGAGAGCAGGATCCCGGTGAAAATACACTTGGGAAAGAAGTTGACGGAGGGATTGGGAGCAGGCAACAATCCGGAGGTCGGGGCGCAGGCGGCCCTCGAAAGCGTAGCGGAGATCGAAGCCATGCTCCGGAAAAATACCAAAATGGCTTTTGTCACGGCGGCGATGGGAGGCGGCACCGGTACCGGTGCGGCTCCCATCGTAGCGAAAATGGCCAAGGAGCTGGGTATCCTGACCATCGGGATCGTTTCATTCCCGGCCCGTTTCGAAGGGCCGAAACGGCTGAATCAGGCCAAAGAGGGATTAAAGAACATGAAGGAGCATGTGGATTGCCTGCTGGTGATCGACAGCGAAAAGATCATGGAAATATACGACTCCTTAGAACTTCCGGAGGCTTTTGCCAAGGCGAACGAGGTGTTGAACATTGCGGCCAAGGGCATTGCGGAGATCATCACCCTTCCGGGGTACATCAACGTGGATTTTTCGGATGTGCGGACGGTGATGACCGATAGCGGGGTAGCGGTGATGGGTGCCGCCCGGGCGGCCGGAGAGGGAAGAGCCAGAAAAGCGATCGAGGAGGCGTTGGACAGTCCGCTGTTGAACAACAGCGATATCCGCGGAGCCAAAGATATTTTATTGAATATCACCTCCGGTACGGACGAGATCCGCACCTCCGAATTGACGGAGATCACCTCCTATGTCATCCGGCAGGTCGGAGATACGGCTTCTGTTATCTGGGGGGTGGGAGTCGATGAAAGTCTGGGAAATGCGATCTCCGTCACCATCATTGCGACCGGTTTCCCGAAAGACGACATGGATTTTCAGGGCCAGGCTCCGGGCGAAGAGGGAGAAAAACCCCTGTTGAGCGCCGAAGAGGTATTGCTGAAGCCGGGGCTTTCCGCCGTCCGGTTGGAAGAACTAAAAAGTGAGCCGGCCTATAACCGGCGGAGAAATGTGAAAGTAATTTAGTCAGTAGATAGATCAATTAAATGGAAAAATTTAGAGAATTAGGTTTAGAAGGGGAAATTTTAAAAGGAATTGCTGATCTGGGATTTGAAACACCCAGTCCGGTACAGGAAAAAGTGATCCCTGTGATTTTAGGAGAAGAGCGGGATTTGGTGGCGTTGGCGCAAACGGGTACGGGGAAAACGGCGGCTTTCGGGTTGCCTTTGCTTCAGAAATTGGACGGTGGCCTGAACAAAATACAGGTATTGATATTGAGCCCTACCAGGGAGTTGTGCGTACAGATCGGGAACGACCTGAAAAACTACTCCAAATACAGGTCTGACCTGAAGATCACCTCTGTGTACGGAGGGACCGATATCCGCCGGCAAATCCGGGAATTGGAGAAAGGCGTACACGTTTTGGTGGCCACTCCCGGACGGTTGTGCGACCTGATCAACCGGGACGCCGTCGACATCGAGGCGGTTCGGGCCGTTGTGCTGGATGAGTCCGACGAGATGCTGAACATGGGCTTTAAGGAGGATCTTAATTTTATTCTGGAAGCGACGCCGAAGGAACGGAACACCTATCTTTTTTCCGCCACCATGCCGCGGGAAGTGGAGCGTATCGCTCGGAACTACCTGCACGATCCGATGGAGATAGCGGTGGGCAAGAAAAACCAGGGAGCGGATACGGTGAGTCACCAGTATTACCAGGTAAGGGCGAAAGATTGCTACGAAACCCTGCACCGGGTCATCGATTGCGCGCCCGATATGTATGCGATTATATTTACCCGCACCAAAATAGACGCCCGGGAGATTGCCCACAAGCTGCAGAAGGACAGCATCGATTGCGATGCCCTGCACGGCGACCTGAGCCAGACGCAACGGGACGAGGTGATGGCCCGTTTTCGCTCCAAGCGGTTGAAGGTGCTGGTGGCGACGGACGTGGCCGCCCGCGGATTGGATGTGGACAACCTGACACACGTGATCAACTACAACCTGCCGGAGGATGTGGAGAGCTATACCCACCGGAGCGGGCGTACCGGCCGCGCCGGACGGGAGGGGATCTCGGTGGCCATCATCAACTCCAAGGAGAAGGGAAAACTGAAACGGATAGAGCATGCGCTGAAAAAGCAATTCGAATACCGGGAGGTGCCCGGCGGAGAGGCTGTATGCCGGGCGCAGTTGCTCTGGTATGCCGACAAGATATTGGCGTCGGAACAGAAAGAGACCCTCTCCCCGTACCAGCAGGAGTTGTTTGAAAAATTCGGGGAGTTGACGAAAGAGGAGTTGATCCAGAAGATCGTATCGTACGAATTCGGGCGGTTGTTGAAAAAATACGCTGCCGTGGAAGACCTGAACCTTTCGGAGTCGGAAAGATACGGTTCCGGAGGCGGCCGGGAGAGCGGCCGGGACGGGAAGAAAAGAGGCGGCCGGGAGAGCAGCTTTACCGTATTCAACGTCAACGTAGGCCGGGACGACGATTTTACGCCCCGCGACCTGATGACGATCATCAATGAATACGCTCCGGTCAGGGGATTGGAGATCGGCGGGATCCGCATCTTCAACACCAACACAAAGTTCGAGGTGGACGTGACCGGGATCGAACGCTTCGGCTCCTATTTCCGGAATGTAAACTTCAACGGATTGCCTTTTACCCTGACGGAAACGGGAGAGCGTCCCGGCGGACTGAGAAAACCCGAAAAAGGGGGCGAAAGGGGTGGCAAATGGAACGCAACCGCCAAGTGGAAAAATGAGCGTCGTTTCGGCGAAGGGAACAGCCGCGGCCGTTTCGGCGAAAAGCGGAAAGGGATGGACAACGGCCGCCGATCGGCCAAAAAGAAATAACCGGTAGCCATGGGGATCAGGAAAGCGGAATTTGTGGTCAGCAACACGGATGTACGGAAATGTCCGGCGTCCGATAAGCCCGAATATGCTTTTATCGGCCGTTCGAATGTCGGGAAATCGTCGCTCATCAACATGCTGACCAACAACAGTACGTTGGCCAAGACGGCGGCGCAGCCGGGAAAGACCCGGTTGATCAACCATTTTTTGATCAATGACAGTTGGTACATGGTGGATCTGCCGGGATACGGCTACGCCCGGGCCTCTCACTCCGATCGCGGCCAGTTCGAGAAGCTGATCCGGGATTATATCCTGAAACGGGACAACCTGGTCTGCCTTTTTGTGCTGATCGACAGCCGGCACCAACCGCTGGCGATCGACCTGGAATTTATGGAGTGGCTGGGGGAGAACGGGGTGCCTTTTGTGATGGTGTTTACCAAAGCGGATAAATTATCGGCCGTGGAACGGCGGACGGCTGTGACCGATTACCAGAACGTGATGCTGGATACCTGGGAGACCACGCCGATAGCGTTTATGACCTCTTCGGCCAAAAAAATGGGGCGGGAGGAGTTGCTGGACTACATCGATGAATTGAACGGAACCGTAAAACCGTCAGGAAAATGAAGGGTGCATACCTGATACCGTTTGTGTGCCTGTTGCTGCACATACCGGCCGGGCAGGCGCAGGAGGGCGAGGTGAAAAAAGGCTATTATCCGGACGGAAAATTGCGTTACGAAGGCCTGTTCCTGAACGGCTTGCCGGCCGGACAGGTGACGCACTACCACGAAAACGGCCGGATCAAGGCCGTTATGAACCACAACGGCCGGGAAACAGACGCCGTGCTCTACGATACCGGCGGAGAGGTCTCCGTTTCGGGACGGTATATCGACCGGAAAAAAGAGGGGATCTGGAGCTACCGGAAAGGGGAGCGTTTGCTGATGACCGAAAGCTATGCGGACAACCGCCTTTCCGGCCCGTCGGAGCGATTTTTTCCCGGCGGGGGAGTGGCGGAACGGAAGGAGTGGCGGGACGGCCGGCTTTCCGGCCCTTGGGAACTCTTTTACGAAGATGGAACGTTGCGTCTGGAAGCCCGGTTTTCGGACGGGAAATTGGACGGGGAGTTAAAGAGTTACGATCCGGAAGGGCGCCTGCTGGTCAAAGGGCGGTATGCCGGTAATTGGAAAGAGGGGGTGTGGGCGTATTACCGGGCCGACGGTACCTTGAAAGAGGAGCGGACGTATGTGCAGGGAGTCGCGGAAAATTCGGAGGAGGAGTTGGAAGAGAACCGGCAGTTGGATGAATTGATCCGGGAGGGCCGGCGGATCGTCGACCCGGCGGATTTTATCAACGATCCCCTGCTGTATTTGCGGGCGACCGGAGAATAAGAGGAGATGGCTACCGTGAACTTTATTTCGTTGTACGAACTGAACTGCCGGATCCGGCAGGTGATCCGGCAAGGGTTTGAAGAATCTGTCTGGATCACGGCGGAGATCGCTTCGGTACAGGAGAACCGGGCGGGACACTGCTACTTGGAATTAGCGGACAAAGAGGAGGGAGAGGAGAAGATCCGGGCGGTGGCGCGGGGAACCATCTGGGCGTTCACCTACCGGATGCTGAAACCCTATTTCGAGACCACGGCCGGCCGGCCGTTGGAGAAAGGCATGAAGGTACTGGTGCATGCGGAAGTCGTTTTCCACGAACTGTACGGATTTTCCCTGAACATAAAAGATATCGATCCCACCTTTACCCTGGGGGATCTGGAACGGAAAAAGCGTGAAATTCTCGGGCAATTGGAGCGGGAAGGGATCATCGATATGAACCGGAACTTAGTGTTGGCGCCGTTGCCGAAAAACATCGCGGTGATCTCCTCGCCGACCGCTGCCGGATTGGGGGATTTTCTGAACCAGTTGGCGGAAAACCCGTACGGATACCGTTTTCATGTCAAGCTTTTCCCCGCCGTGATGCAGGGAGAAAAAACCACGTCTTCTGTGATCGAAGCCCTGGAGCGGATTTACGGATATGACGCTCTGTTCGACGCGGTGGTGTTGATCCGGGGAGGCGGTTCCCAGTCCGATCTGGGCAGTTTCGATACCTACGACCTGGCAGCCAACATCGCTCAATTTCCGCTGCCGGTGATCGCCGGGATCGGTCACGAGCGGGACGATACGCTGGTAGACCGGGTGGCCTGGTTAAAGGTCAAAACGCCCACGGCCGCCGCTGCTTTCCTGATCGCCTGTTTCCAGGATTTTGACAGCCGTTTGCAGGAGTTGCAACAGGATTTTGTGCAGGGCGTTACCGCGCTGATCCGGGAAGAGAAAAGCCGGCAGGTGGGCATGCTCACCGGATTCAGGCAGTTGACGACCCTTTTTCTACAGGGACGGGAAAATCGCCTGAACTTAGCGTCGGGCCGTTTGCGGAACGGGGTGCATGCAAGTTGTGAACGGAGCAAACACCGGTTGGAGTTGGCGGAGACAAAAATGAGGTACGCAGATCCGGTGCATGTTTTGCAACGGGGGTATTCCATCACCCGGATCCGGGGAAAGGCGCTGAAAAGCGTTTCGGAAGCGGCGGCCGGAGAGGTGCTGGAAACGTTTCTGAAAGATGGCCGGATCGAAAGCAAAGTGATAAAATAGCGCTGCTATGGAAAAGAAAATGAGTTACAAAGAGGCGATGGCTGAGATCGAACAGATCGTCGGCCTGCTGGAGGAGAACAAATTGGATGTGGACGAGTTGGGAGCCAAAGTAAAACGGGTATCCCAATTGATCGCTTTTTGCAGATCCAAACTGCACGATACGGAAGAGGAGGTGGAGAACATCCTGAAAACCATGGAGGAGTAATGGCGATCGGGTTGTTCCGGACGGTATGGCTGTTGGCGCTTGCCGGATGCTTTGCGCCGGTGTGCGGACAGCAGGCCGCTGTGCAAAAGTTGTTGGGCGCTGAGGGGTTGAAAAGCGCCTCCGTGAGCATCTCCGTCAAGTCGGTGGCGGACGGAAAACTGGTGCTGGACTACCGCTCGGGCAAATCCATGCAACCCGCTTCCATTGTCAAGTTGTTTTCCATGGCGTTGGCTCTGAAAGAAAAGGGAGAAAATTTCCGGTACAGAACGCCGGTTTGGTATACCGGTACGATCCGGGACGGCGTGCTGTACGGCGATATCGTCGTAGAGGCGTCCGGCGACCCTTCTCCCGATTCCCGCTATTTTCCGGAATACAGGTTGACGGAGCGTTTGGTGCGGGAAGTGAAGGTGGCCGGCATCGGTAAGATCCGCGGGGATATCCGGGTGGAGACCGGCGGGCTTTCTGCGGAGTTGCCCGGCTCCTGGCTTTGGGAAGACATTTCCAACTACTACGGGAGCGGCTGGTTTCCCTTTAATTACCGGGATAATACCTACGAATTGCTCTTTACCACCGGGGCGGCAGGCGCTCCTGCCCGGTTGACAGGCGTGGAGCCGGCTGTTCCGGATGCGGAGTTTCGCTCTTCGGTGGTCGCTTCTGCGGAAAACCGGGACAATGCATGGATTTACGGCGGGCCGTATACCTGCATTTTCCGTGTCAAAGGGACGATCCCCGCCAACCGGGCGGTGTTCCGGGTCAAGGGAGGCATGCACCGTCCCGACCGCTGTTTTTTGCAGGAGATCAGACAACTCTTCTCCCGCGAAGGGGTGGATTGGGTACGGGATACGTTGCCCAAGCCCGGCAAGACTCCCTGGTTTGAGTTTCGCTCTCCGGCTTTGGAAGAGCTTGTTTTTCACACCAACAAAAAAAGCATCAACCTCTTTTCGGAAGCGTTGGGACGCCTCGCTGCCGGAGCGGATTTCCAGTCGGGTGTCCGGATGTTCCTGGCCGCTATCGGAAGTGATTCGACCGGGGTGGTTTTGAAGGATGCCTGCGGCCTCTCTCCTTACAACGCCGTGCCGGCTGCTGCTTTTACCGACTTGTTGGTGTGGGTTCGGAGCCAAAGCGGGGAGGCGTTGGTGCGTTCGCTTCCCGTGGCGGGGGTCGACAGTGGATTGAATGCTTATTGCCGCAACCACCCCTCGCTGAAAAACAGGTTGCGGGCCAAGACCGGTTCCTTTTCCGGCGTCCGCACGCTCTCCGGTTATCTCTCTGACCGTTCCGGCCGGCTGTTGGCTTTTACGGTGCTCATCAACCATTACGACTGTCCGCCGGCCCGGATTTGCGACGAGGTCGGGGCGTTTTTGGATGCGTTGTAGCCCGCTCTTCGGGGTTTCTATTTCGCGGAAAACGAATACGGGCTGTCTGCCGTTGCGGTTCCGCGCGCGGTGTCGGGTTCGGAGGTCATTTCAAACAACAGTTTTGCTCCGGAGGCGATTTCAGCGTGGGTCAGGTAATTGCGCGAAACGGTTCGGCCGTCTATTTGCAGCGATTTGACATACGGCGCTCCGGGGCTGTTGCCTGCGGCTTCGATCCCGATCCGCCGGCCGTTTTCGAGCGTGACGGTTGCTTTCGGGAAAAGCGGCGAGCCGAGGGCGTATTCTCCCGAACCGGGACACACGGGATAGAATCCGAGAGCTGAAAAGACGTACCAGGCCGAGGTTTGGCCGTTGTCCTCGTCGCCGCAATATCCGTCCGGGGCGGAGGAGTAGAAACGATCCATTACTTCGCGTACCCAATGCTGCGTTTTCCAGGGTTGCCCGGCCCAGTCGTACAGGTAGAGCATGTGCTGGACGGGCTGGTTGCCGTGGGCATAGTTGCCCATGTTCATGACCTGCATTTCAGCGATCTCGTGGATCCGGAATCCATAGTAGCTGTCGTCGTACACGGGGGGCACCA
Source organism: Culturomica sp. (assembly GCA_031271755.1). Classification (GTDB taxonomy): domain Bacteria; phylum Bacteroidota; class Bacteroidia; order Bacteroidales; family Marinifilaceae; genus UBA944. The sequence continues at coordinate 15,453 of JAISVB010000034.1, forward strand.
CCATCACCGAATCGAGCATCTCCGCAAAGCGTTCCCGTCCGCCCATCAGTTCCGCCAGCCCGCCCGGGTCGTGAAATACGCTCCAGGTGTAGTGCCACGAGTTGCCTTCGGTAAAATCGCCGCCCCATTTGTACGGGTCGAACGGTTCGCTCCATGCGCCGTCCGCCTTGCGTCCGCGCATCACCCCCCTTGAAGGATCGAAAACACGGCGGTAGTTCCCAGCGCGTTCGCCGTAGACAGCTATTTCGTCCGCCGGTTTTCCCAAAGCCTTTCCGGCCTGGTAAATACACCAGTCGTCGTAAGCGTATTCCAATGTACGGGCTACATTTTCGCGGATCCCCACATCGCAGGGGACATACCCCAGCGTGTTGTAATATTCGTGTCCCAATCGGCCGGTGGAGCGCACCGCGGGATGAACGCTGTCCGTTGCGGTGAGCAGGGTGCGGTAGAGGATTTCGATATCCTCCTGCGGGATGGGAATGCCTTTCAGTATGGCGTCGGCTACTACCGATGCGGAGTTGTTTCCAACCATGCAGTCGCGGTGTCCGGGCGAGGCCCATTCGGGCAGAAAACCGCTCTCCCGCGCGGCGTTGGCAAGCCCCTGCTGGATCTCTGCGCTCACCGAGGGGTAAACTAAGTTCAACAGCGGGAACAGGCTGCGAAAGGTGTCCCAGAAACCGGTGTCGGTATACATATAACCCGGCAACACTTCGCCGTTGTAAGGACTGTAATGCACCGTTTCGCCCGTGGAAGTGATCTCGTAGAATTTGCGCGGAAAGAGCAGGCTGCGGTAGAGGCACGAATAAAAGGTGCGCAGTTGTCCGTCCGTTCCTCCTTCGACGCGGATGCGTCCCAGTACCTCGTCCCAGCGGGCTTGCGCTTTCTCTTTTACCTGTTCGAAGGAATCTTCGCCGAGCTCTTCGAGATTCCGGTACGCCTGTTCAAGGCTGATGAACGACGAGGCCACCCGTGCTGTGACCTGTTGTCCGCGACGGGTATCAAAACCGATAACGGCCCCGGCATGGTTGCCTGTAAAAACAGTGGTTTGCGGAATGATCTCGCCCCCTTCCTTCCATACCTGTCCATCGGCAAAGGGGGTGTCGAACTGCACCACGAACCAGTTGCGGAAGTTATCCGGCACCCCGCCGTGGTTGGCGGTGGTGTAGCCGACTACCGTCCGGCGTTCGGGGAGTATTTCGATGGATGAATTTCCGCGGTAAGCGTCTATTACTACCGCCGAGGAGTCACTTTGGGGAAAAGTAAACCGCAGGATCGCCGCCCGTTCGGAAGGAGTTAATTCGGCCAGTACGTCGTGGTCGGCCAGGTAGACGTTGTAATAATAGGGGCGGGCGATCTCGCTTTTGTGCGAGAAGATGCTCGCACGGGCGTCTTCGCCGGTTTTTGTGCGCCCGTTGACAGGCATCAGCGAGAAACAGCCGTAATCGTTGATCCACGGGCTTGGCTGGTGGGTCTGTTTCAGCCCGCGTATAGTGTGGTGATCGTAGCGGTAGGTCCACCCGTCGCCGTTCCTGCCCGTTTGGGGCGTCCAGCAGTTCATGCCCCACGGCAGGGCTGTGGCCGGGTAGGTGTTGCCCGCTGAAAAGGAGTAGTCGGAGAGCGTGCCGGCAAGGGTCGAAACGTAGTCGGAAGGGCGCATTCCATCTCCTGCCGGCCGGTTGCGGCCGGTACATCCGGCGGCAGAGATCAAGGCCGCTGTAAGTACTGCGAGTGCTATGTGCCTGTTCATCTTTATCGCTCGTTTTAGTTGTTTGCGAAGAGGAATTGTTTCATTTCCGGCTCTCCGAAAGGCCGATCGTCAGTTTTTTGCCGGTCACCAACTCCCGGTGGCCGATCCGGTAGTTTTTGACGGGCTTTCCGCCTATGTGTATGGAACGGATGTACCTGTCTGCGGGTTTTGTGCGCGGCGCTTCTATAACGATCTCTCCGGCAGGATAATAGGCTGTATCGAGAGAGAGTGTGATCTTCTCGAATGTGGGGGTCGTGAGCATATAATCGGGCTTGCCGGGACAGTCGGGATAGAGTCCCATCATACTGAAAACCGCCCATGCCGACATCGTTCCTGCGTCGTCGTTGCCGGGGATGCCGTTCGGAGCGGTGGTGAAGCAGGTATCGAGCAACTGGGCGACCCGCCTCTGGGTGCGCCACTCTTCGCCCGGAAAATAGTTGAAAAGATAGGGATAGGCGATGTCGGGTTCGTTGGCCGGGTCGTAATACCCTTTGTCAAAAACCGCTTCGAGTTTATCGACGAATTTCTTTGGGCCGCCCATCAGCGCCGCTAAGCCCTTGGGATCATGCGGCACATAGAAGGTGTAGTTCCACGCGCATCCTTCGTGGAATCCGGGATTCGGTTCAAAGTTCATTCCCTGTGCGGGATCGAAAGGAGCGTAAAATTTCTTGTCCGCTGTTTTTGGGCGCAGGGTGCCGAACTGCGGGTCGTAATAATTGCGCCATCCCTCGGAACGTTTGCGGAAAAGAGCGGCGTCCTCTTTGCGGCCGAGATCTCCGGCGAGCAGCGAAAGGGCATAGTCGGCGATGTAGTACTCCAGTGCGTGCGATACCGAGTTGTCGTACTTCCCGCGCAGGGGTACATAACCCAATCGTATATAATCGTTTATGTCAGGGCGCATGCGGTTGAATTCGCCGGTCAGGGTGGAGTAATAGGAGTCGGGCATTTCGCCCCCTTCCCTTACCCCGCTGCCGGAGAAGTCTATGCCCGGTGTGGTGGCCGATTTGAGGAATGCCTCGTAAGCCTTTTCGATATCGTACCCGCGCACCCCCTTGAGCCACGTGTCGGCGATGACGGGAATGGAGGGATCTCCTTCCATCGTCCACGTTTCGCGGCCGAACAGTTCCCACTTGGGCATCCATCCCCACTCCTCGTACATGCCGATCATGGAGCGCACCATGTCGGCCTGTTTGGCGGGATAGAGCAGTGTCATCAACTGGTGCAGGTTGCGGTAGGTGTCCCACAGCGAAAATACGGTGTACCGGGTGCCGGTCGTGGTGCCGGTGCGCCCGCTCTCCATCAGCGGATACTCGCCGTTTATATCGCTCAGTACGCTCGGGTGGATCAGCGTGTGGTACAAGGCGGTGTAGAATACCGTTTTCTGTTCTTCGGTGCCGCCTTCGACACGGACGCGTCCCAGGTGATCGTTCCAACCGGCGCGCGCCGCAGCGTGCAGGGCGTCGAAATTTTTGCCCCCGGCTTCAGCTTCCAGATTCAGGCGGGCATTTTCCGTACTAACGAACGAGAGTCCCATACGCACCTCGATCTGTTCCCCTTCCCGGGTGTCGAAGGTGAACCATGCCCCCACGTCGTCGCCCGCCAGTTCCTTTTCGTACCGGGTGTAGAGTTTGTATTTGCCCGCGTCGGTGTCCCACGCCCAGGTGACGCCCTGTGCCGGGCGCTGCTTTTTCCAGTATCCGCTCCGGGCCGGTGTTTTACTAAGCCGCATCACGAAATAGACCGGGAAGACCGCCTGCGAATTGTAGCAGAACGTACCCAGCAATTTGAAGCCTTCAATCTCTGTGTCGCTGACCCGGCGCAGCATGGCGCCGCTTTCGTTCGTCAGCCCCGTGCCCAGGTTCAGCAGAATATTTCCCTGGCCGGCGGGGAAGGTGAAGCGGGTCACTCCGCTTCGGGTGGTTGCTGTGGCTTCGGCCCGGATGCCGTAGCGTTCCAGATCGACCGAATAGTAGCCCGGAGAGGCTTTTTGGTTGGCCATCCGGCTGCCGTAGTTGCGGTAATCGGGATCCACTCCGCCGGTCGTAGCCATCACCAGCAACGAGCCCAGATCGGGGCATCCCACTCCGCTCAGGTTGACGTGCGAAAAGCCGGTCATCCACACATTGTGATATTCATAGGGGGCGCTCCACCAGACTGAATCTTTGTCGTAGCGGTTCAACACCGAGCCGCTCACATTGAAGGGCACTACCGAAGCCATGCCGTTCGGAACGATCGCGCCGGGGTTCGTAACACCCCTGTTGGTCGTACCGATAAAGGCGTTTACCCGGTCTGCAGGCTCCTGCGCCGCTGCCGGCAGCAACATGAAAAGCGAGAAATAGAAAATCAGTAATGTCCGTTTCATGGTTAAGGATATTGTTTTTTTATATTCGATGATCTTGTCAGATCTTGATGCAAATCTGTTTCCGGTAGAGGAGGTGTCCGACGCACCATACAAAGAGCACAAAAAGGATGGAGTAGGCGAAGGAACCGCCGTATGCCCCGAAGCACGGTTCCAGGATCTCCCGGTATACAAAGTGTTTTACGCTGATCGTTTTGTCGTCGTAATGAAATGTGATCCCGGACAGGAAAATGGCAAAGACCTCGGCAAAGACGTAGATAAACAACGGGTTGACCCCGAACGATTCAAAGAAACGGCTCCATTTTTTGCACCCTTTGGCGTCGATGATCCAGGCCAGCAGGGCTAATAAAGTCGCTCCCATACCGCAGGTGACCAGCACAAAGGTGGAGGACCAGATCTTTTTGTTGATGGGACAACCGTAGCTCAACAGGAATCCGGCAAATGTGAGCGCGGCGCCGGTCACAAACAACCGGGTGATCTGCTTGCCGGCGTCATTCGTTTCCCGGATCATTTTTCCGCAGAGGAATCCGATCAGTACGTTACACAGCGCCGAAACGGTGCTCAGGATCCCTTCGGGGTCAAAATCGGGCGTATGCAGGTGATTGGAACCTAAAATGGCTTTGTCCGTCAGGCCGATGAGGTTGTTTTCTCCGGAAACCGTTCCGTTTCCGAGCCACATCAACAGGGCGTAACCGGTCAGGAGGAAGGCGGTGATGTACGGGATGTATTTGTGCTTGATCCCAATAGCCACGAAGGAGGCGAGGCAGAAGGTGACGGCCAAACGTTGCAAAACGCCCGGAATGCGCAGGTGGGAGAAGCCGGCCAGCGTGTGGCTCCGGAAACACAATCCGATCCACGCAATGGCCAGCCCGAGGCCGAAAATGACGCATGTACGCCTGATGATTTTGTATACCAGCGCTTTATTCGCCCGGAAGTGGTACTTTTGGAGGGAGAAAAAGGTAGATATTCCCATGATGAACAGGAAGAAGGGGAAAACCAGATCGGTCGGCGTCAGGCCGTCCCAGCCGGCGTGGCGCAGTGGAGCGTAGACATAGTTCCAGTTCCCGGCATTGTTCACTAAGATCATACCGGCGATGGTGATCCCCCTCAACACATCCAGTGACAACAAGCGTTTTTCGCTAATTTTTTCCATATCTGTTGTTTAGAAAATACCCGCTTCCGCACAGATCCGTCTGACCGTCGGGATCACCTCTTGTTGCGGGGTATCCGGGTATGTTTTGCGTTCGTTTGTCCAAGCCTCTTCCACCGCGTAAAAATCAATTTCTCCGGGTGTTTTCCGGTGCATTTTTTCGGATAAATAATTGAAAAAGAGTTCCCACCGCAGGCGGTAAAGGTCCTTTAACACGCCGTTCCACTCCCGGTGGGCGTAGTCGTGCAGCCCTCCCTGATCGGCTGCCGTGCGGTTTCCCCAGGTGGTGATCTGCGTGCGGGCGTTCCATTCGTACAACTCCTTCTCCTGGGCTGTTTGTCCGAGGTTCCGGGCATCCCGGATCCAACTGCCCAGCATAAATTCCGGGCGGGTGGAGAGCAGTTCGTCCTGCAGCTCTATCAGGCGGAGGAATTTCTTCGTTGTCCGTTCGAAAGCATACCGGTCCCGGGCGCGGTATGCAGCCGTCACTTCCAATTGGGTGCGGCGTCCCTGTTCGGCGACAGCCTGCCGGACCAGATCGACCAGATCGTACTCGAAGTTGTTGTTCCCCTGGAACTCGCCGGCGGCCGACAGCATGAGCCGGGCAGCCAAAAGAATGGAATCCGCTTCGTAGTAGACGTCCGATTCCGACCAACTGGAAACGGTATTGACCACTTCTGCCGGACGGGCGCAGAAAACAGATTCCGTTGTGCCCTGCTGGGTGGATTCGGCCGGACAGTTGTAAATGGAATTGGATAACAATTTCCAGGCTTCCCATACGGCGGGCGTTGTTTTTCCGTAGCGGGCTTTGACATACCGGTGCAGCCAGTCGTCTTTGTCGAAACGTGTTTCGCCCCTCCAGGGGAGTTCGCACAGGAGTTCGTACATGACGGGGTTGTTCTCAATGCCTTCCATGGTTAGACCGACGCCGCGCAGTGTCTGTCCGAAGGGGCTTTCCTTTGCTTTGTAAAACTCGTCGATCAGGTGGGACATTTTTCCGTGCAGTCCGACATTTCCGCCGAAGTTCAGCAACATGCAGCAGATCCAGTTGTGTTGCCCGAATCCCTTCTCCCTTTTCCAGGTGGAAGCAGTATCTCCCCATTGCGGGCGGCTTTCGGAAAAGAGATCCAACACCAGCATCTCTCCCTGCCGGATGTTCCGGATCATTTGCGGGCGGGGGTTGGCGCCCCAGGCCTGTATGACCCACGCCGCTTTCGGGTTGTTTTTCCGCATCGCTTGCAGGATGGCCTGTCCGGTGGCGTCAAGATCCACCCCTTTCGTATCCCCGCCTTCGTGGAAAGGATCCATGCTGTAAAAATTCGCTTTGCCGAACAGTTTGTTCATCTCCTTGTAATACAGGGAGGCTATTTTCTGAAAATTCGGATCGGTGGGTTGCAGAAAGGCCGGCCGGCGGTAACTGCACCACAACCCCGGATCGGCTACGTCCAATCCCAATTTTGCTTTGGCATTGTTGGGCAACATGCCGGAATAGCCGGGCAGAACAGGTTCTATACCGTATTCGCGCATCCGCCGGACAATGTTTTGTTGCAACGTGGCCTGTTGCCTGTACCAACTGTCCGGATTGGGACCTCCCCATCCTTCGAGGTTGTTCATCTGCCACCAGGCCAAAAAGCCCGGACCGGCGATAAATTCGTTGATCTCCTGCCGGGTGTAACCCAGTTCGCGCAAGAGGTTGTACCAAACGGTTTCGGCGCCGGTGATGGCCAGAGACAAATTGATGCCGTGGAGCGCCATCCAGTCGATCTCCTGCTGCCAGCGTTCCCAGTCCCAGAAAGCCATGGAGTAAGAAAATGTACAGTAGTTCAGGTAATAGCGAAGGGTATGGGTGGTTTCATGCCTCTCTTTTTGCGGAACTACCGGGAGTTCCGCAGGCAATTTCGCTCTCATCCCGTTCCACGAAAGATGTATACCGGCGTAGTATTTCAGGTACCAGTTGATACCCGTCGCGATGTTGACATAGGTATTTCCCCGGACGACTACTTTCTCCCCTTGTTGATCCAGTTCAAAAAAGTCGGCGGCCTGATCGGATTTGACCAGTTCGACCGTAAACTTTCGGGAAGCGCCCGGGTCGATCCGTTCCAGCAACCCCGTGATCGGATGGGCCTGGAGGAACGAGCCCGAAGAAATAGCGATCATGAGGAATAAAAATAGTTTTTTCAACTTCATAACTGTCATTTTATGCAGGGCGAATATACAGTATTTTACCCGTTGTACCTTTAAACAGGTGTATAAAAAAGTTGTTCCTGTCGGATATCATCTGTGTATTTGTTTGAATTTCATTCAGAAAACACACTTGCTACCGCTTTCTTTCGCTATTCTGCCTTTAGTATACCGTAAGAATACGCGTAAAATGGAACAAGGGTGGCCGTGTTATCGGGATTGCTTGATAGCGAAATCACTGTAGTTGTGAATATAGGTATTATGCGTGCCTTATTGGTGTATTAAAAATAAAATGTTACTTTGCGTCCTGAAAAACGTTCACTATGTACAAAATCAGCAAACAGTTCTCTTTTTCGGCTTCGCACATGCTCAATTGCTTAGGGGCGGAACACCCGTGCGCCCGCATACACGGCCATAATTATGTCGTTACCATTCACCTGAAATCGGAAACGCTGGACCAATACGGTTTCGTCAAAGACTTTAAGTCCTTGCAAACGGTCAAACAGTTCATTGACGAAACACTGGATCATCGCCACCTGAATGACATCCTGCCCGACACCCCCACTTCGGAACACATTGCCCGCTTCCTGTATGAGCATTTCAAACCCGAACTTCCGGAACTTTATGCGGTAGAGATAAGCGAAACGCCGCAAACATCCTGTATATATGAACCTTAATGTAAAGGAAATATTCTATTCGCTGCAGGGAGAGGGAGGGCGACAGGGAGAAGCCTCCATCTTTATCCGGTTGGCAGGTTGTAACTTGCATTGCAGTTTTTGCGATACGGATCACGGGGAGGGATCGGAAATGGAACTTACCGCGATCTTATCTTACATCCGGCCGTTCCCTGCCAAGTGGATTGTATGGACAGGCGGGGAACCTTCCCTGCAACTAAACAATGAAGTATTGTCGTTTTTCCGGAAAGAGGGGTACCTTCAGGCGATAGAAAGCAACGGAACCCGGCCGTTGCCGGAATTACTGGATTACCGGGTGATCAGCCCCAAGGGGGCGAATCCTGCGTATGCTAAGGCGTTAAATCCCCGGGCGGAAGAAGTGCGCTTGCCTGTTAAAAAGGGGGATCCGTTGCCTCCGGTAGAGCTCCTGCCTCAGGCTTCCTGTTATTTCCTCAGTCCCGTTTTTGAGGAACAAGAGGCAAAAACCCGTGAAAACATCTTGTATTGCGTAGCGTGCATCAAAGAGCATCCTCACTGGCGCTTGAGCCTTCAAATGCACAAACTGATCGGGATCGAATAATTCAAACTCTGTGATTTTCAGAGCGTTGCACGTGTCGTTCCTACGAGGCCAAAGTATATAATTCTGCGGGATAAAAACAAGTCACGGGAAGTATTTTTTCTGAAGAAAGACCGGATTTTCGTATCACTACCGTATATTTGTGGCTGATAGCGTATCGTTTTGATTAGAAATAATGCTATGTATTACGAGGAAAATTGAAGTTATGTACAAGCGGCGCACAGCGTAGCCGAACAATAAGATCGTGTGAATGATGCATTACCAAAAAGTATCCGGCATATTGAACAACAACGGGATGAACCTCTATCGCGGGTGCACCCACGGCTGTATTTACTGCGACTCAAGGAGCAAATGCTACCGGATAAACCACGATTTTGAAGATGTTTTAGTCAAGGAAAACGCCATCGAATTGCTGGAAACAGCCTTGAAGAAAAAACGCAAAAAATGTATGATCGGGACCGGTTCCATGACCGATCCCTATTGTCATGCGGAGGATGTCGCACAAATGACGCGAAAAAGCCTGGAAGTCATTTACAAATATGGGTTTGGCGTCAACATCATCACCAAATCGACCAAACTGCTCCACGATCTGGATCTGCTCAAAAAGATCAATGAAAAAGCCAAAGCCGTCGTTGACGTAACCTTAACGACGGACGATGAAGAGCTCTGTAAAAAATTAGAGCCCCATGTATCTACCACCCGGGAAAGATACGAAATGCTGAAAACTTTACGGGATAACCACATCCCGACCATCGTCTGGTTATCCCCCATTTTGCCCTTCATCAACGACACCGAAGAAAATATTTCGGCAATCTTAGACGCCTGTATAGACGCAAAAGTTTACGGAATACTCTGTTTCGGCATGGGACTTACGTTAAGAGAAGGAAATCGCGAATATTTCTATCAAAACCTGGAGAGACATTTTCCCGGATTAAAAGAAAAATACATCCGTACATACGGAAACAATTACAGCATCATCAGCCCCAACCAAAACAGACTGATGAAGATCTTTACAGACAAATGCAAAAGCGGCAACATCGAAACAGACATAAAAAAACTGTTTGCATTTATGCACCATCTCCCCGAAAAAACGGCGCAATTAACGTTGTTTTAGAGAGTAGTAAGATCGTTCAATCGGAATATTTTAATCTGTTAAAGAAAAGCCCCCTTGTCAAACAGCTACTTTCGCTATACTTTCTTTTGATCAAAGTCGGCACTCATTCGGCACTTATTCGAAATAAAGACCGCCATTGCCGGATTTATTCCGTATAAACAGAACCTTTTTTCACTATTTTATCCGATCTTTGTATGGAGCAAATAGGACAAAAGTTATGGCAAGAGCAACAGACGAATTAAAAAACATCAGCGGAACCTTGGGAAACCTGGTGTTCTACCAGCGCAACGGAGCTACTTACGTACGGACCAAACCGACCACTTATCGCGACGCAAAAACCGAAAAGCAGTTGCTGCTGCGCGGACGTTTTGCCGGATGCAACTATCTTTACAAGTGTTTACAGGCGGACATTTTCAGGCGGGTGTGGAAAATGGCTGCTAAGGGTACCGGAAAAAATGCCAAAAACATGTTTGTACGGCACAATATCCACGCTTTCGGAAAGGAGCAGGAGATCACGGATTACCAACGCCTGCATTTCAGTACGGGTTTACTGCCGTTACCCCGTAATCTGGAACTGGAATGTCGCAACACCCACGATTGTCTGTTGCATTGGGAATACGATCCGCAGGAAGCGATCGGTTCTCCCGGCGACCGGCTCTACTTGGTTGAATTTCAATCGAATCTCAGAATTAGAATCCACGAAACCGGTGTTTGCCGCCGGGAAAGAGAAGCCCTTTTTTCTACATTTTACACCATCGACAAGGGCACCCATCTGTATGCCTTCTGGGGAAACGAAACGGGAACAAGCTTTTCTCCTTCTTACTATTTCCCGTTGGGGCGGTAGTGGAGGAATAGAAAAACAATAAAAGAAAATCAACACAAGCAAAAGCGTTTTTATGGGAAAAAATGGAGGGAAAAAGTATCTTTGTAACTACACTCAAATACAGGCAATACTCAAAACATAACACATGACAGGAAAAACAATTACCAATTCAACTGCAAATATCTGCTTTGATTCAAGAAAGTTTTGCGCTTCGTAAAGAAAGCGAAAGTTTGCTGTCTGAAGCAAAGGAAATGGTGGAGAGAGATAGAGAGAATTTGATTTCGATGCGTTATTTTAGTGAAAAAAATAATAGAAATTTCTAATTTTATAGAACAAAATAAAATGCTATTGGTTTCGTCCGTCTGCGCCCGTTGATGGTTTTGGTGAGCGGTCAAACAGTTCTATTTATACAGAAGTAATTAAATATTCAACATTATTGCAACGTGCAAAATTAAGAAATAAGGTGTTTATTGATAAACTTGACAAAGGAATTCACGAAACTACACTATGCCCAAACTCCTAAACAAAACTCTAGTTTAGCGAATGAAATCAATATTTACTTGGAATTTTTCAAACGAGAAAAGTTTGGAAAAAGCACAGTACGAGACTATCTGAAAAGTATGATAAAGTAAAACAGAAAAGAAATAAAAACAACAAAAGTCGAATGGACTGAAAAAAGGAAACTGAAAATGGCAAAAAAACAGCAAAATAGTATACCTCAAACGCTCGACAACCAACTTGTTGAATGGCGGAAAGAGTTTGCAAAAGAAATTCCGGAACGTGTCGGCCTGGCTTTTTATACGAATGAAAAAGGCGAGACCGAGGTTGAGGCTTATTTTGCCGATGATAATATGTGGCTGAGCCGAGAAACGATGTCGCAACTTTTTGATATTGACACTCGAACAATTAGCGAACATATCATAAATATCTACAAGTCAGAAGAATTAGACGAAGATTCAACTCGCCGGAAAATCCGGCGAGTTCAAACCGAAGGCACACGTACGGTTACCCGTGAAATTGATTTTTACAACCTCGATATGGTTATTTCGGTCGGTTATCGTGTCAATTCCTATAAGGCAACGCAATTCCGCAAATTTGCCACGCGCATTTTACACGAATACATTCAAAAAGGCTTTGTAATCAACGATAACCGCTTTAAAAACGGCAGTAAATTCGACGAAAGTTATTTTCGGGAAATGCTCGAACGCATTCGCGAAATCCGCCTTTCGGAACGCCGTATTTATCTAAAAATAACCGATATATTCGCCCTCTCGTCCGATTACGACAAAAACAGCGAAATAGCGCGGCATTTTTTTGCCTTTATTCAAAACCAACTGCATTTTGCCGTTGCAGGCGGTACGGCTGCTGAAATCATCTTTGACCGCGCCGATAGAACCAAGGACAATATGGGCTTAACCACCTGGAAGTATGCGCCCGATGGAAAAATAGTAAGAACCGATGTGACTGTTGCAAAAAATTACCTGGAAGAGAAAGAGTTAAAGCGTTTGGCATTGGTCGTTTCGGCATTTTTGGATATGGCAGAACTTCGTTCCGAACAGCAATTGCCGACCACGATGCAACAGTGGATTGAATTTATGAACGGCTATTTGCAGTTGAATAACTTCCCTGTTTTAAAAGGTTTAGGAACAAAAACAAAAGAGCAGGCAGATGAAAAAGCATTGGCAGAATACACAGAATTCCGCGTTATTCAAGACCGAAACTATATGGGCGATTTTGAAAAAATGATGCAGCAAATTGAAAAAACAAAGAATAAACCGGATAATTAAATAAAATACAGAAGAAAAAGGACAACGTTATTTTAGACTGTTACTTCCCGAACGGATCTGCTTCTTTTTACCATTGACTACCAACGTATATGTTTCATTGCTGTTAACATTGATCGTGTCCGTTGCGGCGTCGTAAACAATGTCGGTCACTACACTTCCGAATTTGAGGTTCTGAATACCGTGTGTTCCGTTGGATTTCTTAAGATTCCAGACGACAGTCTTGGTCAATCCGTCAACCTGCCGAAACCCCATGCTGTTTTCAATAAACAGAGAGGTGGGGCTTAACGCTGACCATCCGCAGAAATCAGGCCTTGCACGGCGTCCGCATTCGGTCGAAGGCTGGACGGTTTGTAACACTCCCATATCGTATGAGGCTCCACCGCGTGGCAGGTGCGCAACTGCTGGTCGAGCACCTTCCGCGCCAACTCGTAATGCCCGTATTTTTCCAACGCCTTGGTGTCCGCGTAAGTCATTGGTAACCATGCGTCTATCGGATAACAGTCACCGGTTGCATGGTTATAATCTTTATCGTCCCTTGCCAGCGAGTTCCAGGGATACTCCTCGCCCATGTACCTCTCCGAACGCAGGTATTCCGTCATCCCACATACAGCTCCACCAGCGCCTTGTCCGGAAATACCACTCTCGGGATCTCTTTCCGCCAATCGGGATTGGCGGCGTCACTCGGTTGCTGGCCCCATGCCCACACGGGGAACAGGCAAAGGAGCAGGTTGACATACTTGTTCATAGGAAGCGATCGATGTGTTTACGCCCGCAGTTTTTGCGCGTCCGATTTTTTCATTTTTTCTTCGGCGTACGCTTTGGTGACCCGCACCTTTTTTTTGTTTTGCGACGGAACTTCGTACATCAGGTCGGTCATGATCGCTTCGCAAATGGAACGCAATCCCCTGGCTCCCAATTTAAATTCAACCGCTTTGTCCACGATGTATTCGTACACCTCTTCGTCAAAGCTGAGTTCGATGCCGTCAATTTCGAACAACTTGACATACTGCCGGATGATGGCGTTTTTGGGTTCGGTCAGGATGCTGCGCAAGGTCTTCCGGTCCAAGGGCTCCAGATAGGTCAATACCGGCAGGCGCCCGATGATCTCCGGGATCAGGCCGAACGCTTTCAGGTCTAACGGGGAGATGTATTGCAGGAAATTGTCCCGGTTGATGCCCTCCGTCGCCTGGCTGGCGTTAAAGCCGACCACTTTGGTGTTGAGCCGCAGGGCGATCTTCCGCTCGATGCCGTCGAACGCCCCTCCGCAGATAAAGAGAATGTTCTTGGTGTTGACGGGGATCATTTTCTGTTCCGGATGCTTGCGGCCGCCCTGGGGCGGAACGTTGACGACGGAGCCTTCCAACAGCTTCAGCAGCCCCTGTTGCACCCCTTCTCCGCTCACGTCGCGGGTGATGGAGGGGGAGTCTCCCTTGCGGGCGATTTTGTCCAGTTCGTCGATGAATACGATCCCCTTTTCGGCCGCCTCCACGTCGTAGTCGGCCGCCTGCAGCAGGCGGGTCAGAATGGATTCAATGTCTTCTCCCACATAGCCGGCTTCCGTCAGGACCGTGGCGTCCACAATGGTGAACGGGACGTGGAGCATTTTCGCAATGGTGCGGGCCAGCAGGGTTTTTCCGGTACCGGTACGCCCCACCAGGATGATATTCGATTTTTCGATCTCTACGCCGTCCTCTTTCGCATCTGCCTGGAACAACCGTTTGTAGTGGTTGTACACGGCCACGGCGATGCGCTTTTTAGCCTCGTCCTGCCCGACCACATACTGATCCAAAAATGCTTTGATCTCTTGCGGTTTTTTAACGGAGGAGGGTTTGATCTCAAAAGTAGAGCGGCTTTTCTGATCTTCCTGTACAATCTCAAATGCCTGCGTGGCGCACTGGTCGCAGATCGACCCGCTTATGCCGTCTATCAACAACTCCACTTCGTTCCGGCTGCGTCCGCAAAATGTACATTTATCCTTCATTCGTCGTATCTTTTATTTCGTTTCCCGGATCAGGATCTTGTCGATCATTCCGTACTTTTGGGCCTCTTCCGCCGTCATCCAGTAATCCCGGTCGGAATCCTTTTCGATCTTTTTTACATTGTTCCCGGTGTGTTCCGCCAGTATTTTATACAGTTCCGCTTTCAGTTTCTGGATCTCCCGTACCGTGATCTCCATATCGGCTGCCTGTCCCTGCGCTCCGCCCATCGGTTGGTGGATCATTACCCGGGAGTGGCGCAGAGCCGACCGTTTTCCCTTGGTACCGGCAGCCAGCAGCACGGAACTCATGGAAGCGGCCAGCCCGGTACAGGTGGTGGCGATGTCGCAGGCGATGTATTGCATGGTATCGTAAATTCCGAGACCGGCATAGACCGATCCCCCCGGGGAGTTGAAATAAATTTGAATGTCCTTTCCGGGATCGGAAGTCTCTAAGAAGAGCAACTGTGCCATGATGATGTTCGCCACATCGTCGTCTATCGGTACACCCAGAAAGATGATGCGATCCATCATCAACCTGGAAAAGACATCCATGGAGGCGACGTTCAGTTGGCGTTCTTCGATGATATTGGGGGTGAGGTAACTGTTAAAAGTGGATTCAAACCGGCCGAGTGTCAGGCTGTTAATGCCTTTGTGGCGGGTAGCGTATCTTTTAAATTCGTCTTGTGGGATCATGTTGTATCGTTTTGATTTCAAACCGCTAAATTACAAAAAAAGCGACCGACGGGCAAGATCGCGACGGGATTTTAACGCCCGATTTTTCCGAACCGGTACAGCTTCAGGCCGACGCCGATGTTCCGGCCTGAAAATGGGCCAAAATCTCCGTAGATCCCCAAATCTATTCGAAAAGGCACTCCGCAGTGTGGCAGGGTTGCCTCCAAACCACAGGAAAATTGCTCCTGCGGGGCGTCGGGCAGCGGTTCGCTGTACCTTCCGTAGTTCAGGGTATAGGTCAGCAGCGCCTTGTACGGGATCCGGGAAAAAGCTGTTCCTTTCAGGCCGATGTGGTGTCCCAGCACCCGGTTGTTGAAGATCCCCGGGCTGATGCCGTCTTCACCGGGCGTTCCGGCCGTCATCAGCGGGGAACCGATGGCGCGTCCGTGGAATGTCCACCCGCTCCGGTACTCTCCGTTGTTGAAATAGTCGTCGTTCCCACCCAGCATTTCCCGGTTATCCTCCGGATCCCGGCCTGTCATCTCTTCGGGGGTGCGGAGCCGGTCGTGGTATTTGCCCGACTGGCGTTTGGTGTAATGAAATTCGTACAGAGCGGCATCGATCCAGTTCCCGGAACGGTGCTTCCGGTAATGGAGTGTATAGGTGCCGTCCGGGAAGTTTTGAAACCTGGAACCGGAGCCGTCCTCAAACGGAATATCGTGGTAAAAAGAGAGCGAGTACGCGTCTGCCGAGTAGCTGACCTGTACATGCTGCCTGCCCAAATGGTTCCCCAGCACATTGATTTGGTCGCTGACCGTAGCGTCACTGCCGCCTTCCCGGCCGGCAACAATCCGCAGGTAATCGAGAAAAGAAGCGGGTTGTTTGCTGCCGTCGGGAAATGTACCTCCCCACTGGGCGGCATGCTCCAGCCCGACAACCACCTCCCAACGCCGGTGCGGGACAATCCGCAAAAAAAGCGATTTGTTGTGGAGGAGCGTGTTCTTGACGTAGCGTTTGTCGTTCATCAGGTAATCGCTCCAACTGCCTTTAAAGGAGAGCACCCCCTTGGTGCCGGGAACGAAGATGTATCCGGTGCTGAATGTATAGCCCGGCAGGGAACGGGTGTTGCCGGACCAGAGGATGTTCCCGTTGGTGGCGGACAAGCCGTCCAGTATGGTTTCCCGGTGGATGATCCCCAGATCCAGCCGGATCTTTTTCCAGTTGGCGCTTGCAAACAGTTGGTCGATGAACAGGTTGTTTTCCTCTTCGGAAAACTGTCCTGCAGCCGATACCCCGTAAGCGAAACGGATAGCCCGGCCGGAAACAAAACCGGAAAAGATCCCGGCCTCCAGCACACCCCCGTTCGTTGTGGGGACGATACCGTGCCGGTTGGATACAGCCCAGAAGGGCAGTTGTTTTTCCCCACTCAGAAAACCCGAAACGGCAGCCCGGTAGTTAAATTCCCTCTCCTGGCCAAGTCCGGCCGGAGGACACACGCACACACATAAAATACACAGAACTAACTCATTAATCCATCTTGCACACCCTCGTTCCACGCTGTCAATCTTTTTTCGATCCATACTAAATCTTCCGGCCACGTCAGCTTGATATTGGAAATTTCCCCCCGGATCAAGATGACGGGTTCTCCCGGCAGGTATTTTTTTACGACCCCGCAATCGTCCGTCGCTGTAAACGCCGGATCGGCCAACGCCTTGTCAAAAGCCCGTTGCAGCACTTCGCGGTCGAATCCCTGCGGGGTTTGCATCCGGAAGAGCCGGGAACGGTCAAGGATCTGCCGGATCTGCCGGGTATCCGGATCTGCTTCCGCTACCGTATCGATTTCCGGGATGGCGGCGCCTGCCGCCCGGTTGTGTTGCAAAGCCGCCAGAAGATCGTCGATGATCCGGGCGGAGACCAAAGGGCGTACGGCGTCGTGGATCAGTAAATTACAGGTACGATCCCGGTAGGCACGCAACGCACGCAACGTGGAGTGATAGCGTTCTTTCCCTCCGTCCAAAATATGCGTGATCTTGCGGAATGCTTTCCCGGCTAAAATTTTTTCCGTTTTCTCCCGGTAACCGGGATGAACGACCAGGGCGATCTCGTCTATGCCCGGATGCTTTTCAAAAACAGCGAGGGTGTGTTCCAGAACGGTTTTACCGGCAATCGACAAAAATTGCTTGGGAAGTTCTTTTCCCATTCGCAATCCGGATCCTCCGGCTAACAGGACGGCCACATTTTGCTTCACGGCTGTTGATCTGTCAATACAAATTCCAGCGATCCGCCCTGCATGATCTCCTCGTGCGTGATCCAGCTCCGATCCAACTCTTTGCCGTTCAGCAGCGCTTTTGTCACATAGATGTGGCCGGGAGTCTCTTTGTTGGCGGTCACGGTAAACTTTCGTTCCGGCCCGGTCCGGATGGTTACCCGGTCGAACAGGGGAGTACCCAACTGGTATTTTCCTTCCGCCGGATTGACCGGATAGAACCCCATGGCAGAGAAGACAAACCAGGCGGACATCTGGCCGCAATCTTCGTTTCCGCACAACCCTTCCGGACCGGTTTTATAAAGCTCCCGCATGATCCGGTTCAGGTAAAACTGGGCTTTGTGGGGAGCCCCCGCGTAGTTGTAAAGGTACGCTACGTGGTGGGAAGGTTCGTTCCCCTGGGCATACTGCCCGATCATTCCGCTGATATCGGGAGAGGCTTCTTCCCCTTCCAACACCGAAGAGATGGTAAACAGGGAGTCCAATTTCCGGACAAATGCTTCCTCTCCTCCGTGCAGGGCGATCAATCCGCTCACATCGTGCGGTACGAACCAGGAGTATTGCCAGGCATTGCCTTCGGTGTATTCGTCGTCCCGGTGTTTGGAGTAAACAGGGGAGAAGGGAGTCTTCCATTCGCCTCCGGACGATTTACCCCGCATAAAACCGGTGGAAGGATCGAACAGGTTGGCGTAGTTCTTGGATTCCTTCATAAAGAACAGGTAATCCTCCTCTTTGTCCAGCGCCTTGGCGAATTGCGCCACACACCAGTCGTCGTAAGCGTATTCCAATGTTTTGGATACCGATTCATTCTCCTGATCGTACGGAATGTACCCGTATCGACGCAGGAGGGGGATCCCCGCTTTTCCGGCTAAGGCTGTTGTTTTAACCGCCTCGTACGCCTGTTCCGCATTGAAATCCCGGATCCCTTTCAGGTAAGCCTCCACAATGACGGAGATGGCGTGGTTGCCGATCATGCAGTTGGTTTCGTTCCCGGCCAGTTCCCAAACCGGCAACAACCCGGTCGCTTCGTAGTGTTTCAGCAGGGAACGGATCATCTCTCCGACCCGTCTTTTCTGGGTGATGGTGAAGAGCGGGTGAGTAGCCCGGAAGGTATCCCAGAGGGAGAATACCGTGTATTGCGCGTTTTTTTTGTTGCTGTGGATCTCCCCGTCCGGCCCTTTGAAATTGCCGTGGATATCGGAAAAAAGATAGGGGGCTGTATAAGCGTGATAAAGGGCTGTGTAGAAAACCTTTAACAGCTCCTCGTCCCGGCTTTCCGCCCGGGTTTTCAGCAACTCTTTTCTCCAGGCCTGCCGGGCATCCCGTTTCACTTTGTCGAAACTCCAGTGGGGAAGTTCTTTGTTCAGATTGGCTTCTGCGCCTTCGCAATTGGCGGACGAAAGGCTTATTTTCGCCAATATTTTGTTGGTGTTGGAACCGAAATCGATCCAGGCATAGCAACTGTCTGCGGTGATCTTTTGCCCGTTCTGCAACGGACGCAACCGGTTTTTACCTGCCAGCACCTCTACATCCTGGGAAAATTCGATCACAAAATAGACCCGTTGGTCTCTGGCCCAGCCTCTGGATTTCCGGTGTCCCTGCAACGTGCGGTTGTTCACCTTTTTTAAACTGGCCTCCGCTGTCCGGTCCCAGTTGCGGGCCGTGGTCAGGTCTAACACCAATCCCTGTACCGGATTGGCCGGGAACTGGTAGTAATGAAACCCGCAACGTTCGGTAACAGAAAGTTCCGTCACGATACCGTTGTCGAACTGCACCCGGTAATAGCCGGGTTCCGCCTCTTCGTTTTGGTGCGAAAAGCGGGCGTAGTTCTCCTGTATGTAGCGGGCGGCGGGGATCGCGCTGTCCGGCCGGGTCAGAACCGGCAGAAAACGAATGTCCTGAAGGTCGCCGATCCCGGTTCCGCTCAGGTGGGTGTGGGAGAAGGAGGAGATGATGCTGTCCGACCAGTGATAACCGGAACACCAATCCCAATCGCTTCTCGGGTTGTCCGGGCTGAGCTGGATGCCGCCGAACGGAACGGTCGCTCCGGGGAAGCAATGGCCATGCCCCCCCGTACCGATGAACGGATCGACATACTCTACCAGTTTAACCTCCTTTTCATGGGAGTTGCAGGCACTCGGTAAAAACAGAAGAAGCAGAAAACAGGCGAGCGTCAGGTGTTTTTTCATGTTTATTTTTTCAGTTCGTTCCAGACAAGAGCCGCCGCTCCGTAAATGGCAGCGTTTTTATCCAATTGGGAAGGCAGCAATTTGACTTTGTTGGAAAATATCTTCAACATGTTCATTTCCATGTAGTCTTTGGTCGGTTTGAAGATCAGGTCTCCGGCCTTGGCCAGGCCGCCGAACAGGAAGATCGCTTCCGGGCTGGTAATGGCTACGGTGTTGGCCAATGCTTCGCCCAGCATCTTGCCGGTGTAGTCGAATGTATATTTGGCGATCATATCCCCCCGGTGAGCCGCGTCGGCGACCATTTTAGAGGTCATGTCGTTAAAGGGTATCGACCGCAATTCGCTGGGATCGTTGTATTTGGCCATCATTTTATAGGCGGTTCTCTTGACCCCGGTGGCCGAAACATAGGTTTCCAAACATCCTTTCCGGCCGCATCCGCACTGCCTGCCGTTGGGGGATACAATGGTGTGTCCCAGTTCGCCGGCGAATCCGTCGTGTCCGTAAATCAACGCTCCGTTGGCGACATATCCGCTTCCTAAGCCGGTTCCCAGCGTCACCATCACAAAATCTTTCATGTTTTTAGCGCCTCCGTAGACCATCTCTCCGATAGCGGCTGCGTTGGCGTCGTTGGTCAGGAATACCGGCAAGGCAGGGTAATATTCTTTCATCAGGTCGCAGAGCGGAAGTACTCCCTGCCACCGGAGATTGGGAGCGAATTCGATAGCTCCGGTATAGTAATTGCCGTTCGGCGCGCCGATCCCGATCCCCACCAGTTCCACGCCGTCGCGTATGGTATTGAGCACCTTTTCGATGGCTAAGTGCAACTCTTTCAAGTAGTCGTTGATATCTTCGTGTTTCTGCGTTTCGATGTGTCCATCCGCCAAATAGTTGCCTTCTTTGTCAATAAAACCGAACGGGGTATTTATTCCACCGATATCGATACCCAATGCTACTTGTTTTTTCATGTCTGTTTCTTTTTTATGTTATAATCATATACAGAGTAAGGGACAAATATAGAAAAAAAATAAGAGATCGGGTGTCCGACCTCTTATTAATTACTAACTACTAACCTAAACATACAAACTCATGAAAAAAACTCCTTTTTTCAAATCGTTTTGCTGGTACAAAGATATAGAAATTTTTAATATAACAACAATTTGATTGTTAAAAATTTTAATTATCTGGAAAATTAGAGGAAAAAAGAAGCACCACAGAACCAAGATATTTTCTTATTTTTATAATGGTGTTTCTTCTCCTTCCCAAAGGTTGATGGATTCGTTCATCAGATAAGAACGCGTATATGTTTTGCTTTGGTAGGTTGTTGCCGTATTTTGTACAAATTGCCCCTGCTCATTAATTACATAGCTAATATCTTGTCTGTATCCGCTGAAACTTGAGAACGTTGCCAACGGAATAGAAACTGTTGAGACAGGCTTGATGGTGGTGACTATGATTTGATTTTGTGCATCAATTCGGAATTGCTTAACATATACGTCTGTTACACAAACGGCGGCTTCCAATGTACTCACAACTATTCCAAAGGTATTTACAACACACAGTACATCCGTTCGCCAGTCTGTGGCTCCTCCGAATGAAACAGCTAATAATACATTGCTACTACCGGGAATCATAAATTTTCTGAAGGATGACGCTCCTAATTCAGGGTCTGTAGATGCACTCACATATTGAGTCAGTTGCATATTATCATATAGTCTGTCTGGAATGACATTATTTTGATTTTCAACCCCATAAGCGTGTCCTTTAAATTGAGTTTCCTTCGTTGCGTTAAACGGGAGACTTTGTGTCGGCATTTTGCTTATAACTTCTTTTATTGGCAGATCTGCAAAGCAGATTATGGAGTAACAGGCAAAATGAGAATTTTTCAATAGAGGCTTAAAATGATGAAAATGTCAATAAATACAGGGAGTTTGAGGGATTTAAGAACGAAAAAATGATGAATGAGAATTTTCAAAAAGTACCTGTTTTCTGCAAAATAGGTGTACGATGACGGTAAAATAGCTGTCAATTCTTTCAAAAACCTTTCAAATCCCTTTAAATACGCCTTTAAGCGGGTTTTAAACGATTTTTAAAAGCGAGGCAAAAACGTAAAAAGAAGAGGTTTTTTGAGTTTTCTCCACCCTCACCCTCTTGAGTTGGGCTTACAAGTTGGGCTTACATTTTTAGGTATTGGGCTTACAAGTTGGGCTTACATTTTGGACGGACATTTTAGGCATTGGGATTGACTTTTGCCGCCCGGTCAAGAGTACCTATGACACCTGACGATAAAACAATAGGCCTTATCCAAATCCTACCTTTTTTACAGCATCCTTTGCACCCTCCACAGCCCCTTTTTGATTCGTAGATTCCAACGCCCCGATGTATTTATTTAACCTTGCAATTTCTTCATCTTTCTCCTTCAATTCCGATTTAAGGAATGCCACTATTCCATCGTTTTCTGGCTGCCTATCTTTACAAACACTTTCCTGCACTATTAACCCATTATCATCACGAAGCATCTGGCCGTTACCGGTGAGTAGCCAGATCGGATTGATATCAGGAAATTTAACTATGATTTTAGCAATTACAACATCCGAAACCGTCGATTTTAGTTTGTCTGAATCCAATAACCCTCGTTTTATTCCTAAAATATCGTAAAATTTAGCAATCTTAATCTTTTTAAAATCAAGATATTGTAAAATCCTATTCTTTGTAGTATCTAAAATCATAGTTTATTTCTTGATTTGTAGCTAAGATTATAGTAATATTGCAGTACATTTACGGCGTAAATACGGCCTAAAGGTACGAAATAAACACTAAAACAGCAAAGCGATGAATGAGATCATGTTACCAACGCCCCAACGGAAGGAGCTGGAGAAGATTTTTAAGGTTTCCCGGATGACCATCTGGCAGGCACTAAAGGGAAGGAGCAACAGTCCGATGGCGCAACGGATCCGGAAGGCAGCCCTTGAAAAGGGCGGGAAAGAGTTTATTAACGCTTAAATCACAATCCCATGTATTGGTACAAAGACAATTGGAACGGTGGCATTCATGAGTTTAAAACACTTTCCGCCGCCAAAAAAGCCGCGAAAGATGAGTGTGGATGTACGATTTACATCCACAAAAAAGGTTCCGGCATTATCCATACAGTTAAGGCATCCGGGTATTGTTACCCATGAATCTAAGAGGTTAACTTTTCCCGGATGGTCAGAGAGGTGGTTCGATTCCACCTCCGGGAACCAAAAACACAAAAAACACATGCGTGTAGACGAATACAACAGGATTTTGATAGGTTACGAGGAGGTGGTGCCGGTAGTTTTCAAAAAAGGTACCTACGATATTGCACTGCATCGGCAAAGCATCATCACCACCTGTCGTGGTGGCTGTGGCCGGGAGGTGGAGATCATTTACGACGAATGCTCTCCTTCGTATCAGACCAAAATCCGCGCCGTGTTGGGTGATCCGCGTGAGATGTTGGGCCTTGTGAAAAAGGGCGAACCTGTTCTGCCGCTCTCGGAACTCTCCGACCGTGAATTTTCCATCTGCCAGGCGCGTTATACGCTGGTAAACAGTTACCGGGATTATGCAGCAGAGCACAAGGCGCGGGCGAAGGGTACCGTGAATGCGAAGCAGGAGTTTGTCGACCTTGTGAACAGCGGACTGCTCTGTGATGCAGCTTATGCCGTTACCGGTGATGTGTCCTTTAAGACACTGGAGCGGTGGAGTAAGCGCCTGAGGGACTTCGGAGAAGAGATGAACGCTCTTGTTCCTGAGCGTAAGCGCAGTAATGCCACCTCGACCACCCTCTCTGCGGCGGAGCAGGAGCTTCTTATAAAGATCATCCGGAACCACTATTGCCAACCCGTACAGCCAACCCTTGCAGACTCTTTACGCATCGTGGAGGCTGTTTTCAAATCTTTCCATATGCCGGTACCGGGTGAGGCAAAATGCCGCCGTTTTATGCGTCGGTGGATCGAGCAGAACGGCGCCCTTGTGGAAGCGGCCCGGCGCGGTGTAAAAGCAATGAAAGACAAATTTATGCCTTATGTGGAGCGTGATCCGGAGAGCATCCGGTTCCTGGACGTATTGGTGGCGGACGGCCACGTGATGAATTTCCAGGTGGAATACACGGTACCGGACAAATCGGGCCGCGAGGTTACGCGGACGGGCCGGCCGACAATGATCGCCTGGCAGGACATGCGCACGGGCGCGATCATGGGGTTTGAGTTGATGATGACGGAGAACACCCTCTGCGTTGCGAGCTCCTTCCGCCTGGCGTGCATGCAGGCGGCGCGGATGTGCGGGAGCACGCAGTCGGCGGTGCTGCCGCGGATGGTGTATTTGGACAACGGTAAAGCCTTTAAGAACAAGTTTTTCAATGAGACGGTGAACCTGAAGAACAGCGTCGGTGGCCTCTTTGAACAGTTGAAAGCACACGGGTTCGAGGGTGTGCAGTACGCCCTTCCCTATAACGCCCAGACAAAGACCATAGAGCGCTCCTGGCGTAATTTCTTAGAGGTTGAAAAGCAGGCGGTGTATTACACCGGTAACTGCATAGACAATAAACCGGCGTACCTCCAGCGCAACGAAACGTGGCACCGGGAGGCGCTGCAAAATGAGATAAGCAAAAAGGGTATGCTCACCCTCCCGGGCGCCTACGCCATGATCGCCCGGTGGGTGGAGGAGTATAACGCCCGGGAGGGAAGCGGCAAATACCTTGCCGGCAGCAGCCCTGCGGGGTTGGCTGCACAGCAACTCCCGGATGTGGATCTGCGGGGCCGGATCCTGCCGGCGGATACACTCAACTACATGATCATGCAGCGGAGGACCTGCACGATCAAAAGGAACGGCGTACAGGTGAACGGGGCGTGGTATTACAACGCGGCGGAGATGGCCTTACTCCCCAAAAACGAGATCGACGTGATCGTTAAATACGACATGTTCAATCCTGATAAAGTGTACGTTTTCCGCACGGACGGCACCTATTGGTGTGAGGCGGGTTACTTTATCGGGCAGAAGGTGCATGCAATGTATAAGCTGGGCTCCGAATCACAGCAGCGGGCAGCGAAGGCGGCCATCGGGACGGTGGAGCGGATTATTCACACGGCCTCCAACATGGCAAAGAACCTCAAGAACGGAGGGCAGGTGCTTGATTACCGGATCGGGGAGTTGGATGTTGCACCGGCGGTTCGGCAGCTTGGGACCACTCCCCAGGTGGATGACGGCCTGGATGACATCCGGATGTACTAATCTTTGTTACAAATGGGAATAATAACGACTTAAATAGCTAATTATGGCAAATTTACGGAAACAATTAGAGGCGCACCTTTCGGACCACGGCTTTAGCCAGGAGGGTGTGGCAAAGGCGCTGGGTATCACGGGGGCTGTCCTTTCGGGCTGGCGCCGGGGCACGTACAAGGGTGATAACGGGCGTATCGACGCGCTGGTGGAGGCATACCTTTCGCGTGCGGCGAGTATCGCCAAAAAATCGGAGGGCGTCTATAAGGACTTTGATTTCGTGGAAACGAGCGTGTACGACAAGATCGTTAAAGGCATCGAACTGGCGGAAATCCGCGGCAGCATCCGCGTTGTGACGGGTGATTCGGGTGTGGGCAAGACAACGGCTTTAAAGCGGCTCAAGGAGCAAAACGAGAGCATGATTCTGCTCCAGGCCTATCCGGGTATCCGGAAAAACCGGGTGCTGGCAAAATTGGCCAAAGAGGCCGGTTTTTCGCTCCGCGGCTCCTTTGATGATCTTTTCGAGGAGTTGACGGAGCGCCTGGAGGGCAGCGGGCGGCTGATCGCTGTTGACGAAGCGGAACACCTTCCGATCGAGGCAGTGGACGCGATCCGGCGGCTGAATGACTTTACCGGGTGTCCGGTTGTTCTGGTGGGCCTTCCGGTGTTCTACGACATGCTGCGGGGGCACCAGCACGATTATGCCTATGTGTATAACCGCATTTCGATCCCGATCCGTTCGGAGCGCCTTTTGAAGGAGGACGTAGCGCGGATGGTGGCAACGATCCTTCGTTCGGATGTGGATGCGGAGGTGTGGCTTTCGGCCTGCGGCGGCATCGGGCGGGATTTGAGGGAGGTGGTGCTGGAGAGCATCCGGGTGGCCGGTGTAAACGGGATTACCCCGGACGATACGGAAAAATTCTTAAAGGTGATCCGGCGGGTGACCAAGGAGTTAAGCAGAACGGCTAATATGAGGTAATTATGGACACGGCTTGCACACAAAAACAAAACGGCCGGATTCACGCCCTGTTCAGCGATCTGGGGTGGAACGAGTTCGTGTATGGCAGCTGGCTCAAGGCTTACTATCATGTGGAATGTCCGGGTGATCTGACCGGAGGGGAGGCTTCCCGGCTCATTCGGGAGCTCTCGGAGATCTTAAAGAACCAGCGGCGGAACCAGGAGGCCGGTGATGGCGAAAGGATGATCACATCGAAGCAGGAGACCTATTTAAAAACGCTCTGGCTTGGTGTTGACTATTCGAAGGGTGACAGCGGGGATAAACACCTGTCACAGTTCCTTTTGAAGCGGTTCCGGGTGAGGAAGGCGGGTGATTTGACGTGCCGGCAGGCGATCGCGTGCATTGCAATGATTAAATCCATGATCGCGCAGGCCGAGAAGCGTGCCGGTCGTACCACGGTACTGGATAAGAAGAGCCGTTGCCGGTATTGCGACGCCCTCATCATGTGGGTGCAGTTGCAGGACGGGCGGCGTATGGCGTTTGATTTTGATGATCAAAACCAGGCGACGAATTTCCATGAATGCGTAAAATCATGAGTGCGTTAAGTAGGGATATGCAGCTTGTGGCCGAGGTGATCGGCGAGGATGCGACGCTGAGGCTGATGAGTCGCCTGGGCGGTGTGAATGTGTACATTCCGCGTCCGGGGGCGGATGATATTCTTTCCCACCTGCGGAACAATGCGATGGACGTGAAGGTAACGGCGGCGGAGCTGGGCGTGAGCCAGAGTAAGGTATACCGGGTATTGAAAGAATACCGGGAGAGCCTTCCGGACCGGCGGCAGTTGACCATTTTCGACAGCCCGGATTACACGGTATAAACAGATAAAGAGATGAGTAAAAACATTTTAATCCGGAATTTGACGGACAGGCAAAACGAACGGCTTTTACAGCTACAAAACAAATTCGGAATAAAAACGAACTCACAGGCGTTGTTGATGTTGTTGGACCACTGTGTTTTTGTAGATGATGAGATAACTACCCTCATGGAGTTGTACGAGCAATTCGGAGCCGTTGCGTTTGAAGGGTTCCTGCTGATGAATGGCGCCGGACAACGGGAAACAGCAGAAAAACTAAAAACTTTAGTCGAAGCCGCTATACGGATAACGCAAAAATTAAACTACCTGTTGAAGACGAGGCGAAAATGATAACATTTCAATGGAAACCAAGATTTGATAACACATTGTAAAATGAACGAATACAAGTACAAGTTTACCGACGGGGAGATGGTGGCCGATCTTCGGGCCTTTGGCCTTCGGGTGGAGGAGCGGGATATTGAGAAGAACAGCGGGCAGATGGTCAGCCTGATGCGGATGTGGATGGTTTACAACCCGGGATCGCGCCGGTGGGTTCCGGCCGTTCGGGTGTACACGGCGCTCCTGGGTGAGGGCTTCAAGAGGGCCGCCCTCGGCGGTATCAACAGGTTGGATATTATTAACATCTTAAAAAATAACAGGTTATGATTAATTTAGATGCATTAACTCCTGAGCAGCGGGAGGAGCTGCGGCGGGAAGTGCTGGCGAGCGAAAAGGCAAAACAGGCCAGGCAGGAAGAGGAACGGCGGACGTACAAGGAACTCTCCGGCGCCGTAGTGGATGATCTTTTCCCCCTCCTGGAGGAAACCAGCCGGAGCCTTGTGGCGGCCAAAAAGAAGGTATACGTTGCCTTCGCTGCGGCTCTGGAAATGAAGCGGGGTCTTTACGACGTTGCCACCGACCAGGCCACGCACACTTTTATCAATGCGGCCCATACCAGGCGCATCACGCTCGGTATCTACATGGTCGACAGTTACGACAATACAGCAAATGAAGGGGTGGCGATCGTGAAGGAGTATATCTCTGCCCTGGCCAAAGACGAAGATAGCCGAATGCTGGTCAAAACGGTATTGAAGCTGCTCGCTAAAGACAAAAAGGGCAATCTGAAGCCTTCGCGGATTATTTTGCTCCGGCAGCTTGCCAACGAGCGGGGCGATGAGCGCTTTATCGAGGGCGTTCGGGTGATTGAAAACGCCTACAAGCCGGAACCTTCCAAAACGTTCGTCAAGGCCGAATACAAGGATGAACTGGGCGCCTGGAAGGTTATAGCGCTGGGCATGACGGAAGCGTAAAAATAGGTGATAGAGGGCTACATTCCTACCAAAAATCAGGCAAGAATCAGCTTTGAAGAAAACCAATAGACTAAAAATGAGACCATGAAGAAAGAAATAAAATTATTACACGATGTAGACAAATCAGGGTGTCAATTCAAAAAGGGGGAGCGATTTATCGTCCAACTTTTAAAAACAGATGTTGCCGGATATATTCAACGCTATGACCGTGATTTCACTATGGAAAGCAATTTTGGCTATTACGCCTTGGTCGAATTTGAAAACGGTAAAATAATGACATTTCGGATAGACAGCGAGATTCATATCGTAGGAAACGCAGAATGACTGAGCTATGAACACCACCCTTGCAAAGACGTTCGTCAAGGCGGGGGGCTGACTGTAATGTACAAAAATAACCCCTATCTTTGTGGGAAAAACATGCATATAATGGAAAAGATAATAACACACGAAGAGCGCCGCGAAGGCTTTGAACTGTTTTTTAAGCTGCATCGGGAAGGAAAATCCCTCACTCCGGAGGAGATGGTGCGTATGGAGTACCTGATCGATCTGGCGGCGGAAGCGGACTACCTGACCCTTGGGCGTCCGGCTGATGATCCTTACAAAGAAGAACGAAAAAGAGCCATAAAGGCCACGTATGAGCGGGATTTATGGGTTTAGATTTCTTCCATTGTCACGACCACCTGTTGTCCCACCGTTTCCGATTTTACTACTTTAAGCCTTGTTCCCGGCAGGAGCAGGGCTTCCTTTTCGTCAGCATCTTTCGATACACTTTCTATGTCCCGTGCTGTTTTCGCATGTATAACAAGGCGCACCTCACGGTTTGCATGTACATCCGGTGATTTGGTGGTGGATGAGAATCCGTCCCACTCGATGACGGCGTCCGGTGTTGTAAACTGCTTCACAACATCCGCCGGAAGTTTATCCAAATTCCGGTAGACCACGCCTTCGACTTTTGGCAGTTTGGACACGGCTTTCGTAAGGTCTTTTTTGAAGGTAGCGAGCCTGTTTTTGTCCCACGCCTGTAGCTCCCCGCCGTAGTGCAGGCGTGCCATATCTGCCGAGAGGCCGTTTTCAAAGTCCGTATAGGCATAGGTGCGGAAGGTGTCGGCCTTTGTGAGGCCTGCCTCCGCTCCCGCCTTTTGCACGCGGGTGTTGGAGAGGAACTCCTTTTCTATGCGCTTGATGTCGGCATCCCTGAAAAACTCCTTGGCCGATTCGTATTCCAGATTGCGAATCTCCTCTTTCATGACGTCGAATGCCTGGTCGATCAGCTTGCGTGTTGCCTGATCGGCCTCCTTGTACTGCTCGGCGATCCACTCCATGAACTTTTGCTGCTTGCTTCCGGCAAAGGCTTTGCTTTCGAGGTTGTCGTATAACTTCTGTCTGTCCCTTCCTGTGGGCATGTCGTCTTTTGGGTAGCGTCCGGCCTGACGGGCGGTAAGCAGGATGGCGGTACAGCGGCACCGGAAGTCGAGGGGTGGGAAAAAGGTAAAATCCCCTGTCCGGAAGATCTTGCCGTGGAGTGCGGCGTGCTTGGGGCGTGTCTTTCCGTCGAGTACGGCGGAGTACTTCCAGAAGGGGAAGTCTTCGGCCGTTTCCACCATCTTTTGCATCTGTCCGCCGGCATAGGCCAGGGAGACGTTTGTTTCGTAGATGTTTTGGATTTGGTGGGTCGAGAGGCGGGTGAGGCCTGCGCGGTCAAATTCAGCGTCGACGGTCTTTTCAAATTCGCGGTACCCCTGGCCTCTTTTGATGTTCCCCGAAAGGGCTGCCTTCATGCGGGTGCGTATGCGGGCATCCTGGACGGCGGCGGTGGTAAAGGCCTGGAATTTAAAGAAGGAGGTGGCCGTGGGGTTTCCCTCGCCGAGGGCCGCCGTGAGTTCTTCGGCCGAGAAATCGCCTCTGCGCTTTTTAAGGAGGTTTAAAACGCTTTTTTCCCCTCTTTTAAAGGCGTTTAAAAGAACGTTTAAAAGGGCATTGGAAAGGTTGTTTACAAAGGCTTCATCTGGTGTATCACTGGTCAGTCCTTTTTTTTTATTGCTTCCCGGTAGGCATCGAAGGCGCTGATCAGCGGCTCTACCTCCTCCGGAAGAGCGGAAAAGTCTGCATTCTTTGCTTCTCCGGTCCCCGCGGGCGCTTCTATAAAAAAGTCCTCTTCGGCATATCCGCGTTTTTTAAAGAGCTCTTTTGTGGGTTTGAGGCCGGCGCCGAAGTATACGGCGTCGGTGTCGGCGATGTATTTTGAGAGCGCCCGCGGCATCTGGAGGGTAACCTCGGGCACCTCCGGGAGGTTGTTCACGCCACAGATGATCCGCACGAGCTGCCTTACGGCCGAGAGGGCAAGTGTTTTACCCTCTTCGAGGGCGTCCTCGCGGATCATCAGGCCCGATTCCGAGGAGGCGTAGCCGCCTTTTCCGTCTACCTGCATCGTAAGGTCGGTGCCCGTCCAGAGTTTTTCGACCTTCCTGCGGAGCATTTCGTCGATGTTGCGGTAGAGGTCGTTCGAGGACTGCCGGCCGGTCATGGCCTGGGGTTCCGCGGACATTCCTTCGGGGATGGCCATTACACCGTTGTTGCGGAGTGCGACCAGCTTTGAAAGGAGGTCGTTAATCTCCTCCTGTTTGGCTCCCGGCTGGTACTTTCCTATCCACTTGTCCCGCCCGTCGTCTTCGGCGAACTGCATCATGAACTCAAAATTCCCGTTCAATCCCACCGCGATCCAAAAGGCAACATCCAATAACCCAACGCCGTAGGGGTTCGTGAGTGTGGCTTCATTCTGGCAGACAATAAAGCGATCCGGCCAGGTGGTCAGGATGTCTATGCCGTTCGGCTGTGCGTTTGACTGTAGGAGCGGCGCCCTTTCGCGCGAGAAGCGGAACCACTCCGGTGGGCATAGTTCTACTTTCACGGGAAAGACATACCCCTTTACCTCCTCCCATTCGGTGACCTCCAAAATGGCAAACCCGTAATCGCGGGCGGCCGCGGCGTTGCGGAAGAGTTCCCGCGCGGAAAAGCGCTTAAAAAAAGCGGTCAGGAGGTCATCTACCGATTTGTTTTCGGCTGTAACAATGGGTTGAAGACTGCACAGGGCTGCTTTGTAGGAACCGATCTGGGGGAATATATCTGGGTGTTTGGCCACGCGGTGAAACAGTTCCATCGTGGCCGATTTGCTTTTGAGGACGGCCGATGGGTTTGGGAGCACGGAGAGTGCTTTGTCAAGATGCTGGGAGAGCGTTAAAGAAGAATTTTCAGGTAGCTTCATGAGAGGTTCTTGTTAAGTTGTTCAAATCGGCGGATTAAAAAGTCCTGTATGTCTTCGCGGTCGTCGTTGGAGACTGTGAAGACAGGCCGCTCGGGAATGCCTGCGCGCGGAGCGCCGTACTGGTGGTGCTTAATGATCCGAATGCCGGTGAGGGTGAGTTCCCCGTCTGCCACTTCGTGCGAGAGGCTTCGGCGCATCAGTCCGGTTCTCTGGAGGGGCTTTGTGGAATACCCCTTTTTGCTTTTCCATCGCCGTGTGGCCGGCTTTAAAAGCGTGTAGGAGGTGCCGTCTGCTCCCCCGTCTTCGAGGTTCTGTTTACCGCGGGCGGCAAGCAGCTGCCCCACGGAATCGAGGAATTTCTTTTCTTTTGTCACCTTCCGGGCTGCTTCTGGCAGGCTTCCCAGCGCCTCTTCGAGGCGGCGGAGCTCCGATGCGTTGATTTTAAAGAATGTCCTGCTCATAACGGTCAATAGTCTTTTTTCCAGCCGGAGAGTATGTTGTCGAGGCGCCGGGTAAGGTCGTTTTGACTTTTAGCCACGTGCACGGCGGGCGGGACATAGGCCCCTTCGGCGGCGGCTTCGAGCGTGAGGGCTGCCGCCCAGAAGCGGTCGGCGTGTGAATCGTTCTTTGTCCCGGCCGACAGGCGGATGTTTCCGCTTGTGGTCACGTCCTGCTTTATCAGTTGGAAATCGTCGTAGATCACCCGGTCGGCGGGGATCAGGAAGGAGTGATCCTCCAGTTGCTTTTTCAGGCGGAAGGCCATGACCTCTTTTGTGGCGGCGGTAAAGGTTACCCCCTCGACGCGAGCCGTCCCGAAGCGCTCCTGCAAAAAGTCGGTGAGCCCGATCCCCATGCCGGTAGCGTCGGTACACAGCCGGCGCAGGTTGGGAAGTTCTGCGAGTACCTCCCCGATCTTTTCGTTCTGTCTGGTAAAGGCTTCGCCCTGGAGGGCCAGAATGTAGCGTGTAACGGAGAGCGTAGAGGTTACCTTTTCGTTGAGCCAAAGGAGGGAGAAGTTTTTCTTCCGGGCAATGTCGAGGCCGCCGTATAGCTCTCTGCATTCGCGCAATTGAGAGAACGGGAGAAGTTCGGCCCCGGAGGCATACTCCAGGAGGGAAAACGGGATAAACGTTTCGTTTTCGTCCTGCGGTTCGCACATGAACTGCTGCGACCAGATGTAGGGGTCTCCAACGGACTTTTTAATCTTTTCGATGTAGGCGTCCTGTTCTTCCGGGGTACACTTTTTCTTTAGTGCCTTATCGGCCAGTCCCTGCCTTACGGCCTCGACAAATGTCGTGCGGTGGTGGCTCCAGGTGAGTTCCCCCCTCTCCAGGCGCTTTACGAACGAATAGAATACGGACTGTTTGCCCCGGTGTGTGGAAATGATCCGGATGGGGTACCCCCACACCAGGGCGGCGGGGGAGGCCGCCTCCCACACCTCCAGTTCGTTGTCGCGCCGTGCAAATTCGTCGAGGACGATCTTTCCTCCCTTCCCGTGCAGCTGGTTTGGGGAAGAGGAAAGGGCGGTGATCTTTTTGCCGTTTGAAAAGGTGATCACAAAGGTATTGGCGTCGGCCTCGTCGAGAAGCGTCCTCTGTGTTTCGCTTTTGATCACAGCATTGAGGGCGGAAGCGTATTTCTTGCAGTAGTCGATGTACTCGCGGGCGTTGGTCGTGTTGTTGGAGGAAAACCAGACGTTGAACTTTCCGAAAATGGCAGCGTCCAGCACGTCCTCGAACGCCTGGGCGTAGGTCAGGCCGATACGCCTCGATTTCTCGTAGAGTTTAATCTGTGAGGTGTCTTCGAGCCAGGCGATCTGGTAGGGCAGGAAGCCAAATTTCCGGTAGTCGATTTTCCGTTCCATGCGTCAAATAAGGTCTACACCGAACGTTTCCCGGAACTGGGCGAGGGCCGCCTCTTTCGCTTTGCTGCTGTCTACCTCCCCGGAGAGGTCGCTCTCTACCTCTTTTTCGTAGGCGTGTGCCTGGAGGAGTGTCGAGGCAATGCGGGTAAAGGCGTTCAGGAGGTGCGCTGCCGGTACGATCTCCTCCTGGAGTTGCCCTTTTATCATCTCCCCCATGAGGGCGGCGATTTCGCGGGCGTTGTCGGAAAGGCTCTCTTTGTTTTCAAGTAAACGCTTTCGGCGAACGTCCCAGCGTCCTTCCGCCGCCCAGTTCCGCAGGGTACGGGGGGAGCAGTCGAGAGCCGCCGCGATGGATTCGTAGGTGCGCATCTCGTTTACATACAGGTTCTCCGCCTTTTCGTAGAGGAGGTCTTTTTTCATAGCAGCCGCTTGTATTTAGCTACTTCAAGGTCAATGGACCGAATCCGGTCGATGGATTTCGAGAGTTCGGAAACTGCCAGGGAAAGTTTCTCCACGTCGATCTCCTCCGGCTTGAACAGTGGGGAGGCCTCCTGGCGGATGGCGATGATGTTCATTTCGACCTTTAGCTCCTCGCCTGCGCGTTCCTTTAAGAGGATGGCGATCTTACTCTCTATCTGTAGTTTTTCGGTCTGCAATGACATACTTTTCAATGATGTAGGTGAGTTTCTTTACTTCGGAGATCAGCTTGTTGGTTGTCTCCTGGTGTTGCGTAATGCGCTCGTCGCGCTTTTCGATCAGGGCGCGCCACTGTCCGCGCTCTTCGACGTGATCCTTGCGGATTGTGACCCACTGGTAAAAGAGTACTGCGGCCAGCGGCATACCCGGCAACAGTCCTGTGATGATTTCCTGCATAGTGATTCGTGTTTAAAATTACACCACAAAAGACGCCAATTTTAGAGAGGTAAATTAGTGTCAATGAGAATAATTTACCCCGTTGATCTTCCCGATTTTTGTGTGGTTGATCCGTCCTTCCAAGCGGCGGCGATGTTAAACCCAAAAACAGATGAGAACATGGTTATACGATTATTTACTGCCGGCACTCACAAGGGCCTTTCTTTTTCTAACGAACAGATTGACCGGATTGCTGCCGACACTGCGGCGGGCCCTTTGGAGCGGATTCCCATTGTGCTCGGCCACCCTAAAAACGACCTTCCGGTGCTTGGGTATCTCCCCAAAGCAGCCATCCGGAAGTACCGGGAGGGCGAAAAAACGTCGATCGGTTTTGCCCGGGGAGACGCCGAACTGGCCGACGAAGCAATGGAGGCTATCCGTGCGCTGGGCCGCAACAAGATATCTATCCGCCTTCAGGACGGCAAGGTTAAACACATCGGCCTTGTCCGGGATGCTGCGGTGGAGGAGAATAATGCACAGGATTTTGCGGCACTGACGGGTGATTTTGCAGCCCTTGACGATCTGGAAGAAAAACGCTCCGAAGGCGGGGCGCTGGAGTTTATTAAAAACCTATTTAAAACAACCAACAAAACAGATTTTTCTATGGAAAAGAAAGAGGAAAAAAAGAACGAAGAGAAGCTGAATGCTGACTTTGCTGCGCTCAAAGACGACGTGGCGAAGATCGGCGAGGCCGTCGAGAAGCTTTCCGGGATGATAACGGGCCAGGAGGGGGAAAAGCGGAAAGCGGCCCTCACGGCCGATTTCGCAAAAGCGGAGTACTCCCACCTCACCGACGAGCAGAAAGCGAAGGCGGTGGACTTCTGCGCAAAGATGACCGACGAAGCGGACGTGGAAGCCTACAAGGCGATGCTTCAGGCAGGGAACAAAAAGGAAAAGCCCACCGGTGGCAGCAAGGCACTGGATTTCGGGAAGAAAACGGGCGATGAAAAGACAGCGGAAGACCTGATCCGCGAGCAGATAGCAGGAATTTAACAAAAAACAAAAGCAGTATGAGATTTACAGAGATTGCAGCGGGCGATGACCTGACCCGCAAAATGGCCCAGGAGGTGGTAAAGAAAAGCCCCCTTCTGGCCTCGTACATTGAATTTTTCAAGAAGCCGGGCAATTCGGTGTCCGTCCGCGCCGGCGGCACGGTTGACGGCGTGGTGGGCCAGACGCGGGCTCTGGGCGGCAAGTATGCCGAAAAGACGGTGGCGCCGACATACGCTACCGGACAGCGCAAAATGCTCGGTGATACGGTGCGCATTGATGTGGCCTATGAACGCATGGGCTACGATCTTTCGAGCGAACTTACCGCCCAGCTTACACGCAGGGTACGGGAGGTGGGGTACGCATTTAACTACATGCTTATCAAAGGCAATCCGGCGGCCGAGGGCCACGACACTGAGTTTACAGGGCTTGCAAAGCTGATAGACAGTAAGCGGGTGGTTACGGCAGCAACGAACGGATTGGCCCTTCTGCTCGGTAACAGCGATACCGCCAAAAAGGCGCAGCAGACCTTCCTCGAAAAGCTGGACGAAACGATCGCTCTCTGCCAGGGGACGAACAAGGTGATCATCACCAATGCGCGCGTTCTGGCCCGGCTGAACGCCGTAGCGAGGGAATACCTCACAATCTCGAAAAACGAGTTCGGGGTGCCCATCACGCATTACAACCACGTGCCGCTCATCGACGCGGGGGATTACCTCTCTGCAAAGGATACCTTCTCTCCGGTGATCGGCTTTAACGAAACGGTGGGAACGGCTACGACTTGCGGATCGCTTTACGTGGCCAGCTTTGAAGAGGAGGACGGCCTCTCCTTCGCCACCTGCGACGGGGGCTTTACGGTCTATCCGGTGCAGCAGACCGGTAACTGGCTGGAGTGCATGTTCGAGCTGATCGCCGACAGTATGCTGGTTCGTTCATCGGCGCTTTCGAAGCTGGAAGGCTTAAAAATGGAATAGCCCCATGAAATTTGCCATAATAGAAAACCATTTGAAGGGGCTGGGAAAGGCGCGATCGTGGACGGTTGAAGGTCTTACGAACAAGGTAAATGCCCTTACCGCAGAGATGTGCCTCCCGCCTTTTTCGGATGGTGAAATGAAAGCGCTGGCGCGGCAGTTTTGCGAGCCGTCCGCGGAGCCTCCGGTGGCAGAAATGGCGCCGGAAACAGAAACTTCAAATAAGCCCAAAAAACGCGCCCGCCGGAAAGCGGCGGAGTAACACTCCGATTAAAAGTTTTTAAAGGGGCTTAAAGGGCTGTTTAAACGATTTTAAAGGGGTTTTGAGTATGGAATACATCACGACGGAGGAATTTTACGGGTTTATGGTCAAAGACCAGGTGGCAAGGCTTACGGACAAATTGGACGGGGAGCCCAACATGGCGGTACTTGAAAAGATCAACACGGACGCCGTGAGCGAGATCAACGGTTACCTCCGCGGGCTTTATCAGCTTCCGCTTCCGGAACCGGTCGATCCGATCCTTAAAACCATTGCCGGCGACCTGATGCGCTTTCGGCTCCTTACCCGGCGGGACGTACAGAACCAGAAGGACAGTTCCGTTTTTGAACTCTACAAAATGGTACTCGCCCGCCTTCGGGACATTCAGCAGAAAAAGGTTATCCTCGACGCGCCGGGCGCCGGCGGAGACAGCGCCCCGGTTACCTCCGGAACGGTACAGAGCTGGACGCCCACCCAAAAATTCGGAAATCACTTTACGGGTTTCGATCAATAAGTTTAACCAATTAAAAAAGAAAGAATTATGAAACAGATTTTAGGATTATTATTGCTTTTGACAATGTTTCTGGCCAGCTCGTGTACAACGCTCCGCTCTACCCAGACGGAGCGGGTAACCATTCGCGCGGACACCATTGTCCGGACAGACACCATTGAAAACAGGGTGATCATTCCCGGGGAGGAACGGGTGGTTTATTTCGACCGGATCGACACGGTGTTTCTTCCCCGTTTTGTCCGGGAGGTACAAACAGGACGCTTTTCCATAGACACGCTCTTTGTGCGTTCAACGCATGCTACCGCCTGGTTTGGGGTACGAAACAACCGGCCGTTTATGGGGATCACACAGGAGCCGATCGAGGTTATTTTACAGAATTACATCCAGCGGATCACCGTGCTGGAGCAGCAATTACAGGAGCGGGAGAAAGTAGTGGTCAAGCGGTATCTGTTTTACGAAAACGTCTGGTTTTGGGCCTTTATGGCCTTACTGTCCCTTGTTGCCGGCTGTGTCCTCTGGTCTTTTAAAAAGAGGGTTTAAAACCCTTTAAAACGGCTTTAAAGACCCTTTAAAACATGGAAAACATGGAAAAAATCAGTTTAAACCTCACGCTGGCGGAGGCTGTAAAGATCCAGAATGCGATCCGCGCCGGCCTTGACAACGTGCCCTCCGCCGAAGAACTGGAGCGGATGGTGTATGTGGCCAACAGAATATTCGAGCCCGTCAGGCATGCCGTGTGCGGTGACCGGCCGCTGGCCGTAACATCGTTCTTCCGCTCTCCGGCCGTAAATCGCCTCGTGGGTGGATCCTCCAACTCGCAGCACTGCAAGGGGGAGGCGATGGATCTCGACGCCGACGTGTACGGCAACGGTGGGAACCGCTCGATCTTTGAATACATCCGGGATCACCTCTCCTTCGACCAGCTTATCTGGGAGTTTGGCAATGACAAAGAACCCGCCTGGGTGCATGTATCGGTGACGTCGGTCGGTAACCGCGGGCAGGTACTTCGCTCCTTGCGCGGCGAGGGTGGTAAAACAATTTACGTGCAGGTATGAACGCGGAAGCGCTGGAAGCGGCCATTGTGAAGGAGATCGAGGCACTGGGGATTCCTGCCGGGCTCTATCCCCAAAAGCCGGGGGAGTACATCCCGGCGGCCTACCCGGGCGAGGTTCTGGTGCGGTATACCGGGACAACGTATGCGGCGGCGGATGTTTCCTCTGCCCGGAAGGAGCGGACGCAGGTCGTAGAGATCGTTGTGGTGAGCCAGGAGCTCCGGGGAGAGGCGGGCGCCTACACCTGGCTGGACCGCATCCGGATGGCGCTGGAGGGGCTGGTGCTCCTCAATACTGCAGGCACCCTTCGCCTCGAAGCGGAGGAGTTCCTCGACGAATATGGCGGCACCTGGCAGTTCGGCCAAAAATGGAACCTGACAACAAATTACATCTATGAGTACCAAGACGACTACGCAGAGCGATCCCTTTCCACTTCTCATTAAGGATCACGGGGAGAGCATCCGGCAAAACATCCGGACGATCCTTTTGACCACCCGCGGGGCGGTACCCTTCCGCCCGGGCTTCGGCCTGGGGGCGGAGCAGCTCCTGGGCGGTAACATGAAGAGCATTGATCTGGCCTACGAGGTGACCGACCAGCTTTCGCAGTACGAAAAGCGCATCCGCGTAAAGCAGGTGCTTTCCCGGGAGATCGCCCCCGGACATGTAGAGGTAGAGATACGGTACGAGATTGTGGCTACGGGAGAAACGGAGAGCGTGGTAATTAGAAACTAAGCAATTTTTTAACAAACAATTTAAACAGTATGAGTGATTATTTACATGGAATTGAGATTAAAGAGGGCGAGAAAAAGGTGGTGATCCAAGCAGGAAACACCTCGGTTATCGCTCTGGTGGGTACGGCCCCCAAAGGCGCCGTAAACGAAGTGAAGCTGATTACCTCCCTTTCGGCGGGTAAGGCGGAGTATGGCGACGATATCGCCGGCTTTACCATCCCGGGGGCGCTGGAGGTGATCTTCGGAAGCATGAACGCGAAAGTCCTCGTGGTAAACGTGCTTGCAAGGGAGAAAGCCGGTGTGCTCCTGGAGGAGGACGGCCGCATGACCCGTGACGAGAGCGGTAAGGTGGTAACGCACCTCTACAAACCGGTTCTTCCGGAGGCGGTGGATTATACGGCGGCAGCAGTGGGTGGCATCGCCCTTTTGGAAAACTGCGGCGATACGCTCGGGGTAAAACCCAACGTGATCATTGCGCCGGGGTACAGCCAGCTGGCGCCGGTGGCCGCCAGGATGGTGGCCGTGGCCGAGAAATTGAACGGCTTTGCGGTCGTCGACGTGGTGGCCGACAGTGTACAGGCGGCGCTGACAGCCCGCAATACGGGTGTGTACAACATTACTTCTCCGGCAGCCGTGCTGTGCTTCCCGGTTGTAATGCGGTATAACTCGCACGAGGGCATAAATGCAGAGATCGGCCTGTCGGCCTTCTGGGCGGGGGCAAAGGCGCTCCGGGATGCAGAGAAGGGGTACCACATCTCCCCCTCCAATACGGAACTCCTCGGGATCGCGGGCCTTACGGTAGAGGTGACGTCGAGCCTCACGGACACGGCAGCGGACAGTAACCTTCTGAACGGCGCCGGCATCGTAACGGTGTTTCGTAAACCGGGCGCCGGTACGCGCCTCTGGGGAAACTGGACGGCGGCCTACCCGGCAGCAAAGACGCCCGACGGTATGATCGCCCCCCGGGCTGTCCGTATGGCCATACGGGAGGCACTCGTGGATGCAACGCTTAATTATGTGGACAAGACGCCGACGAAGATCGCTATCGACATGGTGACCGAGGACGTGAATGCCTTCCTGCGGGGCCTTGCCGGAAAGGATGCGATCGTAGAGGGGGAATGCCGCTTTGCCCCGGAGAAGAACCCGGCCGCCGAAGTGGCTCAGGGAAAGCTGACGTTCGTTCTGGCGGTAGAGTACCAGTCCTCCCTGGAGCGGCTGACGTTTGAAGAAACAGTAGAATATTAACCGGTTAAATCAAAACAAGTATGATAAACAGTATTACAAATGCGAATGCTTACCTCAATGGGAACAAGCTTGCCGGCAAGCTGGAAGAGTTGGAACTGCCGGCCATTAAAATGAAGATGGAGGATGTGTCGGCCTTAGGCCTCTACGGGGATACGGAGATACCCGTGGGCATGGAGAAGCTGGAGGCAAAGTTCAAGTGGAACTCCGTCTACCGGGAGAACTGGAAGGATCAGAGCCCCTTCCAGGCAACGCGCCTGACCGTCAAAAGCGACATGGTGACAAACGCCGCCGGCGGACAGGTACAGCACAATCCCGTCACGGTGACCATTGCCGGAACGTTTAAGGAGTTCCCGCTGGGAACCTTAAAGGCGGGCGCCAAGCAGGACGGACTGGAGCACACGATGACCGTCACCTACCTGAAGGTCGAAGTCGGCGGACAGCCGCTCTACGAGGTGGACGTGTTTAACAACGTCTACAAGGTAGGGGGTACGGATCAGCTTTCGGGGTTTAAATCGAACACCTGATGTTTTTTAAGGAAGAAGGTGCGGAGAGTTACAACTGGGAAGAAGGCGGGATCGACGTCCTGATGGAGTACGATCCCGTCGAGGGGGGGATAGACGGAAGAAGTAACGTGCAGGCAAAAACGCTTGCACTCCGCACCCGGAACCTCCACGACCGGGTGAAAGAGTTGGAGGAAAAGATTGCCGCTTTGGAAGCGGCGTTAACAAAGTAACTATCTAAAGAACAAAGAAATGAAAATTACAGTAGCAAAAAAGACCCAGGGGACAGCCATCAAAGAGGTAAAGATCAACCCCGTGACGGTTCAGGACATTATCGACGCTTCGCGCCTTTCGGGCGGCATGGAGGGGGCGGCATTCATGGCAGCCCTCCTCTCCCAGATCTGTGAGTTTGACGGGGAAAAGAAAACCTACGAAGATGTAACAGGGCTCGCGGCGGCGGTTTTTTTCGACTTATCGGCAGCGTTGGTGACGTCCGGGGTGCTGCCGTCAGAAGGGGCGCTTTCTACCTTATCCGGGAAGGACACTTCTCCTACGAAGGGGTAATGAAAATGCAGATGCCGGAACTGGCTGGGTGGATAGAGGAACTGAACGGGTTTTATGAAGAAAGGAAAGGGAAGAGATAGAAGGGGGTTACCGGAAACTCTTCCCACCGTTAAAAATGTTAACGAAAAGGAAAAGCCCAAACATGATCAGAAAGACGATATCCCAAAACCAACTGATGAAGGGGTGTCCGGAGTCTATCACTATTGTAACATACGGGATCAATAGAATGGCAACTGTCAGGATGATTTTCACAACATCCTTGAGACGTGCCTTAGCCTTTTTGTATTCCTTATCTGTCATCATAACGCTGTAAAGATAGAAATTATTTATGATATTATCGGTTGTTTTTGAATATTTCGACAAGGCAACGGCTCCGATAAAAAAAACGGAGGCGACATTAAATGGTTTCAAAAAGACCATTGATGCAACCCAAACCTGTCTTTGGAAATTTAATCAGACGGCGGAACTGTTTGAGCAGGCGGGGAGCACGATAGAGCGGCTGGCGCAGCCGGGGTTGGAGTTCGAGGCAGCAATGGCGGAGCTGTCGTCCATTACAGGGATCGCGGGCAGAGAGCTGGAAGACCTGGGCAATGTAGCCAGACGGACAGGGAAAGCCTCGGGTCTTGGAGCGGCAGGGGCGGCAAACGCCTTCGCCATCCTGGCCTCGCAGATCGACGTTTCCAAAATCGGGATGCAGGGCCTTCAGGAACTGCAACAAAAGACGATCACCCTCGCGCAGGCTTCGGGCCTCGGCATGCAGGAGGCTGCAGACGCGATGGCCGGGACTATTAATCAATTCGGCCTGGAGGCAGATGCTGCCGGACGGATCATCAACGTGTTGGCTGCCGGCTCAAAATACGGAGCGGCGGAAATCCCGGATTTGGCGCAGTCGTTTAAAGTGGTGGGCGCCGCGGCCAACGCAGCGGGGTTAAGCGTAGAGCAGACGGCCGGGGCTATTGAGGTGCTTTCCCAGAACAACCTCAAAGGCGCCGAAGCGGGTACCGCCCTTCGCAACATCGTACTCAAGATGCAGACCGCTCTCGGCGTTGACTTCCGGAAGACTTCTTTGGAGGAAGCCCTCACGCGGCTAAAGCCGCACCTCCGTGATGCTACCTATATGTCAAAACTTTTCGGGATGGAGAACGTAGCGGCAGCGCAGTTCCTTGTGGCTAACGCGGCGGACATTGGGGAGATGACGGCGGCAGTGACGGACACAAGCGTGGCAACTGAACAGGCCGCTGTCCGCATGGATACCTGGGGGCAGCGAATCAAGGTAAATGCCGC
This sequence comes from Culturomica sp., assembly GCA_031271755.1. Classification (GTDB taxonomy): domain Bacteria; phylum Bacteroidota; class Bacteroidia; order Bacteroidales; family Marinifilaceae; genus UBA944. Next base: position 57,471 of record JAISVB010000034.1, read on the forward strand.
TTATTGGAACGACTGGGCCATCGGTGTCCAAAAGAATTTTGGCAACCTGATGTACGGTTTGCAGGTCGTAGGACAGGGCCTTAGCGGGGCGATGTCGCTTGCGCCTATTTACAAGTTGGTGGTTGGAACCGGCAAGGGCGCCTGGTCGGCAGCGATGGGAGTCGTGAAATTCGGCAGTACATTGCGCATGCTTTCCATCGCCAAAGCCACGCGCTCGGCGGACGTGTATGCACGGGCGGTACAGCGGTGTGGCCGGATGGGGCGCATCGCCTCCGGAGTGCTGTCGGTTTACAATGCTGTGCTCAGTAAAGCGTTTTGGATCACTCTTAAAAACAGTATTGCAACAAAGCTCTCGGCTGCTGCCCTGTGGCTAAAGAACAAGGCTCTGACTGCCGGCTCGGTGATCGGGAAGGCCTGGAATGCCATCACCGCCCAATCCACCTGGATCCAGATGCGTCAGACGATGGCCACCAAATTGCAGACCGTCTGGACATTTATCAGTTCCAAGGCCATGCTTGCAGCCGGAGTAGCGACTGCGGCCTGGAGTAAGGCAACCGCAGCCGCTGCCTGGGTACAGGGAGGGCTTGCAAAAGCACTTATGGTTTGCCGTACGGTGATGACCGGCACCCTTCTTCCGGCGCTTACCGGAGTGATCGCTTCGACGTGGGCGTGGACGGCGGCACTCCTGGCGAACCCGTTAACGTGGATTGTCGGTCTCATCGGGGCGCTTGTTTGGGTGCTTGTTGCATGCTGGAATAAATTCGCCGGCTTCCGGGCTTTTCTACTCACCATTTGGGACGCGGTAAAAGGATTCGGGGAAGCTATCTACAACTGGCTGGTGGCTCCTTTTAAGGAGGCCTGGGAGATAGTTGCCGGTATTGGAAAAGCGATCAAGACACTTTTTAGCGGTGGCTCCTGGAGCGATGCCGGTAAGGAACTAAAGGATGGCTTTACCGCCAGTGCAGAGGCTTATGTGGACAGCAGAAACAAGGCGGCTCATGGATTCGTCGATACGGCAAAGGGCATCGGCGGGAACTACAAAATGCACTTAAAAGAGGAGCGGGCCAAACAGGAGGCGAAGGAAAAGACAGGAAATGTAGCAGTACCTGCGGCTCCTGTTGTAAACATCGCTGCCGCGGGTCCGGCGGTGCCACCGGCAGAAGTGGCCGTTTACCCCGAGGCGTCCGGCATGGAGCTTCCGGGGATGGTTCTACCGGATGTCAGTGTATCCGCTCCCGCTCTTCCGGAAGGATCCGTTTCCCCGAAGGCGCCCCTCACGCCTCCCCCGGAGCCGGTCGTGCCGGTGGTCAGGCTGCCGCACCCGGAAGAGGCGGCCGTTTACACCGAAGCAGCCGGCACGGAACTTCCGGAGGTGGTTATGCCGGATATCAACATGCCGGGTTTCGCCCCCGAAGAGCTCGCCATGTACCCGGAATTAAACCAGCCGGCGCCCCTTATGCCGGACATTCTCGGCCTGGGTGATCCCGGGAACTACTCGGTAGAGGTTGCGCGCCAGGTGGGGCGGACAAACAGCTATCCTGCCGCCGACACCCCCTCTTCACCGGCGACCGCCGGCGCTTCGGATGGCGCCAGAGTGTCGATCAACTTCCAGCCGGTGATCAACATCTCGGCCGAAATGACCCAGAAGGCAAAGGAAGACCTGTGGCAGGTGCTTAAAAGCCTCGGAGCGGAGATCGCCCGCCTCGTAGGAGAAGAACAGCGTAAGGAAGGGAGGACGGCGTATGCAGTTTCTTAGATTTGGAAAAATGGAACTCACGGCGCTGGACGGTGTGAGCGCCTTTGAGGAAACCGCCGGCTACACCTTTTCGGAGCAGGCGATCGCAACCGGGAAGCCTGTCCTCCAGGCGATGGGCGAAACCCTCTCCGAGGTAACGCTCAGTATCACCCTCCGGAAACAGTTGGGCCACGATGTAACCGACTTCCTTTCCCGGATCAATACCCTCCGGAAAAGCGGTAAGCCCCAGCGCCTGGTTTTCGGAAGCGGAACCTACCAGGGGGATTATGTCATAACGGGGATCACAACGTCCGTTATCAAGACGTCGGCGACCGGTGAGATCGTGGCGGCTGATCTCCAGCTCTCGCTCAAAGAACATGCCGACCGGGTGGTGATCGCACAGAAAAACGTTGAATCCAGGCCGTCCGGGGAGGCTTCTAACAGAAAGGTAACAGAGAAATGAAGGTGACAGTAACAAAATTCGGCGACCGGTGGGATCTTTTGGCCTACGATCTTTTGGGATCGGCCGGCCGGGTGGCCGAACTCATGGCCGCCAATCCCCACCTTATAAGCCTCTCCGAGGACACACTCCCGGAAGGGGTGGAAATCATCATCCCCGAGATAACGGCGGAAGAAGAAACGATCACAAAAGTAAAAGCCCCGTGGAGGTAGATGTATGAAAGGATTGAAACCGGTTGTAATTATCCGCTATGCGGACAAAAACGTGACGTCGGACTTCGCGCCGATCCTTACAGGTGTTTCCTTCCGGGACTACCTCGAAGGCCGCGCCTCTTCGATCGAATTACAGTTGTCAAATGCCAAAGGCTTCTTTTTCGGCGACTGGTACCCGGAGGTGGCCGATAAGATTTCACTCCGGATCGGCTACGAGGGTTTGGAGATGATGGACTGCGGCACCTTCTGGGTGGACGAAATAAAACTAACCGGCGGCCGGGGAGGTGATGAGTGTACCATCTCGGCGATGTCGATCAAGCCGGGCGCCCTGCACGGCCCCAAGAAACGCATCCACCACCCCATCGGGGAGCTAAAGGACTTTGCCGGGAAGGTAGCTGCGGAGCTGGAGTTAAAGGTGGCGGGCGATATGGCCGGAACGTGGGGCGGCTTTCAAAAGGACGAAACGGACATAGAGCTCTGTTACCGCATCGCCAAAGAAACGGGATGTGTTCTAAAGGTCGAAGGGGACACACTCGTGTTCACAGGCCTCTACGCCATCCAGAAGCAGAAGGAAGAGCCGGAGAAAGTGCTGGAGATACCCCGGGGGAACGTTCTTTCCTACGATGTCAGTAACAAAGCGGCCGGCCGGATCACCGGGTGTACGGTGAAATGGCGGGATGTAAAGACAAAAAAAGAGTACTCCGGAAGTTACGACGCCGGTCTCCCGGGCGGAGGCAGCGCCCTCATCTGGGAAGAGGTGGACAGTGACAGCGCCGCCGCCCAGAAGGCAAAAGACTATGTCACTGACCGCAATAAAAAAGGCGAGGAGTTTTCGATGTCACTCATGGGAGATGTCAGGCTTCGCGCCGGGATATGTGTCCGACTGAAAGGGTTCGGGCGGTTTGATAAGAGTTACTACATCGCGGAGGCGACACATTCGATCTCTTCTTCGGGCTACACAACAAACATTACACTGCGGGTATGACGGGAGGTATGATCGAAACGGGCGAAGTAAAGGAGAGGAAAGAAAACGGGGTTGTCCTCGTGGAATTTTCGCAGCTTGGAACCGAAGGTGAGTGCCTCGTACTCCAGCCGACAACGGGACAAAACAATGTCTTTGTACTGCCGTCGGTGGGTACACAGGTAGTTTGCTGGCTCGAAAGCGGGAAAAACATTTGCCTCGGGGCCCTCTTTTCCGCCGAGGAGAAGGCGCCCGACGGCGCTGATCCGGACGGAGAGCTCCGGCAGTTCGGTGACTCGGAACTGCAATTAAAGGAGGGGGCTGCCTCGGTGAAGCAGGGAGAGGCGGCGCTGGAACTTTCCGGGGGAAAGGCGGGCTTAAAAAATGCCGACACGGATTTAAAGACCATTTTAAAGGAGGTTTTAAAGGCTTTAAAAGGCCTTACGGTCGCGACCTCTATGGGGCCCTCCGGAACGCCTCTCCCTCCCACACAGCAGGCAGTTAGTAAGATAGAACAATTGGTCGATAAACTATTAAATTAAACCGGGTATGGCTTTAGTTGTAAGTACATTAAAAGCGGATCTTCTCTCTATCTTGACAGAGATGCGGAAGAAAACAGAGGTCGCAGACGATGAGATCGCCGGAAAGCTGGCGGCGGCCTTCGACAAATACATCAAGACGGCAACGGTGACGGTGGCGGCAGGGATAGCGGTTTCCACAGCGGGAAGCCCGTCGGCACAGACCGGGGCTACGACAGCCCCCGGAACAGGTACAATTAGCTAAACACACACAAGATGGCAGATATTGAATTTATAAGCAAAGCCCCGGAGATGATCCTGGAAGAGATGATCGCCGAGTACCAGCGCCTTGCCGGAGTGAAGCTCCAGCCGGCGGACGCTGAGATGATACTCATTAATTGCATGGCCTACCGGGAGGTGATCCTCAGGGGCGGGATGGAGAACCTAATGCGGCAGAATTTTGTGCAGTACGCAACCGGAGAGAACCTCGACAACTGGGGCGCCCTCTGGGGGACAGGAAGGGAACAGGGCGAAACGGACGACGAATACCGGGTACGCATCCTTTCGGTGGCCAAAGGAACCATCGGCACAAAGGCTGCCTATTTCGCCCGGATCAAAGCCGTGCCCGGCGTGTCGGACATCCTGATCATTCAAAAGTTCGAGGAGAGCATACTCCCGCCGGGCTACGTTCGCCTCATCCCTATCATGGAAACAACCTCTGCAAATATGGTTTCAGGTGGCGGGGTGCACGATGCCGCCCTGGAGAGAAGCGTTCTGGAATCCATCACGGCCAAAGATTTCGGTATCGTTGGGCCGGTATTTGTGTTTCAGGCAGCCGTGCCCGTGCCGGTGAGTGGCAGTGTAGAGGTGCGGCAGGTTTACGGTTCCACCGATGAGCAGGTAAAGCGTAATGTGGCCCTTAAAATAGAGGAGTATTTCGGGGAGATCTCTAAAACCTTTAGCGGCAAATTCGGCGTGTTTGACCTGGAAAGAAAGGTGCTCGAAGCCGAAGGGGTCAGCCGGGTGACACGCATGGATTTTTTCGATATTCCGGTGACTGATACGGGCGAGTTTTATTCACAGGGTAATGTAATCGTAAACTTAAACAAATGACACTGATCCCCGAAAGCATAGAAGCGTACAACACGCGAGCACTGGATATAACCTTTAAAAACCGGCTTATAAATACCGGCCCGCAGGGGCTGCGTATTGATCTCGAAAAAGAGACTGACCTTGTGAAGCTCGGCCTGTGGCTGGAACAGTTTGGAATCCCGTCGGAACTCCTGCCCGATGATCTGTCGGAGTTTGGCTTCCGGGTACTCTTGCAAAAAGTGATGCGGATTTACCGCCTCTCCGGAACGCCGCTCTCGATTGTGTTGCTGGCGGAAGCATTACAGGCCAGTGGAGCGAAAGTGGGCAGGAGTTGTTATGTCGTGTCATACGACGGCGGGATCCGGCACAATAGCGCCTTCCGGTACGATGCAGGACAGGAGTTCAAATCGTTTGCCGTCGATGTGCATGTAGATGGTATAAGCGAGGCCGGGAAGGCGGAGTTTGAAACCCGCTTCCGTTCACTGTTCCGGGTTTTCCAGCCGGTAGGCCTGTTCCTTCGGGAGGTGAATTTTTCAGGCGTTTTTGATGTGACATTTGATTCAACTTTTAACTAAATAAAAATGAGTGCGTTAATAAACAACATTAAGCGACTGGCCGGCATGGTCAGGAACGAAACAGCATCGGGCGGGAATAATGCTCACCGGGTGGGTGGTCTCTTCGAAGAGATCGCCGCGGAACTGGAGATGAAGTACGACAAAAAAGAGATGGACAACTTCGTCAAAGACTTGTCCTACAAAAAACTGGACAAAACGGGTGACGGGAAAGAGGTAACAGTAACCTTTGCCGGTGCCGGAGCACGTGAAAACGCCGCCTCCGGTGATACACTGGCCGTACTTTTCGGCAAGGTGCAAAAGTGGTTTACAGACCTTAAAAGTGTGGCATTCTCGGGAGAGGCAAAGGACCTCTCGACAGATGCTTCGCACCGCTTAGTGTCGGACGAAGAAAAGGCCGGATGGAACGGCAAGGCCGCCGGATCGCACCGGCACCCGGCCGGCCAGATTGACGAAGAAGAGGACAGACGTTTTATGACGGACGCAGAACGGGTGAAGGTGGCGGATACCTACACAAAGGAGGAAACGTACACCCGCGGGGAAGTGAACACCGGGGATGCCGGAGTGCTGGCGCTGGCAAAGGAGTACGCCAGCCAAAAGATAGCGGAAGTGATCGGCAGTTCACCGGAGGCATTGAATACGCTGTATGAATTAGCAACCGCCCTGAACAACGACCCGAATTTTGCAACAAGCATTATGGCACTGATTGCAGGGAAAGCGGACGGATGGCACCAGCACACACGGGCGCAAATAACCGATTTTCCGACCTCTCTACCTGCTTCCGACGTGTACGACTGGGCAAAACAACCGGGCAAGCCGGGATATACACCGGGAGAGGTCGGCGCCGCCACTTCTGACCATAATCACGACGACACTTATCAGCCGGCGGGAAACTATGCCCCTGATGTTCACCGACACAACTGGAACGAAATAGATGCTGTGCCGGACTTTACAGATTCCATTAAGCCGGGTACCCTGCCCCACTACGACCAATACATAAAGTCCGGAAAATACCACATACCCTCGACCGTGCCGGGAGGGCCACGCTTCTATTTTACAAACGACTATGTGCTTCTGGAGGTAGAAGTAATGCCGAACGGAGCAATATACCAGACGGTAAAATCCTGCTGCAATACCTCGTGGGATTCCGGAACTACCACGACAGGCGAAGAGTATTACCAGATTGAGGTATTTGCCCGTGCGTTCTGTGCTTACTCAGGCGAGGTTATCCCGCCATACACTGCAGAAGACGGTAGCAGTGTCACCGGGACCGGAGAGTGGCTGTTATGGCGGCGGATGAATTATTGGCCGCCGGAAGAAACCTCCACAACGCCGACAACTCCTGATGAAAGCACAACCGGGCCAGAGGATCCCAGTACCGGATCCACAACGCCTCCTGATTCAACAGATCCATCTACAACGGAACCGTAGGAAATCATATTAAGCGCAGTAAAAAAACAAAAAGGTAGCAGGAAAAAGCCCCTGCCCCGAAATTAGCTCCCCACGAGCTAAAGACGTAAAAGACGAAACAACCGTCTAAGGCAGAGGCTATGATGCCTTGCTTGACGGTTGTTTCGTCTTTATTTGTGGGGACAGCAAAAATAGAAAACATTTCCTGATTTACCGATATTAAAAGAGCAATATTATGAAGACTCCTATCACTTATTACGGCGGCAAACAAACGATGTTAAAGTACATCCTGCCGCTGATCCCGAAACACAACCTGCACACCGAAGCATTTTGCGGCGGGGCCTCAGTATTGTTTGCCAAGAACCCCGCCGATTGCGAAGTGATAAACGACCTCAACCGGGGATTAGTCAATTTCTACCTCGTGGCCAGGAAGCATTATCCAATGCTCAAAGCCGAGATAGACGCCACGCTCCACTGCCGCGACCAGCACGCCCACGCGATGCATATAACGCGATATCCGGAGTTCTTCAGTCCCGCGCAGTGGGCGTGGGCCGTGTGGACGCTTAGTAAAATCTCTTTTGCATCCAAGCAGAACGGTACGTTTGGTTACGATCGCGCCGGAAAAACGGCCAGGATGGCGAAAAACGCTGCCGATGCCTTTACCGAGGAGCTATGCACCCGGCTGCGGGATGTCACCATTGAGAACGACGATGCGTTGAAAATAATTGCCCGGTATGATTGCCCTGATGCGTTCCATTTCGTCGATCCGCCGTACATTAACAGCAATTGCGGGCATTACGAAGGGATGTTCAACGAAGCGGATATGCAGGCTCTCATCAACCTGCTGGGCTGCCTCAAAGGTAAGTTCATGCTCACCATGTTCCCGTATAAGTCCATCGAGGAGGCCGCCGGGCGCCACGGATGGGTTATTCACAAGGTCGAAAGGACTATCTCGGCGAGCAAAGAAAAAAGGCGGAAACAGGAGGAATGGATGGTATGCAATTATGCGATTACCCAAGTAGAAGGATAGGGGAAATTATTCTAAGTTGGAAGGAAAATTCTCAACGAAAATTTCTCATCATGCATGAAAAAATTCTCATTATGCGCGAAAAATAATAC
>JAISVB010000053.1 GCA_031271755.1 Culturomica sp.
CAGGCGGACGCCAACGCCACCCTCATCTTTACCTTTGTGGGGATGAAAACCCGGGAAATAGCCCTGAACGGGCTCACCAACGTCAACGTGGAGATGGAAATGGATGCCGAACAGATGGAGGATGTGGTGGTAACGGGAATGTACGGATCGGCCAAAAGATTAGGCTCCATTACCGGATCGGTGACAACTGTGGGAGAGGCCAAACTGAAAGACCGTCCGGTCGCCAATATCGCAGATGCGTTGCAGGGACAGATGGCGGGGCTTCAAACATTCACCTCTTCGGGAGAGCCCAGCGCCACGGTTTCCATCCGTTTGCGGGGGATAAACTCCATCAATGCCGGGAACACTCCGTTGATCATTGTTGACGGAGCGCCGGTAACCGCCAGCGCTCTCCGCTCTTTGAATGCCAACGACATAGAAAACGTGGTGTTGCTGAAAGACGCCTCTGCTACGGCCATCTACGGATCCAGGGCAGCCAACGGGGTGATGATCGTTACAACCAAAAAAGGCAGGACAAACGAGGAGCCCAGGGTGATGCTGAAAGCCCAATACGGCATTTCGGCCATGGCGGCCGACAACCTTCCCATGATGAACGCCAGGGAGTATTTGGATTTCAGAGAGCTTGTAAACCCGGCATTGCTGGAAAATCCTACTTTCCAGGCGCACAAAGAGTGGGCTTTAAAATACAACGTGGATACCGACTGGAAAGAGTATCTTTTCAAAGACAACTCCCCGTTTTACGAACTGAACATGAACGTAACAGGCGCTACGGACAGGACCAATTACTACCTTTCCGCCGGTTATTACAGCCAGGAGGGGATTACCCACCATTCGGACATGAAGAGGATGAATCTTCGTTCCAATATCGACACCCAGGTAAAAGAGTATCTCCGGATGGGATTGAACTTCGGGCTTTCGCACGAAAAATACAGAGAAACTTTCAGTACTTCGAACGGATGGTATAACCCGACTAACTTTGCCAAGTGGGCGGATCCCTCCTATTCTCCCTACACCTACACATACGACGAAAATGACAACATCATTTGGGGGGATCGCTGGGAGCAGAACAGTGCAATGGGAGGATTGTACAATCCCCAATATGTTATGGAGAATCAGCCGTCGTGGAGGCAAACCACTCGCCTGATCGGTAGTTCCTACATCGAAGTGACTCCGCTGAAAGGGCTGACCATAAAAGGAGTCCAAGCCGTCGACGCTTTTGATTACCGCAACAGCGGCGTATCCTATCCCGAACTGTTTGGTATCGGAACCGTTACGGAAAGTTTCCAGCGTTTTTACTCTTTTACCTTCACAAACACCGTTGAGTACAAGTTCGATCTGAACAGTATGCATCACTTTACGCTGCTGGCCGGCCAGGAAAGCATCGCAGAAAAAAACAATCAGTTTGGCGCCAGAACGGAGGGCCATTCGGATCGCCGGCTGATGTTGTTGAACACCCGGCAGACCTCTGCTCAAGATGGTTTCTCTGCGACAAGAACGGAAACGGTCTTTAATTCCTGGTTCGGGCGCGTGGAATACGATTACAACAGCAGGTATTTCTTCGACGCTTCTATCCGTACGGACGGTTCGTCCCGTTTCGGAAAAGACCACAGGTGGGGCACATTCTACTCCCTGGGAGCCATGTGGAACGCCAAATCCGAAAGCTTTCTGGAAGATGTGAGCTGGGTAAACGATTTGCGCCTGAAAGCCAGCTACGGAGAAACGGGCAACTCCTCCATTTCGGATTACGCCTGGATCGGCTCTATCGGCTCCGGCATGTACAACGGAAGTTCCGCATGGACTATCGGCAACCTCTCCAACGATAAGTTGACATGGGAAACCGTCGGCAGCCTCAACATCGGCATCCACGCACGGTTCCTGGACCGGTATGGCCTGGAACTGGATTATTACAGCAAGAAAACAACCAATATGCTGATGACCGTTCCCCTTTCCTACACAACAGGCCACGCCTCCTACACGTCTAATGTCGGCGAAATGACCAACAAAGGGATCGACCTGACCGTGCGCGCGGATATTCTGAAAGAGGGGGACTTTTTTTGGTCTGTGTCCGGTACCTTGAACTACAACAAAAACAGGATCGAGAAATTGTACGAAGGGATCGATGAGTTTGAAAATGCGGGAACCGGTATGAAATACCAGCCCGGACATGCCCTCGGAGAATTTTATTACGCCCGGTACGCCGGCGTCAATCCCGTAAACGGAGAGCAGTTGTGGTACACGCCGGAAGGCGAACTGACCAACCAATTTTCTGCTGACAATAGTGTATTTCTGGGAAAGAACCGGTATGCTCCCTACACCGGAGGGTTCTCCACCCTGTTGTCCTGGAAAGGCATTACGTTGTCGGCGGACTTCTCCTTTGTGCTGGACAAGTACTTGCTCAACAACGACCGGTATTTTGTAGAAAACTCCACCAATACCGAAGCGAATAACATGGCTCGTTCCATGTTCCGGATGTGGCAAAAACCGGGGGATATTACCGACATCCCGCGAGCCGGAGAAAAACCGGAATTTGACTCCCGCCTCTTGGAAAACGCCTCGTTCGGCCGGTTGAAAAACCTGACAATTTCCTACGATCTCCCGAAAACGCTGCTGGCAAAGACCGGATTTCTGCAAGGAACCCGCGTCTATGCAGGAGGGCGCAACCTGCTGACGTGGACGGAATACAGCGGATACGATCCCGAAGTCGACAGCAACCTCCAATTGGGGAACTATCCGAATACAAAACAATACTTTTTTGGAGTGGAATTAACCTTCTAATTGAAAAAATCATGAAACGCATGAAAACAAACATACTCGGGCTTTTAATTTTCATGGGAGGGGTACTGCTCTCCTGTGACATGGACAAATACCCCTACAACTCACTTCCTACCGGTGAAGCCGTCCGGCCGGGCAACCTGTCCGACATAACAACACTCAGGAACGGATGTTTCACATACCTCAGGGGGTTGTTTACCGGAGACCAGGTCATTGCAGCAGAGATCCAAGCCGACGGATTGCACGCCGTAGCCGGATACACCAATACGTACGGCAACTTTTACAACTGGAGCTATACCGGAAGCGGCGTCGGCCCGTGGCCCGGGATCTGGACGATGATCAACCAGTGTAATTTTTTCCTGCAAAAAGCAGACGAACTGATGGACACCTATACGACCGCCCAACAGGCAACCGTCAAAACTTACAAAGGCGAAGCCTACTTTTTGCGGGCATTGGCATTTGAACAACTGACGTTGCGCTACTGTGTGGATTACGAACCGTCCACCGCAGCCTCCAGCCTGGGAATTCCCATTAAACTCACGTACGAGCTGTCGCCTTCCCAGGATTACATGGCCCGGGCCAGCCTGGAGGACACCTACAAACACATGGTGTCCGAATTGGACAGCGCTGCTAAGTATGTCACGGCCACATTCACCGCCGGTTCTCCCGCCCCTGTTACAAAGGAGGCCATAAAAGCCCTGCGGGCGCGCATACTGCTGCAAGCGCACAAGTACAGCGAAGCGGCTGCTCTGGCCGGCGAACTGATCGGGGGCTATCCCCTGGTTCCTATTGCCAGTGCAGAACAAATCAACAACTTTACGGCCATGTGGAAGGATGACAAATCGAACGAAACCATCTTTCAGGCAGAAGGGGTAAGGGAGGAAGCAGGCTCATTCAATGCAACCGGACTCTACTTATTAGATAAGGCAAACAATGGAGAAACGGACAATCCCGATTTCATCCCCTCCGGGAAAATACTGGATCTCTATGATTTTGGCACCGATATACGAACGCTTGCCTATTTTGAGGATGCTGAAATTACAACGCCGCAAGGAACAGCAACTTTAACCGTTTGTATCAAATACCCCGGAAATCCGGCTCTTTATACCGAAAAGACCAATTACAAAAACAAGCCCAAAATCCTCCGGATGGCGGAAGTCTACTTAGTCGGAGCCGAAGCCGCGTACATGGCCGGACAGGAAGGTGTGGCAAACCAGTGGTTGAACGGTTTGCGGAAAGCCCGCATCGTCGGTTACGTCGACGGAAGCTATTCGGGAACCGCCCTCCGGGATCAGATCCGGACGGAACGGCTGAAAGAGATGTACCTGGAAGGCCAACGCCTCTGGGACCTGAAACGGTATGGAACGGGGCTGGAACGCAGGGACAGCGATGTACAGGATCCCACGATGACCTATCTTTTCGGCAACTCCCTCACAACGGCGCTGACCGTGGCGGCAGATTACTACAAATTCACCTGGCCGGTACCCATTCAGGAAAAACAGACCAACTCTAATTTTATACAAAACCCGGAGTATTAACCGGTAATTCACATTTAACAACTCGCGTTATGAAGAAATTCAGTATACTGCTTGCTTTGCTTCCGGTCATAATGGCCGGATGCAAAACCGACCCCATAAGCTACTCCGACGGGCAATTTGTTGATATTCCGCAAAAAGAATCCCTTCGGTACGTCGAACCGAACGGAGCAGCGGTGACCTCCTCCCTGTTGATCGGGAGCGCTTACAAGGCTTCGGAAAATCTGACCATGAAGATGGCCGTTGTAAAGAGCACGAACCCTGCTCACTACGAAATCCTGACAGACTTAAACAACGTGACGATTCCCCAGGGAGAAGTTTCCACAACCGTACAGGTTCGCGTACCGGATCCGTCTGTTTACAGTTCAGGCGCTACGGATACCCTGGTGCTGAAAGTGGTAGACTCCCCCTATGGATTGGTGGTGGACGAGGATTCTACCATGACGTTTATCTTCACCCGTTTCTGCTCCATCGAAAACATGGATGACTGGAACGGTTATTACGTCGATCTGGATGCTCCCGGATACGAAATGAAAGTGACCCACATCGGCAACGATACGCTCCGGATTGAAAATTTCTGGGGCGAAAGCGGCAACCATCCGGCAAACAACTCGGTGATAAAGATCATTGTAAACCATGCCGTTGTGGGAGATTACAAGGTCATTTTTCCAAACCTGACACCCGACCCGGCCTGGAACATTCCGGCTAAATTACCGGCCGCAACACCCGGAGGACAATACATGTCCACCTGGCCGCCGTATGGACCGGTGTATTTGATGCTCGCCAATGCGCCCATTGCATTGGGAAAATGCAGCGTGGAATTTTGCTACAAAACCATTACATTGTCCTTCTGGCTGCAAATCCCCAATTACCTTACCGGAGGTTATCACTTCACCGCTCCGGCCGATATAAAGATGCAGTGGGACAGGCCGCTGGAATAACCAGCTAAACCAGGTCCGAACAAACTAAAAGGGAATCCCAGGATTTCCTTTTAGTTTTTAAATTTATGCTCTATTTTAGTTGTTTATTTAGATAAACCGCTTCCAAAAACAAAATGCAAACAGATGAAACACCGGATTTACCTCCCGCTGCTCGCCGCACTGTTCTTTGCCTGCCAAAGCGACCCCATAGCCGACAAACCGGAACCTGCTGAAAAAGAGATTTCTGTCAACGAATCCGTGGAACAAGGGGTGATCCGGATAAAACTGAAAGCATCCGCCGGAAGGAATATGCCGGCAGGAGCCTCCGGAATAGACCGGATGGCCCGCAGCCTGGGGGTTGTGAAAATGGAAAGAACATTCCCGCACGCCGGAAAATTTGAAAAGATGCAACAAAAAGCCGGGCTGCATTTGTGGTACGATCTCTATTTTGACCGCTCCCTTCCCGTAACAAGAGCGCTGGCCGATTTCAAAAACAGTCCGGATATTGATGTGGCGGAACCGATACAGCAAATTATCCGCATCGGAGGCAATCCGATTGCGGTTGCCGGCCCAAACAGCTCGCCCGCAGCGGAGGCGAATACTCCGTTCAACGACCCTCACCTGTCCCTTCAGTGGCATTACTATAACGACGGGAGCATCTCCAGAAGTTCTGCCGGTTGCGATATCAATGTATTTCCTGCCTGGAAAATTACGGGAGGGCACCCGGACGTCATTGTGGCCATCGTAGACGGAGGGATCGATACCGGACACGAGGACCTGAAAGAGAATATATGGGTCAACCAATCGGAAGAGAACGGGAATCCCAACGAAGACGACGATGAAAACGGTTACAGAGGCGACATAAACGGCTGGAACTTTGTGGACAATACGCCATTAATTATACCTCATGCACACGGAACCCATGTGGCCGGTACGGTTGCAGCCGTGAACAACAACGGAAAAGGGGTGGCCGGAGTAGCCGGAGGAACCGGACAACAGGACGGGGTGAAAGTTGTCAGTTGCCAGATATTCAAGCAGGATCCTGCTGACCCATCGAAAGACCTGACAGCCGGCAGCAGGCTTCCGGCCGCCATTGCTTACGGAGTCTTTGCCGGCGCCGTGATCAGCCAGAACAGTTGGGGACACCCCTGGGACGGGCAGGGAACGCCCCCGGTGTTGAACCAGGCCATAAAAGAGGCCATCGACTTTTTTATCGACAATGCAGGAAAAGACGAGGACGGAAACCAACTTCCGGATTCCCCGATGAAAGGAGGGATTGTTATTTTTTCTGCAGGAAACGACGAACGGGGGTACAGAGCCTATCCGGCCGCCTACGAACGGGTTGTTGCTGTTTCTGCCATGGCAACCGACTTTCGCAAAGCGTATTACGCCAACTGGGGGACATGGGTCGATGTCACAGCGCCGGGAGGAGATGCCAAATACGGGACAAAAAATCAGGTATACAGCACAACTCCCGGTAACAAATACGGCTATATGCAAGGGACCTCTATGGCTTGTCCCCACGTATCGGGCATCGCTGCGCTGATGGTTGCCAAATTCGGTGCAGGTAAGCCGGGATTGACAGCGGAGATGTTGAGAACCAAACTGCAAAATTCCGTGCATGACATCAACCCACATGTTGGCCTTCTTTATGCGGGACAGATGGGATACGGTTACATCGACGCAGCGTTGGCGTTGGCGGAAGACAGGGGCATGGCTCCGGAACCTGTAACGGACATTTCCGCGCTGTGGAGCGCCGTATCGTTAAACCTGCAATGGAGCGTAACCCGGGACGAAGACAACGGTACAGCTTTCCAATACGAGCTGTTTTTGGAAACCTCTCCCATCACAACAGAGAACATCGGCAGCCTTACCCCTCAAAAAACGGTGGAGGTTGGAAATCTGCTGTCCGGACAGCCCTTGCAGACAACAGTGAACGGATTAACCCCGGAAACACATTACTACTTGGCAGTGGTGGGTGTCGATTTGTTCGGGAATCGTTCCGAACCCTGTTTTCTCAACGGAAACACAACCAACAACGGCGCACCGGTTGTTGAAATGGAGCCGGTTGTCGATCCGATCCTTCTGAAAGCCCACGAAACCAGAAAATTCCGTTTTCGCGTCCAGGATCCGGAAGAAGACAGTTGGAGTGTTGAAATGGAGAATCCGCGGGCGGAGTTAGCTGTTGCAAAGGAGGGTAAGCATGTTTTTTACCTGCAAATAGAAGCTCCCGAAGCCTCCCCCGGCCAATACACCGCCACCCTGAACATTGTGGATGAACCCGGAGCCGTTACACGGATCCTGCTCGCTTACGAGATCGAGGCCAATCATCCTCCCCGGATCATTAAACCGTTAGACAGCCTGTACTTTACGTCTATCGGGGCTTCTCAAACAGTCGACTTGTCGGACTACTTCACAGACGAAGACGGGGAATCCCTGACCTATACGTTTACCCCTTCACAACAGGGACAGGCAGTGACGTCCGTCGACAACAACATACTTACAGTCAAAGCACTGCGGGCAGGGAAAATAACCGTTACCGTTACAGCCGCCGACTTTGCCGGCGAAGAGGCAGCGGGCTCTTTTGTATTGATGGCCCGCGACGGCCGGCAGGAAGTGGATCTCTATCCCAACCCCGTCCGGGAACGGTTGTATATCCGCATGGGACTCGATGTAAGCGGGGAGGTGCATGTCAAGCTGTACAGCGGCGGGGGAGCCCTTGTGCTGGAACAGAAAGCGGCGATCTCCCCCTTTGAACCGGCGGTGTTGGATGT
>JAISVB010000049.1 GCA_031271755.1 Culturomica sp.
ATTTGATAACTGTAGAGCATAACTTTCTGACCGCAAGCTTCAACTATACATTTTTAAATGAAGGAGAGAAATCAGCAAAAATCGGACTTGATTATACGAATGGAGAAAATCCGGCAACAAACTTTGAACGGCAATCTTTTTATGCAGTAAGCTTAAAGGTAAAACTATAGACCAAGTAGTCGATTCTTATACTCGATTTGGCTGTCATCAATGCTTTACCAATCAGTACAAGTGTCTTGACCAAAAGACAGGTATCCATCAGGTAAAAACCACCGTTTCAAAACTTCATTCAAGAGGATATGGGGATTTGTTGTTGTCGACTATGTTTATGCCTTCTACATCAAAATTAACCGCAACACCCCTTCCGAGCGGCGTAGCTATCCATTAAACCACTCAGCAACTCATTGGCCAACATCCAATTACCGGGGTTGATGCAATATTTGACTTTTGGGGGGAAGATCTCTCCCTGGATCAATCCCGCGTCTTTGAGTTCGGAAAGGTGTTGGGAAACGGTCGCCTTGGCAATAGGCAGTACTTCGTGTATATCTCCGAAAAAGCAGTCGTCCCTCGACGCCAGAAATTTCAGGATGGCTATACGGGCGGGATGCCCCATTGCTTTGGCAAAGCGGGCCAACTGCTCTTCCTCTTGTGTGTATCTCTTGATCATGACAGGATATATAGATCACGAATATACAATAAGTTTGGTCAAAAAAGCAAGGATCACGAAGATTTTCAGGGAAAATCCTTGCAAACAAAAAAGAGACAGCACCGGCGGCACTATCTCTTTCTTTTTTTCGTAATGACGCTCACTCTCCTTTCCCCGCCACCACTCTGTACACAGCGGCAGCCAAGGCAGCGCCGATGATGGGAGCTACAATAAACAACCACAACTGCGGAAGCGCCAACGCATTTTCGGCAAAAACCGCCTGGCTGATAGAACGGGCGGGATTCACCGAAGTATTCGTCAACGGAATGCTGATGAGGTGGATCAAAGCCAGCGTCAAACCGATGGCCAAGCCGGCGAAACCCTTCGGTGCCCGTGCATCCGTAACACCCAGAATAACGATCAAAAAGAGAAACGTAAGCACCAATTCAGCCACAAAAGCGCCGGCAACACCCAAATCCACATACCCGGCAGCGCCCTGGAAAAAATCCGCACCGTAGCCATTCGCGGCAAAAGTACCCCGCACTCCGCCATACTGCTCGACAATAAACGCCAGCAATGCGGCAGCCAATACCCCGCCGATCACTTGTGCCAACACATACACGCCCAACTCTTTCGCGCTCATCCGGCCGGCACAGAACACCCCCACCGAAACAGCGGGATTGAGGTGCGCCCCCGAAACGTGCCCGATACCGTACGCCATTGCTACTACCGTTAAACCAAAGGCTAAGGCTACGCCTAAAAAGCCGACTGCGCCTCCTGCAAAGATGGCTGTTCCGCACCCCCCCAATACCAAAACAAAAGTGCCGATCAATTCGGCTGTAAATTTTTGACTTGTTTTCATAGTGTCGTGATTTAAGGAATTTGTTCCCCAAAGATACGAAAGATAAATAACATTTGGATTTTACAAGTCATTGTATTAGCTTTGATCCTGATTAACAGGTTATTACATTTGTTGTTCGGCGAACAGCGAACAGTGCGTCAACGACTCTTTACAAACAAAAAATTGCCGTCATGAACGAAATATTCCATAAAATAGAAGCAAAAGCCGAACTCGGCAAAGAAGAGGTGATCCGGTTGCTGGAGGTAGGAACCACCAGCCAGGAGTTTTACCGGTTGCTGTACCTTGCCCGCAAACACAGCGAAGAGAGATTCGGCAACAAAGGATATATTTTTGCCCAGATCGGCATCAACGCCGAGCCGTGTTCGGTCAATTGCAGGTTTTGCTCCATGGCGGCCGGGCATTACGTTTTGCCGCACCGCTGGCAAAAAAGCGCGGAGGAGGTGATCGAAGGCGTTAAGCAATTGGTGTCTGAACGCGCCGATGATATTTTCCTGATGACCACGGCCGATTATCCCGTCGAAAAATTTATCGAGATCGGGAGAGCCGTCCGTCCGTACATTCCCTCCGGAATCCGGCTGGTGGCCAATATCGGCGACATAGACGGGCCGACAGCCCTTCGCTTAAAAGAGGCGGGATTTACCGGCGCGTACCACATTGTACGGATGCGGGAAGGGATCGATACCCAGGCGCCGGTGGAACAACGGGTCAAGACCCTCGACGCCATTCGCGATGCCGGGTTGGAGTTGTACTACTGTGTGGAACCCATCGGGCCGGAGCACAGCTACGAGGAGATCGCCACAGAGATATTCCGCGCCAAAGAGTACCGCATCGAAGCGATGGCGGCCATGCGCCGCACACCGGTTGAAGGAACGCCCTTGTACGGCTACGGCGCCATCTCCACACCCGAATTGTGCAAAATCGCCGCAGTGGCATTGCTGGTGATCCGCCCCTCGCGCTCCATGAACATACACGAAGTGACCGAAATGTCGCTCCTGGCCGGTATCAACCAACTCTATGCCGAAGCGGGAGCCAATCCGCGCGACACCGACGATCAGACCGAAAACAACCGCGGATTCAATACGGCGGCGCTCCGCAAAATACTGGAAAATTCGGGCTATACCACTCCCGCTAAAAAATGATAAACACATGAATGTAAAAGAATTTACCGGAGAGTTATTGGGTACTTTTATTCTGGTACTGTTCGGTTGCGGTTCGGTGGCTGTGGCTACCCTGTTCGGCGAATACACCGGTATTCTGCAAATCGGGATCGCGTGGGGATTGGGGGTGATGCTGGCCATCTACCTGACCCGGCACTTATCATGCGCCCACCTGAACCCGGCCGTTTCCATCGGTATGGTGGTGAGCAAACGGATGGGCGCCCGTAAGCTGCCCGCCTACCTGACTGCGCAGTTTCTCGGAGCTTTTCTGGCAGGGTGGGCTATTTTTCTGTTGTTCGCCCCTTCCATCGAGGCGTATGAAACCAGCCACAACATCCTGAGGGGAAGTACGGAATCCGTCGCAACAGCCAAAATGTTCGGCGAATACTACCTGCAACCGGGAGGCACGGCCGTTGTATCCCTGCCGTTGGCCATGGCTGCCGAAGCTTTCGGTACGTTCCTGCTGGTGCTGTTGATCTTTGCCCTGACGGAAGGCTGCAATGTCGGTCGTCCCAGCGACAACACGGCGCCTGTTTTTATCGGGCTGACCGTGACCTCCGTTATCTGCCTGATCGCTCCGCTGACACAAGCGGGATTAAATCCCGCCCGCGATCTCGGGCCCCGTCTGGTTGCCTGGATCATGGGCTGGGGAGCTGCCGCTTTTCCGGACGACAACGGCGGCTTTTTCTGGGTTTATGTACTGGGACCCGTGGCAGGAGGGGTGCTGGCTGCGTTTTTCTTCCTGTATGTGATCGAACCGATCATGAAAAAAAGGTCGGCATCCTGTGATTGCAATTCATAACAAAACCATACTTATTTAAAAATGAAACATACAAGAGTTATTTTAGCCGGAGGATTTTTGGGAGCGGGCAAGACCACCTTGCTTTGGGAAACAGCCCAAAAACTGATCGGACAAGGCCTGCGTGTGGGGCTGATCACGAACGACCAGGCTCCCGAATTGGTGGACAGCGAATTGTTAACGCTCAATAACCTGCAGGTGGCGGAGGTGAGCGGCAGTTGTTTCTGCTGCAATTTCAACGGCTTCACGGACGCCATTCAAAAGATCCGCGCCGAGGTTGCCGCCGATGTGATCATTGCCGAGCCGGTGGGCAGTTGCACCGACCTGTCGGCCACCATCATGCAACCTCTAAAGCAATACTGGAACCGTGAATTACAGATCGCTCCCCTCTCCGTACTGGCCGACCCTTCCCGGCTCGACGCCATATTGGCCGGAGAGCATGCCGGACTGCATCCAGACGCCGCTTACATCTACCGCAAACAATTGGAAGAGAGCGACATCATACTGATCAACAAATCCGATCTGCTGACCTCCAAGCAAGTGGAAGACCTGAAACAACGCACCTCCCGAACCTTCCCGGCAGCGACTGTTCTGGCTGTCAGCGCCACCCAGGGCACGGGCATCGACGAATGGCTTTCACTGATCACAGCCGGATCGGAGGCGGGTAAACGTTTGGTCGAAATGGACTACGACATCTATGCGCACGGCGAAGCGGTGCTCGGCTGGTTGAACGGCACCGTCCGACTGCACGGAGCGACCACCGACTGGGATCGTTTTACCCGTACATTCTTAGAAAATTTAGCCGCCCGTTTCGACCGGGAAAACCTCCCGGTGGGACACGTCAAGGTCATCGCCGAAAACGGCCGGAAATTCATTGCCGGAAACCTCACAGGCAACCGTGAAACACTCTCCACCCGGGGTTCTGCAGGTAGTAGCGAAGAGATCAAACTGATCATCAACGCCCGCGTGGAAACCTCGCCGGAAAACTTAGACCGGATCGTCCGCCAAACGCTCGACGCCCTCTGTGCGGACAAGCACATCCCCGAAGTGACCGCCTGGCGCTACCTCCAGCCCAGCCGTCCTCAACCTACCCACCGCTTTACGGAGGTGGTATCCTCTTTCAATCCGGCGTGATTTGACGGAGTTCCCCGTCGTTTTCCGCCGGTTCTATGCCCTCGCTTTCGGAAACAACAGCCCGAAGCGAGGGTGGAAAAAGATTTATTTTACGTAGATTTGCAACGAAATAACCGTGTTATGAGTTTCAAATCTACCATAAACCAATACCGGCGGACCATCCTGACCGGCTTAACCCGGAACATCGGGAAATCGGGAAAAATCAAAAACGGGATTATCCGCCCTCAACAGGAGGTGCGCATCCTGATCAGCCGTCCCAACAGCCGCCTGGGAAACCAATTATTGGTAACGCCCCTGGTACAGGAGCTCACCGAAGCATTCCCGAACGCCAAGATCGACCTGTTTGTCAGGGGATTTCTATCCCCGATTATTTTTGAAAACTACCCGCAGGTAGACCGTATTATCCGACTGCCCAAAAAACCGTTCAAAGAGTTGGGGAAATACCTGAAAGTATGGCTGTCGTTGCGGAAATACCGGTATGACCTTGTTTTGAACGTAACCGATCACTCCTCGTCGGGACGCCTCTCCACGGCATTTGCCCGGGGGAAATGCAAAATATACAACGACGTGGCAGCGGAACTGCAAACCCAACACGCCGACTACCTCCACATCGCCAAATTTCCGGTCTACAACTTCCGGAAATACGCTGCGTTGTTCGGGATACCGGAAGCGTCCAAACCCATCCCTTCCCTGAACATAAAACTCAGCGAACAGGAACTGGAAAACGGGAAAACAGTCTTGAATAGGCTGGTGGACGACCGGAAAAACACCATCGCTATCTACACCTTCGCCACGGGAAGCAAATGCTACTCCAAAGCGTGGTGGCAAGAGGTCTACGGAAAGTTGAAAGAGAAGTACCAAAACGACTACAACATTCTGGAAATCCTGCCGATCGAAAACGTTTCCCAGATCGACTTTCAGGCGACCTCCTGGTACAGCAAAGAGATCCGGGAAATCGCCTCCGTCATGGCCAACACATGCATCTTTATCGGAGCCGACAGCGGCATGATGCATTTGGCCAGCGCCGCGCAAACCCCGACGGTCGGCCTCTTTTCCACCACCAGCATCGAACGGTACGGCCCGTACAACCGGCACAGCATCGCCATCGACACCAACACAACCTCCGTCGACGAAATGATCGCACAAATAGACACCGTATTGCACAACGCATAAAGAACACTCCGCCTGTTGTAATAAAATCGTCATCAAAAAGAAACAGACTGTTCCCACAATAGTTATCGCTCCTTAACAATCCTTTGATTTCTTTGTACCTGAAGAATAAGGGATAGTTATTTATGGTAAAAAGATCTTGTCTGTGGGTTATTTTTGGAATCATATCCATCCAACTTAATGCGCAAACCGGCAGTATCTCCGGAATTATTAACGATTCGGAAAATAAAGAGACATTGATCGGAACAACCGTTCAGATCGAAAATACCACCAAAGGAACCACGACCGATATAGACGGGAAATTCACCCTTACCGGCATTCCGGCAGGGACGCATACCTTAGTCATCTCATACATCGGTTATCAGACACTCCGCAAAAGCGGCGTGGTGGTCGAAAATGGGAAAGAAACGAAAATCGACATACTTTTATCGCCCGACGACCTTGTTCTCGACGCCGTCAAAGTGATGGGACGCGCCAATCGTTCCAGCGAAACCATTTTGATGAGGGAACAAAAAGAAGCGTTGATCGCCACCCAGGCCATCGGTGCGCGCGAACTTTTGCGCAAGGGCATCGGGAATGCGCAGGCAGCCGTGGTGCAAGTCTCGGGAATTTCAAAGCAGGAGGGCGTAAAAAACGTCTTCGTGCGCGGCTTGGGCGACCGTTACAACACCACCCTCCTGAACGGATTTCCCATTCCGTCGGAAGATCCGGAATACAAAAACATCGCGCTGGAATTTTTCGGAACGGATGTGATCCAGAACATCGGCGTAAACAAAGTATTCAGCGGAAGCGATTACTCCGACGTCGGCGGAGCAGTGATCAACATCACCTCCAAAGAACTGACAGGCGATAACGCATTGGGACTCGAAGTCTCGGGAGGCGTCAATACGGCAGCGATCGGGAGCTCCGCTTTCCTTCACCAGGAGGGATCGGATTATTTCGGCTTCGCCGATACCCGACAACCCACAGAAGGCCGGTTCAACTTTGCCAACAATCTCGATCCCAAAACGGTATCGCTGCCTCTCAATCACAGCTACGGCATTTCCGGCGGAAAAGCGTTCACGATCGGAGCAAACAACAACCCGCTCTCGTTCTTTGTCGTGGGTTCGTACAGTATGGATTACGCTTACACGGAAGAGGCCATCCGCAACACCAATACGATCGGAACCGTATGGCAGAACCAAAAAGGGTACAAATACTCACAGGTCATTAACCAGTTGGTGCTTGGAAATGTGCTGTACGGTATAAGCCAAAAACACCACCTGCAATACAACTTTATGATGATCCACGCCAACGATCAATACGTGGGTGAATACAGCGGTTACAACGGCGAACGCTACCAGGACAGCCCCGGCTACATGGGCGTTATGCTCCGGCAGCAAACAAACGAAAATCTTCTGTTTGTCAATCAGTTGTCTTCCGGCTGGGAATTGGCAAAACGATTAAAACTCGATGCAGGCGCTTCGTATAATACGGTAAAAGGATCCGAACCGGACAGGCGGGAAAACAATTTCTCCCGGCAGGAAGGGGATACGTACAGCCTGACCAAAAGCAACCGTCAGAAACGTTTCTTTTCTACGCTGACCGATGATGACATCAATGTAAAAGCCGGCTTGACATACCAACTGAACGACCGTTTCAGCAGCGAGAGATCCGCCTTGAAAATAGGGTACACCGGTCGCTTTTCAGACAATCAATTTGAAGCCGTCGAATACAACTTTACCGCTCCGAACGGAACATTTTCCGTGGAGGATGTAAAATTGGACGATTGGTACAACGAAAGCAATCTGGAGGCCGGAAAATTCCGGATGAGCGAAGGAAGTCCGAATACCTATCGCGTAAAAAAATATGTACACTCCGCCTATGCGGAAGCCTCTTACCAATTATCCGGGAAATTCACCGGAAACATCGGTTTCAGATTGGACATGGTGGACATGATGGTAAGCTACCACATACAAACCGTTTCTCCCGGAGAGAAAGGGATCAGGCAAAACTTTTATTTGCCGGGCTTCAATCTGAAATACGATATCAATGAAAAAAACAACATTCGTTTGGGGGCCGGTCAAACGTATACGTTGCCGCAATCCAAAGAAATTTCCCCCTACCAATATGTGAATATCTCATTTGTCAGCCAGGGGAATCCGAATATTCAGCCGTCGGACAACTACAACGTGGATTTGAAATGGGACTACTACATCAGTTCGAATGAACTGTTTTCACTCACCGGGTTTTACAAATACATTCGAAAGCCTATCGGCCGGGTAGACGAAGGTAATTCCGCCGGTATGCTCACCTACAACAATATCAGCGATCGCGCCACGGTGGGCGGCGCGGAGTTGGAAGTACGGAAAAATATCTTCAACCGTTTCCATACGGAACTGGAGCAAATGAACAGGCTTTCGGTCGGATTGAACGCATCTTATATTTACACCGATTTCAAGCTGGACATTCGCAATACCGAAATCAGGAACAGCAGCCTTGAAGGCGCATCGCCTTTCATAGTCAATGCGGATCTCTCCTATAACTACACGAAAAGAGAGAAAAACATAACGGCAACCCTTGTATTCAACTATTTCAGCAACCGCATTCACACCATCGGTGCGGGAGGATTCAATGACATTATGGAAGAAGGTGTTCCCTCCCTCGATTTTTCGGCATCCTGTAAATTCAACAAACACGTTACACTGAAAGTGAAAGCTTCGAATATAATCGATCCCTCTTTCCGATTGACACGCAAAAGTTTATCGGGCGACAAAACAGTCCTGAACGATTTCAGGAAAGGACAGGAGATCAGTATAGGCGTAAGCTATGAATTTTAAAACAATTATTTAAACAAACAATCCTTAACTAATCAATTAAAATTTATGAAAATGAAAAAACTGTTCTGGAAATTTGCAATGGCAGCTTTTTTAGTGCCTGCGATAGCGCTGACATCGTGCAACGACGATGACGAAAACCTGCCGACATTTGAAGGTAGCGAACTGAGCGGTGAAATAGCAGAACCCGTATCGCTCGACGCCTCGGTAGCATATACACTGACAGCACCCCTGTTCATCAAAGAGGGCGGCGAATTGACCATTCCTGCCGGAACGACCATCAAAGCGGGAAAAGGCTTCGATAAGTACATCCTTGTACTGCAGGGCGGTAAAATCAACGTGAACGGAACAGCTGCAAATCCCGTTACCATAACCTCCGGAGCAACCGATCCCGCAGCGGAAGATTGGGGCGGACTGATCATCAACGGACGTGCTCCGCTTGCAGGAGGAGGTACCGCTACCACCGAAATTAACGCGGATTATCCCTACGGCGGAAGTATCGCCAACGACAACTCAGGTTCCATCACGTATTTAATACTTGCATACACCGGAGCCAGAAACAGCGCAGATGTGGAACACAATGGATTTACACTGAACGGTGTGGGCAGCGGTACCAAGATCGAAAACGTATTCATTCCTTTCGGCGCTGACGACGGCATCGAATTCTTCGGCGGCAGCGTAAACGTAAAAAATTTGCTGGTGGTTAACTCGGACGACGATATGTTTGACATGACCTACGGATGGAGCGGAACGCTGGAAAATTGCTACGGCGTTTGGAAACAGGGCTTTGTAAGTACGGAATCCGACCCGAGCGGCGTGGAAGCAGACGGTAACTTCGACGGTAATTTCTCCGAGCATACGGGGCAATCCGATTTTACCATTAGAAATATGACCATCGAAAACAATGGCGTAGAAATGAACAACGTGCTAAAAATCCGCCGCGGTGCAAAAGCAACCATCGAAAATGCACTGGTAAAAGGTAACGGAACGGTGAAAACCTCAGGCGCTATCGTTGACATGACCGACTCAAAAGGAAACGGGAACACAGCTTCTGCGATCAGTATCACAAATGCTTTGACAAGCTTGCCTGCGGCAACCGCCACCAAATTTGGCGGGGATTCATATCCCTACGTGACTGTCGGAGGTAACAATACCGGTTGTGCAACCAACATCTTCAGTTGGACAGGCTATTCATTCTAAAATAGTCAAAGGTCGAAGGCCAAAAGAGAGAGGCCTTCGACTTTTGTCTTTTGACCTTTGACTGATATCAAACATGAAAAGTGTAAAACTCTATTTTCTGACTGCACTCCTGCTGACTTTAAGTGCATTTACACAGCAGCCCCCGCAACAAACGCTCTATCAAAACGGAGGGATGTACTACCGCGACCAGGCACAGACCATTCCCTACACCGGCGATTACCGTGAATATTACGACAACGGAACGCTGAAGCTCGAAATGCAGATCGGGAACGGCATGCCGGAAGGCACATACGTCATCTATTTTGAAAACCGCAAACCCAAAGAGATCCGTTCCTACAGAGGCGGCAAACTGCACGGACTGTGGCGTACCTATGACATTTCGGGACAATTGCTTTCGGAAGCCGAATACAAAGACGGCGAAAAACACGGCACGTGGCGGATCTGGGACGAATTGGGCACGCAGCGGTACGAAATGAATTATTACACCGGCAAAAAGACCGGCATCTGGCGGATGTGGAACGAAAAAGGAGAATTGACAGAGGAAAGACGGTACTGATCTGCAAGCCCGTAACAGAAACGTCATAAAAACTTAGCACATCCGCAAGGGGTGTGCAACAGCTTATGTTTACTTTTGACCAAAATTGGACGATCAAACAAGAAAGCCCGCAGTCCGGCAAATTAGTAAAAATAAACTATAAACGCATGAAATCAATTTTACTCATCGCCCTTTCCGTTTTATGCTCCTTTTCCGTACTTGCGGAAACAAACGCAAAGAGCAACAAAGAAACCGCAGAAACAAAATCCGTATCTGTAACGGAAAATGTACAACAGATCCGGCTGACCGGTTCGGTTGTGGACGACAAAAACAAAGAGACGCTTGTAGGGGCGACACTTCAGGTAGACGGGAAAAAATACTACTCCGATCTGGACGGGAATTTCTGCATATCAGACATCAAACCGGGTAAACATCAGATCGAAGTAATGCTCATCTCCTACCACCCCGTTACCGTAGAGATCGACACGAAAAATCAGCAGGAAATAAAGATCTGCTTACAGCAAAATTAAGTTTGTTCATTTTTATTAAGATTTAGGTTGAAAAAGGGTGGCTATATCGCCACCTTTTTTTGTCCTTTTCCACCCTCACTCCGGCCTGCGCTTTCCACATACTTGACAACGACATTACTCTGAGTAAACATCTCAAACAAAACCCTAATTTTCCGGTTGAATTGTCAAACCACCTTTTCAAAACGAATATTTTACAAGGAAAAGGATTAGGGAAATGGACTGCCGTTTTAATATTATTTCCTACCTTTAGGGCTCTCTTAATTGTTGATTTCAGAAACATTCATAATCTATGACAAGGGAAGCTCAAATAGAAGAACTGTTTATAAAAAAATTAGAAGAACTCAAATACTCTTATCGCGAAGATATTCGCGACAGAAACTCTCTTGAACAAAATTTCAGAGAAAAATTTGAGGCTCTCAATCGAGTGAAGCTGACTGAAAATGAATTTGAACGGCTGAAAGCAGAAATTATAACACCTGACGTGTTTACTGCTTCAAAGTTGTTGCGTGACAGGAATTATTTCCTACGTGAAGATGGCACCCCTCT
>JAISVB010000018.1 GCA_031271755.1 Culturomica sp.
TTGGGACGGCGATTCTGGCGGCGAAAATTCGATTTCTCCTCTATGGTTTGCAATGTTTCCAAAATCTTTTCGTAACTTGCACCGAAGTTGTTCATGATATTTATATGATTGGTAGTCAAGTAAATATACGGATTATATCCGACATGAACAACTTTTTTATACATATATTTTAAATGCACAACGGGTTGAAAAAGGTATTTTAAGCGATGAGATGAATTTTATGACGAACGACAATATGTGGGACATTGGTGATCAAGGACAACCTACGGTGGACGGGTTTCAGAACTTCGCAGTTGGGTTTGCCGAGATGATTAACAAAAAAGTGTCGGGTTATTATTTAAGTAATCCTTCAACACCGGATGTGGTAAATAGTATATACATGGGGCGTCATATTAGAAACGATGCAACGACATCATACAAAGGAGGAGTATATGAAGTTAACAGGATGACCTTAGACGGGACGGCTCAGCTTCATACTGATTGGCACACCCGACTTACGGGCACAGTAAAACTGCTCGTATAACAGCATCCCCACAAGATTTTGCTTCAAAAAGAAATGCACTTGGATTTCAATATCCTTATCAAAGACCTGCAAATTTTATGATACTAACTAGAGGCTTTGCTCCAATATACTTACTGATATGAAGAGATTAGTACCGGGAATCATTTTAATCACAATCTGTCGCTTGGTGTTGGGGCAATCTATTGTTCAAACAACTGAGGCTCAAGATGAGGCAATTGAAAGTGCCATCACAGATTTTCTTACATGCAGGTTGAGCAAGAAAAATAATGTATTTTCTGTGAGTATATAAGAAAGGTGAATATGATAGCTATGAGATTAGCAATAATTTAATCGCATTCACCATAGGTTCCACCGATAACACGGATACTTTTTCATGGTTCGATACGATATTGGGGAAGAGATTACGTAATTATATTACATTGTCCGATACTTTGGGAAGTACACGCTTGCCCACAAGGCATCTTATTAAAGATGGGAAACTGTTCTATTGGTATGATTCCGATTACGGTCTTACCGAAGAGATGATTAAAGTTTTATTGGATCATAATCTTGCTGAACGAATAAATGTTTCAGATATATCCTACTTAGGATTAATATGGTAAGCATCAAGATTTCGTTCATGTAGCAGACTACTATTTCTGTAAAAATGATCTGCGTAATTGCAAACGAGTAATAATGCAGATCGCCATGGGTTGGTATAAACCACCAACGATAAGATGCAGATGATAAAAGAATAGTAGAGGGTGTGTCAAGAGACTTTTGACACACCCTCGCAGGCCAACGGTATATGTGAACGATTCAATAGAACGATCAAGAACGATTTTTATGACATCGCTTTCCGTAAGAAAATTTCGCTATTTTTCGAAGGTTCTCACTATCTTTGCGGGATCGTATTACAAACCCTTTATCGTTACATACCATGGCATTCAATTTACGCAACCGGAACTTCCTGAAATTGTTGGATTTTACGCCGGCAGAGATCGGCTACCTGCTGAACCTGGCCGCCGATCTGAAAAAAGCTAAATACGCGGGAACCGAACAACCCCGCCTGAAAGGAAAAAATATCGCCCTGATCTTTGAGAAGGACTCTACCCGCACCCGCTGTGCGTTTGAGGTGGCGGCGCATGACCAGGGGGCGCACGTGACCTATTTGGGGCCTTCCGGCTCACAGATTGGCAAAAAAGAGTCGATGAAAGATACGGCCCGCGTCCTGGGAAGGATGTACGACGGCATCGAATACCGGGGATTCGCTCAGGAGATCGTGGAGGAGTTGGCCCGGTACGCCGGCGTTCCCGTGTGGAACGGGTTGACCAATGAGTTCCACCCGACGCAGATTCTGGCCGATTTCCTGACCATGACGGAGCATACGGACAAACCGCTGCACCGGGTAACGTATGCGTACCTGGGGGACGCCCGCTACAACATGGGAAATTCCCTGATGGTCGGCGGGGCCAAGATGGGCATGGATGTCCGCATTGTAGCACCCGCCGGGCTCCAGCCGGATCCGGCGCTGGTGGAGAGTTGCCGGAAAATAGCGGCGGAAACCGGAGCGAACGTAACGGTGACGGACGACGTGGCGGCCGGGGTAAAAGGGTGCGATTTCCTTTATACCGATGTATGGGTGTCGATGGGAGAGCCGCAAGAGGTGTGGAAAGAGCGCATTGAGAAACTGCTCCCGTACCAGGTTAATAAAAAAGCGATGGAGTTGACGGGCAACCCGGCGTGCAAATTTATGCATTGCCTGCCTGCTTTCCACAACCTGGAGACGGCCGTGGGACGGGACGTGCACCGGCAGTTCGGTTTGGAATCGCTGGAGGTGACAGAAGAGGTGTTCGAATCTCCGGCTTCCATCGTTTTTGACGAGGCCGAAAACCGCATGCACACCATCAAGGCGGTTATGGTGGCGACCTTAGGGAGTTAACTTCGCAGCTAAGTGCTTTTTGAATACTTCTGCGTTTAGAAACTTTTCAAGGCGCTTTCCAGATCCGGCTGAATATCTAAGATCATTTGCAGGTGCAACAGGTCGAAGACCGCGTTGACCTCTTGGGAGAGGTGGGTGATTTTCATTTTCGAACCGTTGCTTTTGGCGGTCTTTTCCAACGCAATGATGCAGCCGATGCCGCTGCTGTCGATGAAATTGATGTTCCCCAGATCAAGGATCATCCGGGTGCCGGTTTCGCTCAACACAGGCTTGAGCAGATCCTTGACCTCTTCGGTAGTCGCCAGCGTAAATCGGGGCAGGTCCGTGAACCGGGCGATTTGTATACCGTCGCTTTCTTCTAATTTGATGATCATAGTTTGTAGTTATTAGTTTAGTTTTCTGCAAATTATAGTGAAATATCACCGTGTATAAGGAAACTGTACCACGGTGATACCTCTGTTTTGCTCTATCAGACCTTTAAAGGTAGGGCAAAAAAATGAATATTCAATCATTCGGAGCGATTATTTTACCCTGTTGTGCATTTAAAACAGATTCGTATTTCTTTCGCTGTTCTTTCTTTGGAATACGCGCAAAACACGATAGCATATAGTATTGCTGTTCGGTACACATTCGCATGAACAAATTTTATCCCGGAAGAGCAGAAAAAAGAGGTAAAACAAGTGAGGAGATCAATTATAACATATATCTTTGTAGGGCTTCATTAAATAACATTTCGCGTGGTGTGCTCCGGAAAAGCGGATGATTTTTAAGTAAGCAAACGTTTTCGAAAACCAAACAGTAACTATATCAGATGAAGACAACACCTTTTACGCATTTTCACGAAGCGTTGGGCGCAAGAATGGCCCCTTTTGCCGGTTATAACATGCCGATCGAGTATACGGGAATCAAAGAAGAACACTGCACGGTGCGGGAAAAAGCCGGCGTTTTTGACGTTTCCCACATGGGCGAATTCTGGGTGAAAGGCCCCAGGGCTTTCGAATTGGTGCAGAAATTGACCACCAACGACGTAGCCGCCCTTACCGACGGCAAGATCCAGTATTCCTGCTTCCCGAATGAAACGGGCGGTATTGTGGACGACCTGTTGGTGTACCGTTTCGGTCCGGAAAAATACCTGTTGGTGGTGAATGCGGCCAACATCGAAAAGGATTGGAACCACGTGATGAAATACGCCCGGGAGTTGGGAATGAAAGAGGGAACAGAGGTGGAAAATGCTTCCGATGCGATCTGCCAGTTGGCCATACAGGGGCCGATGGCACTGAAGGCCATGCAGAAACTGACCAAGGCCAATGTGACGGATATGGAATACTATACGTTCCAGGAAATTCCGTTTGCCGGGATTGACAAAGTGATCTTTTCCACGACCGGTTACACCGGGTCGGGCGGGTGTGAGGTATACGCTTATAATAAGGATGCGGACAAGTTGTGGAACGCTGTTTTTGAAGCCGGTGCGGAGTTCGGGATCAAACCGATCGGCTTGGGGGCGCGGGACACCCTGCGCCTGGAAGCCGGTTTCTGCCTTTATGGTCACGAAATAGACGACGACCATTCGCCCATCGAGGCCGGGTTGGGCTGGATCACCAAGTTTGTGCCGGGAAACGACTTTGTCAACCGGGCGTACCACGAAAAACTGAAAGCGGATAAACCCTCCCGCTACATGAAGGGATTCGAGGTTGTAGACAAGGGGATCGCCCGGCAGGGATACCCGATCGAAGATGCGCAGGGGAACGAGATCGGCGTGGTTTGTTCCGGCACGGTCTCTCCGCTGACCGGAAAATCCATCGGTACCGGTTACGTAAAGAGCGGTTTTCACAAATTGGGCAGCGAGATTTACATCCGTGTCCGCAACAAAGCGTTGAAAGCCGCCGTCGTACAGACCCCGTTTTTTTAAAGGATTAAAGCAGATAAATTATATCGTTTCATTACCAAATTATTTAGCCATGAGAAAGCATATCTTTAACGCCGGGCCTTGCAAGTTGCCCGATTCAACGTTGAAAAACACGGCTGCTGCTGTATTGGAGTTCGGCAACACCGGTCAGTCCATTATGGAAGTTTCCCACCGTTCGTCCGATTTTCAGGCCGTATACGATGAAACCGTCGCCCTGTTCAAGGAGGTATTGAGCATTCCGGAGGGATACTCCGTGATCTTGCTGGGAGGCGGAGCCAGCATGCAGTTCTGTATGATCCCCTTCAACTTCATGAAGAAAAAAGCGGGGTATGTAAATACCGGGACCTGGTCTACGGCGGCCATCAAGGAGGCCAAAATGTTCGGAGAGGTGGTATTGGTGGCCTCTTCGGAAGCGGACGGTTTTACTTATTATCCGAAGTTTACGATCCCCTCGGATATCGACTACATGCACATCACTTCCAACAACACCATCCGCGGAACAGAACTGCTGACCGACCCGGTTTCTCCGGTGCCCCTGATCTCGGACATGTCGTCGGACATTTGCAGCCGTCCGGTAGATGTATCGAAGTATGCGATGATCTATGGCGGATGCCAGAAAAACCTCGGGCCTGCCGGTGTAACGTTCGTCATCATCAAAAATGAGTTCCTGAACAACGTTGTGGCCGACCGCACCATCCCGACCATGCTGCGCTACAAAACCCACGTGGAAAAAGAGTCGATGTACAATACACCTCCCTGTGTGAACATCTTTGCCGTGAAAGAGACCCTGAAATGGGTGAAAGAGATGGGCGGGGTGAAGGCTATGGAGAAATTGGCGATCCAGCGGGCCGACGCCATCTACCACATATTGGACAACAGCAAAATGTTCCGTCCGGTGGTGGTGGAGAAAGAGTCCCGTTCCAGAATGAACATTCCGTTCCTGCTCCGGGAAGGGTACGAATCGTTGGAAAAAGAGTTCATCGATTTCTGCAAGACCAAAAATATCGTGGGCATCAAAGGGCACCGTTCTGTCGGCGGATTCCGCGCCTCAACCTACAACGCCTGCACGATGGAAGACGTGAACGTGCTGACAACCGCCATGAAGGAGTTTGAAGCCGCTCATAAATAATTTACCTTAACAGAGAGTTGTATGGCAACAAAAGTATTGATAGCAACCGATAAGCCTTTTGCATCCGTTGCTGTGAAGGGAATTCGCGACATCGTAGAAGCTCAGGGCTACGAGTTGGTGTTGTTGGAGAAGTATACCTCCCCGGCTGAACTGATCGCAGCGGTCGCCGATGTGGACGCGGTGATCATCCGCTCCGACCTGGCCACCAAAGAGGTGATCGACGCGGCTAAAAAGCTGAAAGTGATTGTACGGGCCGGCGCCGGTTACGACAACATCGACCTGCAGGCCTGCACCGGTAAAGGGGTCGTAGCGATGAACACGCCCGGACAGAATGCCAACGCCGTAGCCGAATTGGCATTCGGACTGATGGTGTACGCCGCCCGCGATTTTTACAGCGGTAAATCGGGCACGGAGCTGAAAGGCAAAAAATTAGGTATTCATGCGTTGGGGAATATCGGCCTGAATGTCGCCCGTATCGCCCGCGGTTTTGACATGGAGATCTATGCGTATGCTCCCACCAAGTCGGCGGAGTACATCCGGGCGGCCGGGGCGATCCCGGTAGAGTCGGTGGAGAAATTGTACGAAATGTGCGACTATGTCTCCATCCACATACCGGCTACGGCGCAGACCAAAAAATCGATCAACTACGATGTACTGAAACGGATGCCCAAAGGGGGCGTGGTGGTGAATACCGCCCGCAAAGAGGTGATGGATGAGGCCGGCCTGTTGAAAATGATGGCCGAACGGCCTGATTTCAAATACCTGTCGGATATTGCTCCGGACAATGCGGCCGATTTCGAGCCGTTTAAAGGGCGTTATTTCTTTACGCCGAAAAAGATGGGAGCCCAGACCGAAGAGGCCAATGTGAACGCCGGCCTGGCGGCTGCGCGCCAGATCGTGGCTTTTTTGGAACACGGGGACGATACATTCAAAGTGAATAAATAAAATCCGAGGAGAAACATGGCAATAGTAAAACCCTTCAAAGGCTTACGTACTCCCAGCCAGGAGGTGTGCGAGGAACTCGCCTGCCTTCCCTACGATGTGATGAACTCGGAAGAGGCGTCCCGGATGGCTGCCGGGAAACCCAAATCCCTGCTGCACGTGACCCGCGCCGAGATCGATTGTCCCCCGGGAACGGATATCCATTCCGAAACGGTTTACAACAAGAGCGTTGCGAATTTCAAAGTGTTTCAGGAAAAAGGGTGGTTGGCGCAGGACGGGGAAGCCCGCTTCTACATCTACGCGCAGACTATGGAAGGACGCACTCAGTACGGAATAGTAGGCTGCGCCGCTTGCGAAGATTATTGGAGCGGCGTGATCAAAAAGCACGAACTGACCCGTCCGGATAAGGAGGAAGACCGGATGATTCTGACCCGTTACGTCAACGCGAATCTGGAGCCCGTATTCTTTTCCTACCGCGCCGTGCCTGAAATTGACGCCATCGTTGCCAACATTGTGAAAAACGAAAAGGCGGCGTATGATTTTGTGGCGGAAGACGGATTCGGCCACCATTTCTGGCCGGTGAACGATCCGGCCGTGAACAAACGGCTGGAAGAGCTCTTTGCGACCAGGGTGCCTGCCACCTACGTAGCCGACGGCCACCACCGGACGGCCGCCGCCGCCCGTATCGGGCGGGAGTACGCCGCCGGGAATCCGAACCACACCGGTAAAGAGGAGTACAACTTCTTCATGGCGGTACACTTTCCCGATGATCAGTTAAAAATTATCGACTACAACCGGGTGGTGAAAGACCTGAACGGATTGACGGAGGCGCAATTGCTGGAGAAATTGAACGCGAAGTTCACAGTAACCGACATGGGCTCGGAGATCTACCATCCGTCCAAATTGCACGAATTCAGCATGTATCTGGGCGGGAAGTGGTACAAACTTTCTGCAAAGCCCGGAAGTTACAACGACAACGACCCGATCGGCGTTTTGGACGTAACCGTACTATCCAATCTGGTACTGGCGGATATCTTGGATATTCAAGACCTTAGAACCTCCACCCGGATTGAC
The DNA here is from genome assembly GCA_031271755.1 of Culturomica sp. Classification (GTDB taxonomy): domain Bacteria; phylum Bacteroidota; class Bacteroidia; order Bacteroidales; family Marinifilaceae; genus UBA944. The sequence goes on from JAISVB010000018.1 coordinate 7,496, forward strand.
TTTGTGGGCGGGATCCGCGGGTTGGGCGAGTTGAAAAAGCGGGTAGACAGCGGCGAAATGAAAGTCGCTTTTGCCCTCTATCCGGTCTCCATGCAGCAGTTGCTGGATATTGCCGACACCGGCAACATCATGCCGCCGAAGACTACCTGGTTCGAACCCAAACTGCGTTCCGGATTGGTGATCCACAAGATCGATTGACCCGGTTTGTTGTTCAATTTTCAAAAAAAAGAGTAGTTGCCTACCAAGCAACTACTCTTTTGTTTTGTATCCGTAGTAGCGTCCGTATCGCAAAAAAATTTATCTTTACAATCGTAATACTATTGGATCATGATACAAAGAGGCCTTCTTTTTACAATTTTGCTGTCGGTGGCGGGCGTGTTGTCGGCCCAGGAAAACAAGAAGTGGGAGAGAGCGATCGCGGAAAAACCGGCTACGGTGATCCGGCAAGCCGATTCCCTGATACAATACGGGAACGATCTGGATAGAATAGAGGGGATGATCCTCAAAGCAAGGGCGGAGGTTACCCGGGACCGGTCGCGCTACCCGGAGATATTGAAAGAGTTCGAGGAGCGGATCCGGAACAACGACCATACGATCGGGAAGGTATTTCTTTGCTTTGCGGCAGCGGAGTGTTACCGGGAGTATTACGATCAGAATCGCAGGGCTATCGATCAGCGTGTCGAGATCCATTCCCACCTGCCGGAAAACATAGCGGAGTGGAGCCGTAATCTGTTTTTGGCTAAAATACGCGAACAGCTTACGGAACCGTTAAAGCTCGGGGATCTGTTGAAAAAAGCGGATGCCCGGTCGTATAAAAAATTGCTGGAAGAGAACTATCCGTATGCACTGTATCCGACGCTTTTTGATTTTGCCTGCAACGAGAGCATCGCCGGATTGGTGTATCTGGAAAACAGACAGGGGGACTTTTCGGATGCGATCCTGAGCATCTACCAACGGTGGCTGGATTTTGAGCGGACGGAGTGGAACATCGATGCATGGGTGGCGGTTGACTTGGCGAAACTTCAATACGAACGGCAGGTGGTTCGGAAGAAAGAGGGGGACCGGGCGGATTCCCTCTATTTGGAACGGCTGCTGGAATTGAGAAAGACCTACAACCTCCATCCGGCCGTGGTGCGGGTGATGTATGCAGAGGCGATTTTCTATTTAAACCATCGGCCGACTGATAACGAAACATACCGAAAAGCGTTGGAACTTGTCCAGGAGGGGATCAAGCGCTTTCCCCAAAGCGATCTGATCGATAAATTGAAAAATATTGAACGTGATGTAGAAAGACCGAGGATCGATTTCCAACTTCCGGAAATTGTTTATCCCGGAATACTCTCCTTAAAAACGACTTACTACCACCTCGACGAAGCCGGGGTGATCCTTTCGAAGGTAACAGAGTGTTCGGCGGACTATTACAATAAAAAAAATCACCGCGAAGCTGTCCGGCGGGAGATTGTCTCACAACAAAAATTTTCGTTACCGAAACTCTTGGCCGTCCGGGACACCACGCTGATGATCCCGGTAGATCGAAGCGGACTGTACAGCCTCTCCGTGGCCGTTCCGGGAATGGATCCGATCTCTCTGGAGTTTGTTTGTTCTCCCTTCCTGACCACCAATTTGACACGGAAGGGGTATATCGATGTGGTTGTCAGGGATGCGATCAGCGGCGCCTCCGTTGCGGGAGCCGATGTCCGTATTTTTGTAAACAAGGACGACTACACGTCCCCATACAGGCAGGTGGCTGTTTTCCGCACCGATTCGTACGGGATTGCTTCCATGCCCGATACGACTTCCGAACGTTTCGGATCGAGAAACGTCAAATACGAAGTAACCACAAAAGAACATCCGCAGGGTAAATTTAATTCGATGTATGTGTACCCCCGGAGCCCGGAGCGTTTAGATTATCAGGTGCTGTTCACCGACCGGAAGATCTACCGGCCCGGCCAGACCGTATATTACAAAGGGATCGCCTGTTTTACGGACAGTCAAAAAAGCGGAGTGGAGCGAAACAAAAAAATTACGGTAGAATTATACGATGCGAATAATGATGAACTTTCCATACAGTCTGTAACGACCAACGAATGGGGCTCTTTTTCCGGTTCCTTTGTGCTCCCGGCAGAGACAAAGAATGGGACATTCAGCTTTCGAACAACGGGAGGATATGCCTATTTCCGGGTAGAGGATTACAAACTGCCCGGCTTTGAGATCTTTTTAGACACCGTGAGGGAGGGATACCGGTTCAACGATACCATCCGGTTTACCGGAAAGGTCAAATCCTATTCCGGCGTTCCCGTGCAGGGCGGGCGGGTTGCTTACCGGATCACCTTGCGTTCCGGCTGGTGGTGGGATCAATACAGCGAACCGATGGAAAACGGGGAGGTATATACGGAACCGGACGGTAGCTTTTCCGTCGATTTTTTGGCCAAACCGGGCAGGGTGATGGAGAGAGCGTGGGGGTATTACTACGACATAACGATCGACGCCTCCGATGCGAAAGGGGAAACACAGACCATTTCCCGGCAGATACCGATCGGAAAAGAGGCCTATACCGTGGAAGTTGAGATGCCGGAGCAGATCGATAAAAACAAAAATGAGGTTATTCGCATTAAAGCATACAACAGAAACGGTATCGAGATTCCCGAGACGTTGCAGTATACCATCGCTGCGCTTCCTCCGCTCAACAATGTGAAGGAGCGCTATGATACCGACACACTACCCGCCGGAAAGATCCTCCTGCGGGGGACAATTTCCACCCAAAGCGACACCTTGCCGGTGGACTTCAGTACATGGGAATCCGGAGCGTATGTGTTGCGTGTAGAGAACGGAACGGAAACCGAAAACCCCCACGAGAAAGTAACACAACGGCTTTTTTACCTGTATGCCGATACGGATACACGCCCTCCGTTGACCACTTACCATTGGTTTGTCCCTGTCCGGACCTCTTTCCGGGAAGGGGAGAGCGCCGAACTGCTGTTCGGAACCTCCGTTCGGGAGGCTTGTGTACTGTACGAATTTTTTGACAGCCGTTCCGCTTTGATCAAACGGGAACAGTTGACCTTGTCCGGTGAAGTGCGGAAATTTTCCATTCCGTATCGGCCGGAATACGGAAACAGGATCACTGTTTTTTTGAGTTTTGTAAAAGATAATCAACTATTTACGGACAGAACGACGATCCACCGGGAACAGGAAGAGAAACACCTGACCATCCGGACAAAGGTGTTCCGGGACAAACTCCGGCCGGGGGAACAGGAGACCTGGGAATTTACGGTTACAGATGCTTCCGGCAAACCGGTTGCAGCAGAGATCATGGCGGCTTTGTACGACCGTTCATTGGATCGGCTCAGCTCCAACAACTGGTCCTTTTTACCTCAGGAATGGGGTAGGAATGTACCTGATTGGTCTACCGTATATCCGGGGTTGAGAACTGCGAGGGGACAATTTCCGTTGTATTTTCGTTACCCGGAGCTAACTTCCTTCCGTTATTTCGAAACGTATTCTGCTTTTTCCGGGGAGGTGTATTTTATAGAATCTTTAACCGGGGCGATGCGGATCCCAAAATATGTTACAAGTGAAGTCCGTTTAACCGGGGCGGCCGACAACAGTTCCGTACAGCCGGTTGTTCCGCTCCGCAAAAACTTTCATGAAACAGCTTTCTTTTACCCCGACCTCTACTCCAACCGGGAGGGGGAATTCTCCCTCCGGTTCACGATGCCGGAGGCGGTGACCGGGTGGAAACTGATGATGCTGGCGCATACGCAGGATTTAAAAGTCGGCAACCTGCTCAAAGAGATCACCACGAGCAAAGAGATGACGGTGGCCCCGAATGTGCCGCGGTTTTTCCGTTCCGGCGATCAGGCCGTCCTGAAAACCAACATCAACAATCTGAGTGACACTTCTTTGTCCGGAGAAGCCGTGTTGGAGCTCTTTGATCCCGCTACGGAGGAGGTGCTCTTCCGCAAAACCGTTCCTTTTGCCGCCGGATGGGGAGAGAATACGACAGCGACGTTTGCGTTCACCGTCCCCGGGAAGATCACCGTTATCGGGTGCAGGGTGTCCGCAGCCACCGCGTCTTTCAGCGACGGGGAACAGCATTTGGTGGCGGTGGTCCCGGATCAGGTGCTGCTGACGCAAGCCCTGCCTCTGTTCACGGAGAGCAAAGGTACAACCACCTATACGTTGAAACCTTCGGCGGAGCAGCGGCAGGATTACCGGTTGACGGCAGAGGTGACCTCCAATCCGGTCTGGTATGCCGTTCTGGCCATCCCCTCTTTGCAGGATCCCGGAACTACCGAAAATGCGATCGCGCTCTCCGCCGCCTTCTATGCCAATGCCGTCAACAACGCGATCATCCACGCCAATCCCCAAATAGGGGCTGCCTTGCAGGTGTGGAAAAGCCAATCGCCCAAAGGCGCCGATCCGTTGGAAGACGATGAACTGAAATCGATCCTTCTGGAATTGACCCCCTGGGCGGGACAAGCCGGGAAACCGGCCGGACAGATCCCGGCTTTGCAGCAGTTTTTCAACCAAAATACCCTGTTGCAACGCCAAAAGCAGATAGCCGAAAAACTGATCCGGGCCCAGAATTCGGACGGCAGTTGGAGTTGGTTCAAAGGTTTTTCCGCCAGTCCGTTCATTACGTGCAACATTCTGACTTCTGCCGCCCGGGCGGCTGTCGGAGGGGATGAAATGATCACCGGCGATGTCCGGGCGATGCGTATGAACGGCATCCGCTACCTGGATAAGATGATCCAGGAGCAGTATGATGAGGGGAAAAAGAAGGGGAGGTCACCGGCAGTGGGGTACCAGACCTTACTCTACCTGCATACCCGCAGTTTTTACCGGGATCTGCCGCTGGCGGACGCGTTGGAGGCGCACAAAGCCTACATGGAGCACTTAAAAACGGATTGGATAGCCTACTCCGTGTACAAAAAGGGATTGGCTGCCACAACCCTCTTCCGGTACGGATACAAAGAGGAAGCCTTGCGTGTGCTAAACTCGCTGAAAGAGTATGCAACCCTCTCCCCGGAGGAGGGGATGTTCTGGCCCAACAACACCTCTTCGGTCTATTCCGTGAACTCCGCGATCCTGACCCACGTTGCGATCTTAGAGGCATTTTACGAAATTACCCCGGACGACGCAGCTATCGGCCGGATGAAAATCTGGTTGCTGAAGCAGAAACAGACGCAGGACTGGGCGGATGTACCGAGCACCGTGGATGCGATCTACGCACTGCTCCTGACCGGGGACGATCTGCTTTCCCAACAGGAAGATGCGGTGGTAAAACTCGGGAACAATGAACTGAAAAGCAAACCGGACGCTCCGTTTACGGGATACTTGAAAGAATCCTGGGAAGCCGGCGAGATCCGGCCGGATATGCTGACGATGGAGTTGACCAAGCAAACCGGCGCTCCGACGTGGGGCGCCCTTTACCTGCAATACTTTGCCCCGCTGAAAAATCTTGCTTCCGGCGAGCACAGCCACATCCGTGTGGAGAAATCGCTGTATGTGGAACAACAGGCGGACGGGAAAAACCGGATCACGCCGGTAACTTCTCCGCTTTCAACCGGGGAGAAGGTTGTTGTGCGATTGAAAATAGAGGTGGACAGAGACATGGAGTACGTCCACCTGAAAGACCTGCGGGCAGCCTGCTTAGAGCCGGTCGAGCAACTTTCGGGCATGCAGTGGAAAGGAGGATTGACCTACTACCGGGAAACCAAAAATTCCTCTACCAACTTCTTTTTCAACTATCTGCCTAAAGGCTCTTACATCATAGAGTATGCGCTGTGGGTGAATCAGAGCGGAACCTACCAGGACGGAGTCGCCACCATTCAGTGCCTCTACGCCCCCGCCTTTACCGCCCACAGCAGGAGTACTACCCTTCAGGTCAAATAAACTTAAAAATAACAGAGCTATGCTTTGCAATGTTTCCAAAATCTTTTGTAACTTGCACTGAAATTGTTCGTGGTATTTATCTGATTGGTATTCCAATAAATATATGGATCATGTTCGATATAAACAACTTTTATACAGATTTTTAAATGCACAACGGGTTAAAATTTTTATTGCTATTAAATCATCCAAGAAAATTTAAATAAACATGGAAAACAAATTTTTAATAAGTCATCGATCTCGCTGGTATAAATACCTGTTTTTGGTATTTGGTCTTGCAATTATTGCATGAGGTATAGGAGATCTCATTAGCATTGGTTTTCTCCAGAAGTCTTGGTATACGTATGTTATCTCGTACTTCTTTGTTCCTTTAGCAGTGATAACGGGACTCTATTACCTGCGTTAATCAACATTACAAAAAGATATACCGACACAATTTATCAATATAATATTGAAAAGAACGTATTGTATGCAAGGTATGCACTCAATTTGAGCGACAAAGAACTACCTAAAACATATTCAACAGGCAGTTGGAATAATTTTGAAACAGCGCTCAGACAGAATAATTATTTTTTGTACAACGGCAGGTACTTGGAATCACCAACTCACCACGTGTTTTTTCTTTAAAGTGTTTTTTTTTAATAAAATTCATATCTTTGAAAGCGAAAGCTATAAAAAGACCGGGAGTGGTGTTTTGGGATTCAATTTTTATTATTTTCCCTGAATGTAGAGGATAATTATGAAGAGTATCTATTTTTTATTTGGAACTGTGTGCCTGTTTATGATTTGTGTGCAGTGCAAAAAGAAAGCCATGTCTGCTTATGACAATATTGCAATCCATGTACAGGAAGCGACGGCTTTGGATTACAGAACATATTTTGATTCCACTATCATTGTTCCGCTTGAAACCACCGAAGGGGCTTTTATTAGAGAGATTAGCAAATTATACATTACCGAGGATCATATCCTTGTTTTTGACTCAGAGGGAACGAAATTGCTGCTTTTTGACAGGGAAGGACATTTTATACGCCAAATTGGGGTGCAAGGGGAAGGTCCTGAAGAATACCGCCTCTTTAATGATGTACAGTTCGATCGAACAATGTCTGTCATATACGCACACGAACGGTTCAGCAATTGTATTTACACATACGATCTCTCCGGGCATTTAATAGGGAAAACGCCCAAAGCGTCGATTTTTTTTAATTCTTTTTATAAAACCGACAGTGGATATTGGGTATATAGCTGTTTTCCGGGGAAGATGGGTACCGGATACAACCTTACGCTGTTGGATCACGATTTAAAAACAGTAAAAAGAACTTTCTTTCCCCAGAAAAAGTTCGTGAATGCTGTTTTTTCATCCACGTTCAGTGAAAGCGAAGACGGCCGGGCTTTTTTTATTTCTCCTTCCAGCAACATTATTCATGAATTAGTGGGCGACAGTGTGGTACCATTTGTAAAAGCAGATTTCGGAGAGAAAACGATTCCTTATCGCTTTGTTACCGAAATAGAAGACTCCAAGGAATACGACAATCTGATTGCTGACCGGAAATATCTGGGAAATATATCCAATTTCAAGGTAAACCGTCGTTTTTGTTTTTTTTCATTCAGTGAGACTGGATATGGTATACCATTGGCCACATACAATTGTTACTATAATTACCAGGCAAAACAAACCTGTATTTATCGCAATCCTTACATGGAGTCGATCAATTATCCGGTTTCCACAACCTTGTTGTATGCTTCCAACGATGTATTGGTGTACGCTCTGAATCTATCCGTTTTGACAAACAACAGCTATGCGGATATAAGTAAAAAACTGGGTACGGACCTTCAATTTGACTCGAATCCGGTTTTAACCTTTCTTCACCTGAAAGATTTTTAGTAGAGTATTATAACAAGTAACAGGTGTTGATTTGGTTTCAGTTGTTTATAAGATTATGTTTTGTTACTATGTATACTGATTCACCATGAAGACATTCAAAAAAACTTTGTCCTGTATGTTGTTGTTTGGGGCCTTCGCTTGTACCCAAAGCAAAGATCGTGATTACTTTAATGGAAACATTCAATATTTCGATGACAACCCTAAGGTTGTAAAAAAGGTTTCGTCAAAAATTGTTCCATTAAACGGATTAAATTATGGATTAATTGCAATATATGATTCGCTGCTGATTTGTTGGAATCCCAAATTGCCGGATTATTTTTTTAATGTCTTTCATGTGGATACCGGTGAAGAAATCGGATCCTTTTGCCGTAGAGGTCAAGGACCTGAAGATGCAGTTTCTGTTAATTGTATCTTCCAGTTTTTCAAGAAAGAGAATGATATTATGACGTTGTTGTATGCTCCTAACGAAGCGAAGTTGTTCTTCTGGAACATTAACCAATCCATCCGGTCTGGCAGTAGTGTTTTTGACACGATTGTTGCATTTAATAATAAAGGATATGAATACAAAAGTTACCAGTTTTTGTTTTTACAAGCTAAAGACACGTTGTTGGGCTATGTGCAATCCAATTTTCTGAGTGAACAGGAAGCGAGTACACCATTTTATGAAAAACGAACGATTTATACTAACGAGGTATTACAAAAATACCCTGTTTACAAGACAGAGACCGTACGAAATGAAGCGACTTCGCCGCGATCCTTTTTTTATTCCTGGAGTGCGATGAAACCGGATGGTTCCAAAATTGTACAGGCAATGTATGATTTCCCACAGATTAACATTCTTGATACCTATACGGGTGATATTATGGGTTATCGTATGAAAAACAGCTTTAAGAATTTTTCCTTTGAAACAAAGCTGCCATCGACACATGCATATTATAACAGTGTACAAGCAGATGATTACTACATTTATGCTGCCTATTGGGGAAAAGAGCAGTGGAGGCTCCGTGATGAGGATGCTATGCCGGATTTGCGCACTATTCATGTCTTTAATTGGGAAGGTGAGCTGTTATATGAACTCCAAACCGACCGTGTGTTTTTTCGGATCTGGTTGGATCAGGTTAGAAACAGGTTATATACGCAAAACCATGACACAGATGAAGTATACTATGTCGATTTAAATGAATTGAATGTGCACAAACCGGGATAAACGCATGAGAACAGTTATCTTGAATAAATTTTAGGCAGTGTCTGATAGTTAAATACGGAGATACATGATACAAAAGGTACTCGGAATGATTGCGCTTTGTTATTGGGCTTGCGGCTGTGCATCCCCTTCCCATCAAGAAGCAAATCGGATGCAAGGCAATCGGTTTACGGAGGCGGAGGAGCAGCCGGCGGAGGTAAAGGTGCTCCGATTGGAGCGGCGAGATTTCAATTACGAGTTGATTTCCAACGGAACGGTCATGGCGATGCATAAGGCGGAGTTGCGCTTTCCCTCGCAGGATATGGTACAAAAAATCTATGTCAGGAACGGGGAGCGGGTGACGGCCGGTCAAAAGATTGCCGAACAGGATAAATTCCGCGTGGAAATGGCGATGAAGCAGGCGAGAGAGGCGCTGGAACAGGCGAAACTGGATTTGCAGGATGCACTGATTGGGCAAGGGTTTGCTTGGAGCGACTCCCTGAATATTCCGGCGGAAGTGATGCGGATTGCCCGGATCCGGAGCAATTATGACTACTGCCTCAATCAGTTTACCAACAGCCGGCACCAATTTGAGGAGGCCACGCTGGTGGCGCCTTTCAGCGGTGTGGTGGCCAATATTGTGGTCAAGGAGTATAACCTGCCCGGCGGGAATCCTTTTTGCACGATTATCGACAACCAACACCCGGAGGTTGTATTCAGCGTGCTGGAAAACGAACTTCCGCTGATTAATCCGGGCGACCGGTTGCTGCTCTCTCCTTTTTCACAGCCGGACTATACGGTGGAAGGCCGGATCACGGAGATCAATCCGGTGATTGACCGCAATGGCATGGTGCGGGTGAAAGCTTCCGTTTCCAACCGCGACAACCGGTTCTACGAAGGCATGAACGTGAAAGTCCGTGTGCAGCGACTGCTTGGCGACCGGCTGGTGATTCCCAAATCGGCGTTGTTGCTGCGCAACAACCGCAAGGTGGTCTTTACTCTGAAAGGAGATCGCGCCCAATGGGTTTACGTGGAAACAGCACAGGAAAACACCGACAGCTATGTCGTGACCGAAAAATTACAGGCGGGCGACAGCGTTATTTATGAAGGCAATCTGCATTTGGCGCACGAAGCGCAGGTAGTGGTGGTAAATTAAGACGGAAGAATTATGATCCGATTCCTCATTACCCGCCCGGTAGCCGTCTGTCTCTCTTTTCTGGCCTTTTTTCTGTTGGGAATCATCACCTACATGAATATTCCGGTATCGTTGTTGCCGGATATTCCCATTCCGGAAATTACGGTGCAGATTTCGGGGCGAAATGCTTCTGCCCGGGAGTTGGAGAATACTCTTGTCCGGCCGGTGCGCCAGCAGTTGCAGCAGGTGGGGAATTTACGCGATATCCGCAGTGAATCGCGCGACGGGAGCGCCGTCATCTACCTCAGTTTCGAGTACGGCGCGAATACGGATCTGGCCTTTATCGAGGTGAACGAAAAAGTGGATCTGGCCATGAATTACCTGCCCCGTGAGGCTGTTCGCCCGCAGGTCATTAAAGCCAGTGCCGCCGACATTCCGGTGTTCAACCTCAATCTGACCTTACGCTCCGATCGTTGCTTTGAGCAGACGAACCTTGATAAGTTCATGGAGTTGAGCGATTTTGCCGAGAACGTAATCCGCCGGCGTTTTGAACAGTTGCCGGCTGTGGCGATGGTGGATGTTTCGGGCGCCGTCAAAAAACAGGTGCTCATTACGCCCGATCCTCTCCTGCTGGAAAGCAGCGGCGTTACGTTAAGCGACATCGAATGGGCATTTAATCACAACAACATTGAGCCCGGAAGTATGAAGGTGCGTGACGGCCACTACGAATACACGATCCGTTTCACCTCCGTACTCCGCACAATTGAGGATATCCAAAACATTTACCTCCGGAAAAACGACCGCATCTATCAGTTGAAAGAGCTTTCCACAGTGCAATTTGCACCGGAAAAGGAGCAGGGGATGGCTATCTGCAACGGTAAACGCTCCATTGTGCTTTCGATTATCAAACAGCCGGAAGAGAACATCGGCCAGATGCAGCGTGAGCTGAACGAGGTGATCGGGCAGTTTGAGAAGGATTTTCCGGACATTGAGTTCCACATTACCCAGAACCAAACCGAACTGTTGGACTACACCTTTTCCAACCTGCTGCAAAACCTGCTGCTTGCCTTCCTGTTTGTCTTCCTGATTTCCGCGGTTTTCCTCAAGGACGGCCGGTCGTCGCTGATCATTGGCATTGGACTGTTTGTCTCCTTAGTGATCAGCCTGCTCTTCTTTTACCTGTTCCGGATCTCTCTGAATGTGGTGTCGCTGACGGGGTTGATTCTGGCTTCCGGAAACATGATCGATAACTCCATTGTGGTGACCGACAACATCGGGCAATACCGCCACCGCTTTTTTCCCCTGCCGGACGCTTGCGTGAAGGGTACGAACGAGATCGTTGTCCCGATGCTCAGTTCTATGCTGACCAATGTATCCGTTTTTCTTCCGTTGATCTTTCTGAGCGGTATTGCCGGGGCTATTTTTTTCGATCAGGCTGTGTCCGTCACCATCGGACTGGGCGTTTCCTACCTGACCGGTATCTTGCTGTTGCCGGTGCTGTACAAAGTGGTTTATGCCGCGAAGAAGAAACGCCCGCTTGAAGAGCTGTCGCCATCAAGCGGAAAAACCTCTTTTGCCTTGCGTTTGTATGATGATGGTATCCGTTGGGTATTCTCCCACAAAGCCCTGACTTTAGCTATTTTAGTGGCAATGTTGCCATTGGGGTACTGTTTTTTCCGGATCATCCCGAAGGAAAAAATGCCCGATATCCGGCAAAGCGAGTTGTTGATTGATATCGAATGGAACGAAAACATCCACCTGCAGGAGAATTACGAACGCTGCCTGCAGCTCTCCCGCGTACTGGATGGTATCTCGGAGGATAACACGGCGCTGATCGGGCAGCAACAATTCTTGCTTGCCGACGAAAAGGAGTTGACCTCATCGGAGGCCGGTTTCTACGTTCGCACCCAACAGGCGTCCGCCATTCCGCAACTGAAAGAACAAGCGGCTGCCTGGCTGGCAGCCACTTATCCGGACGCTTTGGTGAGTTTCTCTCCGTCGGGTACGATCTTTGAAAAAATATTCTCGACTGGAGAGGCCGATCTGGTTGTGGAGTACTACACCGGCCAGAAATCGCCGGAAACCGACGTCGGTTCGTTGGGCAAGATGGAGCAGATCCTGTCCGTCCTGACCGGCGAAACGCCTGCGGGCAACTCTTTTCAGCAGCAGTTGAACCTCCGCATCGACCGGGAGAAACTGCTTTATTACAACATCTCCTACGAGCTTATCCGTGTCGCGTTGCAGACGGCGTTCAAGGAGAATTATTTTGCCCTGTTGCGCTCCCGGCAGCAGTACCTGCCCGTTTTATTGGGCGGCGAGGAGAAAACGGTAGATGAAATCCTGAACCATACCCTTGTCGAAACCTCCACCAATCCGGACGGAACACGCAACAAACTGCCGCTGAACGCTTTTGTTTCCGTTATTCCTTCCGAAGACCTGAAGACGGTTGTTGCCGGGAAAGCGGGGGAGTATGTGCCTTTCTATTACTACGAAACCAGCCGGCCGGCAGAGATTGTGGAAGCGGTAAAGGCAGAGGCGCGGCGCCGGCCGGAGTGGGATGTGAATTTTTCCGGTTCCTTTTTCTCCAACCGGCAAGTGCTGCAGGAGATGACGCTCATCCTGCTGGTGTCCGTACTGTTGATGTTTTTTATCCTGTCCGCCCAATTCGGCAATTTCAGGCAGCCCCTGATTGTGATGTTTGAGATACCGGTGGATATTGCCGCCGCTTTGGGATTGCTGCTGCTTACCGGCCACTCTCTCAATCTGATGTCCGCCATCGGTATTGTGGTGACATGCGGGATCATTATCAACGACTCGATCCTGAAAATAGATGTGATGAACCAATTGCGCAGAGAGGGTTTTCCACTGATGGAGGCCATTCACGAAGCCGGCCGGCGCCGGCTGAAAGCTATTGTCATGACCGGCCTGACTTCGATTGTTTGCATGGTTCCTCTGCTCTTTACCAACGATCTGGGGTCGCAGTTGGAAAAACCGTTAGCCATTGCCACTATCGGGGGGATGCTGGTCGGAATGCCGGTCAGTTTGTTCGTCGTGCCGCTGGTGTATTGGTGGGTGTATCAGAAAGAAGAGTTAAAAACTAAAAAAGAAGAGTTATTACCATGAAAAATAAATGGTTGTGGTGTTTGGTCTTCCTGATGCCGGGGACGGTTCACTCCCAGACGATGAAATTAAGTCTGGATGAAAGCATTGCATTGGCGGCGGACAGCTCCCTGCAAGCGTTTCGCACCAAGAATCAATACCTCTCCAATTATTGGGGTTTCCGCTCGTTCAAAGCCGAGCGGTTACCTGCCTTGTCGCTCCGGACAACTCCGGTGGAGTACCGGCGGGTGTTCACTTCGCGTTATGATTCAGAGAATAACATCGACATCTACCGCCAGCAGCGGTCGCTCTACTCCTACGGAAACCTTTCCCTCAGCCAGAACCTGGATTTGACCGGCGGTACTTTTTTTATCGACTCGGAGCTGGGATTTATGCAAAGTTTTGGCGGTGCGGGAAACACGAAACAATTTTCTTCGGTGCCGATCCGCTTCGGCTACCGGCAGTCGCTCTTCGGATTCAATACCTTTAAGTGGAGCAGGAGGATAGAGCCCGTTAAATACGAAAAAGCCAAAATGCAATACCTCTATACACGGGAAGAGATCTCCGAAACGGCTATTCAATACTTTTTTGCCTTGGCTATGGCAGAAATGGAGTACAACATGGCGCTGGACAATGTGGCTTCGTCCGATACCCTCTACCGGATTGGGGAGGAAAGGTACAAAATCGCCTCTATTTCGCAGGCCGATTTGCTGACCCTGCGGTTAGATGCCGTCAATGCCCGCAATACGTTGAAGAACGAGGAGATCAATTTGAAGCGTGCGATGTTTAGTTTTGTCACTTTTCTTCACCTTGATCAGCATGTACAGGTTTCTGTCGAACTTCCTGAACGCCCCTCCGGCATCGCCATATCCTCCGATCTGGCAGTATGTTATGCCCGGAAAAATCACCCCGATTTTTTGGCTTTCAAACAGGAGTTGCTGGAAGCGGAACGGGAAGTAGACCGCACTAAGAAAAATTCCAACTTCAATGCCAGCCTCTCCGCCAGTGTCGGATTTAATCAGGTGGACGACCGTTTTCAGGAGGCTTACCAACACCTGCTTCAACAGGATGTGGTCAGTTTGAGTTTGATGATTCCCATTGTGGATTGGGGGGTCCGGAAAGGCCGCGCCAAAATGGCGTATAACAACCTGAATGTGGCCAGAATATCCGTGCAGCAAAAGATTCTGGCATTGGAACAGAATGTGATCATGACGGTCGACGATTTCAACATTCAGCAGGATATGATCCAGGGGGCGGAAGAGGCGCTGAAGCTGGCCACTATCGCTTACAACATCACTCGCGAACGCTTTATTATCGGGAAGAGCGACCTGAACAGCCTGACCTTTGCCCTCAGCCGTCAAAGCAGCGCCCAACGGAACTACATCTCCGCTTTGCGGAATTACTGGCTGAATTATTACCGGTTGCGCAAACTGACCCTGTTCGATTTCCGGAATCAGGAAGAGTTATCCGTTCAATTCGACAGCATCCTATAAAACATGAAGCCTTTCCCGGTCATCGTTGTCTTCTGCTGCCTGTCGTTGCTGGGAGTATTTTTGCTCCCGCAGTTACCGGTAAAGCTGAATCCTTCCCGGAAAATTCCGGTGGTGAGCATTTCGTTTACCATGCAGGGACAATCGGCACGGGTGGTGGAAACCGAGGCAACCTCCAAATTGGAAGCGATGGTTGCCCGTTTCAGGGGCGTCAAAAAGATCCAATCTTACTCCGCCAACGGATACGGGCGTATTACGGTATTTCTGGACGAACACACGGATCCGGATCTGGCGCGGTTTGAAATCTCCACCATGGTGTGGCAGGCGCGCACCTCTCTCCCACCGGAGGTGAGTTATCCGTACATCGTTTTGTCGGGCACCGATCAGGAAACCCAACGGGCGTTCCTGCGGTACACCGTGAATGCTCCCGTTTCCCCCTTGCAAATACAGGAGTACATTCAGGATCACCTGAAACCCAAGTTGTCGGAGATCAAAGGTATCGATAAAATCGACATCGCCGGCGCCAGCCGGATGGTGTATAAGTTGACGTATGACTACTCCCGACTGCAAAGGCACGACGTGTCGGTGGATGAATTGCGGTCGGCTGTCCGTTCCTGTCTCGACAGGGATTTTCTGGGTATCGGAAAGATTGAATCCGAGGATGCGCAAGCGCAATGGATTCGTGTTGCCTTGCTGCCCGAGAGCAATAATCTGCCTTTCGATCCCGCTCTCATCCGGGTAAAAAACAGCGCGGGCGTCGTTCTTTATCTGGATCAATTGGTGCAGACCACCTGTGAGGAGGAGGAATCCAGTTATTTCCGCATCAACGGCCTTAACTCCGTCTACCTCTCCCTGACGGCCGAAGATGCCACCAATCAATTGAAAATCAGCAACGAGGTGCAGACGCTGATGAATAGCTTGCAGGACAGTTTCCCGGCAGGCTACGAGTTCCACCTGTTGTACGATGCCGCCGAATACATCACCGCCGAGATGAATAAGATTTATTTCCGGGCGGGGCTGACCATCCTTGTCCTTTTGCTGTTTATCCTGCTGACTTACAGGAATTGGAAATATTCGCTGCTGATCATTGTTTCGCTGTTGGTCAATCTGGCCGTCGCTGTTCTCTTCTACCGCCTGTTTCGGCTGGAGATGCAACTTTTTTCGCTGGCCGGACTGACTATTTCCCTGACATTGAGTATCGACAACCTGATTATCATGTCCGACCAGATCCTGAACCAGGGAAACAGGAAAGCTTTTCTGGCCATTCTGGCGGCTACTGTTACCAGCATCGGATCCCTTGCTGTCATCCTGTTTATGGACGAGCAGGTACGTGCCAATTTGCAGGATTTCGCCGGCGTAATCATCGTCAATTTAACGATCTCCCTCTTTATCTCCCTCTTCTTTGTGCCTGCCCTGATCGAACAGTTCCACATCCGGAAACGGCAACGACCAGTGCGTTTCAGCAGAAAATGCCGCCTGAGGTGGCTTGTGTATTTCAATCGGATGTACGAAAAAATTCTTGTGTTCACAGCCCGGAGAAAAGGGTGGCTATTGGCGCTGTTGGTGCTTTTTTTCGGACTGCCGGTCTTCCTGCTACCGGAGAAAACAGGTCCCCAACCGCAACAGGGAAGGTGGTTTGCAGAAACTCCGGAAACGCCTCCCTCTTTCTGGGCGGAAATGTATAATAAAACGCTGGGAAGTACGTTTTATAAAGAACACATTAAACCGATTGTCGATCCGCTTCTTGGCGGCACCATGCGCCTCTTTGCACAGAAAGTCGGTACCGGTTCCTATTTTTCGGGAGAGCGGAGCGAAACCTCCCTGCAGGTGACTGCCTCCCTTCCCAATGGCGCGACGAAGGAACAGATGAACGCCCTGATCCAAAAGATGGAAAGCTACATCCGGCAATACCCGGAGATCAGGCAGTTTGAAACATACGTGGAAAACGGGCAACGGGCAAGCATCCGCATCCTCTTTGTGCCGGAGCACCAACGCAGCCGTTTTCCCCATCTCTTACAATACGAACTCATCAGCCGGGCATTGGAACTGGGAGGCGGGAGTTGGAGGATCTACGGCTTGGGGGACGGTTTCGACAACGAAATAAGAAACCAGGCAGGCTCGCGCCGGATCAAATTACTCGGATACAATTATGACGAACTCTATGCACTGGCGGAAGCTGTGAAGGACTCCCTGCTCCTGTACAGACGCATCAAGGAGGTGACCATAGATGCGGATTTCAGTTATTACAAGAACGATTACAGCGAGTTTGTATTCCGCTTAGACAAGGAGAAATTGGCACAGGAAGAGATTGCGCCGATCGAACTATACCGCTCGTTGACCCCCTTGTTTGCCAGAAACAGTCACGCTGCCGACTGGGTTTACGGAAAACAGAGGGAACCTGTTGTGCTCACCGCCCGGCAGTCGGAAGAATTGGATGTCTGGAACCTTGAAAATTATCCCGGAAAAATCGGAAGCAGGGAATACAAACTGTCGGATGTCGCTACTATTGAAAAGTGGCAGGCGCCGCAAAATATTGCGAAAGAGAACCAGCAGTATCGCCTGTGCATACAGTTTGAGTATATTGGCGCCTATCAGCAGGCGTGGAGAATAACCGATCAAGCCATCGATCGCTTTAACCGGACGGCGCCGTTGGGCTACAAAGCCGAACACGACAGCTATCAATATTGGTGGAGGGAGGGAAATTCCGGCCGCTACAGCCTGTTGTTCCTCATTGTTGTCGTCATTTATTTTGCTACCGGTATCCTGTTCAATTCACTGAAACAGCCTTTTGTAATTATCTTCATCATTCCTGTCTCATTCATCGGGCTGTTCCTGACCTTCTATCTATTCAATCTGGGTTTTGATCAGGGAGGGTTTGCCGCCTTGATCCTCCTTACCGGCATCAGCGTTAATGCCAATATTTATCTTCTGAACGAATATAACAACATCCGGCGGAACCGGTCGGGGCTGACGCCGCTAAAGGCTTACCTGAAAGCGTGGAATGCAAAGATCCGGCCGGTTTTCCTGACAATTGCCTCCACCGTACTGGGGTTTATCCCCTTCATGGTTGGATACCGCGAGGCATTCTGGTTCCCCTTAGCCGCCGGAACGATCGGCGGCCTGCTACTGTCGTTGCCAGGGGTGTTTCTCTGCCTGCCGATATTTATGGGGATAAAAAAACAGAATATATCATAAGCGGCAGGGGACGCTACAAACCTGCAGAAAGATTTTCTTTGAAAAATTACAATTAAAACGTTTGCATTTAAAATTTTTTAAATACTTTTGAGGGCGTTTGTGTTTAATTTTAACAATTGAAGATAAAACCTACATGCTTGGTAGGCATGTGTAATATATAGTGCGTGAGATGTATTAACTAACTATCGGATTTTATATGAAAAAATGTGATTTTCTGTATTTCTTTCCGGTTTTCTTGTGTTTGCTGGCAGCTTGCAGCGGCAGTGACAAGACAAAATTGGAAATAGCTCCGGTTTCCAATATAAACTATGAAGCCGGCAACGGATCCATCCTGTTCCGGTGGAATTTGCCGGAGGTGCCGGTAGTCTATACGGACATCTCTTATGTGGACGCGAATGCAAACGTTCGAAAAATTTTGGTGAACGGCAAACTGAACCAGTGCGTGATCAACGGCTTTTCGGATAGCAAGACGTATGAATTCCGGTTTGTCACCTACAATGCCCGGGGAGAAACATCGGAGCCGATTGTTATGTTCGCGGCGGCCAAAGAGCCGTTGGTGAATATTTTTAACGGGAAGGTGAAACTGACGACGGATCTCGGCGGAATGAATATCCAGTGGGACAACGAATACAATACGGAATTCTATGTAGAGATCCGGTATACAGACATCAACGGGAACGATTTTTCTGCGGAGATCCTGGTTCCGGCCAATCATTCGGGCACACAATTCGTGCCGATCGCATCCAAGGTGACCGGGACACAATCCATCGATGTGTATGTTACCACAACGGATGTATACGGGAATACATCACCCGCCACTTTAGTGAAATTCTTTAAAGTCGAAGCGGGGAAATTGGATCGTTCCCGTTGGACGGTTGCCAATTTTTCGTCGGAAGCAGAGACCGGAGAAGGAACTACCGGACGAGCCAGGGATGTGTTGGACGGTCTGGCCGACACTTATTGGCATGCTCGTTGGCAGGGTTCCCCGACGCAGACTTTTCCGAATCACTACCTGACATTTGATTTAGGGAGCAGAAAAAGATTGGAAGAAACAGATCTTCAGCACCGACAGACCAAGATCATGGCCGGAAGCATAGAATTTCTGGGCAATAATCAGTCGCCTACGGCGGCGGATGCCGATTGGAAGAATTTTGCTTCCATCACCATGGATCAATCGAATAAGGGATTGCAACGCTTCATTTTCCCCAATCCGGTGGAATTCCGGTATGTCAGGCTGCGTTTTACAACTCCCGGTTCCGGGGACGCCACGTATGCGGGCCTGGCGGAGTTCAGTCTGTACGGGGCAGATGTCGTTGAATGAAAAATAAACGAAGGTTATTATGAATAGAAAGTATGTCTTAAAACTATGTACGGCTATTTTGATCGTCCTGTTGGCGGGATGCCGGGAAGAGTTCGACGATCACTACAATTCCGGGGACGGATCTATGGGAATGAGTGTAACCCAATTGTTGGAAAGTCGCGGGGAACACGAACTTTTCGTTGCCATGATCCGGAGAGCGCAGTTGGAAAAGACTTTGAACGAGTCCGGTCTTTATACCTGTCTGGCTCCCAGGGATGAGCATGTACAATCCTGGCTGACGGAAAAGGGGTGGACGGTAGCCGACATGCCGGAGCGCGAATTGATCAAATACGTCAATTACCACTTCCTGGTAGACAAATGGTATCTCTACGACTTCGAGAAGAAATACGAACACTTTGACAACACCTGGCGATACAATATTGCTTACAGCCAGCAGGTAACTTTCTCCACCCGTGGGGACGACAAAAATCCGGGCAAATACATCCGGATATTTACCGAACCTTATTTCAGGGCCAGAAATTACGACTATGTATACCTGCGCGGGGGAGACGGAGCCGGTTTTGTGGTGGAAAATGTACCGGTTTCTTTGACGGAACGCGACATTCCCATGTCTAACGGTGTATTGCATGTGTTGGACGGACCGCTGAATCCGGCGCCCCGGATCGATGAGGCGTTGGCAGCCGATCCGGAGTTTTCGATACTCAATTCGTGGCTGGATGAGTTTTACAATTACGAATCCAGGGGGATGGATCCCCTGACCGGTTATATTGATACCACCCAGACCAAGTATTACAACATCAGCACGGCTGCGATCGGAAAGGTTTCAGACATTGCCGATGAGACCAGGCTGTTTGTTATGTTTGCACCGACGGACCAGAGTATACGGGCTCAATTGGAACCCTATATGAACCCGGATCAGTTGGTACATTACGACTCCATCCCCCGGTCGCTCAAAGTGGATATCCTGAGAAGTTTCCTGAAAGAAGAGGTGGCTAACAGGTGCTGGGGGATCAGCGACATCGTTCGGAATAATCCCTACCTGATTATGGATAATTCCTCTGTATTTCCCATTGGAAATGATATTACAACGATGAATCCACGGGGGATACTGAGCAGCAACGGTGTGATTTACAAAGTGGACAAAATGCCGGAGATCCCGACTTTACAGAGCGTGGAGGCCGGTTTGTACATCAACTACAAAAAGTACCGGTTTTGGGAGCGGATGATCCAGGACGGCTGGTTGTTTCCCGGAGCTACGGACAAGCAATCGTACCAGCATCCGCCGAGGACGATCCTGATCCAACCGGACGCTTCTGTGACTGCTTGGACAAATCCGGACAACAGTCAATACGGCATTGACGCCTGGCCGGCAAATTATCAGGATACGCTGGGAGGCCGTTTAAGAGCCGGGATTTTGAATTTCAACGTTCCGGACGGGGAGTTTGAGCACCGTTTTTATCCGGCGCCCCATGGATACATCCTCTACGAAGACGGATTCTTTTACGATTGGAAAGGCAAGCAAACCGTCGATCCCAGCCGGCCTGTACAATTGCTCTCGACGGAAGCGACCTGGGAGGGAGTGAACGGAAGTATTTACGAAATCGACGGTATCTTTGAGCTCCTGTTGGCGACGGACACGAACAGGGTTATATACCGGACTTACATTAAGAATAAACCGCAACTTTCACATTTCAATACGTTGTTGGAAAAAGCGGGAATGACTAAAATGTTGGACGTAACACTCTCTGTGTATACGGTATTTATTCCGACGAACAGTGCGTTTGAAGCCGGTGGATACAGTGCGGATCAGATTCAGCAAATGAGTCCGGCGGCGGCGAGGCGTTTGGTTGAATTTCACATTGCGCCCCAGAGCCGGGTCTTTACGGATGGCCGGGTATCGGCCGTTATGAGCCTGGGTGGTTTGCCCATCCGGTTTTCCGGGAGTTGGGACAGTTTCCGGATGATCACCATCAGAGACAGGAATATAGCTGTTGTAAACGATCCGGCGCAGACCAACCTGCAGGCCTCCAACGGTGTGGTGCAGATCATAAACGGCGTATTGGATGACAGATAATAAAATGAAGAAAACCATGTCAGTGAAAACTCTAAAATATATCGTTGTGCTGTTGTTCTGTTTTCCATTCGGCGGACAGCAGTTATTTGCGCAGGCCACGTTGATCCACGGGGTTGTTTACGAAAACTCCAAAGCGACAACGCTGCCCGGGGCGTCGGTAATTTTGCTGAATGCGAACAACCGTATTGTGGGCGGAACGGCTACGGACATAGACGGAAAATTCAAGCTATCCGTACCGGAAGGGGTGGTGAACATCTCGTTCTCGTTTATCGGTTTAAAAACACAGACCTTTCCGCATACCGGTCAGCAAATGTACGAAGTGATCCTTGGCTCTGATGAGAATCTATTGGAGCAGGTAGTGGTCACTGCGGAAAAAAGACGGGCGAACCTGGGGCTTTTGCAACAGGAGTGGAAAGACATGACCTCGGCTGTTACCAGCGTGGATATGAAAACGCTGGAAAAGCAGAGTGTAACCACCATTGACCAGTTGTTGCAGGGAGCCGCTCCCGGATTGCAGGTCAGTTTTGCCAGCGGTGATCCGGGAGCCGGCGCCTCGTTGCGTATTCGCGGTGTTTCCTCGTTGCAGGGAGACAACAGTCCGTTGTGGATCATCGACGGAGCCGAGATGATCGGATCGGATTACAACGTGGCCGACTTGGAAAACTTCGGTTCCAGCAACAATACCATTGCCGGATTGGATCCCAATGACATCGAATCGTTGGAGGTATTGAAAGACGCTTCGGCCACTGCGCTCTATGGCTCGCGGGGAGCAAACGGAGTGATTGTGATCCGGACCAAACGGGGGATCAGCGGAAAACCGACCTTTACGGTGAAAGCAACTGCGACCGGTAAGTGGGAAGCGGATCAGATCCCGCTACTCTCCGGCGACCAGCAACGCATGTTCGTGATCGAAGCCCGGGCGAACAGGCTGGGAGGAGATAACTTAGGCGATGCCAATATGGCGAAATTGAGGGGAGATATGACCCGGACCGACGCCTGGCTTTTCAACAACAACACAAACATGCTGGATATGTTGTCCCGGACGGGCTTTACCCAGAACTACAGCTTTTCTTTAAGAGGCGGCGGGGAACGTTTGAATTACTATTGGAGTCTGGGGTACGATACGGAGTATGGAACCACTAAGGGGGGGGGATTTAACCGCTTCTCTACCCTGTTGAACCTGGATTACCGTTTATCGGATAAATTACGGATCTCTTCCAAGTTTTCTTACTCCAATACCTTAACGGACAAGCGTTCGCAAGAGTGGCCGATCAACGGGTTCAACAGATGGGCCAGTGTGAAACTGCATCCGAGGGCGCTGGCTCGTAACCGGGCGGCTTTCCTGCCGGTGTACAACCAGAACGGGACGGAGTACTACATCTGGGACGAAGGTTCGGGCGGGAATGTGATCCCCAGCATCGGGACTTACATGTACAATCCGATCGCCATGGTGGACAATGCCACTTACGAAGCCCGTTCCAACAATTTTACCGCTCAATTGAACTTGGATTTCGCAGTGAACAGTAAGTTAAACCTGACCAGTATGGTCGCTATCGATTACCGGCAGACGGGGAACGAGTTTTTTGCTCCCTCCGAAGCATTGGGCGTATACCAACACCATTCCAGTTACAACAACGGGCGGCGAGACGACGAGTACACCATGCAGTTGGAAAACAAAAATACTGCCATCTTCCGGCCCTTGACGGAAGAAAAACAGAACCTGACCTTTACGGGAGTAGCCACCTTCCGCTACTACTTGAAGGAGAGTACCTACCTGACCTACAACCGGAGCGCTTCTTCCGACCTGCAGGAGAGCCAGGCGGCGGTTATGATCGGTTCTGCAGGCGGATTGTCGACTAATACGACGAGTGCGGAGTTCGTGCTGCACGGCAGTTACCGGTTGCTGGACCGGTATGTTCTGAATGCATCGCTGACCACGGAAGGTTCTTCCAAATTCGGCAAGGACAATCCGTTCTCCATCTATCCGACCGTGGGGTTCAACTGGAACCTGAACGAAGAGGCGTTTTTGAAAGACAAAGAGTGGATCGGTTTGCTGAAACCCCGTTTTTCGTACGGGATAGCCGGAAAGATGCCCAATATAGACGCGATGCTTTCCGTCACGTACAATACCGGGGCAAACGGTTATCTGGGGAAACCCTATACCAACATTTCCAAATTCTCCAACGACCAGGTGCGGGAAGAGCGCAAATACGAATACAACTACGGATTGGATTGGGAGTTGTTTAACGGGCGTTTCAGCGGCGAAGCCAACTACTACACCAGTACGACAAAGGATTTGCTGGTCAACGAATTGATCTCTACAACGACCGGCTGGAAAAACAGAATGGTCAATTTCGGTTCGTTGGAAAACAAAGGATTTGAAGTGGGTTTCACCGTGTTGCCCATTCGTACCGACCAGTTAAAATGGAGTCTCTATTACAGCATCAGCGGCAATCGGAACAAACTGTTGGAGATGCCGGAGAGCCTGGATGAGTCGGGAGGATATACCGAAGATCTGGGTTATGGCGGTTTCCGCTCCAAAGTGGAGGTGGGAAGCAGCATCAGTTCCATCTGGGGGTTGCGGGCTAAAGGGGTGTATGCCCGGGACGAAGATGCAGCCGTCCGGGATTTTAACGGAAATATCGTGTACAATGCCGACGGAACCGCTAAAATGATGACGTATTCGAATGGAAATACGTTCATAGGCGGGGACATGATTTACGAAGATATCAACAGGGACGGGCGGATCGATGAATTGGACATTGTGCAGATCGGAGACGCATCCATCGGGTATTTTGGAACCTTCCGGAATACGGTTACCTGGAAGCAGTGGACGCTTGCGTTGAACTTTTACTACAGTTTGGACCAGGATGTCATCAATGGCGCCCGGTACGACCTGGAAGCGATGGACAGTGAGAAAAACCAGGCTACGTCGGTGCTCAGGAGGTGGAGAAAGCAGGGTGATGTAACCGATATGCCGAGAGCGGAGGATTACTGCGTCCGAAATTATACGGCTTCGACCCGCTGGATAGAAGATGCCTCATACCTGAAACTGAAGGAGGCCTCGCTTTCCTACAACGTGAATCCCTATTTCTGCCAAAAAATAGGCTTTAACTCCATCAATCTGTGGCTGTCGGGTATGAACCTCTTTACCTGGACCAAATACAAGGGTATTGATCCGGAAATTTCCCCCGATAAAGGGAAATTGGTAAAAGTCGGTATCGACAACCAGAGCACACCGACTTCCAGGCATTTTACGGTCGGATTGACAGCAACGTTCTAAAGAAAAATTACAAGATATGAGAAAGTTAAAACACGCGATGACCGGAATCCTGCTGTTGTGCACAGGAATGCTGGGATGTGACGACTTTTTGACGGTAGACATTCCGGATCAGTTACTGAAAAAGGATTACTGGAAAAGCCGGGATCAATTGGATGCGGCTTTGAACGGGGTATATGTGGGGTTGGGAAGTTGCATTACCCGGTATATACGCTGGGGAGATTTCCGCTCTCATTTGTATACCGAAAACGGCAATACGGCAGATGCCGACCGGCGGCTGATACGGCATGATATCGTTACGACAAACAGCAATGCGGATTGGTCTCAGTCGTACATGGGGATCAATTATGCCAACTCCTTTTTGGCCAATGCGGAAGAGGTATTGAAACACGATTTCAGTGTGACGCCGGAGGAGGTGACAAGCATGAAAGGAGAGGTGTACGCCTTGCGCGCCCTGCACTATTTTTACCTGGTGCGTGCCTTTCAGGATGTGCCGGTGTGGAAAGAGCCGTACGAATCGGATGCACAGCCCACAACGGCTCCGGCGCTTCCGATGGACGAAGTGCTGGATTTTATTGAAGAAGATTTGAAGATAGCTCTCCGGGATGCGCCGGAAGAGTTTGTGAGTCCGGAGGAGCACTACGGACGTATCACCAAAAATGCGGTCAAGGCATTATGGGCTGATGTGAAACTGTGGCGGGGAGGAGATGACAACTACCGGAGCTGCATTGCCTTGTGCGAAGAATTGGAAGAGGTGTATACGAACCGGATGGTGGACGCGGAGAGTTGGTTCAGCATCTTCAGCGTGGGGAATTCCGGAGAATCGATCTTTGAATACCAATATTTGGATTCCCGGTACAGCAGTAATGCGCTCTTCACTCTTTTTTATAATACCGACCCTAATTATATCGGATATGTGTTAGATGTGCGCAAAGCTTATCCGTCGAGAGGAAATTTTATTACAACGGATACTGTCCGTATGCAGCGGACCATTGGAGCTCATCATCTCTATGGCGTCCTTTTTCCTTATATTATGAAACAATTGGCGATATCGGCGGAAAACGCTGTCTACGTGATGCGCGACGGAGAGGGGAGAGCGAAGTTGAATTTTATTTTTTACCGTTTCCGGGAAGTATTGTTGATGAAAGCGGAGGCGCTGGCGATGTTGGAAGAATACGAAGAGGCGCTGAAGCCGGTCAATACCATCCGCAGGGCAACGGGATTACCCGAAGCGATCCCGGCGGAATTCGGTAGCGGAGAACTCTTTTTGGACAAACTGATCTGCGAACGGACGGCGGAGTTGGGCTATGAAGGAAAACAGTGGTTCACATTGGTCCGGATTGCTTTGAATTCGGGATATCATACCTTGTTGGTGGACCGGATCGCTTCTACCAGCATGGATATAAATGAATTAGTCCTGAAGGGGCGGCTCACGGATCCCAGGGGGTGGTTTTTGCCCTATTACCGGGATGAGGTGCAAAACCGGAACCGGGAATTGAAACAGAAAGAATTTTACAAATCAAAAGAAGCGTAAGTTGTACCCATTTAAAACACAGAATTATGCAAAGACACCCTATATATGCCACCGTCACCTGCCTGTTCCTGCTTTTCTTGGGCTTGTTTCCCTTTTCAGGATGTGACGATAACTTCTCGGACAGGCGTTTTGATGAGAACACGGAAGAGATGCAGATATACGATTGGGTACGGATCCGTCCGGAATTCTCGCTGTACAAGGAGATCAGCGACTACTCCGGCTTTTACAGCACCCTCTCTACGGCCGGGAGCTACACGGCTTTTATCCCGACAAACGAGGCTTTCGAGCGGTTGTTCGCCCGGTTGCGGATCGACGGTTTTGAGGAGATGTCCCCGGAGTATTGGCTCTACTACATGAAATACCACACCCTGGAGGCCAAGATCAACACCAATTCCTTCCAGGGAGGAGAGATGAGCGAACATACCATGATGGGGACAGATTATTTCCTGACAGTGGACATCACCGATTTCACTGCGCTGAAATTAAATAATACGGCAGTGATCGTCGATACGTTGTCCAATGTGGAGACCCGGAACGGCTACATTAATGTATTGACCGAAGTGTTGGCAGCCCCCGTTGAAACCGTTTACGACCTGTTACAGGCGAATGGAGGTTATACCATCATGCTCCGGCTGTTTGAAGAATACGGTTTTTTGCCTTACCTGAAAGACAGTTTAGTGACCGTGTTGGTAGAGCCGGACAGGGTGTTTCAAAACGCGGATCCGGCCATTGCACTGAATCCGGATACGATCTCCAACCTCCGGGAGTGGCTCAGTTATCACATCATCCCGGGGGAGCGTTCCTTCCTCAACCAGTTGGACGGCCGTTGCATCCAGACCCTGTATGAAAAAGACGTGACGACTTTCAATTTTGACAATGGAAAGATCCGTTTCTATGTCAACCAAAAAGATTACCTGAGTTCCATGAACGATTATCCGGTCAATGCCAATGCGTTGAACGGGGTCTATCACTCCATGGGCGTACCGCTCCGCATCCGGTTGCATACGCCGGGGATTATCCGGTACAACCTTTACGGAAGGACAAATACACGCAAGGGATATACCCTGAACGTATTTGCAGAAGCGCCTGCTTTCGTTTCTGAAAATGTAGGGGGGGCCAGTTTCCACCAGGGTATCAACCAGCCGGAACCTCCTATTTGTATGTTCAATACCACCCAGGTGGGGGACGCCTTCAACATCTACATTCCGGATGTGGTGCCGGGGATCTACCAGGTGCGTATGATTTACAACAACAGTGTATGTTCCAATTTGACCATGTACCACGAAGGGAGTGTTGTGACGGAAAATATCAACATGACGACACCCGTTGTGGATTTTCCGGAATATACGGTATTGAAAATGAGAGATTGCGGAAAGATAGAGATGCTTCAGATGGATACGGTCAGGTTGCGATACCAGGTATTGGAGTCTAAAAATTTGGTGATGGATATCATTGAATTGATCCCGGATGTTTCAATTTCTCCTGTATACTAAAAGTAAAAAGACGACATATGAAACTGAATTTGAAAAATATAAGCGCTCTTATTTTGGTGCTGGCGGGGGGATCCGGTTTTGTGCAGGCGCAGGAACAAGAGCTGGCAGACACGGTTCAGGCAAGAGATTGGCGCGCGACTTTTTTGGGAAAACCGGTCATGTATCTGGATCGGGGGCTTATGGGAGAGGAAGCCGGCGTGTTCTACAGCGGAAACGGTACGGCAGGCAATGCCGGCCTGTTGATGCTGCGGGGGGTCACTTCCGTCAATCTGGGTACAGCGCCTTATTTTATTGTGGACGGGTTACCGGTACGGCAGATCCCTCACATCTCTTCCTTTTCGAGCGGATTGACGCGGACCAATCTGGCTTTTATCAACCCCTTGGACGTGGCGGACATCCGGATCCTGAACAACGGGTATGACGCTTCGTTGTATGGAGGAAAAGCCGGAAACGGGATCATTTATGTGAACATCGACAAGGGAGACCTCGGCGCTTCCAGTATCGACCTCACCCTGCGAACCGGTTTTAGCCAAAACAACTACAGCCGGGATATGTTGAATGCGACCGAATTCCGTTCCTATCTCTATGCCATGATGCAAAACAGGGGCATACCGGAAGCCGATCTGCAAAACAACCCGCTGTTTGACGCAAGGCATCCCAAATACAACCACGTCACCAACTGGATGGAGGTGTTTAAACGGAACGGATCGTTTTCGGATGTACACCTGAAAATGAAGGGGGGAGACGGTGATACGCGCTACCTGTTCAGTTTGGGATACACGGCAGAGAACGAAACGTTGGACGCCCTGAAGGATCAGCGCTTCAATATGCGGCTCAATCTCAATTACCGGATCACACCGAAAATACAAATTACCAACCTTTTCTCGTACAACTACGGAAATACCCGCTTTTTGGGAGGGGGAACAGATTGGGACGTCAACCCGATTTACCTTGCATTGACCAAAGCGCCCTTTATGTCTCCCTACGAGTACACAGATGCAGGGGTATTTACCAATCGCCTGGCGGATTACGATGTATTGAACAAGAGCAATCCGTACTTAGTCGATAAGGGGATCCAGAACACGGGGCGTTCCAACCGGATTGATGCTGTGATCAAAGCCAACTGGATGTTCCTGCCCAAAACATCCGCCAATCTGGATTTGGTGGTTTCCTACAATTCGTTTATTGAAAAACTGCACCGCAAAGCGTTCGGGATCGTACCCGATCATTATATCCGCCGGCAAAACTCCAAGCGTACTTACAGCGAATACGTGCTTCGCGGGGATTTCTGGTTGGAACGGAACGGGAAACCGGCAGAGTGGCTGACATACAACGGGAAACTGGGTTTCGATATGGAAACTTATCAGGAGCGAATGATTTACGCCCGTTCCGTCAATGCGGCAACGGACGAGATCGTATCCGTCCAGAACGGTACCCTCACCGACTCGGTGGCCAACATACGTTTTGAGCACCGGTTGATGAATTTCTACCTGAACGGCGGATTGGCGCTGTGGAACAAGGTGAATGTCGGACTGAACCTGAACATGGAGCGTTCGTCCAACTTTGGGGAAGCAGGTTCCTGGGAGTTGTATGCCGGGGCGAAGGTGGACGGAACACTCCTGAAAGCGGCGGGCAGCTCGGTGAATTTGTATGCTTCGTGGGGACGTACCGGAAATCACGATATCCGGGGAGCCTATTACCTGCGGATGTATAAACCGACCAGCTATTATACGTATGGCGGCGTCTATCTGGGGAACGTGGAAAACAAAGACCTGAAACCGGAAATTACCAACAACTATGATTTGGGTGTGCGTCTCCGGGGGCTCGACAACAGGGTAGAACTTACTGCCGGGTACTACTACCGGAAAACCACCGGTATGCTGACCCAACGTGATTTTCCGATAGAGATCGGACTGGATCCGCAGTACAACAACGAGGGAAATGTGCTCAATCAGGGATTGGAAGCCTCTCTTTCAGCGGATCTGTTTCGCCGGGATCATTTTACCTGGAATTTCTTTGCCAACTTTTCCACGTTAAAAAACGAAGTAAAAGACCTCGACAACGGAGAGATTGTCCGGCAGACGGATGGTTTCATGGGGGTAGCTAAGAACGGAGAGGCGTTGGGATCGTTTTACGGATACAAGGTACAGGGCATTTTCCGGAACAGTGCGGAGGTCGATCTGAAACGGGCTGATCTCACTCCCTTCGAAGCCGGAGATTACCGGATGGAAGACGTCAATCGGGACGATGTTATCAACGAATTGGACCGTCAGGTGATCGGGAATCCTTTCCCCGATTTTTACGGTGGGTTCGGTACGCTCCTTGCGTGGAAAGGGATCCGGTTCCAGGCGCTCTTTACTTACAGTTGCGGGAACGATGTATACAACCTGCTGGAACAGAAACTAAACTCCATGACGGACTACAGCAACCAGAGCGTGAACGTTTTGAACCGCTGGATAGACGAAACGCATCCCGAAGAGGCCAGACTGCCCCGGTTGGCTTACGGAGATCCTTCCGGCAACTTTGCCGCTTCGGACAGGTGGGTAGAGGATGGCAGTTACCTGAAATTGAAAAACCTCTCCCTTCAATACGACCTGCCCTTGCGGAATACGACCGGTTTCCTGAAAGGGATCAATTTTTCGTTCAGTTGTACGAACCTCTTTACGGTGACGGGATACAAGGGATTTGATCCCGAAATTTTCTCCGACATCGATCCCCTGTTCCGGGGAGTCGACACCGGGGCCAATCCGAATCCGACCTCCTATGTGTTTGGTGTGAAATTCGCTTTATAACAGAAACAGATGAATAGAAATCCGATGAATATGATACGATATACCCTGCGAAATCTGACACTGTCGGTGTGCCTCTTCGGGATGTCCGGGTGCAACAGTTTTTTTGACGTAGATCCTTCGGACGGTTTGCCGGCCGGTGATTACTACAAAAATGTCAACGACCTGAACGGAGCGGCCTACGGATTGTATGCTCCCTTGGCTCCGGAGGTGCACAAATTGCTGCTCTGGGGATCGGCCCGGGCGGACATGGTGACGGAAGGAGACGGGCACGACGTTTTCGTTTCCCAATTTGTAAACAACCAGGTCTCTACACTGAATCCCTACACGGATTATGGATTTCTGTACGAAACCATCGCCCGCTGCAATCACCACCTGAACAACATTCCGAAAGTGAAACCCCAGGACGTTGTGACACCTTACCGGCTGAACCCGTTTTACGGAGAGGCTTATTTTCTGCGGGCCTGGTGCTATTTCCAATTGGTGCGGAATTTCAAAGAGGTGCCTTTGGTACAGAATGAGATCGCCGAACAGGTGACGTACGTGAACCGGGAGAACGATACCGTTCACATGAATACATTGGATCTGAATGCGGCAGAATTGAGAGCTATTGCCTTGCAACCGGCCGGAAAACAGGAGATCTGGAAACTGATCATCAGCGATTTGAACAAAGCATTGGTGTTGCTCCAGCCGTCTGCCCAGTTGCAGTGGAATCCCGGATTTGCTGCGAGAGCTGAGCAGATACTGATCCGGGCTAATTTGAATGCGGCTTACGCCCTGGCATGCGAAGTGGCGTTGTGGAACAGGCAATACCGGGAGGCTTCCAACTTTGCAGACGTTGTATTGAATTACAAAACAAGTGTCGGGGGAGCCAGTACCTGGTCTACACAGTATACGGTGGCGGAGATGCCTTCTGCCAACTATACCCTGTTGGTATTTACCTACCAGTATGCCGGCGCTTTCAACACCAACCGCCTGCAGGAATTTACCTCCAGCGTGGAGGCCGACGGCGGTGCTTATTACCTGAAACCGCAGATGGAAGTTTGCGACCGGATCTTTGACGAATCGTTGGATGTGCGCCGCCGTTCTTCCTGGATGCGCGTGAACCGGAAAGATGTGATCTGGAAATACATCGGGCGGGACGAAGAGGGCAAGGCCATGCGTGAACCTTACCAAAGTACGGCTCCCTGGCACCTGTACCACCCTTCGGAGGTATACCTGATGAAGGGGATCGCCGAAAACCGGCTCGGCAATTCCGGGGCGGCTTTTGAAATGCTCAACAGAGTACGCGCTTCCCGGGAGCTTCTGGTATATCTGGAGGGAGAAATCCCGATGGATCTGATCAGTCTGGAAGATATGCTTTTTAAAGAAAAAGCCCGGGAGACCGCTTTTGAGGGGAAACGGTGGTACGATCTGCTGCTGATGGAAGAGGTGTTCGGAAGAACCGGCATGATCGCCCATTCGGTGGCCAGGAAGTATCCGGCGGAACAACAGGCGGCGGTTATCGAACGGTTAAGCGATCCGGAAAACTGGTACCTTCCCATAGAACCCGAAAGGTGGAAATAGCAAACAACGAGGAACGAATCAAGACAAATGTAAGATATATGATAGTTAGCAGAAACATACGAACATACTGGCCATTGCTCTTAGTGATATTGCTGGCCGGTTGCTACGAGCCGGAGCATTTTTCCAAACCCGGCCCGTATGGAGAGGTCGATTCGGTAAATTTGAACAATTTGCCTTATCCTTTTTCCG
Organism: Culturomica sp.; assembly: GCA_031271755.1. GTDB lineage: Bacteria > Bacteroidota > Bacteroidia > Bacteroidales > Marinifilaceae > UBA944. The sequence continues at coordinate 39,621 of JAISVB010000018.1, forward strand.
CAGACCGTACGGGAGGTGTCTACGTCGTAAAAGCCGGAAAACCGGACTACACCCGGTTGGCTACCCGGGGGTACACCGATTTTGCGCCGGAAATCGGAAACGACCAACTCTCCTGGTACGAAGGTACAGACCGTGTGGGGCGCTCCTTTTTCGGCAGCCGGCAGCACAAAAAATTCTACGCCTTGCACGACGAAGATAATTTCGGCGGGAATGAGTTCAGCTACGAAGCCAACGATTTGACCCTGCGGCAATTTCTGAAAATAGGAAGAGGGCACAACTGGGTCATGTATGCGCGGTTGACCTTTGAATCTTTGGGAAATAACACCCGTTCGGTCATTTCGTGGGAAGCCAATACCGAGTGGGGGAGAAGATTGATGATGGGATTCGACTGGCAGGACGCCGGCAGGCCGGTGCTGTTTTTTTACAGGAACGGTTTGATCCATCCGGTAGATTTTGCCTACTACCCTTGTTATTATCATTTTGCTCCGGGAGAACCGTTTGAATTCGAGTTGGTTCACGTGGACGGTTTTGTCTATTGCCGGATAAACGGCATAACCACCTGGGTGCAGGCCATTAATTTTACCGACCAGTCGTTTGCTCCGGTCTTTACTCCCTGGGGAAATGCGATCCGTATTTTCGACCTTTACATAGAGGGGGATTACGAAGAACAGAAGGTGGTATCACCGCAGCACGAAAGCGGGTATGTCAACATACAGGCTCCCGCTGTGATCAAGAGCGGGAATGAGCTGCTGCTCTTTGCAGAAGGACGCAGGGAGAATGCTTTGCAGTCCGCCTCTTTGACGGCGCTCCGGAGCAATGCTACGGATATTGTGATGAAGCGCTCATCCGACAACGGAGAGAGTTGGAGCGATGCCGCTCCGGTTGTGCGGGGAGACAACAGTGTGAACCTGCGCCCGACGGTGGTAACGGATGCTGAAGGAAAGATACACCTGTTTTACACGGTGGACAGAACCGGACATTTAGGAGGTAATTACGCTATTTTCACGAAAACATCTTCGGATGGAGGGCGGACGTGGAGCCCCTCCCGGGAGATCGACGCCCGGACAGACGGTTACTTTGTTACCACTCAGGGAGGGCGCGGTTTGCTGTGTGCGGATAACACCCTGATACTTCCGTTGAAATGCGAGAGCGGCCGGTTGGGTACTTTGCTGACGATGGCTTCTGCCGATAACGGGGCGACATGGGAGAAAGGCGCTTTGATAGAGGGTAACCGGAACCGGTTTGCCAACCTGGTGGAGATAAACGGAGAGGTTGTTATGTACATTGCCCACAACGGAGTGGGGGAATCCCGCAAAGTCAGTACCAGCACAGACGGTTTGAACTGGACGGTGCCGGCAGGTGCCACGATCCCGGCCGGGACGATGGGAAAAGCCTCTTCCGGTGCGACCGTACAGACAGCGGACGGAACTTTGGTACATTTTACTGCGACCGGATTTTACCGGGGAACCGATTTCGGCTTGGGATCTGTCGGAGCCACGATCGGCAATGACTTGCCCCAACGGAAGCAATTGTATAGTTACAACGGGCCGGATCTTTGCGAAGGGATGACCGTCACAGTTTCCCGTGACGGAGGGGAGACCTGGTCGGAACCCGAGAAGGCAAGTTCCATTACGGGATACTCCTATTACCGGTTTTACACCGGTTTTGCAGATGCAGTGGTATTGGACGACCACACGGTGCTTTGCATTTGCGAAGGCGGGGCTTCCGTGCCTTACGAAGGATTGCTTTCGTTCAAGAAAAGATTGTAACCGGTTAAACAGATAACGTATGAAACCTTTGAAAAAATACATCCAGTTACTCCTCCTGCTCCTCCTCTCCAACGGGGTGTTTTGGGCCTGTGAGGACTCCACGACCAATCCTGCTCTCCCTGTGTACGTCTCCTTTGGGACGCCGCAGTTGAATGTGACGGAAAACATGACCCCCGTGCGGATCCCGGTTTCTTTGTCCACTCCTTCCACCCGGGATGTGGCTGTTGAATTGGCGGTAAAATCGGAAGACGGCGCCGTCGAAGGCGTACATTACCGTTTTTACGCCAAGCGCATCACGATCCCGGCCGGAAGCACCGCCGGATACTTCGACGTGCTGCTTACGGAGGGGAGCGAGGCTTTTTACGACCGGATCTTTACCGTGGAATTAGTGGACGCCCTGCATGCCGGCATTGTGCAATCGGCGGAGATTTGCCGGATAGTCATTCAGAGTTCGATTGCTTTCCCGACCATTGGATTCCGGAATTCCCTGATGTCGGTGACGGAAGACGAAGGTTTCCTGCAGATACCTGTGGAGTTGAGCAGGCCACATACGGAAGATATCCGTTTTACCGTCGGCGTTCTGCCGAAATGGGACGCTGTGGAAGGGGAACACTATATATTGCCGGAAACGGAGTACGTTATTCCGGCCGGAGAGGTGGCGGGAATGGTTTTGGTGGAGATTGTGGACGATGATGTGGTGAATCCGAACCGGGTTTTTGAGATCGGCTTACTCTCCTCTGCTTTCTCTCAGATTTCGGAAGTGTTCGGCGGTTGCAAAACGACTATTCTCAACGAGGACCGGATTGTTCAACTCTCTTTCGGCAGCCGGGATACTTCTGCCTACAAAAGTGATACCGAAACATTGAAAGTGCCGTTGCGCCTGAACGTTGTGCAGAAAACCCCGGTTTCGGTGGTGATCGGCGTGCGCGACGGAGAGGCCGTGGAAGGGGAACATTTCAGCGTTGCAGCGACAGAGTTTACATTCTTGCCGGGAGAAACGTTGAAAGAGGTCGAGATCGAGATGATCGACAACGACCGGATCGACATCGACCGCTCTTTTGAACTGTACATCCGACAGATCACGGGTTCGGCGGAAAAAACAAAAGATTCGCTCTGCACGGTAACAGTAGTGAATGACCGCTTTGATTTCCGGCAACTGTACGACGACATGATGGGAGAGTGGACCATGACCCAAACCGATGCGGAAGGCAGGTCTCCTAAAACGGCAACAATTATTATCTCCGGAGGAGATACGCCGGAAGAGGAGGATGCCAACTACCTGAAAAAATTTATTTGTAGAACGACAGGTAGTTATTATAACACACCGATCAAATATACATTAAATTTTGACGTCAATACGGGAGCGATCACGGTACAACTATTGGAGACAGTAAGTTCTCGCGTATATCAGAATGTGCTTTACAATATAAAATTTGAGTACAGCAGCAGCAATCAAACGCAAACGCTGCCGACAACAGCCAGCAAAGATTTTAGAACTATAACTTGGCAGCCGGGGGCGGTCTTGAATGCAATTTTTTATTACGCTGATACAGATGTGCGTGCAAGCCTTCGTGATTACAGCATAAGGGATGTGGTTTTGACTAAAAACAAATAATTTAAATAGAGCACGATGAAGCGATTCCTATATTTTCCTGCCCTGTTAGTGGGGTTATCGGTGGGGTTGGCTGCCTGCCAGAAAGATGACATCCGGTTGGATGAAGAACCGTCTGTGGCTCAGTTGCCGGAAGAGCATCCTTTGGAAAAAGGACATGTCCGGGTGAAATTTACCGAAGAAGCTGTCCGGAAGCTGAACGTGATTCAGACCAGAAGCGGTCTTTCGACCGGATTGACAACGCTGGACGAAATCATGGCCGACAACCGGGTCTACCGGATGGAACCGGTTTTCCAGGTGGGAGGTAAGTTTGAGGCCCGGCAGCGCAAGGCGGGATTGCACCTGTGGTACGACGTTTACTTCGACGAAGGGATCCCGACCCGTTCCATGGCCGGAACGTTTGACGGGCAGATGGAGATAGAGTACGTGGAAACCATCCCCGAAGTGCGTTTGCAGTCCCATGTTTCGTATCCGAACTTCCACCGCCTGTTGCCTCTTTTTCAACCTCTTTTGCTGACCCGGGGCGGAGCGCAACCGACAGCGGATGAGGCGCTTCCTTTCAATGATCCGCGCCTGCAGGAGCAGTGGCACTACCACAATGCCGGCGAGGCGGGAACTTACAACCATTTGACCGGGGCTATTGCAGGTGCGGACATCGACCTCTTCCGGGCGTGGAAGATCGAAACCGGCTCCCCGGAGGTGATCGTGGCCATTGTGGACGGCGGCATCCAGTACGACCACCCCGATCTGTGGGACAATATGTGGATCAACGAGGCGGAACGGAACGGAACGGCCGGAGTGGACGACGATAACAATGGTTACATAGACGACGTGTACGGCGTCAATTTTGTGACCCGTACCAATACAGGCAACGGGTGGGGCAACGTAGCCATTACACAGCATTCGCACGGCACCCACGTAGCCGGAACAGTCGCTGCGGTGAACGGCAACGGTACCGGTGTGTGCGGCATTGCCGGCGGATCCGGGGAAGGAGACGGGGTTCGTCTGATGAGTTGCCAGATGTTCCACATGAACAACGGGGCCGAACAGAGCCGTTCGACGCCGGATATGTACCGGTATGCCGCAGACAACGGGGCGGTTATTGCGCAGAATAGCTGGACGAGCGGAAGGTTGAGTGACGAGCAGTTTTTAAACTCGGCCAACCGGGTCGGTATAGATTATTTTATCGACAATGCCGGTATGGACGCCAACGGCAACCAGACAGGCCCCATGAAGGGGGGAGTGGTTATTTTTGCGACGGCCAATCAAGACTCCGACATCAAGGAGTATCCGGCAGCCTACGAGCGTAATTTCCGGGTGTCGGCCATGGCGCACAATTTCAGGAAATCGACTTACTCCAACTACGGTGCCTGGACGGATATTACGGCTCCCGGCGGAGAACAGCGCAACGGAAATGTATATGCCATATTGAGTACGGACATAAATAACGGATATGGCTGGAAACAGGGTACCTCCATGGCGTGTCCGCACGTCAGCGGTTGTGCCGCCCTGTTGCTCTCCAAATACCAGGGGCCGGATTATACCCCCGATCAATTGATCGGCCGGTTGGTCAACACGGCGGGGAACATCGACCAATACAATCCCGACTATGCGGGTTTGCTGGGAAAAGGGTACATCCGGATCGGTGAGGCGTTGACGCCTCCCTCGCTCAATCCGCCGGCTGTGACGGAGTTGCAGTTGATTGCCGCTTACGACAGTTGGGCGATCGTGGAGTGGACGGTCGGTCGGGCGGAAGACGGGAACCTGAGCAGTTACGAGTTGTATTGGGGGCAGGAATCCATTACGGAAGATAACCTGCTGTCGATGTCCAGCCGGAGTTACGATGTAAAATTCCGGCAACCGGGGACGGTGATCCGGGATACTGTCACGGCACTGACACTGAACGACACCTACCATTTTACCCTGAGAAACAGCGACCGTTGGGGACAGCACTCCGGATTGGCGGAAGAACGGGTCGCAACCATCGAAAAGAACAATGCTCCCGTCCTGCAAGCGCAATGGGACGGGGAACTGATCTTCTCCGAAGGGAGTACGCAGATACTTTCGGTATCCTTCTCCGATGCGGAAAACCACGCGGTAACGGCCACGTTGGATTCCGGGACCTCCTGGGACACCGTTCGCATAATTATACGGGAGGGGCTTCTGGAGTTGCCCTTGCCCATGCGGTACGGAGCAGCCGGTCGTTACGACTGCACCTTGACCGTGCAGGACGAATACGGCGCTGCCTCTACGCTTCCTTTCCGGATAGAGATCCAGCACCGTTCCGTAGCGCCCGCCCTGACGGTGCGGATTCCGGATGTGGTTTTGCATACGGGAGCCGGCGCACATACCGTAGAATTGGACAAGTACTTTACGGATCCGGCGGGCAGGAAATTGGTCTACGAATTGGATTGGGACGAGCGGTATGCGCACATTGCTTTTGTTCAGCGGAGAGACAACCGGTTGCTGATCACTCCGCAAGGGAACGGCACCATCTACGTAACCGTCCGGGCGATGAATCCGGATGGCATGGAAGCCTCTGCCGGTTTTTCGGTGACGGTGAACAATGTAACCGAAAAGTGGGATGTCAGCCAGACCGGCAACAAGGTGAGTATCTACTTAGCCCCGGCTTTGCAGGGGACGGTAGCGCTCCGTCTGTACAATGTGGCGGGCAGGGAGGTAAAAAGTATCTCCGCATCCGTGGGGAATACAGGCTATGTACTGGATTTGTCGGATCTTTCGGCCGGAGTATATACCTTAGTGTTAAAGGCCGGATCGGAGGAGTTGCGCAAGAATTTGATCAAGAAATAAAAAACGACAAGTAGTTATGCAAAATAGCAGGAAGCCGAATTGGATGTTATGTGTGATCCTGATGTTGCTGGGAGCGGCAGCGCAGGGACAGAGCGTTTCGTTTTTGGGAATTGCGCCCGATGCCCGCAGCGCTGCCCTGGGAGGGGCGGGAGTTGCTACCACAGCCGATGCCTGGTCGCTCTATTGGAACGGAGCGAAAACCGCTTTCTCCGAAAAACCGGGAGAGATCGGATACAGCTACATGCCTCGGAGCAATGAGTTTATGAAAGGAAGCCGGCAGCATGCGGTGGGCGGATACTATCGATTGGGAGAGCGGGGCAGTGTGTTGCTGGGATTCCGCCACTCTTCCGCCGGGAAGTTCGAGGATCCGGACGGGTTTGATTCCAAACCGATGGATTTTACGTTTGAAGCGGGGTATGCGTATCGTTTGACGGAACATTTTTCCGCCGGAGCCAATGTGCGCTATTTGCGTTCCGACCTGGATCTGGGAGAGAACGACGTGGCCCACGGAGCTGCTCTCGACCTGAGTTTGTTTTACCGGCTCAATCCGGGATGGATCAACGACAGTTCCCTGTTGACGCTTGGTCTGACCGGCTCCAATTTCGGGCCGAAAATAGCTTACGACGAAGACAAGTACGCTTTACCGGCTGCGATGCGTTTAGGCGCCTCGTTCAGGGTGCCTTTTTCGGACAAACATGCGGTAACAGCCTTGCTGGAAGGAGGATACCGTTTGGCGCCTTCGGACATGAAAGAGTACGAAGCGGTACTCGGAGCGGAGTATGCCTACGACAGGTATGCTGTTTTGAGAGCCGGTTACCACTTCGGGGATATCGAGAACGGCGGAAGTGACTTCCTGGCATTGGGCGGCGGCGTACGCTTCAGCTATTTCAGTGCGGATTTCTCCTGGCAATACGCCAACAGGGGTTCGGAAGCGCGGGACAACCTGATGCGCCTGAGTGTAGGAATGGATCTGAGCCTGTTGTTCCATAAATAAGTGTACGGGTATATAAATTAATCCAAAGAGAAGATGAGGTATATACAACTAATAGTGATGGCCGGTATCCTGATTTTTTCGGGAGCGTGCGGGGATGCCGGAATGACGGGAGATGAACAGTTAACAGTTTCCTTTCAGGAAAAAGAGATCCATCTTTACGAAAATTCGGGGATCAACCGTATTGAAGTCGAACTCTCCGCTTCGGCGCCTTATGACCGGACGATCACCGTGGTGGTAAGAACAGAAGAAAATATCCGCGAAGGAAAAGATTACCTGTTGAAGACCCGGGAGATCCGGATCGCCAAGGGAGAGAAATCCGGGGAATTGGAATTGGAACTGCTGGATGATAAAGAGGTAAATGCGGATCGGAGTTTGGTATTGTCTGTATTGTCCTCCTCCTCTGTGAGCGCCGATCCGGCAAAAGGAGAGTGCCTGATCCGGTTGCTGGACGACGAAAGCAATTCATCGGTTGAGTTTGCGGCCGGTGTTCTGTCAGCCAGGGAAAACGACGGAACGGTGTTTATTCCGTTTTTGTTGCAGGGAACTTCCAACGGAGAGGTGATTGTTTCGGTAGGGGTGAAACCACTTGCAGGCGGAGAAGCGGCTGTAGAAGCGACCCACTTTGTAATTGTTGAAAAGGAGATCGTGTTCAACCCGGAAACGGACGATCCGTCGGCATTTGGGGCTTCGATCGCATTGACGGACGATACTGTCGTCAATCCGGACAGGAGTTTTATCATAGAGATCACCCGTGTGTACAACGCTGTGCGGATCACGGAGAGGAGCACCTGTATCGTAACGATTGTCGATAACGAACTCTCATTAACCTGGGGATTTGTTTCTGTGGAGGCAGAAGAAGACCCGAAAGGCGGGAATACCTTGCGGTTGCCGATCCGGTTGCAGCGGGGAGTGGCTCTTGAAGACTTGGCCATTGCCCTCGAATTTGTCGGTGAAGATGCGGGAGAGATAGCATTTGTAGCGGAAACGGAAGTGGTATTGCCTGTGGGAGAGGACAGTGTGGTGGTTGCCGTAACGCCGGTATATGATCCGGCCATTACCGGCGACCGGAAGGTTCAGATCCGCATCAAGAGCGTAGAAGGATATCCCGGCTCGGAAGGTTCCACCGGCGACATCACCGTATATGATTACGATACGGACGTAACGGCTATTCCGGCTTACTACGCAGGTTCGAACCTCTCTTCCATCGACGTATCCATTCTATTGTCCAATCCGGTAAGGCACAACGTAGAGATCGCGCTGTCGGGCGTTTCGGGCGGCGGAGAAAGTCTGGAGTTTCCCGCTTCGGTGATGATCCCTGCGGGAGAGACTGCCCTGAAGGTGCCGGTCAATATCTATCCGGGCTATGCCGGGCTGGATTTCACCCTTTCCGCCTCGCCGGTATCCGGTGTGACACAGGCTCACCTGCCGCTGGCCGGTTCCGTGTATGTCCGGACAGGAGAACAATTAGACCGTTCCGCGTGGAGCATAAACTCCTTTTCTTCCGAAGCGTCGAGCGGAGAAGGAGCTACCGGACGGGCTAAGGATATACTGGACGGCAATGCGGGGACATACTGGCACAGTAAGTGGAGTGGCGGTTATGCCCCACTGCCTCACGAAATTGTGGTCGATATGCAGGAGCGGGCCAACGTAACGGGTATCAAACTGCAAAGAAGATTGAGCAATAACAATACAAAGGCCATCCTGTTTTCTGTCAGCGATGATTTGCAGACGTGGATTCCTTCCGGCAGTATCGCCTTTACAAACGTTGCATCGGAGAACATCAAAGAGTGGGAGAACACGACCCAATACAATCTGGTCGGTCGTTATCTGAAACTTTACATGCCGGATTCCCATGCGACCACCAGTGGGGTGACCAGTATTGCCGAGGTGTATGTAAATGGTTTTTTGCTCCCCTGAAAACAGAAAGAATAGTATAAAATAATGATAAATCCATGATGTTATGAAACGGTTGAAATTTTTATTGATAACAGTTTTGTTTCCGCTCTGTTTTAGCGCCTGTGAGGACGATAAAAAGGGGGAAGAAGAGGTGAGCGGAGTGATCCCGGAAACGAACAAAGTAGAAGTGGCATTCAACGTCGAAGGGATCACTGTGCTGCGGAATGCCGGGGTGATCCGGGTGCCGCTGGCACTGGCTGATGCCGCCGAGGGAGAGGTGAAACTCACCGTTGCGGTGGCGCCTGCCGTGGATACCCGGGCTGCCAAAGAAGGATACGATTTTCAATTGGTGGAAAAAGCGCTCAGCATCGAGGCCGGAGAGACGCAAAATTACGTGGAGATCCAACTGTTGAACGACGAACAGGTAACGGAGGACAAGGAGTTTGAGGTGATGATCAGCTCTGTTTACGGGTATGGCAAGAAAGGGACGGAAAAGCAGCGTTGCAAAATAACCATTGTCAGCAACTCCTTTGTCGAATTTGAAAAAGCGGAGTGGTTGACCTGGGAAGCGGCTTCTGTTTCGAACGATGAGGGGATCCGGCAGACGTGCCGTGTCCCGTTAAAGATCACCGGGACCGTTACCGCACCGACTACGTTGAAAGTGGGGGTGACGGATCAGAGCGCCCGGGAATATACCGAATTTTACCTGTCTTCCAAATCCATTACGGTAGAGCCGGGAGATGAGTATGCGTATGTGGATGTACAGCCGGTGGACAATAGTATGGCAAATCCGGATCGCCGCTTTGTGCTGACCTTAGAGTCTGCGGAAGGCGGAAACCTCCGTCTTGGAAAAAACAACCTGACCTGTTCGGTTGTTATACAAAGCGAGGAGATACAGCGTGTGGCTTCCTTCCTGCTTATCGAAACTACCACGACAGAGAATGAACCTCTGTTGGAGTTGAGCGTGGAACTTGACAAAGTTCCGGATGAAGATGTAACGCTGACCTTTGTTGCAACGGACGGGACGGCCCTCTCCGGCGGGAATTACGAACTGCCGTCCACAGTTCTTTTGAGGCAGGGAGTACGGCGGACAGTGCTGCCGATCGCGATCAAGGATGACGGTTTGTGTACGCCGGATATGGAGTTTCAGGTGGAACTTGTGGGGGCGGAAGGTGCCAATACTATTTTGTCCGAAGATAAAAACAAGTGCACCGTGCAGATCCAGAACCGGGATTATCCCGTGCTTTCTCTGGCGTCTTCCGCAACGCTTCCCGAAGCTCCGGAGTATACGGTAACCGTTTCTTTGGAAAATCCCGCCCCGGCGGATATTCCGCTTCAATTTGTTTTGGAGGACGCTCTGGGTGCCGATTTTGAACTGCTTACCCCCGATGTTACCATTTCCGCCGGAGAGAGTTCGGCCGATTTGAAGATCAAAATGGCCCTGTTGGACAAGTTTGCTGCTTCCGGTTTTACGTTGCATTTGCCGGAGCTTTTTGGGCAAGCTCCCGTGGAAGTGATAAAAACAGTGGTGGAGATCGAGGAACAATTCGCTGCTTACCGGCAATTGCTGGGAACCTGGACACATGCTGCAACCAGATACAACAATTCTGCTACTCCCAGTGGTATTTATTCTTTTGACGTACAACTTACAGCAGGTTCTGCAGAAGCTGAAAGGGCTGCTAATTTTGGGAAGAAATTTTTGGTCAGGGGGTGGATAGATCATTCACTTAAATTTTACCCCGATGCTGTATGGAGTATGAATTTTGATGCACAGGCAGGAACTGTCCGGCGGAATTTTGGGCCCATGCAGGGAATATTTACTTTGAATGGAGCGGCTGACAGAAATTTTGCAGTTGCAATGGGAGATCGCTATAACGGATATTGGACGGACAATGTAGGCGCAGCAGTATATTCTAATGCTGCCAATCATGTGGGGACATTAAATCCGGAGAAAACAAAAATAACGTTTACAGCGAATGCAAATGCGGCATTTATAGGAACATATTATATTACAGCGGGAACACCTGTTATTGCTAATGCGGTTTCTCGAGTATGGGCGGCGCAAATAGTTTTTAAAGATGCTGTGATGACGAAAAAATAGACGTTTGCTTTTCTTTGGGTATCACTGCCCAAACAAACACAAAATAATACGGAGGTTGCGGCCTCCGTATTATTTTTTAGCGGAGTTATAACTAAAAGCGAACTCTGGAAGTAAAAATGCGCCAAATTTTATACTACCACGCGAAAGGATTCATGCGGCAGGCAAAATTCCTCAAACTTAGAAAATAATCTAAGTTTGAGGAATTTTATCTATCTTTGTGTAGTAAAACAGCTTATATGCAAAAGATAAAAAGGAAGACAGAGCTTGAAAAACTGACTGTTCTGAAAGACAAGAATCTGATAAAAGTTATCACAGGCGTGCGCCGTGCAGGAAAATCGACCTTGCTTTTGCAGTTTCAGGAGCTGCTGAAAGCAGAGAATCCGGATGTTGCACTCATATCTGTCAATATAGATCTGCCTGAATTCCGCTTTCTGGCCGAAAAAAATTGGAAAGAAATCTATGACTATATCAAAAGCCGGTTGCAGGAAAATGTGATGAACTATGTTTTTATAGATGAAATTCAGAATATTTCAGCATTTGAAAAATTGCTGGAAGGTCTGTTTGTTACCCCTAATGTGGATTTGTATGTTACAGGCTCTAACGCCTATCTTTTATCAAGCGAGCTGGCTACTTTACTCACAGGAAGAGCTTTTGAAATCAACATCTTGCCGTTTTCATTTGCCGAATATCTGGAGTTTACAGGCAAAGGTTCCGATTCTGACCGTTCATTTGCCGGATATATGCGCACTGGTGGATTCCCCGAAGCAATTAGGCTTGCTGAAGCGGGCGAAAATTTTACTTACGAGTATCTGAAAACCGTTTTTCGGAACATCTATGCAAATGACATACAAAAACGGCACACAATCTATCATGAGACTTCTTATAATGAGGTAGTTAATTTTTTAATAGATAGTATTGGCTCATGTGTTTCGGCTCGGAACATCGCGAATGTTTTAACGGTAAACGATAAAAAAATCGATAATAAAACTGTTTCAAAATACATTGACACGCTCGTTGAATCCTATCTTTTTTACAAAGTGACCCGCTATGATATAAAAGGAAAACAGCACTTGTCAACACAGGAAAAATATTATCTTGTGGACTTGGGCTTGCGTTATGCGCTGCTTGGCAAAGAATTTGCAACAGACACAGGACGTTTGCTTGAAAATATCATTTACCTTGAATTACAGCGTCGTAACTCACAGGTTTGGATAGGAAAAGCAGATAATCTTGAAGTTGATTTTGTTGTTCGTGATAAAAATGGCTATACAAAATATATTCAAGTGGCGTATACGGTAAAAGATCCGAAAACACTTGAACGTGAACTGGCTCCTTTTGACAAAATTCCCGATTTTAATGAACGGCTGCTCATTACGATGGATTACGAAACCGGAAGCCACAATGGCGTGAAACAACTGAATGCGATCGATTGGCTTTTAGAGTCTGTTTAGAGTGAAAAACCGACAAAGGAGAGGAGTGCAGGCAGGGCTGATGTTGCTGCTGGCGGCGGTGTGTGTGTGGTGGTGGAACCTGCTGCCGGAGCCGCTTTTTGACGTGCCTTACTCCACGGTGTTGCTGGACCGGGACGACCGGATCATCGGCCTGAAAGTGGCCGGCGACGGACAGTTCCGCATGCCCGGCGTAACCCCGCTCTCCGCCAAATACACGGAAGCGTTGATGACCTTTGAGGACAGGCGCTTTCCGCTTCATCCGGGCGTAGACCCGGCGGCTCTTTGCAGGGCGTTGTTCCGGAACATCCGTGCCGGGAGCGTGGTGAGCGGAGGCAGTACGCTGACCATGCAACTGATCCGTCTGGCCCGGAAAAATCCGCCCCGGACCTATCCGGAAAAGTTGTGGGAGATGCTGTTGGCTTTGCGCATAGAGTCGACTGTGCCTAAATACCGGATCCTGCAATACTATGCGGCGCACGCTCCGTTCGGTAAAAACATCGTGGGCATAGAGGCGGCCGCCCTGAAATATTTCGGCCGCACTCCTTTGCAACTGAGTTGGGCCGAGGCGGCTTTGCTGGCAGTGTTGCCGAATGCCCCCTCCCTGAACAGCCCGGAGTTACTGAAATCCAAACGGGACCGGTTGTTGGAAAAACTACACCGGAAGGGGAGTATCTCCGGGGAGGATTACACCCTTGCTGTGACCGAACCGATCCCCCGGGAACTGTTTTACCCGGAGTCGGTCGCCCCGCATTTGCTGGGAGTGGCCGGGAAAAACCGGAACTCCCGGATGTCCCGTTCCACGCTGGATACCCGGCTGCAAAAGCAGGTGAACGCCGTTGTCAGCCGTCACAGCCGGATGCTGGGGGCCAATCACATCTACAACCTGGCGGTTTTGGTGGCGCACATCCCCAGCGGCGAGGTACGGGCGTACGTCGGGAACAGCCCGCCGCAGCCGGGAAGCCGGGGAAACGACGTGGACATCATCACCTCCGCGCGCAGTTCCGGCAGCATCCTGAAACCGGCGTTGTACGCCCTGATGCAGCAGAACGGTTACCTTCTTCCGGAAACCCTGATCCCCGATATTCCCTCCCGTTTCGGCACTTACATGCCCTCCAATTTCAGCCGCAACTTTCAGGGAGCGGTTCCGGCCGGGCGGGCGTTGGCGGTGTCGTTGAACATTCCCTTTGTACGGATGCTGCAGGCGTACGGCTACCTGCGGTTTTACAACGATCTGCAACGCTTGGGCATTACGACGCTGAACCGGGAGGCGGATCACTACGGCCTGAGCCTGATTCTGGGCGGGGCGGAAACTTCCCTGTGGGATCTGTGCAACCTGTACGGCGGTATGGCGGCGACGCTCCGGCATTACGGGGAAAACGACGGGGATTATTTCCGGGGGGAGTACGGCCGCCTGCACGTGTGGCGGGAAGACTCTGTCCGGCGCCGGCGGTCCGTTGTCCCGAAAAGCGAAACGCCGTTGCACGCTTCGGCCGTCTGGCACACTTTCCGGGCTTTGAAAGATGTGGAGCGGCCGGAGTTGGAGTCGGGCTGGAAAACCTTCGCCTCCGGTATGGACCTGGCTTGGAAGACCGGCACGAGCTTCGGTTTCCGGGATGCCTGGGCGGTCGGCGTAAATGCGGATTGGGTGGTGGGTGTCTGGGCCGGAAATGCCGACGGGGAGGGACGTCCCGGATTGGTCGGCGTGCGGGTGGCAGCCCCGGTGTTGTTCGAGGTGGCCGGCCTGTTACCGGTAACGGCGGCTTTCTACGAACCGGCGGAGGAGATGAGCGAAGCGGCGGTGTGCCGCCAAAGCGGTTACCGCGCCTCTCTGCTCTGTCCCGATACCGATACTTTGCGTGTGTGCCGCTCCGGTGCCAATACGGAGCACTGCCCTTTTCACCGGCAAGTCCATTTGGATGCCTCCGGAACCTATCGGGTGACCTCCGATTGCGAGCGGCTGGACAATATCCGGGTAACCTCCTGGTTTGTGCTGCCTCCCGTACAGGAGTGGTACTATACACAGACGCACAGCGATTACCGGAAACTCCCCCCGTGGCGGCCGGATTGCCGTCCGGAAGAGCGGGACGTTATGGAGATGATCTATCCGCGGAGAGGCACCCGCGTTTTTATTCCGCGGGATTTTGGAGGGGAGCGGGGAAAAGTGGTATTCGAACTGGCGCACCGGAGAGCGGAAACAGAGGTATACTGGCACATAGATGAGCAGTACGCCGGTGCCACCCGCTTTCCGCACCAGATGGAGCTCTACATCGGAGAGGGGCCCCATTTGCTGACCCTGGTGGATCGGGACGGGAATACCCTGCAACAACACTTCACCGTTGTCGGTAAATAACGTTCCGGGAGATAATTTTTTGCAGAATTATTTTTTTTCTTTGCCGGAACTGTTACTTTTGTACCCGCAACGCCACTTTAGCTCAGTTGGTAGAGCGACGCATTCGTAATGCGTAGGTCGCGAGTTCAAGTCTCGCAAGTGGCTCTCTCTCCAAACTTCCCTTTTCGGCAATTTCCCACCGGCATTATTCTCTATTTAGTCCTTTTTGATCTCTTCGATGGATGGCAATGAAGATTTGAAATTCTCCATCACAAAAAATCATACCCGGATTTTCGGATCGGTACCGAATAATCGCTATTTTTACCCGCGCTAATTTTCCAAACATTTTTGCACATAGAATTAGAACAAAACAAAAATAGAGCCATGGCAACAGAAAAATTCTTATGGAGGCACATCGGGCCTCGTCCGGAAGAGATCGACGAGATGTTGAAAGTAACAGGGGTGAATTCCATGGAAGAACTGATCGAACAGACGGTTCCGAAATCCATCCGCCTGAAAAAATTACCGGAACTGCCGGCGGCTTTGACCGAATCCGAATTTTTTGACAAGATCCGGGGGATCGCCGCCCAAAATAAGATCTACCGTTCGTTTATCGGACAGGGCTATTACGACACCATATCGCCGGCGGTCATCACCCGGAACATTCTGGAGAATCCGGCCTGGTACACCTCCTACACCCCTTATCAGGCGGAGGTTTCGCAGGGACGGTTGGAAGCGTTGTTGAATTATCAGACCGTTGTGCTGGAGTTGACCGGCATGGAAATTACCAACTGCTCGCTGCTGGATGAGGCGACAGCCGCCGCGGAGGCGATGCAGATGATGTTTGCCTTGCGTTCCAAAGAGTTGAAAAAATCCGGAGCCAATAAATTGTTTGTGGACAACGCGGTTTTTCCGCAGACCAAAGATGTGCTTATCACCCGTTCGGCGCCCTTCGGCATAGAGTTGGTGTATGGGGATTACAGCACCTTTGAGATGACGCCGGAGGTATTCGGGGCCATTGTCCAGTATCCGGCTGCCAACGGAGAGGTGCGCCGGTACGCCGAATTTGCCGGAAAGGTGCATGCCGGCGGGGCTTTGCTGGCGGTAGCGGCGGATATCATGAGCTTAGTATTGCTGACACCCCCTTCCGAATGGGGAGCGGACATCGTGGTCGGTTCGACCCAGCGTTTCGGCATCCCGATGGGTTACGGCGGGCCGAGCGCCGCTTACCTGGCGACCAAGGAGGAGTATAAACGGAACATTCCCGGACGGATCATCGGCGTGACGATCGACGCACAGGGGAATAAAGCGCTCCGTCTGGCGTTGCAGACCCGGGAGCAGCACATCAAGCGCGAGAAAGCCTCTTCCAACATCTGTACGGCGAAAGCTTTGGATGCCACCATGGCCGGCTTTTACGCCGTTTACCACGGAAAGGAGGGGTTGGAACGGATTGCCAAACACATCCATGCGGCAGCGGTTGTGCTGTCCGAAGAGATCCAAAAATACGGTTATCAATTGCAGAGCGGGAAATTCTTCGATACGCTCCGTTTCGCCCTGCCCGAAGGGGTAACGGCGGAGGCGGTTCGGGACAAGGCGCTGGAAAAACAGCTCAACCTGCACTACTGCACCTGTTGCTGCGGCCAACCGCGGGTGGGACTCTCCACGGATGAAAAAATCAATGAGGAGGAGATCAACGCCATCATCGCCGTTTTTGCGGAAGCTGCCGGAAAAACAGCGGAGAAAGCAGCCTTTTTGGACGAACGCACTATACTGGATCCGGATATGATCCGGGACGATGAATTTATGGAGGCGCCGCTTTTCAAGCTGTATCATTCGGAAACGGCCATGATGCGCTACATGAAAAATTTGGAGAGAAGGGACATCTCGTTGGCCACCTCCATGATCTCCTTGGGTTCCTGTACCATGAAACTGAACGCCGCTGTGGAGATGCTGCCGCTCTCCTGGCCGGAGTTCGGAGCGATCCATCCTTTTGTCCCGGTTTCCCAGGCGGAAGGGTACCGGCAGATGATCCGGGAGAGCGAACAGATGCTGGCTGCCGTGACCGGTTTTGTGGGGTGCAGTTTGCAACCCAATTCGGGCGCTGCCGGCGAATACGCTTCCCTGATGGTGATCCGGGAGTACCACAGGTCGCGGGGAGAGGCGCACCGGAACGTGATGCTGATCCCGGCGTCTGCGCACGGAACCAACCCGGCTACTTCTACGATGGCCGGTTTTGACCTGATCGTTGTGGCAAGTACGGCGGAGGGGAATATCGACGTGGAAGATTTCCGGACAAAAGCAGAAGCGAACAGGGAGCATCTGGCCGGTGCCATGATCACCTATCCCTCCACGCACGGGATCTTCGAAGAGTCGATCAAAGAGTTGGCGGAGATCGTGCACCGGAACGGCGGACAACTGTTTATGGACGGCGCCAATATGAACGGGCAGTGCGGCCTGACCAGCCCCGGCGAGATCGGAGCGGACATCTGCCACCTGAACCTGCACAAGACGTTTGCCATGCCTCACGGCGGCGGCGGCCCCGGCGTAGGCCCCATCTGTTGCGCCGCCCACCTGGCGCCTTTCCTGCCGTCGCACTCGATGGTAAAAACAGGCGGAGACCACGGGATCCATGCTGTTGCGGCTTCTCCGTACGGTTCCGTAAGCCTGCTGCCGATCACTTACGGCTATCTCTCCATGCTGGGAGCCGAGGGATTGAAATTTGTCACCGAAATGGCTATCCTGAATGCAAACTATTTGGCCTCTTCTTTTGAAAAACTGGGCTTTAAAGTCCTGTACAAAGGCAGCAAAGGGCGTGTCGGACACGAAATGATCTGGGATTGCTCCTCCTTCAACAAGGAGTACGGCATCACGGACGGAGATATCGCCAAACGGCTGATGGACTTCGGTTTCCATGCGCCCACCCTGTCGTTCCCCGTACACGGGACATTGATGGTGGAGCCGACGGAGAGCGAGCCGAAAGAGGAGTTGGACCGTTTTATCGACGCCCTGAAAACGATCCGGGACGAGATTCTGGAGCTCGGGACCGGGAAAGCCGACAAGACGGACAACGTGCTGAAAAACGCACCGCATACCCACCGCGTGTTGACGGCCGACGAATGGAACCATCCCTATCCGCGGAGCAAGGCGGCCTATCCGCTTCCCTGGGTGAAGGAGAATAAGTTCTGGCCGCAGGTGGGACGGGTAGACGACGGCTACGGCGACCGGAATCTGTTCTGCACCTGTTATACGCTGTACGAAGAGTAGACTTTTAATTATAAATCTTTTTATGTTTACAGGTATGAAAAAAGCTTTTTTTCTGGTGGCGCTCGTTTTGCTTGGTACAAGCACTGCTTTCTCCCAATTGTCATATGGACTGAAAAGCGGCCTGAATCTGGCGGATTTCACGCGCATGAAGGGAACTTCCGATATGAAAACCTCCTTTTACGCGGGTGGATTTTTAGAATACCGGGGAAAGAATGTCGGTATTTCACCCGAATTGTACTATTCGCGTCAGGGGTTTCAGCAAGAAGACGGGGAGGTAATGGCAAGGTTCCGGTTTAATTACCTGAACGTCCCCATGATGCTAAAAATATATGTAGTAAAGGGATTGAGTGTTGATTTCGGTACACAGGTGGGATGCCTGCTAAATTCCAAACTTTGGATGGAAGCCGATGGCCAGACAGTAACCTTAGATATGGAAAAAGTTACAGGTACAAAAATGAGTGTGTTTGATATCGGTTTTGTTGTGGGATTGACGTGTAATGTGGAAAAATTTTTCTTGCAGGGCCGCTACAACCTGGGGATAACGCCTGTTTCCCCGGATGACCCCGATGAGAGTTGCAACAAAGTGTTCCAGTTCGGTATAGGGTACCGTTTCCGGTAACACGACTTCGACTTTTTTTCGGGAAGAGGCTGACCGACCATCCAAAGGTTGTTCAGCCTTTTTCTTATTCCGTGCACTCCGGATCCGTTTTCCGGAAGAGGGAGAAATTGACGCTTCCGTATGCTCTTCTCTCCCGGAAAAAGGGGTGGTTGGAGAAATCGACGGTCGCCGGGTGCTCGATCACGGCGACCCCCTGCTCTTTCAGCAAATTGTTGTCGAAAATGGCGGCGGGGATCCGGTGGATCTCCGGCAGATTGTAAGGCGGGTCGGCAAATACCAGGTCAAATTGCCGGCCTTTCAACTTTTCCACGGCAATAAAAACGTCTGTCCGGAACAACCGGATGTTTTTAAATCCCAACTCTGCGGCCGTGCGTTGAATAAAAGCGAAATGGAGCCGGTTTTTTTCTACGGAAACCACCTCGGCCGCTCCCCGGGAAGCAAGTTCGTAACTGATGCTGCCGGTTCCGGAAAATAGGTCGACGGCGGAACACCCTTCGATGTCCACATAACGGACTAAAATATTGAACAGGTTCTCTTTGGCGAAATCGGTCGTCGGCCGGGCCGTGAAATTCTTATCCGGAAACAGTTGGCGACCCCTGTGCGTTCCGCTGATTATTCGCATCTGTGCGCGTTTACCAGATGAATGAAGCGGGAGCTGCTGCTGTTTTTGAACAGTTGCGCCAGGGAAGCATCGTTTAGGATAGAAACCTCCGGAATGTATGCGCCGAGGGTTCGGTGTAATTTCGGATCGTTGGCCAGATTGCCGGAAACGACCGTTTGCAGATTGGCGGTGTTCACGTTACAGCTTTTCAGACAGTTCAGGATGTAGTACACCAGATCCGTCAAAGAACCGTAGGCGAATGTATTGAAAAGAAGCACTTCGTTCTCTTTCGTCAGCAACAGGTCAAAATAGCGGTCCTGAATGTCGATAAAGAGGTGTTCCCGGTTCAGCAGGGTGGAGGAGAGGGAATGTACAATAAAAGGGTAGGCGCTGTTTACAATACGCAGCGACTGGTAGCGTGCTGTCAGGAACGTGACAAAACTGCGGGGAAGGGATTCGACCAGATACGCCTCCATCGGGCGGATTTTCCGGTAGAGCAACGTGTCGTTCTTTTCCGCATGCTGGCAAAGCCGGTATACATCGGACAGGTACGTCTTGTTGAAAATATGCGCCGGTATCAGCGTTTTCTCTTTTTTGCAGGGAACCACAAAGACCTTTTTGTACGGGAGATTCAGCAATTCTTCCTCCACCAGGGCTTTTTTTACCCTGGCGATCACTTCCACCTGCGAATCCAGGCTGTAGGGCTGAAAACACAAGGCCAGCAATTTGTTAAACCCGTTGTGGACACAAAACGAAAGTCCATCCGTCGAGAAACGGATGGACAATACGTATTCTGTGGATTTTTCTTTTACAAAATTTGGATCTAAGTGATAGATTCGCTGCATGTAAATTGGTACATTATTCCCAGTTCCCCACGTTGTTATTCGCCTCCTTCAGGCTGCCGACTTTCAGGCCGGGGTATTTTTTCAGGCGAAGCTGTTCGCCGTTCGCTTCCTTGATCTGTTCGCCGTATTGCTCTTGCAGGTCGGCAAAAATTTCGTCGTTGGAGATCCAGGCCTCAAAAATCGGGACCTGTACGCCGGAATCGGTTACGTAAATATCCGCACCCATCCTGAATTGGTATTTTCCCTGTGTAAAGGGAACGATTTTCAGGTTGTCGATGGGGTAATCTTTGCCGAATGTGTTTTCCAGAGCGTTCACTTTGATGTTTTCCCGGATGATCCATCCCTTTTTGATCGCCTCTTCTTCCGTAATTCCCTGTTCCACCTGGTCATCCGTCAATGAACCGATCTGCCGTACAATGATCACGGAATCGTATTTCATAAAATGGATCAGGGTGTCTAAGCTGGGAGTATATATTCCGTAAACACTCCGGTAGGCATCTTGTGCGGTACGGATGTCTTTGAGGCGTTCGACGATCCTTTCGTTCCTTTGCTTCTGGATCTCTTTGAACCGTTCGGGGATCCGGATACTTTCGTAGCATTTGTAACCCAGATAGATAATAACGAGCGCCAATACAATCTGAAGAATGATTTTTATGTGTTTCATACGTTTATAGTTTATTATTCTCACCCACTTCCCGGATCCTTTTGCGGAACCGGACAAATTCGCGTATCTTTATACGCTCGTGCAAACATAGTAAAAGTTCCCGTAAAAAACTTATTGCCGGCAAATTTAAGAAAAATTTCAGACAGACTCTTACGAATCCGGAAGAAAATTAGGGATGATAGAAAAACATTTTCAAGGAGTTGTCCGGAAAAAATTCGGATTTGAATTTTCGGTTTCGCAACAGGAAGCCTTGGAGGCTTTTTGCCGCTTTTTTTTCGACGGACGGGAAGATGCACTCTTTATTCTGAAAGGGTTTGCCGGTACGGGAAAGACTACGTTGGTGGCGGCCCTTGTCAATACTTTGCTGGCTTTTCGGCACAAAGTGGTGCTGTTGGCGCCGACCGGCCGGGCCGCCAAGGTCTTGTCCGGCTACTCCGGGCAACCGGCCTTTACCATTCACAAAAAGATTTACCGGCAGAAGGCGGCGGCAGACGGAGAAGGGGTTTTCAACATTGCCTTCAACGGCGGAGCGGACACGCTCTTTTTTGTCGATGAAGCCTCCATGATCTCCAATGCGTTGGGGGAGGGAAATTTCGGCACCGGCTATCTGCTGGACGATTTACTGGAATTTATATACAACGGGAAAAACAACCGGCTGGTGTTGCTGGGGGACGTGGCGCAGTTGCCGCCGGTGGGCTTGGAGATCAGTCCGGCCCTGGATCCGGCATACCTGCAATCCCGTTACCACTTGGAGGTGAGCGCCGGCACGCTGACAGAGGTCATGCGGCAGGCGCACGAGTCGGGGATCCTGTACAATGCTACCCGCATCCGTTCCCTGTTGGGAAGCGGCCGGGGTACGCCGGATCTGCGGATCGGCGCTTTCCCGGACATCTTCCGGATTTCCGGCGGAGAGTTTCCGGAGGCGATCGAAGAGTGCTACGGGCGGTACGGGGAGGACGAAACCACCGTCATTTGCCGTTCCAACAAGCGGGCTAACCGGTACAACGAGGGGATCCGGCGCACCATCCTGTACCGGGAAGAGGAGTTCAGCGGAGGAGACAAAGTGATGATCGTCAAGAACAATTACTTTTGGGGAAAAGAGTACGACCGGATCGATTTTATAGCCAACGGGGAGGTGGCGACCGTGTTGAAGGTGGAAAAGAGGAAAGAGTTGTACGGAATGCATTTCGCCCGGGCGCGCCTGCTGATCGGCGGGTACGGGGAGGAGCTGACCGCCTGGGTGTTGCTGGATACGCTGACTTCCGACCACCCGGCGCTGACAGCTGCGCAGAACCGGGAGTTTTACCTGCGGGTCGAGGAGGATTACGTCGATATCCCGTCCCGCAAAAAGCGGTTCGAGAAGATCCGGGAGAACGAATTTTTCAATGCGCTGCAATTGAAATTCGCTTATGCGGTCACCTGCCACAAAGCCCAGGGAGGGCAGTGGGACGCCGTATTTATCGACCAGGGGTGGCTGGGCGAGGAGCCTCCCGGAGACGACTGTTGGCGCTGGCTCTACACAGCAGTCACCCGCGCCCGGAAACGGCTCTATTTGGTCAACTTCAAGGAGGAGTTTTTCG
>JAISVB010000044.1 GCA_031271755.1 Culturomica sp.
GTGAGTGCAATGGGAAAATTCATTTTCCTATTGCCGAACGGAAGGTTAATCGAGTGAAGCTCAATGTCGGATTCCAGCGAACGGCAGGCATTAGACAACCGTTGCGGAGACATGGTTCCCGGAGGACAATACACCTGCGCGTCCCGGAGTGGCGGCGATAACCGTGATGGGCGTCCGGGTTCCCGGAAGATCAATACTCCGGAGCGGCCGGGTGACCCGACCGTAAAGGATAACAAATTTTCGTGCGTTGGCTCCGGATTGGTTTCGGGGGATTTTTTTGTTTTGCGTATTTTGTTGTACTTTTGTAAGTTATTTAATGCGTTTCTTATGAAGGAGTATCAGGAAGAGGAGGGGGTGATCAACATTTACGGGGCGAGGGAGCACAATCTGAAAAACATTGATTTATCTATTCCGCGGAACAGTGTCACTGTCATTACGGGACTGAGCGGGAGCGGTAAATCTTCCCTGGCGTTCGACACGATCTATGCCGAGGGGCAGCGGCGCTACATGGAGACCTTTTCTGCGTATGCCCGGCAATTTCTGGGCGGTCTGGAGCGTCCGGACGTGGACAAGATCACGGGACTTAGCCCGGTCATCTCCATTGAACAGAAAACCACCAACAAAAATCCGCGTTCTACGGTAGGGACTACGACGGAAGTGTATGACTTCCTGCGTCTGCTGTTTGCCCGGGCGGGGGAGGCTTATTCTTATGAAACGGGCAGCCGGATGGTCAAATACACCGACGAGATGATCGTAGAGTTGCTCCAGCAGGATTTTGCCGGGAAAAAGGTGTTGTTGCTGGCGCCGGTGGTCAAGGGCCGGAAGGGGCACTACAGGGAGCTTTTTGAGAACCTGCGGAAAAAGGGGTTTCTCACTGTCCGGGTGGATGGCGAGATCCGGGAGATCGGGATGGGAATGGCGGTGGATCGCTATAAAATACACGATATAGAGGTGGTGGTGGACAAATTGGTCGTGGCGGATGTGGATCTGAAACGGTTGAAAGCGTCGGTGGCGACGGCTATGAAGCACGGCGACGGGATCCTGACGGTGAAGGAGTACGACAGCGACGAAGTGAAGTACTACAGCCGCCACCTGATGTGTCCGGATACCGGCATTTCGTACAGGGATCCGGCGCCCCACTCGTTTTCGTTCAATTCGCCGCACGGCGCCTGTCCGAAATGTAAGGGGTTGGGATATGTCACCGCGATAGACCTGGAAAAGATCATTCCGGACAATTCGCTCTCCATCTACCAGGGGGGGCTCCTCCCTTTGGGCAAGTATAAAAACAGTCTGCTTTTCTGGCAGATCGATACCGTCCTGAAAAAGCACGGAGCGGATCTGAATACCCCGCTCCGCAACTTGCCGGAGGAGGCTTTGTCCGATGTGCTGTACGGTTATCCCGGACAGATACGGTTGGAAAACAAAGAGTTGGGAGTATCTTCCAACGCGCTCTATACTTTTGAGGGCATCATCAAATACGTGATGATGCAGGAGGAGAATGCCACGTCGAAAAAAGCCAATAAGTGGGCGGAGCAGTTTGTTTCGGTTGTGACGTGTGATGTTTGCGCCGGCCGGCGCCTGAACAGGGAGTCGCTTCATTTTCGGGTGGCCGGGAAAGACATTTCCGAACTGGCGGCGATGGAGTTGACGGATCTGTATGATTGGGTTTGCCGGACAGAGGCGGGGCTGGAAGAGAAACAGCGGCAGATTGCCGGGGAGATCTTCAAGGAGATCCGGATCCGGTTAAAGTTCCTGTTGGATGTGGGGTTGGAGTACCTGTCGCTGGACCGGCAGTCGATGACCCTCAGCGGCGGGGAGTCGCAGCGGATCCGGCTGGCCACCCAGATCGGTTCGCAGTTGGTGAACGTACTTTATATTTTGGACGAGCCGAGTATCGGGTTGCACCAGAAGGACAACCGGAAGTTGATCCGGTCGCTGCAACAGTTGCGGGATGCCGGAAATTCGGTGATCGTGGTGGAGCACGACCGGGAGATGATGGAGCAGGCGGATTACATTGTGGACATGGGGCCGAGGGCCGGGCGAAAGGGAGGAGAGGTGATGGCCGCCGGAACCTTCCGGGAGATCTGCGCTTCCGGCAGTTTGACCGCCCAATACCTCAACGGCGGCAAGCAGATCGCCGTACCGGCCGGAAGGCGGGAAGGGAACGGAAAATTTCTGCGCCTGAAAGGGTGTACCGGGCATAACCTGAAAAAGGTGGATGCGGAGATCCCGCTGGGGATGCTGGTGTGTGTGACCGGCGTGAGCGGGAGCGGGAAATCTTCCCTGATCAACGGGACGTTGCACCCCATTCTGAGTGAGAAATTTTACCGTTCGCTGGCCACGCCTTTGCCGTACAAATCGTTGGAGGGAGCGGAGAACATCGATAAAGTGGTGGTGGTAGATCAAAGCCCGCTGGGGCGCACCCCGCGTTCCAATCCGGCTACCTATACCGGCATTTTTACGGAGATCCGGAAACTCTATGAACGGTTGCCGGAGTCCCAGATCCGCGGCTATGCGGCCGGCCGTTTCTCTTTTAACATCACGGGGGGAAGGTGCGAGGAGTGCAAGGGGGCCGGGGTGAAAACCATCGAGATGAACTTCCTGCCGGATGTCTATGTGCATTGCGAGGCCTGTGACGGGAAGCGGTACAACCGGGAGACGCTGGAGGTCCGGTACAAAGGGAAATCCATCGGGGATGTGTTGAACATGACCATCAATCAGGCGGTGGATTTTTTTGAAAATGTTTCTTACCTGCAACAGAAATTGAAGGTTTTGCAGGAGGTGGGGTTGGGATACATCAAGCTGGGACAGCCGTGTACCACCCTGAGCGGGGGAGAGTCCCAGCGGATCAAATTGGCGACGGAGCTTTCCAAAAAAGATACGGGCAAGACCCTGTACATTCTGGACGAGCCGACGACCGGCCTTCATTTCGAGGATATCAATATATTGTTGGAGGTTATACAGCGACTGATAAATAAGGGGAACAGTATGATCATCATTGAGCACAACTTAGATGTGATCAAGGTGGCGGATCATGTCATCGATATGGGCCCCGGGGGGGGGAAAGAGGGAGGCTGCATCATTGCCGCAGGTACTCCGGAAGCCGTTGCCCGGACGCCGGGGTCGGAAACCGGGCGATTTTTGAGGGAAACACTAAGGTTGTAAGACCGTAAGATTGTAGGAGGGTTAGAGGAGTTCGGCGACGACGAAGGTGCTTCCGCCGATGTAGATCATATCCTCCGGTGCGGCGTGTTGCCGGGCGGCGGCATACGCTTCCGCGACGGTGGGATGGGTGGTCCCGCGCAATCCGTAGCGGCCGGCCTGTTCCGCCAGTCTGTTTTCGTCTAAAGAACGGGGGATGGATGCTTTGCAGAAGTAGTATACGGCATCGGCCGGCAGCAGGGAGAGGACGCCGGAGATATCCTTGTCATTCACCATGCCGAACACTATGTGGAGTTTCCGGTACGTGCAGCTCTTCAGTTGCGCTGTGATTTCCCGGATCCCGTCCTCGTTGTGCCCGGTATCGCATATGGTCAGCGGCCGTTCGTTCAGTTGCTGCCAGCGTCCCGAAAGCCCGGTATTCGGGATCACCTGCCGGAGTCCGGCGCGGATGTCTTTTTCGTGTACGGCAAACCCTTTGCGTTGGAGGATTTCGGCGGCTTCCAGGAGTACCGGGATGTTTTTCCGCTGGTAGGCCCCTTTCAATCCGCACGCCAGATCCGGGTAATGGCAGCCGTTCACGCCGGTTACATTGTAATTACCCGCTTCGTTCTTTTCCACGTTCCATTGCCGGGAGGCAAAGGTCAACGGGGCGTTGCATTCGTCGGCTTTTTGAATAAAGACAAAAGCGCAGGCCGGGTCGTATGTTCCGGCAACAATGGGCGTGTTTGCTTTGATGATGCCGGCCTTTTCCCGGGCAATCTCCGGAAGGGTTCCGCCGAGCAATGCCGTGTGGTCGAAAGAGATGTTGGTGATGACGGAGAGTTCCGGCTCAACAATGTTGGTCGAATCCAACCGGCCCCCCAAGCCGGTTTCGACGACGGCGATCTCCACCCCGCAGTCGGCGAAATAGCGGAAAGCCATTGCTACCGTCATCTCAAAAAACGACGGCCGCAGGCGTTCGAAGAACTCCCGGTTGGTTTCGATGAACCGGGTAACATACGTTTCCGGGATCATCTCTCCGTTGATTTTGATCCGTTCGCGGAAATCTTTCAGGTGCGGGGAGGTGTAGAGGCCGGTTTTGTACCCGGCTTCCTGTAAAACGGAGGCCAGCATGTGCGACACGGAGCCTTTGCCGTTGGTCCCGGCGATGTGGATGCTTTTAAACTCCCGGTGCGGGTGGTTGAAATAGCGGTCCAACTCCAACGTGTTGTCCAAATTATTTTTGTAAGCGGCCTGTCCGATGCGCTGGTACATGGGCAGTTGGGCAAACAGCCAGGCCAATGTTTCGGGGTAATTCATATCAATGTTATTCTCCAAGTTCCTTTTTCATAAAATTCTCCAGCATCTTTTTCTCCGGCAATTTGACGAGGTATTGAGAGACAAACATTTTATTGCCGCCCAACCGGGATAAGAGAACGTCATTGGGAATCGGGCAGGCCTCGGGTAATTCAACAATCGCCGATTGTTGAATCTTTTTTCCACTGAATGGAAAATACTTAATAGTGTCAATTCCGGAGCGTTGCAATTCAATCGGTTGGTCGAAATTTTGTTGCTGTACGATCATAGGGTATACAGTATATGAATACAAATCAATCGGGTTGGTTTTACAAAGGTAAGCACAAATCGTGTTTTGAGGGGCTGAAAATTCTTGTTATTTTTGCACAGATTTAATGGAAAACTGTATTTATTGTGAGTTTATCGGGTGGTGTTAGCGTATTGAAGTTTATTTTCCTGTGGTGGATGGCGGCTTGTTTGTCCTGCACGACGGATGTGGCGATTGTCCGGAGCCTTGATTTGGCCGACAGTTTGATGGCAACGAGGCCGGACAGTGCGCTTGTTTTGCTGCAGGGGATGGACAGGAAGAAGTTGGTGCGGACAGCAGATAAAGCCTGTTTAGCCCTGTTGTTGTCGCAGGCGTATGATAAGAATTACATCGATATTGCCGATGATTCTTTGATCCGGATTGCATATCGTTACTATAGCCGCCACGGAGATGTAAAGAGGAGGGCGACGGCTTGTTACTATCTGGGACGGGTGCAGGTAAACGCTTCCCGTACGGAGCAGGCCATTCATTCCTTTTTAGAAGCCATCCAGTACGGGGAGCAGGTTGAAGACTATGCTGTATTGGGGCTGGCCAATACCCAACTGGCATTGATATACGAGGAGCAGGAGCTGTTTTCCAAAGCTATCGAGTACTATGATCGAGCCCGAGAAAATTTCTCTTTGGCCGGGTTGACGCGGCATACGCTTCAATCGTTGGCGAGAATGGGTGGCACTTATCAAGTTGACCAACAACACGGCACAGCCTTGAACTATTACCGGCAGGCCCGGGAACTGGCCCTGTCCATCAACGATACGGCATACCTGGCAAATATTGCCGGATGCATCGGTTCGGTGCTCTACAGCCAGGAGAATACGCAAGCAGCCAAAGAGATCTTATTGAACAGTTATGCGCAATTTAACAACGGGGAGGTTCCCGCTTTGGATACATCTTATTTGTTGCTGGGGGCGATTTATGCCCGGGAGGGGAAAACCGACAGCGCCCGGTTCTATTTTAACCGGGCGTATCCGCACAGCACTATACCGGTGGAATATGAGTTGTATAAATTGGAAAGCGGCGCCAAAAATTACCAAAAAGCGTGCGAACACCTGTATCGTTATTATCGTCTGATGGATTCCTGCTATTCGGCGAATCAACAGGCGGCTCTTTTAGAGGTGGAGAAGAGATACAAAACCACCCAATTGGAGTTTGAAAATTACCGCCACCGTACCCGTCAACGGTACACCCTTATGGGCATTGCCGCCGGTGCGCTACTCGTTGGGGCTGCAGGCTTGTTGCTGCACAGGCGGCATCAGCGGATGATCCGCCGGCGCGACCTGCAGATCAGGGAGTACCTGTTTGCCTTGAGCGAAGCGGACAATACCATGAACAGCATCCTGGACTCAAAATCGGAGCAGGAGAGAATCCTCAAAGAATTGTTGGAGAAGCGGTTTTCGGAGCTGCAACAGTATTACGAAATTGTTTCTTCCTACCCCACACATTCGAAGGAGGCCCAGCAGAAATTAAACAAGGTGACTTATCTGGCATCCATTGAAGAGGAGACGTTCTTTATCCTCAAGCAGGTGGCTGCCGAAAGATACCCCGGATTGACGGAGCGGTTGACAGGCGCGTATCCGGAATTGAATGCGGGCGACCTGGATTTTTTATTGTTGCTCCTTACCGGCTTTTCCGTGCAGCAAATGTGCGCCATCTACAACACCACTTCTTCACAAACCATCTATACGAAAAAATACCGCCTTACCCAAAAACTGGGGGTGCCGGAGGGTGATACATTGGATGCATTTCTACGTTCATACCTGCCGCAATAATATATATTCGTTCTTTTGTCTTTGAA
>JAISVB010000004.1 GCA_031271755.1 Culturomica sp.
CGTTCCAGTCCCTTTTCCTGCTGCTGTTGCTTTCGCTGATGCTGGTGTATATTGTGATGGCGGCGGAGTTCGAATCGTTCAAAATGCCCTTTATCATCATGCTCTCCATTCCGTTCGCCTTCTCCGGGGTGATCCTCGCCCTGCTCCTGACCAATACGCCTTTGAGCGTGGTGGCGGCCCTGGGGGCGGTGATGCTGATCGGGATCGTGACCAAGAACGGGATCGTACTGATCGACTTCATCAACCTGATGCGGGAACGGGGCATACGCCTCTACGAAGCGATCGCCCTGGCCTGCCGTTCCCGTTTGCGCCCGGTATTGATGACCTCCCTGACCACCATTCTGGGGATGGTGCCGATGGCCCTGAGTACGGGAGAAGGTTCCGAAACCTGGCGTCCGATGGGTATTGCGGTGATCGGCGGGATGATCTTCTCCACCATCATCACCATGCTGATCGTTCCGGTGGTATATGCAGCGATGGACAGGAGCGGAAGCCGGGACAAAAAGAGGAAATACAGCAAATTGTATAAGTTTATGAGCGGCTTCGATCCGGAACGGGATCTTCCGCAGCAACCCAACAAATAATGCCATGAAGTCAGTATTTATTGTATACAACCAGGCCTTGACGGAACGGGTATCCTACATGCTGGAACAGCTCAAGATCAAAGGGTTCACCCAGTGGGAAAACGTAAACGGAGCCGGAACGGAGGGAGGAGAGCCGCGCATGGGTTCCCACACCTGGCCGGAGATGAACTCCGCTACCATGACCATCGTGTCCGACGACCTGGTTCCCCTGATCCTGAAATACGTGGAAAAACTGGACGAGGTAAACAAAGAGAACGGCATACGCGCGTTTGTCTGGGACATCACAGCCATGTATTGACCATGTTCGAAAACCGGGCGTCCCATCTGATCATCCTGGCTGTTGCAGGCTTTTTCGCCTTCTTTGTCCACAACGGCCTGATCTATCCGGATATTATGGAGAGCCGGAACCTCATTACGGCCCGGGAGATGGTCGCCTACGACAACTGGCTGGTTCCCACCATGAACGGCGAGTTGCGGCTGGAAAAACCGCCGCTCCCGACCTGGATCGCCGCCGGGCTGGAACAGATCTCTCCGGATCACCTTGTTTTACAAAGAGCCGCTGCCGGAGTAGCGGCTCTTTTTTTGCTTCTTTTCCTCTATTTGCTGGGAGAGCTGCTGACCGGTAAACGGTTGTATGCGTTGATCGCTTCGCTTGTATTTTGCACCTCTGTCAATGCCATCCTGACCGGGCGGACGGCGACCTGGGACATCTATTGCCATGCCTTTATGCTGGCGGCCATCTACTGCCTCTTCCGGGGTGTTATCCGTCCCGGAAAGAATTGGGGGCTCTTCTCCCTCTCCGGCCTGTTGATGGGGCTCTCTTTCTTAGGAAAAGGCCCGGTCTCTTTTTACGCCCTGCTGCTCCCTTTTTTGTTGGTATGGGGCATCCTTTACAGGCCTTCGTTGAAAGGGAAAGCGTACCCGCTGTTGGCAGCCGTTGGTATTTGCCTGGCGGTCAGCGTCTGGTGGCCGGTTTACCTCTATGTATACCACCGGGAGGCGGCGCTGGCGGTGTGGAACAAAGAGTCGGCGGCGTGGTTGAGCCACAACGTGCGGCCCTGGTACTACTACTGGAAATTCTTTGTGGAGTCCGGATGCTGGTCGCTGCTGTTACTGACAGCCTTGTACTGGCCTTACTGGAAAAAACGGCTGGCCTTCCGGAAGGAGTACCTGTTCTGTGTGGCGTGGACGCTGGCCGTGCTGGCCTTCCTGTCGTTTGTGCCGGAAAAAAAGAACCGCTACCTCTTTCCGGTGCTGATCCCCGCCGCATTGACCGTAGCCCACGTGCTGCATCACTGGATGGTTTGTTTCCGGGGGCGGCGCCTGCCTGCCGGGCCGGATCGGTGGCTGTACAAGATCAACACCTGGTTGCTGGCGGTGATTTCCCTGGCTTTACCGGTAGGCGTTTACCTCTTTTTTTACCGGGAAGGCGACAGGACGTTGGGACAATTCCTGCCGGCCGGAGCGCTTCTGTCGGGGGTTGCGGGAGTGTTGCTGTACGCTGCTTTCCGGAACCGTCCCGCGTTGTTCCTCTCCGGGGTAGTTTTATTGCATATCGCATCACTGGGTTTGTTGTTGCCCGACATCGGCTCTGTTTTTATGAACCGGGAGCGGGAAAGCATCCACCGGATACGGGCGGTTCCCGAAACGGCCGGGGTGCCGTTTTACTACCCGGAAGAGGAGGGATTGCGTATCGAATTGGTGTACGAAGCTGGCCGGAGGATCCGTCCCTGGGACATCCGCGGGGAGGCATTCCCGGAACAACTGCCCATCGTGCTGGTGTCGGGAAAAAAAGCGGCGGAACTGTTGCCTCCCTCCCTGCTGGAGCAGGCGGATCTTCGGGAAATCGGCCGCTACGACGACAATTGGCGCCCCAAGACCAACCGCCGCTACTCGCAGGATTTCATCAAATACGTCACCCTCCTCTACCCGCGGCAACAGGGGCATATTCCGGCTAAAAGCGAACCGTGAACGCATCGTTTCCGGCAATCGGGAATGTGGGATAACAAAAAAACGGCCGGAAAAAATTCCGGCCGCTTCCTTTGGGGGACAATTTCTGTTTCGTCGTTAGTCGTTCAGGGTGAACCGAACGAACGAAGTAACGGTCAGATCCTTGTCGTTGCTTTCCAGGTAAGCCTTGATGGTTTGCTTGGGATCTTTCACAAAAGCCTGGTTCAACAGGGTAGACTCCTGATAGAACTTGTTCAGGCGGCCTTCTGCAATTTTATCCAGCATCGCTTCGGGTTTGCCCTCTTCCCGGGCTTTTTCCCGTCCGATCTCCAGCTCTTTGGCCACTACTGCAGCCGGTACGTCGTTTTTGTCCACCGATACGGGAGCCATAGCCGCCGCCTGCATGGCAACGTCCCTTTTCACCTGTTCATCGGCCTTTTTGTTGAATCCGACGATGGTAGCCAATTTGTTTCCCGGATGGATGTACGCAACCGTGTCCTCCGCTTCGATCTTTCCGTAAAAGCTCAATTCCAGCTTCTCCCCGATCACGCCCGTTTGTTCGGCGATCTGGTCGGCAATGCTGCGTCCGTCCATCTTGAGCGCCGATAAGGCGTCGGAATCGGCCGGCAGGTTTGCCAAAGCGGTATCCAATATCTGTTGGGTAAACCGGATAAAATTTTCGTTTTTAGCCACGAAATCCGTTTCGCAGTTCAGGCTCACGATCACAGCCTTTTTCCCGCCGACGGCAGCCAGTACACAGCCCTCTTTGGCCTCTCTGTCCGCCCGTTTGCTGGCAATGATCAATCCTTTTTTCCGGATAACATCCACCGCTTTTTCAAAATCCCCTTCGGTTTCCTGAAGAGCACATTTACAGTCCATCATTCCGGCATTGGTTGCTTTGCGCAACTTCATTACATCCGCTGCTTTTATTTCCATAATGCTTTGATTTTCAAAATAATTATTCTTCGGTAGCGCTCTCTTTTACTTCGGCGACTTCTTCCGCTTCTTCTTTGCTGGCCGGTTTGCTCTCGTCCCCCTCTTTTTCCCGCTCCGACTTTCTTTCGCTCAACCCTTCTTTCACCGCTTCCGATACCTTTTCAATGATCAGGGCGATGGAGGTAGAAGCGTCGTCGTTGGCCGGGATCACAAAGTCGATGTTGTCCGGATTGGAATTGGTATCCACCATGGCAAACACCGGGATCCCCAGCGTGTTGGCTTCTTTTACGGCGATGTACTCCTTCATCACGTCCACCACGAACAGGGCGGCCGGCAGGCGGGTCAGGTCGGCAATACTGCCTAAGTTCTTTTCCAGTTTTGCCCGCTGGCGGGAAATCTGGAGTTTCTCCCTTTTGGAGAGGTGGTCGAACGTTCCGTCCTTTTCCATCTTGTCGATGGTAGCCATTTTCTTCACCGCTTTCCGGATGGTGGGGAAGTTGGTCAGCATACCGCCCGGCCATCTTTCCGTCACATACGGCATGTTGATGTTGGAGATTTTTTCGGCAACAATTTCCTTAGCCTGTTTCTTTGTTGCCACAAACAGAATTTTTCTTCCCGATTTGGCAATTTGCCTCAGGGCGGCGGATGCTTTTTCCAGCATAACAGCCGTCTTGTTCAGGTCGATGATGTGGATATCATTCCGCTCCATAAAAATATACGGAGCCATTTTGGGGTTCCATTTACGGGTCAAGTGCCCGAAATGGCAACCGGCATTCAATAATTCGTCAAAATTAGCAGACATACAAATAATTTTAAAGTTTACATTCTTAATTTTCGGCAATCGCCGGGTAGTTCTGCAACAGAAGTCCCGTCAATTTAGATACTAAACTGCCATTAACGTTTCGAGAACTGGAACCGCTTGCGGGCTTTCGGCCGTCCCGGTTTCTTCCGTTCCACTTCGCGCGGGTCGCGGGTCATAAAACCGGCCGCTCTCAGTTGGGGCTTGTTCTCTTCGTTGATCTCAACCAAAGCCCTCGCAATACCTAAGCGCAACGCTTCGGCCTGTCCTTTGAAACCGCCTCCGTCTAAGTTTACCCGGATATCGTACTGTCCGGTTACGCCCAACAGTTCCAACGGCTGTTTTACAATGTATTGCAGGGTCGGCAAGGTAAAGTACTCCTCCAGCGTTTTTTTGTTGATGGTGATAGAGCCTTTCCCTTCCCTTACATAGACGCGGGCTACAGCCGCTTTTCTTCTACCTATGCTGTTAATTACTTCCATACCTGAATTATTTAAGCGTATTTAAATCCAATTTTTTCGGCTTTTGAGCTTCGTGCGTATGTTCGGAACCGGCAACTACATACAGGTTCTTGAAAATAGCTCTGCCGAGGCGGTTTTTAGGAAGCATGCCTTTCACAGCGTGTTCGACCACCCTTTCCGGGTGTTTCGCCAGAACGGCCATCGGGTTGGTCTGCCGTTGTCCGCCGGGATATCCGGTGTGGCGGGTGTATACCTTGTCGGTTAACTTGTTTCCGGTTAACGCGATTTTCTCTGCGTTGATGACAATCACGTTGTCTCCGCAGTCCACATGAGGCGTAAAGCTGGGCTTGTATTTGCCCCTCAGCAGTTTCGCAACTTTAGAGGCAAGACGTCCCAAAACCTCGTTCTCAGCGTCAACTAAGATCCACTCCTTCTGAGCGGTACTTTTGTTGACGTAAGTTGTTTTGTAACTAATTTGATCCACGTCTTAAAAAATTTTTATTAAACATCTGTTTGTATTCCGATGCGGTATTTGCTTGCAGTCCGGAGATCGGGAGAAGACGCGATGTCGGGCAAACAGTAGCTTCTCCGGTTCCGGATGTGCCTGTCGGGTAAATGGCTAAGGTTTGACCCCACAGTTTACAGCGCAGACCACTTCAAAATGAGGGGCAAAAATAGGTAAAATATTCTTTCTGTCAAATACTTTCCCGGAATAACCAGCGTAAATGCCCGAAAATTTTTCATACATTGAAAA
>JAISVB010000041.1 GCA_031271755.1 Culturomica sp.
GATCTTTATCCCCAACGGCCCGCGTCTCGGGAACAAAGTGATCGAGGCCAAAGGGGTCGGCAAAGCATACGGGGAGAAGTTGCTCTTCGACGATCTGGAGTTTTCCCTGCCGCCCAACGGGATCGTCGGGGTGATCGGGCCGAACGGAGCCGGAAAAACCACCCTTTTCCGCCTGATCATGGGGCAGGAACAGGCGGACAAAGGTTCCTTCGATGTGGGCGAAACAGTCCGGCTTGCTTACGTGGATCAATCGCACAAAGACATCGACGCCAAAAAGACGGTCTACCAGGTGATCTCCGCCGGGGCGGAGGAGATCCGCATGGGCGGCCGGACGATGAATGCCCGGGCCTATCTCTCCCGGTTTAATTTTGCCGGCGCCGATCAGGAAAAATTGTGCGGAACGCTTTCGGGCGGAGAGCGGAACCGGCTCCATCTGGCAATTGCGCTGAAGGAGGAGGGAAATGTGCTGCTGCTGGACGAACCGACCAACGACATAGACGTGAATACGCTCCGGGCGTTGGAGGAGGGGTTGGAAGGATTTGCCGGGTGCGCTGTCGTGATCTCCCACGACCGCTGGTTCTTGGACAGGATCTGTACGCACATTTTGGCGTTCGAAGGAAATTCCGAAGTCTACTTTTTTGAAGGATCCTACTCCGATTACGAGGAGAACAAAATCAAACGCCTGGGCAACGAGGCGCCCAAACGGGTGAAGTACCGGAAACTGATCGCCGATTGATCAATTTCACAACCACCCTAAAAAAGAGGCTGTTTAAACGTGAAATTTAAACAGCCTCTTTTGTATTATAAGAAGTGTTATTTTTTGACTAAATGGTGTTTGATCTGGGCCATGTCTGTCAGCCAATCCTCAATTTCCTGCTCGTGATCCGACTCTTCTTCCAGAATGTCCGCAGCGATCTTGTACGTTGTGTGGTCTTTTCCAAACGTATAATCGGCCAATCTCTGATAGGTTTCGATGGCGCATCTTTCGGCGCTCAGGTTCTGTTCCAGAACGGTTTCGATATACGGATGGGTGGGAGCTAAGTATTTACATTTGGCTAATTTGAACCACTCTTCGGGCGAGAGTACCGGCGTGCCGTCCAATTGGATGATCCGGGTCACTAATTTTTCGGCGTGCCCCAACTCTTCCTGTGCATGCACCATGAACTCTTTTTCCACGGAGGGACGCATGGCGCCTTCGATGATGCGCGAACCGATCCAGTATTGGTAATAGGCCAACCACTCTTCGCTCAAGGCGGAATTGAGCATTTTAATAAGTTCTTTGACGTCCAAACCCTTTACGATTTTCAGATTTTCTTTTCCCATACTTGAAGTGTTTAAATAATTATAGCTTTTTATACGGGATTCGGCGCCAATGGTTCCGCCGGATGGCTTTTGGGAAAAAATACCGCAAAAAAAATCCCGGAGTGCGGTTCAAAGCAACTCCGGGATCTCTCGGGAAACTATCCGGGATCACTTGCCTTTTAAGGCAGCGTCCAATATGGGCCTGATCTCCGGGGAAGAGGGCCTCAAAGCGTCCGTTGTAATGATGTTCCCGGCTCTGTCAAACAGCATAAACCGCGGGATACTCGTGATTTTGTAGGGAGTCATCAGACTTCTTCCGGCCTGGTCGCCGCCAAAGATCTGCACACCCGACAATGCTTCTGCTTTTACAAAATCCAGCCATTTCTGTTTGTCTTTCTCTTTGTCGGTGGAAACACTCAGGAAAACAACATCTTTGTTGTGGTACTCCTTTTCCAATTTTTTCAGGTGGGGAATTTCGGCTTTGCAGGGGCCGCACCAGGTAGCCCATACATCCACGTACACAATTTTTCCTTTGAAATCGGACAGGGAAACCTTTTTCCCGTTGATATCGGGGAAGGTGAAGTCAATGGCCGGCTGGCCCTGAGCAAAATTGGCGACGGAGTTCCGGATATCTTCGAACCGTTTTTTCTGACTTTCGGTGATCAGGTATTTGCCGTATTGTTCTTCGAACGCTATGACTCCGGGATAACTTTTGAGCGTTGCCGCCTCTTCGAGTACGATCTCCCCCTTCAGGGTATCATCGGACACCGACGAAAGGAAATTTTTCACGGAACTGATACGCGCTCCCTGTGCCTGCTTCTCTTCTGCCGAAAGTCCTTTCATGGCCTGTTGCGCGCCAAACATCCGCAACGCGCGCAGGAGCGGGGTGGCGCCCGGGTAATCCAGCAATCCGGCCGTGGTCAGAGCCGGTATGTCTACCCGGCTGTAAAAATCGGGATATTCGCTCTGTGCGGGGTGGGCCCTCCGGGGGGTAAAAAGGAAATTCACCGCATACAGTGTCATGTCGTACTGTTGCAGGTTTTGGAAAGCCTTGTTAAACGTGGCGTTAGAGGTATATTCCTGTTTGTATTTACCCTCTTTTTCCGTCAATTCGGGGAAAAAGTCCACGTAGGTGCTCGCGCCGTTCTGGAAGTAGAGTGATTTTCTTTCCAGCGGGAACACATAGTTGTGCCAGCGCTCCATCTCCACGTTTTCCGGGGTGTTTTTGCCGGTCAGTGTATAACTGGTATCGTTGATGACGACGGAGAGGCGGTCGCCCGGCTTAAAGTAGAACACATAGGAGTGCACATTCCGGTTGTGGATGCCGATGGTGTAGAAGGCCTCTTTTTCCGGAGCAAAAGCGAAATAGAATTTTCCGGTTTCGTCCGGTTGGTAAGAGCTGATCTCCTTCATCTGTCCGTTTTCGGTCCGGAAGAGTTTTACACTGCCGGGTTTTCCCCGTTCCCAGGTCCCGTCGATAACAGACAGGGTTTCCGACGAAGTGCAACTCCCAAACCAAAATACCAGAAATGCGAAAAATAGCAGATTCTTCATAGTAAGTTGTTTTAGGTAAATAATTAGACACAATAGATAATGTGCAAAGATAGGGGATTGTATCTTTGCACATTGGCTTGACCGTGAGAAAAAATAACGCTGATTAGTTAAAAAAACAAAACTTACCGGATCATGGGAGCTAATCCTTTCGACTGCAGTTCGGCGACGATGGATTTACTGAAAGCCACGGCCAGATCCCGGTAATTGGCCGGGTCGTAACTTTGGGTCTGTGCGGAATAGACCAATTCGTCCCCTTTGATGGTGTAGATCTCGGCTTGCAGTACATAGGTGGTGTTGGTGGTGTAATAGCCCGGCGTATACATCCAGTCGTTCACTATGATATACCTTCGGTAAAACCGGTTGTACCCGACTACGTGGGGAGAGGCATAGTAGTTGCCCGGAATGTAATTTTGCGTCTGTTCTTTGTCGATCAGGGAAACAATCATGACAGAGGTGAAGTCCGATCCTTGCAGGCGGTTGACGATCTCTTCCTCGCCCAATCCCCGGAAACCGTTCGGCCCGAAGAGGGAGAAAGCCGATTGTGCCCGGATCCCCGTCTGGTTCAAGGTAGAGGCCATTGCCTCTTCGATCTGCTGTTTTTGTTCCATGTTCCGGAATACGCCGAGCACCAATACCTTATTCATGGCGTTCGCCGGAGGTTGGGGCAGGCTCCAGGAGGAGGTGACCCGGGCAGTTGTGGCGCAACCGGCTGCTGCGAAGAGGAGCAAGCCGTAAAAAAATGGTTTTAAGGTCTTCATGTCTTATAGTTTTTTAGTGTAATTTTACCCGGTATACGTAGAAAGAAGTCAAAAGTATTTTGTAAATTCGCACATTTATTTTTAAATCAACTAAAAATCAGGATAATGGCCCTCTTTTTAAACGAACCGTCCAGAACCTTCGGGGAGTATCTTCTGATTCCCGGATTGACCACCAAAGCGTGTATCCCGACCAATGTGAGCCTGAAATCCCCGCTTGTGAAGCACAAAAAAGGGGAGGCGCCGGCCATCGAACTGAACATACCGGTCGTTTCGGCGATCATGCAATCCGTTTCCGGTCCCGAACTCTCCATCGAGTTGGCCAGGAACGGCGGGCTTTCCTTTATTTTCGGCTCCCAGTCGGTCGAAAGCCAGGCGGAGATGGTGCGGAAGGTGAAAAAATTCAAGTCCGGTTTTGTGGTGAGCGATTCCAACCTGACCCCGGAACACACCCTGTCGGACGTTGTGGAACTGAAACAGCGTACCGGGCACTCCACCATCGGGATCACACACGACGGCACCTCCAACGGCAGGTTGTTGGGGATCGTAACCACCCGGGATTACCGGGTCGGGCGGGACGAGAACGACAAAAAAGTGAAGGAGTTCATGACCCCTTTTGAGAAGCTGATCGTCGGGAAACAGGGAGTTTCCCTCTCCGAAGCCAACCAGATCATCTGGGAACACAA
Source organism: Culturomica sp. (assembly GCA_031271755.1). Lineage (GTDB taxonomy): Bacteria > Bacteroidota > Bacteroidia > Bacteroidales > Marinifilaceae > UBA944. The sequence goes on from JAISVB010000041.1 coordinate 4,298, forward strand.
GTTGAACACCCTGCCCATCATCGACGACCGGCAGCACCTGCAATATTTCGTTTTCCGGAAGGATTACGACAACCACAAGGAGAATCCCGACGAACTTTCCGGGCCGGATAAAAAGTTGCTGGTAGGCGCCGGGATCAATACCCGCGATTACAAGGAGCGGGTGCCGGCTTTGGTGAAGGCCGGGGTGGATGTGCTTTGCATCGACTCTTCGGACGGCTACTCGGAGTGGCAAGGCGAAACCCTCCGGTGGATCCGGAAAACGTATGGTTCCGACGTGTTGGTGGGAGCCGGGAACATCGTGGATCCGGAGGGATTCCGCTATTTGGTGGAAGCCGGAGCCGATTTTGTAAAGGTAGGGATCGGCGGCGGTTCCATCTGCATCACCCGGGAACAGAAAGGGATCGGACGGGGACAGGCTACGGCGCTCATCGACGTGGCGGCGGCCCGGGATGCCTATTTCAAGGAAACCGGCGTATATGTTCCGATCTGCAGCGACGGCGGCCTGGTGCACGATTACCACATGGTGCTGGCGCTGGCGATGGGGGCGGATTTCCTGATGATGGGGCGCTATTTTGCCCGTTTTGACGAGTCGCCCACCAAAAAATTGAAGATCGGCAACAGCTTCGTGAAGGAGTATTGGGGGGAAGGTTCCAACCGGGCCAAAAATTGGCAACGGTACGATATGGGGGGAAGCGACTCGTTGAAATTCGAGGAGGGTGTGGACAGTTATGTGCCGTATGCCGGTAAAATGAAAGACAATCTCGATGTGACGCTGGGCAAGATCAAAGCCACCATGTGCAGTTGCGGCGCAGTTTCTATTCCGGAGTTGCAGCACTGCGCCAAGATCACGCTGGTATCATCCACCAGCATCATCGAAGGCGGCGCCCACGATGTTATCCTGAAAGACCAGGGATAACTTTAAAATACCGATCGATAAAGAATGAACGGATGAAAATAAAAAGGGGCGTTTTGTTTCGGAGGATGTCGCTTTTGGCCGGAAGTTTCTTACTTTGCGCCTGTTCCTCCGTTCCTCCGCCGGAACCTTACGGAGCTGTTCCGTCTAAAGCGCAATTGGAGTGGCAGCAGATGGAATACTATATGTTTGTCCATTTTGGCCCCAATACCTTTACCGATGTGGAGTGGGGGGACGGCAAAGAGGATCCGCGGGTGTTCCGGCCGACGGACCTGGATTGCCGGCAGTGGGCGGAAACCGCCCGGAACGCAGGGATGAAGGGAATTATCATTACCGCCAAACACCACGACGGCTTTTGCCTGTGGCCGAGCCAATTCAGCACCCATACCGTCCGGGAAAGCGGCTGGAAAGAGGGAAAGGGGGATGTGCTCAAAGAGTTGAGCGATGCCTGCAAGGCATACGGTTTGAAATTCGGGGTATACCTCTCTCCCTGGGACCGGAACCATCCGGCCTACGGAACCCCCGGATACAACCAGGTATTTGCGGGCACCCTGAAAGAAGTGTATACCCGGTACGGAGGCGAGGGGATCTTCGAACAGTGGTTTGACGGAGCTTGCGGAGAGGGGCCGAACGGCCGCAAACAGGAGTATGATTGGGATCTGTTCCACCGAACCGTTTTTTCATTCAATCCGGATGCAATTATTTTCAGCGATATCGGCCCCGGTTGCCGCTGGATGGGGAACGAGCGGGGAGTTGCCGGGGAAACCAACTGGTCTGCTTTGGATACGGCCGGATTTACGCCGGGGCTGGGAGCGCCGGCGCCGGATGTGCTGAACAGCGGTAACCGGGGCGGACAGGCCTGGGTACCGGCGGAAACGGACGTATCGATCCGGCCGGGGTGGTTTTACAGCCCCGCCACCGACGACCGGGTGAAAACTCTGGAACAGTTGACGGGCATCTATTACACATCGATCGGCAGGAACTCCAATTTGCTGTTGAATGTACCTCCCGACCGGCGGGGCCGGATCCACCCCAACGACTCCGCCCGGCTCATGGAGTTCCGGGATCACATTGCCGTTTCGTTTCAAACGGATCTGGCGCAGGGGGCCGAGGCTTCCGCTTCCTCCGTGCGGGGAGGTTCCTCCCGTTACCGGGCAGGCAACGTACTGCATAGCGGTTATGATACATACTGGGCGACGGACGACGGTGAACAGACGGCGTGGATAGAACTCCTCTTCCCTTCGGAACAGACCTTTAACCGGCTGTTGCTGCAGGAGTATATTCCGCTCGGCCAGCGGGTGGCCCGTTTTACCGTGGAAGTACGCGGAGCGGGTGAAAACTGGGAGAAGCTCACGGAGGCTACCACCATCGGATACAAACGGATCCTTCGTTTTCCGGCCGTGACGGCTTCCGGGGTGCGGGTGCGGATCGAGGAGGCGCTGGCCTCTCCCGTCCTGAACCGTATTGCGGTATACAGGGCGCCCGAACAGCTATCGGCTCCCGTTATTTCCCGCAACCGGGAGGGAACCGTGAGAATCTCCTGTGCAACGCCCGATCCGGTCATTTATTATACGTTGGACGGGAGCCGGCCGACCTCCGCTTCCCGGCGCTATGCCGCTTCTTTTCCTTTGCCGGAAGGAGGCAAAGTTACAGCGGTCGCCATCCTTTCCGGGGGCCTTACCGGCGAGCCTGTAACGGCAGATTTTGACATTGCCCCCGCCAAATGGAGCGTGCCGGCATCCGCTCCGAAAAACGCCTCCTTGGCTATCGACGGGAATCCTTCGACGGTAGCGTACCTGCCTGCCGGAGCGCCGCTCATCATATCCTTAGGCGAAAGCCGTTGCCTTTCCGGGTTTACCTATATCCCGCAGATGAACACTCAGGCTCCCCATGTCGTAACATGCACCTTTTCCGTCAGCACCGACGGCAAGCGGTGGGTGCCGGTGAAAAAGCAGATCGTGTTCAACAACATCCGGAACAATCCGGTTCGGCAGGATGTGCGGTTCGACAAGGCCGCGGACGCCTCGTACATAAAATTGGAAGCGACGGAAACGGCCGGGAACGGGAGCGTCTATGCAGTGGCGGAACTGAGCGTGATCACCTGCCGTTAGCTCCGTTCCCGCGTAACGGAACAAAGAGATCCGGATCGAATGATTCGGGTCTCTTTTGTGTTTTTGGGGGAGAAGTAAAACCTTTTTACCGGAATGCCGTTTTCTGTAAAAAAGAAGAATCGAATTTTATGGAAAACAGTAGAAAAAGATTAACGACAGGTGTGGGTAAACCGGTAGAAGACAACCAGAACATCCAGACGGCGGGCGAACGGGGGCCTGCGTTGTTGCAGAATGTGTGGTTTTTGGAAAAACTCGGCCATTTTAACCGGGAGAGGATTCCGGAACGGGTGGTACACGCCAAAGGATCCGGCGCTTTCGGAACATTTACCGTCACCCACGACATCACCCGTTACACCAAAGCGTCCATTTTTTCGGAGATCGGGAAAAAGACCGAAATGCTGGCCCGTTTTTCCACAGTGGCCGGTGAACGGGGAGCAGCCGACACCGAACGGGATGTGCGTGGATTTGCCCTCAAATTTTACACGGATGAGGGGAATTGGGATTTGGTAGGGAACAATACGCCGGTATTTTTTATCCGGGATCCGTTGAAATTTCCCGACTTTATCCATACGCAAAAAAGAGATCCCCGGAACAACATGCGCAGCAACACGGCTAAGTGGGATTTTTGGTCGTTGAGTCCCGAATCCCTGCACCAGGTGATGATACTGATGAGCGACCGGGGCATTCCGAAAAATCTGCGGCAGATGCATGGATTCGGCAGTCATACCTACAGTTTTATCAATTCGAAAAACGAGCGGCATTGGGTAAAATTTCACTTCAGGACCCAGCAGGGAATAGCTAATTTTACGAGTGCGAAAGCGGCGGAAATTGTCGGGAAGGAACGGGAATATTCGCAGCGGGATCTGTATGAGCATATCGAGAAAGGAAAGTATCCGAAATGGAAATTATACATTCAGATCATGCCGGAGGAGGAAGCTCCGAAATACCGTTTTAATCCCTTTGACCTGACCAAAGTGTGGAGTCACAAGGATTATCCGTTGATTGAAGTGGGGGTGATGGAACTGAACCGGAATCCGGAGAACTATTTTGCCGACATTGAACAGGCCGCCTTTAATCCGGCCAATCATGTTCCGGGGATCGGTTTTTCGCCCGACAAAATGTTGCAGGGGCGCTTGTTTGCTTACGGTGACGCCCACCGCTACCGGTTAGGGATCAATTTTGAGAACATTCCCGTGAACCGGCCGAAAGTTCCGGTGTACAACTACCACAGGGACGGTTTGATGCGGACGGACGACAACGGGGGCGGAACGGTGAATTACGAACCGAACAGTTTCGGCGGGCCGGTGGAAGACCGGAATTATAAAGAGCCGCCGCTGGTTGTGGAAGGAGCCGCCGGTATTTATGACAACCGGATGGATACGGATTACTATACGCAACCCGGAGATCTGTTCCGGTTGCTCCCCCCGGATGAGAAAAAGAGGACTGTTCAGAACATTGTGGACGAAATGGCGGGAGTGCCGGATCCGATCCGGCTGCGGGTAGCCGCCCGTTTTTACCTGTGTGACCAGCACTGCGGAGAGGAGATCGCTGAGAAATGCGGTTTTGATGCGATCACCTTGCAGAGAGAGGCGGGACGGTTGTGGGAAGCCGACAAGGCCCATGCCGCTGCGGGAAAGGATATAAACAGAAGATAAATCTTAAATATTTTTAAAATACGGTTGTATATACCCTTCTCTTTTGCGTATGAAGGTAACCATATTTTGCCGTTTTCGTTTACCTGATAGAATTATTTACGCTAAATATTGAAAGAAAATGAGAAAATTAATCTATGTAGGAATTTGTGCGCTTGCACTTGTGTTGTTTGCAAATTGCAAATCGAATAAGAAAGCGTCGCCCGGTGTCGTAGCCAGGACTCAGACGGAAAATCTGGCAAAAGGGAATTACGACGTTTTTGTGGAAGGGATCGTTTTTGAAGAACCCGTTCCGGGAACGATGCATACGACCGTTTCAAAGCCTGTCACTCCGGAACAGAAGGTACACCATGTCGCCGCCGTTAAAAAACACATTGAGCCGGTGGTGAAAGCCAAAGGCGGTGTGAAAAAGGTCGCAGTCGCTACCGAAAAAGTAGCCCCCGACGGGAAAAATGCCCAGGTTTCCGTGAAAACGACCTATAACAACGGAGACGTAGAACACATGGATTACGACCTGGTAAAGGTGAACGATGACTGGAAGCTCCGTAGCGGCCACGAAAGAGACGTGATGCGGAGAAGAACCGCCGAAGGGAATCTGGAAGTGTTGAAACTGAAAGAGAGCCCGCACAAGGAAGTGCTGAAAGCCCACGAAGAAGGGATCCGGGATTTCATCAAAGAAAAGGAAACCGAACACAAAGAGGTGTTGAAAACGAAAGTAGACGGTGAAAAAGAGGTGGTGAAAGACAAGGAGAAAAAACACGAAGAGGTGATCAAGATCAAAGAAGACGGTCACAAAGAAGTGATCCGCATCCCGAAAGACGAAACGAAGAAATAATCCGTATCATCCCTAAAAACAACGGAACTCAGGTTTTTACGCCTGAGTTTTGTTGTTTCCCGTTTCTCCTACAAAGCCTTCCGATTTATTTTTGAACAGGATGTTAAAAGAGGTCAGACTGCCGTAAGAACGGGTGATATATTGCTGCAAAACCAATTTCTCTTCGTCGCTGATACTGCTGGTGTTGACCTTCTGTTCCAATACCCGCAGCCGGTCGCGGATCAGAATGATTTTATTAAAAAAGGTCGCGATGGGCATTTCGTACGGTTTCAGCTCCGGGTTCGAAGGCTTCAGGATCAGCGTGCCGCCTGACCATTTTTCCGCTATGGGAACAGTTTCGGTTATGTCCGAAAATTGGCGGAGTATTTTGACCAGCGTGTGTTCCATCGCTTCGAAACTAACCAGATCGTCCGGATCTTCCAGCAGGTCGATGATCTCCAAACCGTCGTAACTTTTCAGGATTTCCCTGTTCCCATACTCCATAAACGTGATCAGGTAACTTTTGGTTTTGACCTGTATGACCACACCGGCTCCGTACTCCCGGTGCCTGATCCGGGATCCGATCCCCAAAATTTGCTGTTCCATGGTTTCAGTTTATTTTTTACGCGACTAAAGTACTAAATGATTTGGAATTAAGCGCGCGCCCGGATTGGAAACTTCATTTATTTGTGTACCTTCGCATGTTTTCATCCGACAATCTAATATTGTAACAACTGAAAGATAAATAAAAAAGCTATGTATCAGGGTATTAAAACAGTATCGTTCGAAGAAGCCGTCCAAGTGGTAAAATCCGGGAACCGGGTACATTTACACAGCGTTGCCTGCGCTCCGCAGGGATTGATCCAGGCGATGTGCGCCCGGGGAAGAGCCGGAGAACTGAAAAACGTCAAAGTGCAACACCTGCACACGGAAGGAAGCGCACCCTATGCCGAACAGGAGTTCGAAGGCATTTTCCAGTTGGAATCCTTTTTCGTGGGCGGGAATGTCCGCAAGCCGACCCAGGAAGGGTGGGCAGACTACATCCCCGTACACCTGAGCGAAACCCAGAAATTGGTTCGCAGCGGAGTGACCCCGGTAGACGTGGTCATGATACAGGTATGCCCGCCGGATAAACACGGATACGTATCCATGGGAACCTCCGTGGACACTACCCTGGCTGCCGTACAGACGGCCAAAACCGTGATCGCCGTCATCAACCCCAACGTTCCCAGGGCATGGGGCGACGCCATGATCAAATTGTCGGACATCGACATCTTCTGCGAGGACAACACGCCGCTCATCGAAGCGCACCAGGCCCACCTCTCGGAACAGGACATCAAGATCGGACAGCACTGCGCTGCGCTGATCGAAGACGGAGCCACCCTGCAAATGGGCATCGGAGCCATTCCCAACGCCGTACTCTCCCAGTTAGGCAACCACAAAAACCTCGGTATCCACACCGAAATGTTTGCCGACGGGGTGCTTCCCCTCTACTACAAAGGGGTGGTGAACAACCTGAACAAGAAATTCGACAAGGGGAAATTGGTTTCCACCTTCCTGATGGGCTCCAAAGAGGTATACGACTTTATCGACGACAATCCGGCCGTAGCCATGATGGACGTCGGGTACACCAACGACCCGTTCATCATCGCCCAGCAACCGAAAATGACGGCCATCAACTCCGCCCTCTCCATCGACATCACCGGACAGGTGAACGCCGACTCCATCGGCTGTAAATTTTACAGCGGAAGCGGCGGGCAGCTCGATTTTATCCGGGGGGCGGCCGCCAGTCCGGGCGGGAAACCGATCATCGCCATGCCGGCCGTAACAGCCAAGGGGGTCAGCAAGATCACCCCGACCCTGCTCAACGGCGCCGGCGTAGTGACCACCCGTTTCGACGTACACTATGTGGTGACGGAGTTCGGTGCGGTAGATCTCTACGGGAAAACTTTGCAGGAGCGGGCCAAAGCCATTATCAGCATTGCGCACCCCGACCACCGCGCGGAATTGGACAAAGCCGCTTTCGAGCGTTTCGGCAGCCACTTCCACTTTGTCTGCAAATAACCACAAAATGGATTGGAACCAGTTACTGTCGGTAGACCGTTACCAGCCGGGAAGTCCCACCTCCCTGTTCCGTTCGCACGACCGGTCGCAGTTTCAGCGGGACTACGACCGGCTGATCTTTTCCTCTCCGTTCCGTCGCCTGCAAAACAAAACACAGGTGTTCCCCCTTCCGGGCAATATCTTTGTACACAACCGGCTTACGCACAGCTTGGAGGTAGCCAGCGTAGGCCGTTCCCTCGGCTCCAAGATCGCCCAGTTCATCCGGCAAAAAGAGATACGCCTGGAACACCCCGAACTGATCGAAGAGATCGGCACTATCGTCAGCAGCGCCTGTTTGGCCCACGACTTGGGGAACCCGCCTTTCGGCCACTCCGGAGAGGAAGCGATCTCCTATTTTTTCAGCGAAGGGGAGGGGCTTTACTTTAAAAAGCTGCTTTCCGACGAAGAGTGGGCGGATCTCAGCCACTTCGAGGGGAATGCCAACGCCTTCCGCCTGCTCACCCACAGCTTTCACGGCCGGCGGCCGGGCGGCTACACCATGACCTACACCACCTTGGCCTCCATCGTTAAGTACCCTTACGAATCCAAAGCTGCCTCCGGCGGCCACAAATACGGCTTTTTTCAAAGCGAAAAGGAGATTTTCCGGGAAGTGGCGGAGGCGTTGGGACTGAAACAGATCAGCAACGCCCCCCTGCACTACGTCCGCCATCCGCTGGTGTTGCTGGTGGAAGCGGCCGACGACATCTGCTACCAGATCATGGACATCGAAGATTCCCACAAAATGCGGATCCTTTCGTACGACGAAACCATCGCTATTCTGGAGAATTTCTACGACAAAAACGAGGACAGGGAGGACTTGAAGATCATCAACCGCACCTTCCGGATCGTAACCGACAAGAACGAACGCATCGCTTTCCTCCGGGCCGGCATCATCAACAAACTGATCAATGCCTGCGCCGCCATCTTCTGCGAAAACTACGATGATATCCTGAGCGGCGATTTCCGGAGCGGGCTGATCAAAAACCTGAGCGGAGCCGGCAAAGCGGCGTACGACCAATGCACGGCTCTGGCGTACGAACGTATTTACCACACCGACATCGTCACCCAGATCCAGATAGCCGGTTTTAAGATCCTCGGCACCATTCTGAAAGAGTACACGGACGCCGTGTTGAAACCGGAGACCTATTACGCCCGCAACCTGCTCTCCGTGATGCCGGGGCAATACCGGGTCGGCAAAGAGGACTCCATGTATACCAAAATACAGACGGTGGTCGATTATGTTTCCGGCATGACCGACTCTTACGCATTGAACCTGTACCGGAAAATCAAAGGCATCGAGTTGCCCGAATTGAAGTAAACCTTTTCCCTGTGATATTTTTTGAAGAGAACTTTTTCCGGTTCAGCGACGACGCCTCTTTGCCGGCGACGGATCCCGCCGTTTGGATCCACCGGCAGAAGCAATCGACCCGGGCAGCGGTGTTTCGCCTGTTGGAGAGCGGCGTCCCTTTCCGGCAGGTGATCTATTCGCCGGATCCGGCACAGTTGCATGCCGATTTCTGCTCCTTTTTCCGGGAAGTTGAAGCGGCCGGAGGGGTGGTAATGGCCGGCGGCCGGTTGTTGGTCATCAAACGTTTTGGAAAAATCGACCTTCCCAAAGGGCACCTGGAAGCGGGCGAATCGCCGGAGGCCGGGGCTATGCGGGAGGTGGAGGAGGAGTGTGGGATCGGCGGGTTGCAGGTGACCGGTTCTCTTCCCGATACCCGGCACCTCTATTTCCGGGAGGGCCGGTGGTGCCTCAAACATACCTGCTGGTACCTTATGTCCTGCTCGCCGGATCAGGAACCGGCGCCCCAGACGGAAGAGGGGATCGAAGCGGCTTATTGGGTATCGCCGGAGCAATTTTCCGCCTTGTCCGGGCAGGCACACCCCTCTTTGCAGCCGGTATTCCGGAATGTTCTTGACCGTCTTGCGGCCTGTAACACATAAAATGAGGGTGAGATCCGTATAAGACACACCCTCATTTTAATACATTAAGCGTACTTGATAAGTTTCCAGGTAACAGCTTCATCCTTGTAAGGCGGCATAATGTTACCTTTGGCTATCGGGGCGGTTGTTGAGTCACAACCAACAACTTTCCAAACGCCGCTTTCAGGACATTTCTGTCCGGTTGAAACAGTACTGCCAATCGGTGCTTTCATAGTCACATGAATTTGGGACAATCTAAAATTATCCAGGAAAGATTACCCTGTCTATTGCTTGCGGGTGAATAGGAACCAATTTCGGATAGTACTACGTGCAGACTTTCCGAAAGGTTGCTCTTCACAAGGGTAAATTACAACAGGCAGTGATACCGCAACAGCCCTTCCATGGGAGCCGGGGAAAAATGTCCGGCTTGCAGGGAGTGGGTTTCCAGTGTTTCCTGCAGCAGTTCCCGGAATACCCAGGCTACGCTTCCGGTAAAGGAAACCGGCAATTCCCGGGCTTGGGGGTACAATAATACATTTCTCCGGATAAATGCGTCTAAGGCTTCCTGTACGATCTGCCGGATCTCCGGCCGGGCGATGCAGGCGGCTGCAAAACGGGTCGATCCGGCCAGGAAGCGGTTCGGCAGCGGTTGCCGGTATACCCGGTCGATGATCTCCGGATAGCTCAGCGCGATCTCTTTGAGCAGCCGTTCCGTCAGGTCGGCCGGCAGTAATCCTTTCAGGGCGTCGGCTAACAGTCGTTTCCCGATGTAAGCGCCGCTTCCTTCGTCTCCGAGGATAAAACCCAACGGCGGTATGTTCTGCACGATCCGCTCCCCATCGTAATAACAGGAGTTAGAGCCTGTTCCCAGGATACAGGCGATGCCCGGTCCCCGGCCGCACAGCGCCCGAGCGGCTCCGGCCAGATCCGAATGGATCTCGATGTCCGCCGTCCCGAAACACGCTTCCAATGCTTCGGCCACCTGCCGGTTTTTCTCCGGAAACGCACACCCGGCCCCGTAGAACCGGACAGATCCCGCCTGCCGCAGAAATTCCGGGAGCTCCTCCCGGATCAGGCGGACGATCTCCTCCCGCGACTGATAAACCGGATTGATCCCCGCCGTATGCCGCTGTTCCTTTGTACCGTCCGTCCGCACCACACACCACTCCGTTTTGGTCGAACCGCTGTCCGCTATCAAAACTCCTTTTGCCATTACGTATGCTTTCTCTATTTGTTCATGCAAATATAACGCCCCTCTTCTGTTGTCCAAAACTTTCCCGTAGTTTTACTAAGGCAAACGAAGATGTGTTGTTCTTTTGAATTTGGTTTATCCGGATGCTTCGGTGGATTGTCCTTCGGGAACCATGTCTCCGCAACGGTTCTCTATTTCTTTCCGTTCGCTGGAATCCTAACCGCCTTCTTCCCTTCGGTCATCCGGCGCCCCTGCGGGGAGCCCGGATTCCGGTCGCTCCGGCAAGAAAAGAGAACGATCGTTGCTCCCGACAACGTTCCGAAGGATCAATCCACCTGCGCTCTGCAGTGGTAGCCTGATAGCTGAACCGTAAAAAAAATACTGGTTTTTGTGGTTTGCCCCGATAGTTTTAGGTATAGTCACAGAAAGCTGTTAGAATAGTTGTAAAATAAACAAAAGTATATTACCTTTGAAAACGAAGAAAAATGGGACGGTACGTATCAGAAGAAAGAAAAAGATTGGAACGTGAACTGTTGAATTATCTCCGAAACTGGCGAT
>JAISVB010000042.1 GCA_031271755.1 Culturomica sp.
AGATCGGGTGGAGACGCGGATTGGTAAAAATCGAATTGATATATGGGTAATGAATTAAAAGGCACAAGTTACGCTACGCTAAACTTGCGCCAACGGGTGTAGAGCGTTATTTTTTCCGGTTTGAAAGATTGTACATGATGTAGTTGTCGGCGAGGAGCTTGCGGATGTCCTGAAGGCGATAGTAAAATTTGTTTCCGATGCGCGAGAAGGGCAGAATGCTTTTGGTGCGGAGATTCTGAAGGGTGCGGAGCGACAGGTGTAAGGCTTGCATGATGTATTGCCCGTCCACCCAGTCTGTGAGTAGTGTGTATTCTATTTCAGAACGCTGCGCATGTTTTGCACAGAGAAGGTCCTTTATTTCCATGCCTGTTTCGAGCACGACTGTGAGTGTTTTCCGCATATCGTTGAAAAAGATTGCGCTCTGTGCCATATACTCCTCGTTTGAAATACTTTCAAACGGGTTTTGCTCTGGTTTGTGTGTTGTTTCGGAGAACATAGGGTGCAATTTTTGGGTGGTTATTCGGAATACAGCCATCGTCCTACAATCTTCCTCTTGCTTATTATTTGGCCACAAATATATTTAAAAATTACAATAATACCTAAATCTAAGTAAGAAAAAAAATACATGTATTTTCTATTTATGTGATTATTTACTTTATAAACGAATATAAAAATACAAACAACTCTATTATTAAAATATTGGGGATGAAAAAAAGTAATTTTTCTTGCTGACTGCTGTAATGGCGTTATCAATGACTTTTTGTACCAAGGGACGACGATGGTGATGTTACCGGTGTTATACCGGATCAAAGTACAGTTTTGATGGCTCTTGGCACTACGCAGCAACTTACCCCTACGATTTTGACCCCTGAAACTGCCGAAAATATAAAAAACAGAGATGCCCCATATCGTTATTTTACTACGCAAACGGATGCAAAGGAACGCAAACGGTACCGGTTTTTGAAAACCGGTTGAAACTCCGTGTATGTTTGTTCCCGGAATCGGGTCAATGCTTTGTAGCGGCCGTACAGAGCCTGCACCGGATCCGAATGAAACAAGTAGTAATTTAAAATTTTATCCTATGAAAGCGAAAACACATGAGTTGTTTGAAAATTTCTCCGGAAGCACCGGAGGCATCACAGCAACGCACGCAGCCGGACACCTGCTTGTGCGCAAAAAAGTGAGTCCGAATGATGCGAATACGGAGGCGCAAAAAGCGATCCGGAAGCACTTTACCCTTTACGCCCAGAAATGGACGAGATTGACCATTGAGCAGCAGCGCAAGTGGAACGAACAGGCCCGTCAGGTTTCGGCAGAGAAATCCTACTTCGGGATTTTCGGGAAGGTGAGCGGGTTTAACCTCTACGTGAAGTGCAACATGAATTTGGAATTGATCAATGCACCCAACGAGTTGACGGAACCCGCCCGGGATTTGCCCCAAAGCACGCCGTTTATTGAGCTGTTTGAAGTAACAAGTACCGAAATGACGGTGGAACTGTCGGAAAATGTGCACGCCGGAGATACGCTGGTGGTGCGCGCTGCTCCCCTGAAGTCCGGACTGAGCAACAATACGAACGGGTTGCGCCAGATTGCGACCATTGCCGGCGGCCAAAACATGGCGGAGATTAAGGAGAAGTACAGAGCGGTGTTCGGAGAGCCGGTTGCCGGCGAGCGGATTCAGTTGCAGGTTTACGCCATTAACAAGCTGAGCGGGTATGCATCCGGGAGGCGGGAGGCGATGTCGAATGTGATTGTTGTTGAACCGTAACAGGAAAGGAGGAGAAGATGTGTAAATGGAAAGCGACCCTGTTGGAGATTGTTTACCTGATCCTGAGTGTTGGTTTCAGCCACTTGAAAAAGAGGAAGAAACGACGGGAAGAGGGGGAGGATAAATAAGATGGGGTACAGCGGAGCGGTTTTGCTCCGCTGTATTTATTACTACCCTTCGTTACGCTGATGTTGCTATCGTATGGTGGATTCTCACAATCAAGATAAGTGCAACAACAAATATTAGGTATTCAGACATACATTTGACGGAAGACAGTTATTTCTCTTTTCTGGATTCCGGAATGATATAAAAAATCGGAGCGCTGAAAAAGTGCATTTTCTTTGAAAAAAATTGTCGGGAAATTTGGAGAATGATATAAAATAGTATATCTTTGACAATGTCAAAACAAGGTAAAACAATGAAACGTTACAAGGTCAAAGAAGTTTTAAAGATGCTCAAAGAAGATGCCTGGTATCTTTTTGAGCAAGAAGGGAGCCACCGGCAATTTAAGCACCCTACAAAGAAAGGGAGGGTAACAATAAACGGAAAACCAAGCGATACCATGAGCCAAGAGTTATTAAACAGTATTTTTAAACAAGCGGGGTGGCGGTAGCCACCCCTAAAATCACAAGAATATGAAAGAGGTAGAAGTTGCTATAAGTTGGGATAAGAATTACGGTGCACATTGCAACCTCATTCCGGGGTGTGTTGCTACTGGCAGGAATTTGGAAGATGTGAAACGGGAATTTACAAAGTCGTTAAAACTGCATTTGTCCGGTATGGTTGAGGATGGCGAGGAAATCCCTGTTGAGTTACGGGGGGAATATAAGTTAGTGTTTCACCTGAACGCACAAGCGTTATTAAACTATACAGAAGGCATTATATCGCGTAAGGCTTTATCCGATGTAACCGGGATCAATTTACAGCAATTAAGCCATTACGCGCGTGGGTGGCGTAATCCGCGCCCGGAAATGCAACAACGTATTGTAACCGGCATACACGAACTTGGAAATCAACTAATAGCCGTTTCTTTGTAGCCTTGTTTTGACAAACATTACTTTGGGACGGTAGCCCCCGCTAAGCGGGGGCTTTTTTGTTCGCGCTGCTTTCATTCCTCAACATGTGGAAAAATACCGGTAAAATTTTAAAAATTCATTCAAAATTTGTACTTTCGAGCAGAAAATTATCCGAAGGAAAATCAGAGCTATGGGAAGCAGCAGAAACAGAGCGACAAGAGTCAGGTTTGCGGGGGTTATTTTCGCTGCTGTCCTGTTCCTCTCCTGCCAAAACAAAGCGAAAGAAGAGAACCGGCAAGGCTTGCACTACCTCCGGCAGGGGCAATATGAACAGGCTATTGCGGAGTTCACCAACGCTTTGCTGGCGGACAACAACTGGTTGCCGGCTTACTACAACCGGGCCGTCTGTTACGCCAACACGGGACAATACAAAGAAGCGCTGAACGACTTCAACTACATGCTGGCGCACTACCCCGAACACGCAGAATCCTATTTCAACCGGGGCATCCTGTTCGAGAACATCGGCGTATACCCCAACGCCATCAAGGATTATTCACAAGCCATCCAGTTGCACCCGAATTTTGCGACCGCTTATCACTACCGCGGGATCGCCCGCTTTTACACCAGGGACTATGAAGGAGCGCTGGCAGATTACAACAAAGCCATCGAACTCGGCTTAGCCGAAGCAGGACTTTACTTCAACAGAGGGGTTGTCCGGCAAATACAGGGAGATACGGAGAGCGCCATCAAGGACTATTCCGAAGCCATATCCGTCGACCCCTCCGGCGCCAGATCCTACTACAACCGGGGGATCGCCTACCTGAAACAGGGAGAAACCGGCGAAGCGCAAAAAGACCTGGAGATCGCCCTCCGTCTCGGTTTCTCCAAAGCAGCAGATCTCTTGGATACCTATTTCCGCTAACACGATGGAACGATTAGGAACTAAAATACATAACTATATGAAAATCATCATTTTTTTATCCACATGCATCGCTCTCTTTGCCTGCAAACCACAACCACAGCAACAACAGGAAGCGGTTCCACCGCAGGAAGGGTACGAAATCAAACTGCATGTAGCAAAAATGGCCGGGAAGGACGCCATGCTCGCTTTTTACCAAAACGACGACAACCGGGTCGGTGTGTGCGACACGGTACATCTGGATTCTGCCGGCTACGGCGTGTTCCGCCGCCCCGACCGCCGGTTGGGAAGAGGCCTGTATCTCATCTATTTTCCCTCCGGAAACATGATCCAGCTTTTGATCGGCAGCCAGCAATACTTCACCGTCACCTCGGATACCACCGATTACATCAATACATTGGTGTTTGAAAATTCACCCGAGAATACGGAATTTATCGAATACCAGAAATTCCTGCAAACCCAAGAGAAAAAGATGCAGGAGATCGAAGAAGAATTTTCAAAAGAGACAGAACCGGACGAAGCCGTGCGCGAAAAATACGCCAAACGGCAGGATGCCATAGACGAAGAGGTTCGGGCCAGGGTCGCCGGGATCAGAAAACAGTATCCGGGAACGGTCTTGGCCAACTTTCTCAACTTTACCCTCTCTCCCAAGATCCCCGACTACTCTAAAACGGTAGCGGCGGACGCACCCGACCGGGAAAACGAGATCCGCCGCCTCTCGCTTTACTACCTGAAAAAACACTACTGGGATTACACCGATCTTACAGACACCATGTTCTTCCGGATCAAAGAATTCAAGCCCAAATTAGACCGCTATTTCACCACACTGATCATTCCGAACCCCGATACGCTTTACGAAGCCTGCGTATCCATCATTGAAAAAGCACGCCCCAACAAAACCATGTTCCGGTACCTGACCGAATATTGCATCATGCACGCTTTCAACCACGAGATCATGGGAATGGACAAAGCTTTCGTGCGGTTGGGAGAACGGTACTACCTCAGCGGAGAGGCGGACTGGCGGACAGCAGAGAGCCAGAAACAATTGACGGACGAAATCTACAAACGTCAATACAATTTACTGGGAAACACCGCTTTAGACCTGAAACTGCCCAGCTTGGAAGGCGGGGTGGTCAGCCTGCTGGAAACCCAGGCGCCCTACACCCTCCTCCTGTTTTGGGAACCCAACTGCGGGCATTGCAAGACCGTCGTTCCGGATGTGAAAAAGGAGATTTTCGACCGGTTCGGCCCCCACGGGTTGAAAGTGTTCGCTGTCATGACCCTGACGGAAAAAAAGGAGTGGGAAGCATTTGTGGAAAAGAATCAACTGTTCGACTTTATCAACTGCTATGATCCCAACCGCCAATCCAACTACTGGACCATCTACAACGTCTTCTCCACCCCGGTACTGTACCTGTTGGACAAAGACAAAAAGATCATTGCCAAACAGTTATCGGTAGAACAATTGGTCGGATTGTTGCGGGAAGAGTACAAAAGAAAAGGGATTGAAGTCCGTTGATTCTTTCAAAGCATACGATGAAGTACGTGTTTTATTTTTGGGTGCTCTGGGCGTCTGTTTCCTGTACAAGTAAAGCCAAACAGGCAAATAAACAGGGCATGCACTACATCCGGCAAGGAATGTACGAACAGGCTATTACCGAATTTAACAACACGTTGGCCCGGGATGCAGAGTGGTTGCCCGCCTATTACAACCGGGCGATCAGTTGCGCCAACACCGGGCGGTACAAAGAAGCGCTGCACGATTTCGATTTTCTGTTGACCACCTGTCCCGATCACACGGAATCCTATTTCAACCGGGGGATTGTCTACGAAAACATGGGGCTTTACCGGGAGGCGATCCGGGACTATTCCCAAACCATCAACCTGCAACCCCATTTCAAAGAGGCTTACCATTACCGGGGCATTATCCGGTTCCGTGTCCAGGACTACAACGGGGCGCTGGCGGATTACAACCAGGCGATCCAACTCGGCCTGAAAGAAACAGAGATCTATTTCCACCGGGGAGTGATCATGCAGATCAGCGGAAAAACGGAGGCTGCCATTCACGACTACGGCGAAGCGATCTCCTTGGATCCTTCCGACGCCAAATCCTACTACAACCGGGGGATCGCCGAATTTTCCCGGGGAGAGGAGGCAGAAGCCCGAAACGACCTGGAAATTGCCTCCCGGTTGGGCTTTGAAAAAGCACAGGAGGCATTAGACATCTATTTTAACTAAATGGAATTGGTACAATGAAAAAATTGTTTTTCGGTTTGCTTTGCGGAGGGCTCCTCACCGGCCACGTTTGTGCACAGGGATACGAGATCAAACTGCACGTGAAAAAGATGGCCGGGCAAGAGGTGATCCTGGCCCATTACTTAGAAGGGAATGTATACGCCGTCGATACGGCCCGGTTGGATGCTGCCGGCACTGGTGTTTTCAAAAAAGAGAACCGGAAACTGGCGCGGGGCATGTACCTGATCCGCTTCTCTCCGAGCAACTATCCCGATCTGATCATCGGCGACGACCAGCATTTCACGGTGACGACCGATACGCTCGACTATCTGAATACCATGAAAATCGAGGGGTCTCCCGAAAATGCCGCTTTTCTGGAATTTCAACAGTTTATGGTGAACCTGAACCAGAAAATGCTGCAAGCCCGGGAAGCATTCGAAAAGGAGACGGATAAAAACGAAGCGGTCCGGGAAAAATACAACGCAATCTTTGAAAACGCCGACCGGGAGGTGCGGACATACATCGATGGAATAGGCCGGAAATTCCCCGGTTCCTCCCTGGCCACCTTCACAAATTTCACCCTCAGCCCGGATGTACCCGATTTCTCGGCGGAAGTGCCCGAAGGAACCGAAGACCGGGAAATGGAGATCCGCAGGAAAGCCTTCTTTTACGCCAAGGATCACTTCTGGGACCACACCAACTTTACGGACAGCATGCTGATCCGCACCCCGATCTTCAAAAAAAAGTTAGACGATTATTTTGCCAACTGGGTGATCGTTCACCCGGATTCACTGTACCAATCCTGCGTGCAGATCATTGAAAAGGCCAGGCCCGACAAAACCATGTTCCGCTACCTGTTGAACTACTGCATCAATGCCTCTTTCGAACACAAGATCATGGGTATGGACGAAGCCTTCGTAAAACTGGGGCAACGGTACTTCATGAAAAAGGGGGAGATATACTGGCTGGACGAAGAGGCGTTGAAAAAGATCACGGACGAAGTGATCAAAAGGCAATACAACCTGATCGGCCAGAAGGGGTTAGACCTGCAACTGCCGACCCTGGAAGGCCACTGGACCAGCCTCTACGAAACCCAGGCTCCTTACACCCTCCTGCTCTTTTGGGAACCCAATTGCGGCCACTGCAAAAAAACCGTTCCCTCGGTGAAAAAGGAGATTTACGACGTATTCGCCCCATTGGGACTGAAAGTATTTGCCGTCATGACCCAGACGGATAAAAAGGATTGGGAAGAGTTTGTGGAAAAGTACGAACTGTTCGACTTTATCAACACCTGGGATCCCAACCGGCAATCCAACTACTGGACCATCTACAACGTCTTCACCACCCCGGTCATCTACCTGTTGGACAAAGACAAAAAGATCATTGCCAAAAATCTCACCACAGAGCAGATCGTGGATCTGCTGAAACGGGAATACAACAAGCAGGGGCACAATTTCGAACTCTCTAAAGAACCACCGACGCCGGAGCCCTGACCTAACCTGACCTGTATGAGTGCTCTTTTTCTTGAACATACCAAAATGGCCGACCTCGTGTTGACCAACAGAGGGTTGTTGTATGTGTTGCCGTGTTTCGGCATAGAATTGGGATTCGGCGAGAAGACGGTCGGACAGGTGTGTGCCGAACGCAGTATCTCCGCCCCATTGCTGTCGCTTGTATGCAACCTCTATACGTTCGAAAACTATACGCCAGACCAGGAAGAGTTGGGACAAATTCCCATAGAGGGCATTGTTGCCTATCTGCAAGCCTCGCACCGCAACTACCTTCAGGTACGGATGCCGCGCATCATAGACGCCGTGTTGGGCCTGCCCGGCGGAGAGATGCTGGCTTCCTTCTGCGAAAAATACCGTCAGGAAGCCGTGGCGCATTTCAAGTACGAGGAGGAGGTCGTATTTCCCTATATCGGTAAGTTGTTGAACGGCGAGAAACCCGCCTACAAGATCAGCGAATACGAGAGTAAACACAGCGACATAGACGGCGCGCTGGAAGATCTGAAGAACATCATTGTCAAGTATCTGCCCAAAGCGTGCACGATCGATAAAAGTCACCCCGTACTGCTGGAACTTTTCGCTTTCGAGTACGATTTGCGCAAACACGCACTGCTGGAGGAGACGATTTTGATCCCCTTAGTAGAGCGTTTGGACAGCGAACGGCAGGTTGCCTCCGATGGTATGGAACTGACCGCACGGGAACAGGAAGTACTTGCAGAACTTGCACGCGGGTTTTCTAACAAGGAGGTCGCCGACAAACTGTATATTTCCACCCACACTGTTATCTCACACCGCAAGAATATCATGCGCAAAACAGGTTTCAAAACCGCACAGGGCCTGACCTTTTATGCACTGCACAATGGCCTGATCTCGCAGGACGATTTCCGGTAATTCATACCGATCCTCCCCCCCGCCTCCCCCGAAAAGGGTACGCCCTGGACCCATTGATTTCTTTTATCCCTCTGATTTTGCCCGAATCAGGGGATTTTTTCGCATAGCTGTTCGAACGACCTTTGCAGCATAAAAATCAAATCTCATTTTATGCTGAAAAAGGTTACCCTGTTTACCGCTATATGCGGCATTTGCTGCACGATCCAGGCGCAAAATCCATTTACATTCGAAGGCTCCTATGTGGGCGATATTTATTACAACGCGACCGGCGGCCTGAAACGCGGCGGCGGATTTATGGGGATGGGCAATATCATGGTCGGCTTCGATACCGAAAAAGCCCGCCTGTGGAAAGGCGGCTCGTTGTTTATAAACGGTGCGTCGATCCACGGAAAATCGCTCACCGAAAATTATCTGGGCGATTTGCAGGTCGCCTCGAACATCGATGCGGGCGAACACGCCTATCTGCACGAATTGTGGTTCCGCCAGCAATTGGGATCGCTCTCCCTGACGTTCGGCTTGCAGGATTTGAACGCCGAATTTATGGTGAACGAAGGTTCCGGCGAATTTATCAACAGTTCGTTCGGTGTGCCGCCGGTGATTGCCACGGGGATTCCCGTACCTATTTTTCCTTTGACAGGTTTTGGCTTGGCGGCAAGCTGGGAAATAAATGACAAATGGAGTGTGCAGGGAGCACTGTTCGACGGCAATCAAACCTCGTTCGATCACAATCCGAACAATGTGCATTGGAGTTTCAGTAAAAATGACGGCCTGCTCACACTGGGAGAGGTGCATGTAAACGGTCGATTCAAATTAGGTGCGTATCACCACTCTGCCGACAACAATTACGGCTTTTACGCCCTCGCCGACCACCCCGTGAATGAACGTCTCGGCCTGTTCGGGCAGTTAGCCGTGGCGCCCAAAGGCAAGAATGAAAATAATTACTCCATCGGTTTAGGTGCAAATTATTTGCTGGCAAAGCATCATACGGCAGGCCTTGCCGCCACCTGCGCCGGCTTACACCGGGCGGAGCACCGGCACGAAACCGCCATAGAACTCTATTACAAATACATGCCCGGCGACAACATCGCCCTCCAACCCGACATTCAATACATCATCAACCCGTCGGGCGCGGAGGAGCAGTTGGCCAACGCATTGGTCGGGATTTTACGGTTACACATTCGTTTCTGACAACCGTTTCATCGTCTTTGTTCTATCAGTGCAAACAGTTCTGCTTTCCCTTCCGGGTGGAACCAGTGTATGGAGGGATCGCGGCGGAACCAGGACAACTGTTTTTTGGCATAGCGCCTGGAGTCCCTTTTAATCAGGGAGACCGCCTCATTGTATGTTATTTTTCCGTCGAAATAGTCAAACAACTCTTTGTAACCGACGGTATTCAGCGCGTTCAGGTGCCGCAACGGATACAAAGCGCGCGCTTCCTGCTCCAACCCCGCTTCGAGCATCTCCTCCACCCGGCGGTCGATCCGGCGGTAGAGCTCCTCCCGCTCCCTGTACAATCCTATTTTCAAAATAGCAAAATCCCGTTCCCGGGGGGTATGCGTGCGCAATGAGGAGTAGGGTTTTCCGGCTGTCAGGCACACCTCCAAAGCGTGCAACACCCGTTTGGGATTCCGGAGGTCTACCTCTCCGTAGAAATCGGGATCCAACTCTTTCAACTGCTTCCGGATCGGTTCCAATCCCTCCGCCTCGTAACGTTCCATCAGCGCCGAGCGGATCTCCGGATCGACCGTCGGAACATCATCGATCCCCCTGCACACCGCATCGATATACATCATGGAACCTCCCGTCATCAACAGATCATCCCGCTCCCGGTGCAATTCCCGGATCTTCTCCAAGGCTTGCTGTTCAAACTGCCAGGAGTTGTAGTAATCGGATACGGAGAGGGTGCCGATAAAAAAATGAGGAACGGCTGCCAACTGTGCATCAGTCGGAACAGCCGTTCCTATTTTCATCTCTTTGTACAACTGGCGGGAATCGCAGGAAAGGACCGGCGTATGCAACCGGCCGGCGATCTCTATGCTCAAATCTGTTTTACCCACACCGGTAGGCCCGAGCAATACAATCAACCTTTTCTTCTCCCGATTCGCCTTCACACTCTTTCCCGCCGCTTTCCGTTTTTACAACCGGTCCAGGTAATCGTCGATACTTTCGTACCGGCTGCCATACCGGCCGCCGCCGTCACCCGCATCGTCATCCCCGTAATCTTCGTCCCCGTATCCCTCTTCGTCTTCGTCCAAATCATCGGAAAACTCCTCCATAAAACTGTCGTCGTACTCCTCGTCCTCCCCGAACTCCCACTTGTCATCCCCTTCCAGCGGATTCTGTTCAGGCAGAGGCCCGGCGCACATCAGGCAAACCGGCAATACATCCGCCGAATCGGCTATGTACTCTCCGGCATACTCCACTTTCAAATAGCGGTTGTTGAAAAAATCAAAGACATACTCCAATTCGATGCAATTGGCATTGATGACCTCTTTGATCATGGTGGTGTCCATTACCCACGTATCCGTCTCTTCGTCATCCGATGACATCTCCAGCAAAGCGATCTCTTTCACCCGGTTTCCCATCCTGTCCAAGGTATAGAACGAAGCGATCTGCGAATGGTCGAATTCCAGCACCTCCGCTATTTTGTCGTGCAGATGCTGGAAAGTCTGTTCTCCGTTAACAGCTATCTCGCAATGAAATTCGGAACTGTCCGGTAAACTGATTTCAAACCTGTAGTTCATATCTTTTCTGTTTTTACAATCCCATCATAGCGGCTCCGAATCCGGTTGCTATGATCCCAAAAATAAGTAACAGGATAAAAAGAATAAATACGATGGAAAGGGCGATCCCGATCATTCCACACGCTCTTCCCGCCTTGACATTTTTAACGGAACTAAGGGAATAACCTTCCGGATCCGCCCGGTAAAGCCGGAGCGCATTCCCGGAAAGTACCACCGCAATAATTCCGAGTGTCAAACCGATAATGCCGTAACAAAAAACGAAAACAAGAGACAAGATCCCCAGCACCACTACAGCTGTTGAATTGGGAAGATCTTTCCGGGTTTGTTCCAATATATCCATACTCCAAATTTTAAAGTCGGTTTAGATTTTCCATTGTTAGTTTAAGCAAATATGACATTAAAATCGTTGTCAGGCAAACAAAACCGGCTTTTTTTATGATCCCGTGCGAAATTTTTTTCACTCCGCCTATTTTCAGAAAAGCCAAGAGTAAAAACAGTCCCAAAGGAAACACCCCCGGATAGAGACAGAATGCCTCTTTCCACTCTCCCCTGAGGAAACACAATGCCGCCCGTTGAAAACCGCAACCGGGACATTCGAAGCCGGTAAGGTTTTTTACCCAACAAGACAATTGATGTGCTTCCAACCAATCGATCACGAGCTGTTTGTTTACAAAACGACAATTGCTTTACAATACTGAAGCAAGAATATCCATCGCCTCTTTGAGCAATTCCGGATCTGCCTGGGAACCCATGTGCCCGACGCGGAAGACCTTACCGGCCAGACAACCGTAATTTCCTCCCATCACTACTCCCTGTTCCCGCAGGCGGGCGTCCAATTTTTTCCAGGAGAGGCCGGCCGGCACTTTCACGGCTGTAACAGTCGGAGAGAGCAGGGCGCCCGGTGCGGCAAATAATTCCAACCCCATGCCGGTGATCCGCTTCCGGCAACAGGCTGCAACCTTTTCGTGGCGGGTAATGACCCGGCTCAGCCCTTCGTTCAAGATCCGTTCGCTTGCTTTGTGCAACTGAGCTGTTCCGTGCCAATAAGGCGTATAGGGGAAATAGCGATTCCTGACCGCTTCCCGGAAGGGCAACAGGGCGTCGTACCCGGTGTAGTTCCTCTCTTCGGCCAGTTCCCAGGCCTTTTCGCTCACAGCAAGGAACGACAGGTTGGCCGGAGCCGAGAAGCATTTCTGCGAAGCTCCCAAGCAGAGATCGACCTGCCATTCGTCGGTTTGAAAGAGGCTGCCTCCCAAGCCGGAAACGGCGTCCACGTAAAAGAGCGGAACCCCGAGTTTGGCTTTCAATTCCCCGATGCGCGCCACATCGTTCAGGGTGCCGCTGGGGGTTTCGCAATGTACCAGGGTGATCATCTTGGGTTTGAATTCCCGGATGGCTCTCTCTACCAATTCAAAGTCGTTGACCGAATCGTTGAAACCGAAATCCACGGTCCTGACTTCGCATCCGGCAGACTCCGCCATCCCGCCTATGCCGTACCCAAAGAGCCCTGTCGACAATGCCAGCACCCGGTCCCCGGGGAACAGCACGCTTTTCAGGGCGCTCCACAACGCCAGCATCCCCTCCCCCGTCTGGATCACGACCTGGTTGCGGGTGCGCATGATCTTTTGCAACGCCCTTGCCGTAGACCTGTACAAATCCACGTATTCCGCTTCCAGATCCGCCGACCCGTAATTTACCGCCGCCGCGTCCAATATCTCCTGCGGAACGGAAACCGGCCCGGGAACCATCGGTATGCTGTATTTTTCCATGTTTTTACGACTGATTCTATGATCCGTTTACCCTGTGCAAAGAATACACAAAACTATAATTAAAATTACAGAAACCGTGCATTTCTCTATTATTTTCTTTGGTATTTGCGGCAGGGCAACTGCCTGAATCTCCACCATCGCTTCGGTCTGTTGTTTCCGGAAGCGGGTCCTCCGCTGCGGTTTTCTAAGCCGTGGCTTTCACTGGAATCCGACACTCCTCATTCGCTACGCTCTTTCGTCGACCCTTCGGGCAGAACGGATTCCGGGCGTTCAGCCACAGCCAGAAAACAATTCGCAGCTCCCGGACATGCTTCCGGAAACAACAGACCTTCGCTTCCCGCGTAATTGACAACGACATCTCTCCGAGCAAATACAAAAAAACAGTGTGCTCTTTTACGGTTCAAATAGAGTGAAAGTCGAGAGCAATCGCGCCAAGGCGCATCATATTATGCAATGATCAGATGACCTCTCCAAAGCGCAGGTGTATTGATCCTTCGGAACGGTTGTCGGGAGCAACGATCGTTGTCTTTGCCTGCCGGAGCGACCGGAATCCGTTCTGTTTGACGAACGAAGTGAGGAATTAACCGATTAAGTGAGTGCAATGGGAAAATGAATTTTCCTATTGCCGAACGGAAGGTTAATCGAACGAAGTGAGGAGTGTCGGATTCCAGCGAACGGCAGGCAGTAGACAACCGTTGCGGAGACAGGGTTCCGAAGGACAATACACCGGAGCGTCCCGGAGTGACAGCGATAACCGTGATGGGCGGCCGGGTTCCCGAAGGACAATACACCGGAGCGTCCCGTATACCCGGAAAAACAACAAATTTCCGGACGTTTCCCCTGCACTTGTCAGCATACGGGTTTCACATCTTATTTTTTAAGTGTATATTTGTCCATTTAAATTCAATACCCTGTATGCAGCAACCCGAAAAACTGACGGAAAAAATAGTAGAAAGCCTGGATCAAAACAAAGGTGAACAGATCGTCACCATCGACCTGAGAAGAATAGAAAACTGTTTCTGCCGTTTCTTCGTAATATGTCACGGCAACTCCAACATACACGTAGCGACCCTTGCCGACGGCGTACGGGAAGATATTCAGAAACAGACGGGAGAAAAACCCTTCCACACCGAAGGGTTGAACCAGGCCCAATGGGTGGTGGTGGATTACGGAGATGTGATCGTCCATATTTTTCAGGAAGAGCAGCGAAATTACTACCAGTTGGAAGAGTTCTGGGGAGACGGGATCCGGAAAAACCTTTATTGAACCTATAACCGAAGAAGAGAACACAAAATATGACAGAGAACAACAAATCCGGGAAAAAAGAGCCGTTCAACTTTCCTCCGGTAGGAAAAAATAAACACAACAAGGGGCCGAAAATCAGCAACTACTGGATATACGTCGTACTGGTCGCACTCCTTATCGGCTTCAATTTTTTCAATTTGCAGCCGGAAGCGGAAAAAACCTCCTGGCAAGAGGTCAAAACCAAAATGCTGGAAAAAGGCGATGTCGATAAAATCGTCGTCATCACCAACAAAGGAGTAGCCGACATCTACCTGAAACCGAACAAAATAGAGGAGTACTCCAAACTGAAATCCAAAGGATTCGGGAACAATTCACCGGGGCCGCATTTCAGCTTCTCCATCGGTTCGCTGGAAGGCTTCGAAAAAAATGTGGAAGAAGCCCGGCAGGAGATCGCCGGAGCGCAAAACGTAACCCTTGAATTCGCCAAAGAATACGACGCCTGGGGCGATATCTTCTCCTTCCTTTTTCCGTTGCTGCTAATCGTGGGCATCTGGATCTTCTTCTTCCGGCGGATGAGCAGAGGCGGCGGGGGCGGCGGAGGCGGCATCTTCAACGTAGGCAAATCCCAGGCCAAACTGTTCGACAAAGAATCCAACGTCAAGATCACCTTCAAAGACGTAGCCGGCCTGGCCGAAGCCAAACAGGAAGTAGAAGAGATCGTCTCTTTCCTCAAAAATCCGGACAAATACACCAAATTGGGAGGAAAAATCCCCAAGGGCGCTCTGTTAGTAGGGCCTCCGGGAACCGGTAAAACACTCATGGCCAAAGCCATGGCAGGAGAAGCCAACGTTCCGTTCTTCTCCATGTCCGGATCCGACTTTGTCGAAATGTTCGTGGGGGTCGGAGCCTCGCGGGTACGCGACCTCTTCAAACAGGCCAAAGAAAAAGCCCCCTGCATCATCTTCATCGACGAGATCGACGCCATCGGGCGGGCGCGCGGGCGCAACCCGAACTTCGGTTCCAACGACGAACGCGAAAACACCCTCAACCAATTACTGACGGAGATGGACGGATTTGAAACCAACTCCGGCGTCATCATCATCGCAGCGACCAACCGGGCCGACATCTTAGACAGCGCACTGCTCCGGGCCGGCCGGTTCGACCGGCAGATCACGGTCGACCTTCCCGAACTGAAAGACCGGGAAGCCATTTTCAAGGTGCACCTGAAACCGTTGAAATTGGCGGAAGACGCGGACATCGCCTTTTTGGCCAAACAAACGCCCGGCTTTTCGGGGGCCGACATAGCCAATGTAGCTAATGAAGCCGCGCTGATCGCCGCCCGGAAAAACAAAAACGCCGTGGGGAAACAGGACTTTTTGGACGCCATCGACCGCATCGTCGGAGGCTTGGAAAACCGGAGCAAAGTGATCAAAGCCGGCGAACGGAAAGCCATCGCCTTCCACGAAACGGGACACGCTACCGTCTCCTGGCTGTTGCAACACGCCCATCCCCTGCTCAAGGTCACCATTGTCCCCAGGGGAAAAGCGCTCGGAGCCGCCTGGTACCTGCCGCAGGAGAGACAGATCACCACCCGGGAACAACTGTTGGACGAGATGTGCTCCATATTAGGCGGACGGGCGGCGGAAGAGCTGGTATTCGGCCAGATCTCCACCGGAGCGCAGAACGACCTAGAGCGGGCGACCAAACAGGCGTACGCCATGGTCTCCATATTCGGTATGAGCGAAAAGATCGGTAATCTCAGCTATTACGACTCATCGGGACAAAGCGATTACAGTTTCACCAAACCCTACTCCGAAAAAACAGCGGAACTCATTGACTCCGAAGTAAAAGCAATGGTCGAAACAGCTTACAAACGCGCCAAAGGATTGCTTTCCGAGCATTTGGAGCAACTCAAAGCCGTCGCCGAACTGCTGATCGAAAGAGAGGTGATCTTCAGCGATGACCTGGAACGGATCCTGGGAAAACGCCCCTGGAAAGAGGAGGAAGAGGAGTTGACCGAAGAACCGGACGAAACCCGGGAAGAAAATGACTCCTGCCCGGTGGAAAACTAAAACAAACGCTATGGAAAACTGGACATCTGTTTTCAACACGGAAACGCTTTACCAGGCCGAATGGGTAAAATCCCTTCTGGAAGATCACGGGATACATGCCGTCGTCCTGAATCAAAAGGACTCCTCCTACACCACCTTCGGAGAGATCCACGTCATGGTCAGCCCACCGGATCTGCCGGAAGCGCAAAAAATCGTTAACGCCGCCGAATTTGAATAATTTGCTGAAACGGACCGTCAGCGGGGCGCTGTTCGTCCTGCTGCTTACCGGATGTATCTATGGGCATCCCGTCGCTTTCCTGATCCTGTTCTGCGGCATCGGCGTGCTGGGATTGGCGGAATTTTCCCGGATGGCGTCGCACCTGAACGCTTCTGTTTGCAAAGGGTGGTTCCTTCCGGCAGGCGGTTTATTGGTCGCCGCCGGTTTCGCCGACGCTTACCGGCACAACAACGCCGGCTACCTCCTGTTTGGCGGCGTATTGCTGGCGGCCTGCCTCTCCGAACTCTTCCGGAAAAAAGGGAACGCTTTTCAAAACACGGCCTTCTCCTGTTTCGGCGTCGTATACACCTGCCTGCCGTTCTGCCTGCTCTCCTACCTCCCGTTCTTAGTTTCCGGAACGTGGGAACCGGGCATTGTCTATTTCCCGTTCGTGCTGGTATGGGCAAACGATACATTCGCCTACCTCATCGGCAGCCGGTTCGGAAAACACAAACTGTTCCCGCGCATCTCTCCCCACAAATCCTGGGAAGGAGCGATCGGGGGAACCGTTTGCTCCATCGCGGCCGCTTTTTTTCTCGGCCCCTGGCTGGCCGGCCTCTCCTGGGTGCACTCGATCGCTGCTGGCGCTCTTGTTTCCCTGTTCGGCATCTTCGGGGATCTGACGGAATCGATGTTCAAACGAAGCATCGAAATCAAAGACTCCGGCACGCTGATGCCGGGACACGGAGGGGTATTGGACCGGTTCGACGCCGCACTGTTCGCCATCCCGGCGCTGTTCCTCTACCTGAAATTTGTTTTTTAGAAGCTGTTTCATTTTCCGTGAAATCCATTACCTTTGTATGATTTTCGCGCCGTTTGCGAACACTTAAACAAGTAGAAATGACACTACACAAAGCCGGCTATTCACTGTTGATCAAAATTTTGCTGTTCCTGATCGTTGTCAATACCGTCCTGTTTTTTGCCGTGGATTCTCCGGTTGTTCTCTACACCGCAGTTGCTGTCAGCGGGATCCTGTTCCTGGGCGCCGTCAACTTTTTCCGCTTCCCGAAACGCCGGGTCACCTTGGATAACAACGCGATCCTGGCTCCGGCCGACGGCAGGATCGTCGTCATCGAAGAGACCGGAGAAAACGAATATCTCCACGACCGCCGGATGCAGGTATCGATCTTTATGAACATCCTGAACGTACACATCAACTGGTTCCCGGTCAACGGCGTGATCCGCTACTTCCGGCACCACAAAGGCAAACACCTGAAAGCCTATTTGCCGAAATCCTCCACCGACAACGAACGCACCACCATCGTCATCGAATGCCGCAACGGGCAGAGCGTGCTGATGCGCCAAATTGCCGGCGCTGTGGCCAAACGGATCGTTTCCTACGCTCCTGTCGGAGGAGAAGCCCGCCAGGACCGGCACGCAGGGTTCATCAAATTCGGATCCCGGGTAGACCTGTTGCTGCCGTTGGACACGGAACTAAAAGTAGCGCTGGGGGAAAAAACCACCGGTTCCCAAACGGTCATCGGATACCTGAAACCGGTTTCCGGCCGTTGATCCACTATCATTCACTAAATTTGATTCGT
This sequence comes from Culturomica sp., assembly GCA_031271755.1. Lineage (GTDB taxonomy): Bacteria > Bacteroidota > Bacteroidia > Bacteroidales > Marinifilaceae > UBA944. The sequence continues at coordinate 17,965 of JAISVB010000042.1, forward strand.
ATGTCTGTTCAATCTTCCGAAAAAAATGTCACCACCCGTGTTTTGCAGGAGATGAAACGCCGGGGCGAAAGGATCAGCATGCTGACCGCTTACGACTACTCCACAGCCCGGATCATAGACGAAGCCGGCATCGACGTGATCTTAGTCGGGGACTCGGCGGCGAACGTAATGGCCGGTTTCCAGACCACCCTCCCCATTACGCTGGATCAGATGATCTACCACGGCGCTTCCGTGGTCAGAGGGGTCAAACGCGCCTTAGTGATCGTAGACCTTCCGTTCGGCACCTATCAGGGAAACAGCAAAGAGGCGCTCTGTTCGGCTGTGCGGATCATGAAAGAGACCGCAGCGGACGCGATCAAACTGGAGGGAGGCGCAGAGATCTTAGATTCTGTTAAGAGGATCCTCTCCGCCGGCATCCCGATCATGGGACACCTGGGACTGACCCCCCAAAGCATCAACAAATTCGGTTCCTACACCGTTCGCGCCCGGGAAGAGGCCGAAGCCCGGAAATTGCTGGAAGACGCTCACCTGCTGGAAGAGGCCGGCTGTTTCTCCATCACGCTGGAGAAGATCCCGGCCGATTTAGCCGCCCGGGTCGCCGGAGAACTGAGCATCCCCATCATCGGCATCGGAGCGGGCGGCGGCGTGGACGGGCAGGTCCTTGTCCTGCACGACATGCTGGGTATCAACAACGAATTTTCCCCCCGTTTCCTCCGGCGGTACGCAGACCTGTACGGCTCCATAAACGGAGTGGTCAAACAATACATCGAAGATGTCAAAAACCGGGATTTCCCGAACGAAAAAGAACAATACTGACCATGCTGGAAATCCTGTACGAAGACAACCACATCATTGCCGTTAATAAGCATATCTCCGACATTGTACAAACCGACAAGACGGGAGACGAATCCCTGACGGAGGAGGTAAAAGCCTATATCAAGAAGAAGTACAACAAGCCGGGAGATGTTTTTCTGGGAGTTCCCCACCGCTTGGACAGGCCCGTCAGCGGCGTGGTGCTTTTTGCCCGGACCAGCAAAGCGCTGACCCGGTTAAACGCCATGTTCCAGGAGCACGACCGGGAGATGACCAAAATGTACTGGGCCATCGTCGGCAATTTGCCGGAGGCAGACAGCGGCACCCTGACGCATTACCTGCTCCGGGACAGCGACAAAAACAAGTCCTACGCATACGACCGGGAAAAGAAAGGCAGCAAACTGGCCATACTGGATTACCGCCTGCTGGCCCGCTCGCAAAAATATTACCTGTTGGAGATCAAGCTGCGCACCGGCCGTCACCACCAGATCCGCTGCCAATTAGCCAAATTCGGCTGCCCCATCAAAGGCGACCTGAAGTACGGCTCTTCCCGCTCCAATCCCAACGGCGGCATCAGCCTGCACGCTTATTCCATCAGCTTTACCCATCCGGTCACCAAAGAACCGCTCACCATCTCCGCCGTTCCGCCCCAGGACGACACGCTGTGGAAAGAGTTCTACCAAAACCTGCGCCCGTAAGCCGTTTTACCTGCAAAAAAACACCAACAAGGTGGGAGATCTTCAGGCCGTCCGAACAGTGGTTGTAGCGGGTTTTATTTCGCCCGCGCCTGTTTGCGGCCGCTGTACCAAAGCATAAACGCTCCGAGCAAGATAAAGGGAATGCTCAAAAGCTGCCCCATGTTCAATACCAGGGTACGTTCGAACTCCTCCTGCGGCTCCTTGACAAACTCGATAAAAAAGCGCGCCGTAAAGATCAGCAACAGGAACATGCCGAACAGGAAGCCGCTCTTCTCTTTGGCGCGGGTGCGCCAGTACAAGCGCATCAGGAGAGCGAAACCGATCAGGTAACAGATCGCTTCGTACAGTTGGGCGGGGTGGCGGGGCGTCGACGGGTCCGCCAGCCCGGAAGCGTTCACAAAGCGAAAGCCCCAGGGAAGTTCCGTGGCCATCCCCACGATCTCCGAATTCATCAGGTTCCCCATGCGGATAAAAAATCCGGCCAGGGCGATCGGAATAACCGCCCGGTCCAGCACCCACAGGATCGATCGCTTGCTGACCTTCCGGGAGTAGTACCAAAGTCCGGCAATGATGCCGACGGCCGCTCCGTGGCTGGCCAACCCCTGGTAGCCGGTAAACTCAAAAGAGGGCGTCCAGCGAAACGGCAGGATCATCTCCAGCGGATGTTGACTGTAGTAGCCCCAGTCGTAAAAGAGGCAATGCCCCAGCCGGGCGCCGATGATGGTGGCTACGGCCACATAGATCCACAGCTTGTCTAACCACTCCTGGCTGATCCCTTCCGATTTGAACATCTTCTCCTCGATCTTGTAACCGAAGAGAAAAGCGCAGGCAAACAACAGCCCGTAGTAACGGACGGTAATTCCCCCGATCCGGAATATTTCGGGATCTACGTCCCACGTAATAAATAAAGAGAGCATCTGTCTACCTGTTGGTTATTCGTTTTTTCCGTGGCAATTTTTGTATTTCTGCCCGCTGCCGCAGGGACAGGGGTCGTTCCTGCCCACTTTGGGGCCGGTGCGCACCGGTTCCGGGCGGGCGGGTTGGGGGGGGCGGTTGGATCCCTGCGAAGCGGCCGGGGCTTCCGTCCGCCCCGCCTTCATGCGGCTCAGATCCGTCCGCTTAGATTCGGCCTCCCGGACCTGCTCCGGCTCCTGCATCGGGATCTGCCCCTTGATCAGGATCGACACCACGCTCCGGTTGATCCGGTCTACCATCGCCTTGAACAGGTTATAGGATTCGAATTTGTAGATCAAGAGCGGGTCTTTCTGTTCGTACGCCGCGTTCTGAACCGACTGCTTCAGGTCGTCCATCTCCCGCAACTGCTCTTTCCACGCCTCGTCTATCTGCAACAGCATGATCGATTTTTCGTAGGAGCGGAACACATCCTCGCCCTGTGTCCGGTACGCTTTTTCCAGATTGGCCACGACGTTGTACAGGCGCTGCCCGTCCGTAAAGGGCACTACGATGTTTTTGTACATGGTTCCCTTTGTTTCGTATACGTCTTTGATGACCGGATACGCCTGCTGCGCGATATGCTCACCTTTCCGGGCATACATCTCCCGCACCTTTCCGTAGATATCCTCGGTCAGCTCTTCCGGTTTCAGTTTCGAAAATTCCTCGGCGTTCACGGGGTAATCCAACGAAAGGACGCGCAGCAGTTCGAACTGGAAACCTTCCGGGTCGTTTTCCGGCAAGTATTCGTTGACGATCGCTTCGCAGGTGTCGTACATGTTGTTGGCGATGCCTACCCCGATGCGCTCGCCCAACAAGGCGTTCCTCCGCTGTTTGTAGATGATGGTGCGCTGGGAGTTCATCACGTCGTCGTACTCCAGCAACCGCTTCCGGATCCCGAAGTTGTTCTCTTCCACCTTCTTTTGGGCGCGCTCGATGGATTTGGTGATCATGGAGTGCTGGATCACGTCGCCCTCTTTGTGTCCCAAACGGTCCATTACCCGGATGATCCGGTCGGAACTGAAGAGGCGCATCAGGTCGTCCTCCAAGGAGACGAAAAACTGGGAAGAGCCCGGGTCGCCCTGACGTCCGGCGCGTCCCCGCAACTGACGGTCCACCCGCCGGGAGTCGTGGCGTTCCGTCCCGATGATGGCCAAACCGCCCGCCGCTTTTACTTCCGGGCTGAGCTTGATGTCCGTACCCCGGCCCGCCATGTTGGTGGCAATGGTGACGGTTCTGGATCGCCCCGCTTCCGCTACGATATCGGCCTCTTTGTGGTGCAATTTTGCATTCAATACGTTGTGCGGGATGTTGCGCAGTTTCAGCATCCGGCTCAACAGCTCGGAAACCTCCACCGACGTGGTGCCGACCAGTACGGGACGCCCCGCTTCCACCAAGCGGCCGATCTCGTCGATCACGGCGTTGTATTTTTCGCGCTTGGTTTTGTACACCAGATCGTTGGCGTCTTTCCGGACGATCGGTTTGTTGGTGGGGATCACCACCACGTCCAATTTGTAAATGTCCCAGAACTCCCCGGCTTCCGTTTCGGCCGTACCGGTCATCCCCGCCAATTTGTGGTACATGCGGAAATAGTTCTGTAAGGTAATGGTGGCAAAGGTCTGGGTGGCTGCTTCCACCTTCACATTCTCCTTTGCTTCGATGGCCTGGTGCAAGCCGTCCGAATAGCGTCTTCCCTCCATGATACGCCCCGTCTGCTCGTCGACGATCTTGACTTTGTTATCCATCACCACGTATTCGATGTCCTTTTCGAACAGCGTGTAGGCTTTTAAGAGCTGGCTGACCGTATGCACCCGTTCCGATTTCACGGCGTAGTTCTGCACCATTTCGTCTTTGAGGCGCAATTTCTCCTTCTCGTCCGGCACTGTTTTTTCGATCTCGGCGATCTCTTCGCCGATGTTGGGCAGGATGAAGAAGCGGGGATCTTCCCCCGCCGCCGTGATGGCGTCGTGCCCTTTATCGGTCAGGTCGATGGAGTTTTGCTTTTCGTCGATGACAAAATAGAGCGGATCGGTGATCTCCGGCATCCGCCGGTTGTTCTCCTGCATGTATTCGTTCTCCGTCCGGATCAGGGTGGCTTTGTTTCCCTGCTCGCTGAGAAATTTGATCAGCGGCTTGTATTTCGGCAACCCTTTGTGCGCCCGCAGCAACAGGATGGCGCCCTCTTTTCGCTTTTTGGGGTCTTCGTCCGCCAGCCATGTTTTGGCATCGTTAAAGATCCGGGTCACCAGGTCGCGCTGCATCCGCACCAATTTGTCCACCCGCGGCTTGTATTCGTCGAACATCTGCACATCTCCTCTGGGTACCGGCCCGGAGATGATGAGCGGGGTTCGGGCGTCGTCGATCAATACCGAGTCTACCTCATCGACAATGGCGTAGTTGTGCTTGCGTTGTACCAGGTCCTCCGGATGGATGGCCATGTTGTCCCGCAAATAGTCGAAACCGAATTCGTTGTTGGTCCCAAAGGTGATGTCGGCCCAATAGGCCTTGCGCCTCTCCGGCGAGTTCGGCTGGTGTTTGTCGATGCAATCCACCGAAAGGCCGTGAAACATGTAGAGGGGGCCCATCCACTCGGAGTCGCGCTTGGCTAAGTAATCGTTGACCGTTACCATGTGTACGCCCCGCCCGGTCAGGGCATTCAGAAAGACCGGCAGGGTCGCCACCAGCGTTTTCCCCTCCCCGGTGGCCATTTCGGCGATCTTTCCCTGGTGGAGCACGGATCCCCCGATCAACTGTACGTCGTAATGGATCATGTCCCAGGTGATCTGGTTACCGCCGGCTTCCCAACTGTTGAACCAGATCGCTTTGTCGCCTTCGATCTCCACAAAGTCATGCTGTACGGAGAGGTCCCGGTCGAACGCCGTCGCCGTTACCTCGATCTCTTCGTTCTCGGTGAACCGCTTTGCCGTCTCTTTGACCACGGCAAAGGCCCGGGGCAGCACCTCGGTCAAGATCTCCTCGACTTTGGTGTCGATCAACTCTTCCAATTTGTCGATGCGGCTGTAGATCTCCTCCCGCTCCTCTATGGAAGGCCGCTCCTCCTCCACCGTGCGTTTGAGGGCGGCGATCTCCTCCTCTTCTTCCCGGATGTACTCCCGGATCCGGTTCTTCAATCCGGCGGTTACGCCGCGCAATTCATCGTTGCTTAATCCTTTTATCTGGTCCCATTCGGCATTTACTTTTGCCACAACAGGCAGCAATTCCTTCAAATCTCTGTCGGATTTGTTTCCGAAGAGTTTTTTTAATACATCGTTAAAACCCATTATTTCGTTTCATTTTATTCTGTACAAAGGTAACGCAAAAAGTGAAAAACAGACGGTTTCACCGGGAAATACCGGCAGAAAATTCGGAGATCCGCTGTTCCTCTTCCCGCTTACATACCAACAAAACTCCTTCGTGTTCGGCGACGATGTAGCCGTCCAATCCCTGAAGCACCAATTGAAGCCCCCCGTCCGTAAAGACCATACACTCGCTGCTCTCGATCAACCGGACGCCGGAGCCGATAACGGCATTGGCGTGTTCGTCCCGGCCGGACAACGCGTGCAGCGTCCCCCAGGTGCCCAGGTCCGACCAGCCGAAGTCCGCCGGAAGCACATATACGTTGTCCGCCTGCTCCATCACGGCGTAGTCGATGGAGATTTTTCGCATGCCCGGATAGACCTCCGCAATGCATTTTTCCTCTTCTCCGGTAAAAAAAACCTCCTCCAACCGGTCGAAGATCCCGGCAAGTTCCGGCTGGAATTTCCGGAATGCCTGTTCGATCACCGACGCTTTCCAGATAAAGATCCCGGCATTCCAGGTATACCCTCCCGCCTGCAAATAGGCCTCCGCCGTTTTCCTGTCCGGCTTTTCCCGGAACGCCTCCACGCGGAAGATCTCCTCTTCAACGGGAGCGGCCAACTTGATATACCCGTATCCCGTTTCCGGACGTGTCGGCTTGATGCCCAAGGTCAGGATGCGTTCCCCGGCGGCGGTAAATTCCAGCCCTTTCCGGATGACCCGGACAAACTCCGTTTCGTTCATCACCACGTGATCCGACGGAGAGATGACGATGTTCGCCTCCGGATGCTTCTTTTTGATCTTCCAGACTGCATAGGCGATACAGGGCGCCGTATTGCGCATACAAGGTTCCGGCAATATGTGGGAATCCGGAAGGCCCGGCACCTGTTCCCGCACCGTATCCGCAAACTTCCCGGCCGTTACGATCCACATGTTTTCCACCGGGCAAACGGGCAGAAAACGGGCGACCGTTTGCTGCAACAGGCTCTTTCCGGTGCCTAAAATATCGATGAATTGCTTGGGCTTATCGGGAGTACTCATCGGCCAGAAACGGCTTCCCATTCCGCCGGCCATAATAATCAGGTGGTTGTTTGTCATTTTTCACGAATGAGTTCGCTAAGGTAAAAAAAAAACTCCAATTTTCCGGTATTCCTCAAATGATGTTAAAAACGGGACAGGATGTTCTGTTACTTCTTATCTTTGTAAATGTATGAAAAGATACAACGCATGAGATTCCCGTTTCTCTTTCTATGCGGACTGTTCCTGCTCTTTTTTCCTGCAAGGGGGCAAGAGAGGCCCGCGGAGGAGCAGGATGTTTGGACCATCCGGATCACGGACGCCCGCCGGCAACCGGTATTCGGCGTCTATGTGATCAACCCGGAACGGAACACTTTGGTGACCACCTCCGATTTGGACGGAGAGTGTTCCCTGCACCTGCAGCTCTTCTCCCCGGAAGATACCTTGCTGTTCCAGGGCATGGGGTTTCAGGTGGAACGTTACAGCGTACGGGATCTGTATGGGATGCAGGAGATCACCCTGCACGCGTTGCTGATCGAACTGGAAGAGACCACCGTCCGGGCGATCCCCATAGAGGAGATCCTGAAAAACGCCGCCGCGCAATTGAAGAAATTTCCCCGGAACACCCCTCCGTTCTGCCAATTCTACGGAAGCGCCCAATACGAAAAGATCACGGAGTACCGGAATACGGCGCTGGAATACCGCCGGGAGTACGGGTACTGGTTCACTTCCGGCAACCTGATCCCCAAAAATGCGCTGGACCAGAGTTTCCGCTCTTACTTTGTGCCGGTTTACTCGGCCCGGAGCCTGAATCTGACCAACAACAGCAGCGATACGCTCTCTCCCGTCTACCTGACGGCCGAAGAGGCCCGGTTCGACGCCGGGACCCGTAAAATTTTCACCCTGATGCGGGCCATCGAACTCTACGGGCCGATCTTTTCCGACATGCGGCAGTACGACTTCACCCCCCAACAAACGGACAGCGCCGATTACCTCTTTGCGTTCCAGACCAAACCGGAGAGTTACCCGGACAAAACCCGGATCACCTGCAAAGGCAACCTTGTTATTGATCTCGATTCGCACCGGGTCAAGCGGATCACGTTCGACTACATCGACTATCAGTTATACCGCCAGGTACTGTTTACCAATCAGCGCAAGGTACATTCCCCCTTTTCCACCCGGGCGGAGATCGTGCTGGATTACACCGGCAGCGGACAGGTGTATGTCCGTTCGTGTACGCAAACCACTTACTGGAAATACGATCTCGGAACTCCTTTCGTCCTGATCGAACAGCCTTCGCGCCTGCAGGCCGCAGCCGGGAATCTGGTGGAAAAAGAGGCGTTTGCCTGCTACGAATACAAACCCGTCAAAAAAGAGCAGCGCAATCAGGGAGTAACGGTCAAAATCCACGTGACCCACCGCAATCCGCAGGGCGCTTACGATCCGCAGGTGTTTGCCGCCCTGCCCCAATTGTTGGAGAGCGAAAAGGCCGTGCGGGAACTGGACCGCTACCTGCCCATCGAACAACAGTATAAGAACAACCACCTGAAAACCTACTATCCGGACAACTTTTTAAACGGCTTCAACGGTTTCACCGGGGCCGGCAGGGACGACAAAGCCTACCGCCAAAACTCCCGGGCTGTCCGGACACAACTCCTCCAACTCTTTCCGCCCGAAAACCTTCGGATCCGGTAAAATACACTCACACAGTGCGATTGTTAGAAAATAACGCTCTATTGGAGTGCGTTTTGCATGATTGCAACGTATTATTCAAAAATACGTTAAAAGATAACTAAAAAAGACCGTGTCGCGCAGACACGGTCTTTTACTTCGCAGGATAAAATTCTTATTTCTTGAAAAAATCCTTTACCTCTTCCGTGGTGACCATCTGTTCCTTGAAACTGTAGGCACCCGTTTTCGGAGATTTCACCATTTTGATCACTTTGGCGAATCCCCGGCCGTCACCGGTCTTCAGCGTTGCAACAACTTTCTTTGCCATCGTTCAGAATCTTTATTTAATTTCCTTGTGTACCGTCACTCGTTTGAGGATCGGGTTGTATTTCCGTTTCTCCAGCCTGTCCGGCGTATTCTTTCGGTTTTTGGTGGTAATATAGCGCGAAGTTCCCGGCATCCCGGACTCCTTGTGCTCCGTACATTCAAGAATCACCTGTACTCTGTTTCCTTTTGCTTTCTTTGCCATCTCCAGTGATTTTAAACATTTTTGATTAATCCTTCAGCCGTAGCCTTCTTCAGACAGGCGCTCAAACCATTCTTATTGATGAGGCGAAGTCCGGCAGCGGAAACATTCAGGCGAATCCATCTGTCCTCTTCCGGCCAATAAAAATTTCTCTTAAATAAGTTGATGGAAAAGGTTCTCTTGACCCTTCTTTTGGAGTGAGACACAGTGTTTCCACCCATTGCTTTTTTTCCGGTTATCTGACAAATTCTTGACATCTCTATCTCTATTTTTTAAAAGCTTTTCAAACAGGTTGCAAATTAAGCGCTTTTTCTCCATACTATCAAAATATTCTGCAAAAAAATATCTTCAGAGTCCGTTTATTTTTTACGCCGGCTCTTTTTCCTTTCCCGCCCGTTTCGGATTGGCCGGGAACCATCCCTTCCGCACCCGCTCCCGCTGTGCAAAGATCTCCAGGATCGACCAGAACGAGGAAAAAGCGAACACCCCGGCCAGCGACGAAACAAATACAGGCTGTACGACCAAAGCCGCCCAGACGCCGGCAATGCCCAACAGCAGGAAGAGCCACCAGCAACGGGTGCCGAAATGATATTCACATTTGATGACAACCGGATGGAACAGGCCGATGATCAGAAAGGTGCCGATCCCGATGAGCAATCCGGTAAGATTATGCGCTTCTATAAAATCCATTCGTACAGGCTGTTAAAACAATTCAAAACGGGCCTGCTGCCGGATGTCCGCGGAAGAACTCCCTACATACACCTCAAAAGCCCCCGGTTCCACCACAAACTCCATCTGTTTGTTCCACAACCCCAGATCCTGCGGCGTCAGCACAAACTCCACGAGCCGCTCTTCTCCCGGTTCCAGGCGGATCCGCTCGAATCCGCGCAGCACTTTGGTGTAGGTCGTCACACTGCTGTATTCGTCGTTCACGTACAGTTGCACCACTTCGTCTCCCGCCCGTTTGCCGGTGTTTTTTACCTTGCAGCTCACCGCCACCGTCGCGTTCACGCCCGGGGCCGAAGGGGTTACTTTCAATTCCGAATAGGTAAAATCCGTGTAGCTCAATCCGTGCCCAAAGGGGAACAGGGCGCCGGACACCCGGACAGGCCCCTGGGTGTCCGCTCCCGGTTTAAAGGGGAAAGCGTACGGGATCTGCCCGACGGACCTGGGAAAAGTCACCGGCAATTTTCCGCCCGGATTGTTCTCTCCCCACAAGGTTTCGGCAATGGCCTGTCCGCAATACTCTCCGGGGAACCAGGCGTGCAGAATGGCCGGGATGTGTTTCTCCGCCCAGTTGATGGTGGCCGCCCGTCCGTCCAACAACACCAGGACAACCGGCGTACCGGTGGCATAAACCTCTTTCAGCAAACGCTCCTGGCGGCCGGGCAGGTTCAGATCCGAACGCGAGTTCCCTTCCCGTACCGTCCGTTCGGAGCCTCCCAACACCAAAATGGCGACCTCCGCCTGTTTTGCCGCCTCCACGGCTTCCGCCAACATCCGTTGTTCGGCGGTATCCAAAGGAAACTCCATCAGATCGCTGAGCGGAAAATTTTTATCAAATATCTCACATCCTTTGCGATACGTTACCTCCGCTTCCGGCAAGTATTTTTGGATCCCGTCGTACACCGTGATCACCGGCGCATTAGCCGGGCCGTAACGGCAGATCAGGCCTTTTCGCTCCTGTGCGTTCGGGCCGATAACGGCCACCCGCTTCACCTCTTTGGAGAGAGGCAACAACAGGGAGCTGTCGTTTTTCAGCAACACCATCGACTGCCGGGCTGCTTCTAAGGAAAGGGCTCTGTGTTCCGCGGAGTGTACGATCTCTTCCGCCCGGGCGCCGTCGCCCCGGTACGGGTTGTCGAACAGGCCGAGCCGGAACTTGACCCGAAGGATCTCCGCCACGCGCCGGTCGATGGTGGTTGTCGAAACTTTCCCTTCCGTAACGGCTTCCCGCAACGGAAGGATAAAATCGTCCGGCGGGGTGAACTGCGTCCGGATGTTCAAGCCTGCATTTGCGACCTGTGCAACGGCATCCGTCAACGTGGGCGCTACTTTGTGTTTGGTGTGCAGGAACTCCACCGCTTCGCTGTCCGATACGACATACCCTTCAAATCCCCACTCCTGCCGGAGGATCTGTGTCAGGAAAAAATAGCTGCCGGAAACCGGTTCGCCGTCCCAATCGTTGTACGAACTCATCACGCCCAACGCCTTTGCCTCCTGAAAAGCCATCCGGAACGGCTCCAGAAAAAGCGTCCGCATCTCTTTGGGGGCTACGTGGGGATCTGTCCGGGTGTCTTCGTCGCGGCCGCCCACCGGAATGCTGTACACCGCAAAGTGCTTCGGCGTCGCTACCACGCCGCCCTGCTGCAAGCTTGTGATCATCTCTTTTCCCAAAGTGCCGGCTAAGTAGGGATCCTCGCTGTAACACTCCACTACGCGCCCCCACCGCGGATCCCTCGATACGTCGAGGATGGGCGAATAGATGTTGGTGTAACCCAATACGTCCGCTTCCCGGGCGGTCACCTCTCCGATCCGGGAGATCAGTTTTTTGTTCCAGGTGGCTCCCTGCCCGCACTGCGCCGGGAAATAGGTCGCCCGGTCGTGCGCCAACCCCCGGATGCCTTCGTTGGTGTAATCCACCGGGATACCCAGCCGGGTCTCCTCCACGAACCAGCGCTGTATGGCGTGTTTGGCGGCTACATGCGTGCGGTAGGGAAACGAGTAGCGGGAGCGGTACCTCCCCAAACCGTTGTGCTCTTCGTCGATGTTCCCGATCCCATCTTTCCAGATCTTGTTTTTCCACTCCGGGGTCGGCAATGAGTCTTGCAGCACCCGGCCGGAACCGTACAGCGTGGCCATCTGGCAGCTCTTTTCCTCCAGCGTCATCTGCCCGAGCAGATCCTGCACGCGCGTTTCCAGATCCGCCTTCGGATCTTCGTACGGATCCATCCGGCCGTTCTTGTTAAAGTCGATCCACCCGTTCCGGTAAATGACGTTCTTTCCGGCCGCTTTCCGCGGGTCGGTACTCCACTTCCCTTTATTCAATTGCCCGTATCCGGGCCCTGCCACAAACAGTGCACACACACACCAACAAACAATTCGCTTCATCTTTATTTATTCTTAATCTTACTCGTCTTACTATCTTACTATCTTACGGTCTTACTTAACTCAGTCCCGAAAATCCATCGGTACCTCTTTTTTCGGCTGGTTGCACCCTTCCGGCTCCGGATGACGCTGCGGCTCCCGGTGGTCGAAATAGTAGATCCCCGCCGCATCCAACCGGCGGTAAGCGTCCTGCAGGCGTCGTTCAAAATCCGCAAAGTCTTTGTTCCCCGGAGCACACCAACCCGACTCCGCCAAGGCGCACAAACGGGGAAAGATCATAAAATCCAACCGCTGCCCGGTGTGGACGCGCTCGGTCCAAAGATTTGCCTGCACGCCCCGGATGAACGACTGCTGCTCCGGAGAAATCTCCAACTTCGCCAATTCCCTGTCCGGAAAGGCGTAGACATCTTCCAGGGGGCAAAAGCCGTTCCATACCCGTCCCCACTTGTGCTCCCGGTGCTGGATAAAATCGAAATAGAGCGGGCGACGGGGACACAGAACCGTGTGGTAGCCTTCTTCCAACGAACGTTTCAGGTTTTGGGGACGATCGTGCCGCCACCACATGATCTCCGTGCGGGAGGGATCCATCTCCAAATCCAACAATTCGTCCCATCCGATCAATGTTTTTCCCAACCGGTATACGGAATCGCTCATCCGCTTCATAAAATAGCGTTCAGCCTCCTTCACCGAAGCAAGCCCTTCCCGGGCCATCAAAGCCTGCACGCTCGAATCGGTCTCCCACGCCCGGATACCATACGCCACTTCGTCCCCGCCCAGATGCAGGTAGCGGGAAGGGAAAAGCGCCGCTACCTCCCGCAGAATGTCTGTCAGGTAGGCGTAAGTCTCCTCTTTTCCTACGTTAAACGTAAATTCGGGATGTTCCGGAGTCCCCCCTCCGGAGTATTCGGGATAGGCTTTGTTGGCAGCCGTTGCGTGACCGGGCATGTCTATCTCCGGGATCACTTCTATGTGCCGGCGGGCGGCGTACGCAAGAATTTCCCGGATATCCTCCTGCGTGTAGTAGCGGGCTTCCGGATCGTCCGGACGGCTCCAACTCCCCTGTCCGCCTTTGGTTGCCAGCAACGGGTATTTTTCGATCTCTATCCGCCACCCCGGTTCGTCCGTCAAATGCCAGTGAAACCGGTTCAGCTTGTAGTACGCCATCTCGTCCAACAACTGCATCACCTTCTCCTTGCCGAAAAAGTGGCGGGCTTCGTCCAGCATAAATCCCCGCCAGGCATACCGCGGAAGGTCCTGTATCAGGCGGCATTTCAAACGAATTTCCTGTTGTTCCCGGTTATTTATCAGTTGCAGCAATGTCTGAATGCCGTAAAAGATACCCACCCGGCCGGAAGCCTCCACCACCACCTGCTTTGGGGTGATGTGCACCGAATATTCTTCCGGCGCATAAACGGCCGGCAGCAGGCTCAATACGAGGTTCCCGTCAATGCGCGCGCCCGCTTTAGCTTCGGCCCGGGCGGAAATCCCGGCCTCCTGCAACTGCTCCGCCAAAAAGAGCGCCTCCTCCCGTATCCACGGAACGGTATAGACGATCTTCCCTTGTTCCAACAGGAATTCACCCGTCTTCTCCTGCAAACGCAGCGGTTTCGGTATAACACGTACTTGCCCGCACAGATCCGGCAGCACAAACAGCAGCAGGAACGGGAAGAGTAAGCAACACTTTTTCATATTTGTCGGAATTACCTGTTTCATTTACTTGCGCGGCTCCCAGGCCAATTCTTCCGTTCCGTTGTCCGCAGCCAACCGGCGGGACAGGACAAAAAGATAGTCGGAGAGGCGATTGATGTACTGTATGACACACTCATCCACCGGGGATTCTTCGTTCAGATCGAGGATACGCCGTTCGGTTCTCCGGCAGACGGTGCGGGCAATGTGGCAGTGGGAAACCGCCGGATCTCCTCCCGGCAATACAAATTTCCCCAACGGAGGCAACGATTCGTTCAGGCGATCCATGCTCTCTTCCAGTCCGGCCACATCCTGTTCCCGAACCGCCGGATGCACCGGCCTGTTCTCCGCAGCAGGGTCGGTCGCCAGATTGCCGGCTAACTCGAACAGGATGTGTTGGATCCCGACCAATTCCTCCTTTGCCCGCTCCGAAAGGGGCCAGGAGCGGATCATGCCGATGTGGGCGTTCAATTCGTCGACACTGCCGTATGCCTCCAATCGCAAACTGTTTTTCGGCACACGTTTCCCGCCGATCAGGGAGGTCATGCCTTTGTCTCCGGTCCGGGTATAGATCTTCATGTCTTGATTGTTTTTATATGGTCAGGTAGTACTTTCCCTGCTGCAATTTTTCATCGAACAGCAGGATCCCGTACCACATCATGTCCACACTCACGGTCGCACGATCTTTTAACCGGCGCCACAAAAGAAGGTTGCCGCTGTTCCGGTGGATCTCCGTCATCAGGATACACTTCCGCTCTCCCGGGCTGATGATCCCGGGAATGTCGAGGATATCGGATTGTCCGGATTGAGCGGAGGCCTCCGTCCCGACAAAAATAAACGCCGCTTCTTTCACAGCGCCGAAGCCGTCCGTTTCCACCTGCCGAACCGCCGGAATCTCCTCCAAATAACAGACCGCCCCTTCGATCCCGTTTCCTGTACACAATACCGTGCGAAATTCCAGGTGTGCACACAACCGGTATGCCAACCGGTACAGCTTCCGCTCCCGCCAGCGCATCCCCGGCAACGCTTCCGCCGGCGGAGGATAGGTGTAACGGTTCCGCCGGGCGCAAATGACGCCGGTAATGAGTTGAAACATGAAAGGAGAGTGTACCCCGTACCCCCTCCTGTGGCGGAAACGAACCGCATGTTTCAAACGCTCCTTAATATACCCCATCTTCCAATTCCATGCATAGTCAACAAGGTTACGAAGATACAATTTTATTCCCGCATACGAAAACCCCGCCGGATTATTTCCAGAGCAACCGCACAAAAATTTGTTGTTTTTTAGAGTTTGACCGGAGAGAGGTCGTTGTCAATTACGCGAAAAACGGAGGTTTGTTTCTTGCCGGCGAATGTCGTACATTTGTTTCATCGTATAACATCGTTCCAACCGTGGAGATATCCGGCATACACATCAAATTCCTGCCCGGCGTCGGTGAAAAAAAGGCGGCCGTATTGGAGGAGGAGCTGGGGGTAGTCAGCTACGAGGAGATGCTCTACCACATCCCCTACCGGTACATCGACCGCTCCCGGATATACCGCATTGCCGAGCTGAACGCAAAACTCCCCTACATCCAGATCCGCGCCCGCATCCGGGACCTGCACGCCGTGGGAACCGGAAAAGCTGCCCGGATGACCGCTATGGCTTACGACGACAGCGGGGAGTTGGAATTGGTCTGGTTCAAAGGGCTGAAATACCTGAAAGGACAGTTCGAGGAGGGTAAGGAGTATCTCATTTTCGGACAGCCTTCGGAGTTTAACCGGAAAATAAACATCGTACACCCGGAGATCGATCTCTTTGAAAAAGCCGGCCACCTGCTCACCGGGTTCCAGGCGCTCTACCCGACCACGGAGAAGATGAAGAAGTCGTTTCTCCACTCCAAAGCCATCGGCAAGATACAGGACGCTATTTTCCGCAGCATCAACGGAAAGATTCCCGAAACCCTGCCCGCCTGGTTCATCGGCCGCTACCAACTGATGTACCTGCACGACGCCCTCTACAACGTACACTTTCCCTCTTCGCCCGAAGCGCTGGAAAAGGCGCTCTTCCGGCTGAAGTTCGAAGAGCTGTTCTACATTCAACTGAACATCCTCAAACTAAAGTACAAACGGAAAGCGTTCTTCAAAGGGTGCGTCTTCTCCGCTGTCGGCGAATATTTCAACGGCTTTTACAGAAACTACCTCCCCTTCCCGCTGACCGGCGCACAGAAACGGGTCATCCGGGAGATCCGGCAGGATTGCGGAAGCGGCAAACAGATGAACCGGCTGCTGCAAGGGGATGTCGGGAGCGGCAAGACGCTGGTGGCGCTGATGTGCATGCTGATCGCCTTAGACAATCACTACCAGGCGTGTCTGATGGCGCCGACCGAGATCCTGGCCAACCAACATTTTGAGACCATCGGCCGGATGCTCCGGGGATTGGGCGTTACGGTCGCCCTGCTGACCGGCTCTACGAAGAAAAAGGAGCGCGCAGAGATACACCGGGGGTTGGAGGAGGGCTCCCTGCAACTCATCATCGGCACTCATGCTCTGTTGGAAGATGTGGTATCCTTCGACAACATCGGCTTGGTGATCATCGACGAACAGCACCGCTTCGGGGTAGCCCAGCGCGCCAGGCTCTGGCACAAAAACAACATCCCGCCGCACGTGCTGGTGATGACGGCGACCCCCATCCCCCGCACGCTGGCCATGACCCTGTACGGGGATCTGGATGTTTCGGTCATCGACGAACTCCCTCCCGGCCGGAAACCGGTCACCACCCTGCACGCCCTGGATAACAAACGGAAAGAGGTGTTCCGGTTCATCGAAGAGGAACTGAAAAAGGGAAGACAAGCCTACGTGGTGTACCCGCTCATTTCCGAATCCGAAAAGATGGATTTTCAAAATCTGGAAGCCGGGTTCCAACAGGTCTCCGATTACTTCTCGCCCAAAGGATTCCCGGTCGGAATGGTGCACGGCAAGATGAAAGCGGCGGACAAAGAGGAGGAGATGCGGCTGTTTGTGTCGGGCGAAACCCGGATCTTGGTGGCAACGACGGTGATCGAGGTGGGCGTCAACGTGCCGAACGCCTCCGTCATGGCGGTGGAGAGTGCGGAGCGATTCGGGCTCTCCCAGCTACACCAGTTGCGGGGACGGGTGGGACGGGGCGCCGACCAGTCGTACTGCATCCTGATGACCTCCTACAAGATCTCCAACGACTCCCGGAAGCGGATCGAAACCATGACCGCCACCAACGACGGTTTCGAGATTGCGGAGGCCGACCTGAAACTCCGCGGACCGGGCGATCTGGAAGGGACGCAGCAAAGCGGCCTTTCCTGCAACCTGAAGGTGGCCGATCTGGGAAAAGACGGCCGGATCCTGAACGAAGCGTCCCGGATCGCCGGAGAGATATTGAACGACGATCCGGAGTTGGCCAAAGAGGAGCATTCGCTCCTGGCCACCCAGATCAAACGCATCTTTAAAACAAAGATCAACTGGCGTTTTATCAGTTGATCTCCTCCCCAAAAGCCCATAAAAAAGAGTGTCCGTCTGAACACTCTTTTTTAGATTACCATAGAAACCGGCTTAGCGGGCTCCCATTACCGTCGCTTCCACCGACTGCGCATTGTGTTGGTCAAAAACCAGCGTTTTGTTGTTCGGCAGGTACGTAAATACCGCGTTCTCTTTCATTTCAACCGCTTTGGTCTTATTTTCCCCGTCCATCAGGTACCAGCTCTTTTCTTTCGGGAACCAGGTAAAGTGTACTTCTGCGCCGTTTGCGTCTGCAACGGTCAGGTTGTTTTTGCTTTTGAACAGTTTGTACAACTGTCCTTCGTGCATAATTTCCGACTCTTCCGTTTCGTTTTCGTTCATGGCAACGGGATTGCTTCCGCTCCAGAATTCGATGGAATTGAAGATGATCGCATCGCCCAATGCAGCCAATCCGTAAACCGGAATGATGCAAAATCCCAGAAATACCAACTCATTGATGAATTTACTGTCGGACACGTTCCCGTTGAATTCGTGCACTTTGGAAACCAGCGCAAAGGAACCGTAACATCCGGACATCATAAAGGATGTCGATACCAGCAATGTGATTGCCACTACTTTTGTCATTAACTTTTTCATACGTTCTGTTTTTGATTTAATCCTGAATATGTTCGCTATATGACTATTTGTTAAAAGTTTGCGTCTGTCGAGCAGACGCCCTGTTAACTCTTTTTGTAAAATTTATGCGGTTTGATCATCATTTCCGGTCTCAGCAATTCATCCAACTCCTCTTTGGTCAATAACTTTTCTTCCAACACCAGATCGTACACGCTTCTGTTTTCCTGCAACGCCCTTTTGGCTATCCGGGAGGAGTTTTTGTACCCCAGGGTGGGGTTCAGCGCCGTCACAATGCCGATGCTGTTCAACACCATATCATGACAGTGTTCTGCGTTGGCTGTGATCCCGTCCACACAAAGAACCCGCAAGCGTTCCATCCCTTTTTGCAGCATTTTAATAGAATTGAAAATGGCGTCCACAATAACCGGCTCCATCACGTTCAACTGCAATTGACCGGCTTCCGCCGCAAAAGTCACCGTCAGGTCGTTGCCGATCACCCGGTAACAGATCTGGTTCATCACTTCGGGGATCACCGGATTTACTTTTCCCGGCATGATGGAAGAGCCCGGCTGCATCGGAGGCAGGTTGATTTCGTTCAAGCCGCAACGGGGGCCGCTGGAGAGCAGGCGCAGGTCGTTGCATATTTTGGATATTTTTACCGCCATCCGTTTCAACGCCGACGAGTAGATCACGGTAGCGCCGGTATCCGGAGTGGCTTCGATCAGGTTGGAAGCCAGAACGAATTCCTGTCCGCTGATCTTACGCAATGCTTTTATGCACAGCGCAGAATATTCCGGTTCCGAATTGATCCCCGTACCGATCGCCGTGGCGCCCATGTTCACTTCCAAGAAAAGTTTGGCCATCTGGTTCAACCGGTCGACCTCCTCTTCCAAATTGGCGGCAAACGCTTCAAATTCCTGTTCCAACGTCATCGGAACAGCATCCTGAAGCTGGGTCCTTCCCATTTTGATGATGTCTTTGAATGCTTTTCCTTTGTTCCGGAAGGCCTGCACCAATCGTTTCAACTCTTCCACCAGCTCCTGGTTCATAAAGATAAAGGCCAGTTTGAACGAGGTCGGATAAGCGTCGTTCGTGGACTGGGAAAGATTGACATGATCGTTGGGGTGGCAATATTCGTATTCGCCTTTTTGGTGTCCGAGCAGCTCTATGGCGCGGTTCGCCACTACTTCGTTGATGTTCATGTTGGTCGAAGTTCCGGCTCCTCCCTGTATCAAATCTACCGGGAATTGGTCGGAGAGGCTTCCGGAGATGATCTCTTCGCAAGCCTTTGCGATGGCTCCGGCAATCTCTTTCGGCAACAATCCCAGTTCCAGATTGGCTTGGGCCGCCGCCCATTTGATCATGGCCAGGGCTTTTACGTAGCAAGGGAAATCCTGGATACGGATCCCGCTGATGTTCTCGAAGTTTTCGATCCCTCGCAGCGTCTGTATCCCGTAATAGGCATCTGCCGGTACCGCTTTGTCTCCCAGCAGATCATGTTCCATACGTGTTTTCATTGTTTGCAATATAATTTAAGTTGTGTTAGTTCGTTGGTAATAGATGCATGCAAAGGTATAAAAGAAAAACAGACTTTAACAAGCAATCTTTTATTCTCCCTCCGAAAAATAGGGGAATACATCCATAAAAGCCGTATCGGAAAGCGAAACGATCTCACAGGGAACCACATAGGTCGAAAGGCTCTTTTCCAGATTCTCCAACGCTTTCCGGAGCCCGGAAGCCGCCACCAACCAGTACTGGGCGGAAGATCGTTCTTTCCCGCTGACCTCGTCGGCGTCCACAATGGATATTTTGGCTTTGTACCAGCGGTCGTCGCTCCCGTCCGTCGATTCCACCAACTCGGTAATATTTGATTTCCGCAGGCCGGTAATGTAAAAATCCCCTTTGATCACCGCTTCCATCTCCCGCGTGATCCTGCCTTCCGCCTCCGTATAAGAGATCGCATCCAGAAGATAGGATTCCGTCACTTTTTTCTCCCGCCCCTCTTCGTTCACCTTTACATACCGCACTTTTGCTTCAAACCAATTTGCCGTCATAGCTGTTCCTTGTTAAAATTTATTTGTTTACCGGTTGCAAAAAGAAAAGAGGCTGCTTAAAGTTCACTTTTCAGACAACCTCTTTTTTTGTCGGGGCGACAGGATTCGAACCTGCGACCCTCTGCTCCCAAAGCAGATGCGCTACCGGACTGCGCTACACCCCGTTGATCCGGGAGGCAAAGGTAGCAATAGAATTGATAACCGCAAAAAAATCACCCGCCGATCTGGACGGTCGGGCACCCCAGAACGATGCTTCCGCCGTGGGCGCAGGCGTCGCCCATGCGCGCCGCCGGTTTTCCGCAGATTTGAACGGTAGAGGAGCCTTTCACGATGGTATCGGGAGGCCCTGTGCACACACACATATCGCCCAATAGCTTTTGGATGGCATCGCTGTCTTTGGATTCGGCAAACACCTTGTTTTTCCGGACCAAAGTGGAAGGAAAGGCGTAGTCGCGACACTCGATCCGCAACGTACCCCGGTTTCCCGGCAGGATGCGCACGCTGTGGGAGATGACGACGCCTACGGCGCCTGCTGCTTTTAAGGGAGAATCAGCCATTTTATTCGGGGATAAAATTTATTTCAAAACCCATTGGGGTTTTCTTGTGCCAAAACACGAAGTAAAAATACAAAATTTTGTAAGTTTGCGGAAAATTTCAGATCATCTAAAACAATACACATGAAAAAAATCATCAACTCCGCAAAAGCCCCGAAGGCGATCGGCCCTTACAGCCAGGCGACAGAGGCGAACGGGACATTGTATATCAGCGGACAGTTACCCGTAGATGTCGCCACCGGTAAATTTGTCGAAGGAGGCATCCGGGAACAAACGGAACAGGTGTTGAAA
Source organism: Culturomica sp. (assembly GCA_031271755.1). GTDB lineage: Bacteria > Bacteroidota > Bacteroidia > Bacteroidales > Marinifilaceae > UBA944. The sequence continues at coordinate 38,717 of JAISVB010000042.1, forward strand.
AATGTCGGGTATATTTTGGAAGAGGCCGGATACACATACGAACACGTGGTAAAATCGACCTGCCTGTTGAGCGATATCGCCGATTTTGCCGCTATGAACGAAGTGTATGCCCGGTACTATACAAAGGATTGTCCCGCCCGGGCTGCTTTCGCTGTGAAATCCCTTCCGTTGGGAGCGCTGGTGGAGATCGAGACTATTGCCGTAAAATAATTTTTAACGAATAAATAAAGAATACGATGAGCATCAAAGGAACCAAAACAGAACAGAATCTGTTGAAAGCATTCGCCGGCGAATCACAAGCCCGCAGCAGATACACTTTTTTTGCCAGTGTGGCGAAAAAAGAGGGGTACGAACAAGTTTCCGGTATATTTACGGAGACGGCCGAGCAGGAAAAAGAGCACGCCAAACGCTTTTTTAAATTCTTAGAAGGCGGTATGGTGGAGATTACCGCCAGTTATCCGGCCGGCGTGATCGGTACCACCATCGAAAACCTGAAGGCTGCCGCCGAAGGAGAGAAGGAAGAGTGGGGCGAACTCTATCCCGAATTCGCCCGGATAGCGGACGAAGAGGGATTCGCTGCCATCGCAACGGTTTTTCGCCAGATCGCCAAGGTGGAAGCCGAACACGAAGCCCGTTACCGCAAATTGCTGGCGCGGGTTACCGACGGGAAAGCCTTTGAACGGGAAGAGGAGATCGAGTGGCAGTGCCGCAACTGCGGATATGTATTCAAGGGCAAGAAAGCTCCCCTGAGCTGTCCGGCCTGCGCACACCCGCAAGCCTATTTCGAGCCGAAAAAGAACAACTATTGATCTTTTGTCCGAACGGAGAAACGGTCGTAAAAACAGTGTCCGTAAAAGCGATTGCTTTTACGGACACATTTTTTACAGCGGATGGTTACCGCGGCAGGAAGTGAAGCTCTTTTTCCAACAAGTTGATGGTGAAATTGTATTGGCTGAGCAGTTTAATACCGACCGAAGCGTCCGCCTGCGGCCTCCAGTCGCTGTTCCCCATCGAAGCCTGCAGCGATACCGGCATATCGGTTTGCCGGATCTTTTCGCCGAAACCGAACTCCTTCGTTTTGCCTTCGAATACCGGCGTCGTCATGCCCAGGCTGACGGTGGCCGATTCTTTTTCGGGTTTAAATCCGCTCAGCAACAAACGGTTATCCCGGACAAAGGGACTAAAGCCCATGAAGTGGTAGTTGGCGCCCGTATCGAATACAAAACGGCCGTTCACGGTTTTTTCTCCCGTCAGGTTCAGGTAACCGGGAATCATAATAACGCCGCGCGGCACGGTTATGGTTTCGATCTCGCCGCCCGCCGGATAGGTGTGATGGCCGAAACTGTACAGGTAGATCTTCTTTTCGTCGAACTGCACCTGTACGATGTGATGGCCGGCCAGGTTCAGCCCGATAATTCCGTCTACGCCGTGCCGCACATTGTCGAATATGGCGATGTTCTGGTTGTGAAGCGGCAATGTATCCAACCAGACCGTATTGTTCTGCGAGATGTTGATCTGCATGTTACCGCCTACGACCGATGTCTGTTGCGAACGGCTCGCTTTGAGGCCTGCCTCTTCCGCCAGAACGGAGGAGATGGCCATGCCGTCGGCGCCGGTATCGAACAGAAAACGGAAGGTTTTACCGTAGTCGTTTAATTTCACGGATACCACAATAGCGCCGTCCTCCCCGATCTCCTCGATGGGTAATACCGCCTTTAGCCGGGAAGGTTGGTTCCTGTAATAACCGAAGAGGTTGTCGAAATAGTCGACATACAGGATTTTGCCATCCCGCCCGTCGAAAGCAACCGTTGTTTTCACCGGCTCTTTTCCGTTGGCGTATACCCAGGCGCTTGTTTTTTGTTTAAAGGATCCGGGGGTGACGGCAATGCTGTCGACGGCCGGCACAATAGAATCTATGGCCGCGTGACTCCAGGCAGGTTGCAGGTAGTTGTACGCCGACGGCCAGGAGGCGATCGCTATGCCGAAGTTCGGGGACGCGGATTGCGCCAACAAAGCGGTATCTTTTTTCTGTATCGCTTCGGAGAAAGAGCGAATGGCCTGTTCGCAATGCGCCGCTGTCAGTGGCCCGGCGTCCGTCGTATCAGTGGCGGCGGGTTGCCTGGAGGTACATGCAAGCAGTATGCAAAAGCAGGGAATAAGCAACAGGATGTGTCGTTTCATGGGAATTTTTGTTTTTATTTTATCCGGCAAAAATACAATTTTTTTTATGAGAACGGGATGCGGAGCGAACAGATGAAACTAAGATCAGGTACGAGCCAGGGTGAACGCATGAAAATTTGTTGTTCTTTAGAGTTTGGCTTATCGGGACGCTCCGGTGTATTGTCCGTCGG
>JAISVB010000060.1 GCA_031271755.1 Culturomica sp.
AGGTTGTCGTCTTGCACTCTTTTTACACAAAGGGCATTGTTCTATATCTCCAAATACGGGTACTTGCTTCATAAGGCATGTATGATTTTCTCCCCGTATTGCCCCTTTGAAAAAGAATATTCCCTGAAAGAATCCTAAAAAACGCATAAAAACGTATTAAAAAAGCTTGCGTTTTAAATGATAGGGTTATCTTTACAGAAAATTTAGTGTTATTTAGTCATTTCTGTTAGAAATTATCATACATGCCTTATGAAGCAAGTATTCTTCTAAAAGAAGAAACTCAGACGGCTTTAAATGAAAAAGACTATTCCCTGTATCTTTCTAAAATCGGGCGCCAAAATTGCTGAACTTTCGGTTTATTAAAACCATGACAACCGAACGGGAGTTTTCCGTTATTTATTTTTATGGCCAAATCCGGTTTTCTGTCTATTGCAAAGGCCACGCCCTCCCGATAGTCCGGAATACGAAAATCAAGAGCTAATTCAGGAGCTTTCAAAGACCAAAATACATCTTCCATTTTAAACACCCTATGTCCCTCATGCAAAATCCGATTGATCGTTTCTTCATGGGTTTGTGCAATACGAAAAAAAGAAGCTGTTTTTCGAAGAGAAAATCCCCCGTTTCCAACCTTAAAAAAGATCATTTCCCGGGAATTATCTTTCCTAAACAATCGATTCAGGCAGGGAAAAAACGAATTTCGCGGAGTTGCAATCCAAGGAGCGCCAATATAATCATACCCCTTGTCGCACCACTGCTTCAACTCATCTCGAAAAACAAAAGCATCCAACTGATAGATTAAAATGTACTCTGTTTGAACAAAACGCTTGTAAAACAACGGAGAAAGCATCAGTTCATTATAGCCGGCAACACTCTTAAAGTAACTGAGGGGAAATTCTTCAACCGTCACTTTTTCATGTCCCGACCTGATCGCAGAAGTATCCAATCCTTCAGGCTGAACCAGCACCACCGGATAATTTCCCAAGACATTTAAACATTGTAAAAATGACATCCTCTCGTCATCCGACAAACTTTCCTTATAAACAGGAATCAATATCTTTACATCAGCCATTTTACAATTGTATAATTGTTGAATTCACGGGACGCATCTCTTTTCAGAAATTTTTATACGGATATCGCCCCTTTTATGTGCGGATGCGGGTCGTAGCCCGTCAATTCAAAATCTTCGTACCGGAAAGCAAAAATGTCCCGGACGGAGGGATCGATCTTCATTTGCGGCAGTTCCCGGGGTTCCCGGGTCAACTGCAACCGCACCTGTTCCAGGTGGTTCAGGTAGATGTGGGTGTCTCCGAACGAATGCACGAATTCGCCCGGCTGCAGGCCGCAAACCTGCGCCATCATCAAAGTCAGCAAAGCGTACGATGCGATGTTGAACGGAACCCCCAGAAAGGTGTCTGCGCTCCGCTGGTAGAGCTGGCAGGACAACTTGCCGTCGGCCACGTAGAACTGAAAAAGCGCGTGGCAGGGGGCTAAGGCCATGTTTTCAATGTCGCCGGCATTCCAGGCGCTCACGATCAGGCGGCGGGAATCGGGGTTGTTTTGGATGTCGTTGACCACCTGCGCAATCTGGTCCAAGTGCGTACCGTCCGGCCGGGGCCAGGAACGCCATTGGTACCCGTAAATGTGCCCGAGATCACCTGTTGCGTCCGCCCACTCATCCCAGATCTTTACCCCGTGCTCTTGCAGGTATTTCACGTTGGTATCCCCTTTCAGAAACCACAGTAGTTCATATACGATCGATCTCAGGTGCAATTTTTTAGTGGTCAGGAGCGGGAATCCTTCCTGCAGGTCAAAACGCATCTGGTGCCCGAAAAGACTGATCGTTCCGGTACCTGTACGGTCTGTCTTGCGCCTCCCCTCTGCCAGGATCCTCTCCAATAAGTCCAAGTATTGCTTCATTGTTTCAATTTTACCGCAAAAAACCAATTCTGCAAAAATAGGTCACAAAACCGGAAATTAAAAATCTTTTTTCCGGATCAGCGTCAGGCCGTGCCGGATCGGGAGCATCAGCTTTTCCACACGCCCGTCTGCCGCCACCCGCTCGTTGAAACGGAGGATCCCCTCCGTCTGGGGATCGGTGTGGCGTTCGTCCGTTACTTTCCCGTCCCAAAGCACGTCATCGGCTACGATCACTCCGCCGGGCCGAACTTTGTCAAACACCTGTTCGTAGTAATCGGCATACTCCCGTTTGTCCGCATCCAGAAACACCAGGTCAAACATCCCCTCCAACTCCGGAATGATCCGGCACGCCTTTCCGATCCTGAAATCGATCTTCGATCCCAGCCCGCTTTTGACAAAAAACGAACGGGCGATCTCTTCGATCTCGTCGTTGCAATCGATGGTCACCACCTTTCCGTCCTCCGGCAAGGCCGATGCTAAGGAGATCGCCGTGTACCCGGTGTAGGTGCCGATCTCCAAAACCCGCCCGGCACCCATCAGGCGGCAAAGCATTTTCAGAAACTGCGCCTGCAAGTTGCCGGAGAGCATGCGAGGGCGCATCACCCGCAGGTGAGTAGCCCGGCGAAGTTCCGCCAGCAACGGAGGCTCCGCTTCCGAGTGTTTTGCTATGTATTGTTCCAGTTCCGTACGTTCTTCCATGCCGGTTGATACGCTTCTTATGTTCTTTATTTGTAGATCAGGACGGATTGCCGGTCGATATCAAAAATTTCTTTGGCCACTTCCTGCAACTGTTCCGTGCGGATCCCGACGATCCTTTCGCACAGGGAACGCATTCCCTCCACCTTGCCGTAAACTAAGAAACTCTTGCCGTTTGCCAGCATAGTGTTCTCGTAATTATCGGCCGAAAGGGTCAGGCGGCCGATCGCCTGCATCCGGGCTTTCTGCAATTGCATCAATCCTAACGGTTCCCGGTACAGCGCCTCCAACTCCCGCTTACACAGCCGGAGGCACTTGTCCAGATCCGCCGCATCGCAACCGAAATAGACGGAAAACAGCCCGGTGTCCGAGTAGGGCGTGTAGGCCGCCTCCACGTTGTAGGCCAAACCGTGCTTTTCCCGGATGTTCAGGTTCAGGCGGGAGTTCATGCCGCTTCCCCCCAGGATATCGACCAGCATGGAGAGGGGCAACCGTTTCTCCTCCCGGTAGCTGTATGCCACGGTCCCGATGACGCAGTGGGTCTGGAAAGTTCCTTTTTGCACTTCCGCATATTGAGGCGCGTAGCCGCCGGGTTTGATCCGCTCCGTCAACGTATCGTCGCCGGGTACGGAGCCGAAATAGCGCTCCGCCAACCGGACAAAGCGTTCAAACGGAATATCCCCGACGGAACTGATCACCATCCGCTGGGGTTTGTAATTCCGCCGGACAAATCCGAGCAATCGCTCCCGGGTCAGGTTCCGGATCCCCTCCTCCCGGCCCAGTATGTTCCGCCCGATCGATTCTCCCCGAAAAACCATCTCTTCAAAATCATCGAATATCCACTCGCCCGGCGTGTCTTTGTACGAGTTTATTTCGTCGATCACCACCTCCTTCTCCTTCTCGATCTCCTTCTCGGGAAAAACGGAGTGGAAAATGACATCGGAGAAAAGCTCCAATGCCCGTTCGTAATCTTTCGGCAGGAACGACGCATACAGGCAGGTATCCTCTTTGGTCGTGTAGGCGTTCAACTCCCCCCCCACATCTTCCATCCGGCTCAGGATGTGGAAGGCTTTCCGCTTGCCCGTTCCTTTAAAGATCAGGTGTTCGATGAAGTGGGCGACGCCCGCTTCGCACTCCTCTTCGTCCCGGCTCCCCGTGTTGATGATCAGCCCGCAATAAGCGGCTTTGGAGGGGGTTCGCTGGTGAATGAGTTTCAATCCGTTGCCCAAGGTATGTGTTTGGTATATCTCTTCCGGTCCGTTCACATTTTTTCGTTTAGCGTGCGTGCTGCATGCGGTCAAAAGTAGGTAAAATAAGCCGATAAAAAAACTCCGGAAATGATGTGCCCCCCAAAGTTTGGACAAAGACTTTTGGGGGGCAGTTCATTTTGCGGAGTTTCTCGCTGTGGGTATCCCTGTTATTTTTGGAACAGTTTTTCAAAATCGGCCATGCTGACCTCCCGTTCTTCCAGCTTCACACGGTCGCGTATGGCGGCGATTATTTTGTTGTCCACCGCCCTGTCGTACAGTTGGCGGCGTTGTTTTTCATCTTCCAGCAACCGTTGGGCGAATCCGTCCAATTGCTCGTCCGTCAAACCGTACAGGCCATATTGCTGCAACTGGGCGGCGGCCATTTCCCGGGCGCCTGCTTTCAGATCCTCCGCCTCCACTTTCAGGTCGAACTCCTTCACAAGGGCTGTTTTGATCAACTGCCACTTGAATTCATCCCGGTATCCCTCAAAATCCCGCTCCACATCTTCCGGGTTCATCTCCGGGTTCGTGGCTACGATCCACCTCTTCAGGAAAGCTTCCGGCAACACCACATTTTCGTTCTTTTTCAGCATCTTGTCCCTTGCATCGATGGTGAAGCGGTATTCGGAGTGTCCTTTCAACTGGTTTTCAATATCGGTTTTTACCCGCGCCCGGAATTCGTCGACACTCTTCACGGCCTCTTTGCCGTAAACCCGGTCAAACAGCTCCTGGTTTACCTCCGCATCGGAATAACGCTCCATCTCCCGGACGATAAAACAAAAATCGGGATTGACCTTTTCCGCCTCCTCTTTGGAAATTCCCAGCATCGCTGCAAAATCGGATTTGTTCGGGAAAGCCTTCGGAGCGTTGAATTTCACTTCCGCTCCTTTTTTAGCGCCTGTAAACGCCTTGAGCGCCTCCTCGTCCTTGATGTATTCGACGGAAATCGAAGCATCCTCATTTTTCACCCCGTTCTCTTTCACCGTTCCGTCCGCATTCAGTTCCAAGAGCTCTCCTTTTACATACTCGGTGCCTTCAATGACGTCGACCGGCTTCATCTCGCCGTTGTTTTTACAAAGTCCCGCCACCTGCTTGTCGATCATTTCGTCGTCCACCCGGATGGTATAAAAGGGCACTTTGTCCTGTTTGTTCAGCTTTACCTGTACTTCGGGCGAGAGCGCAATGTCATATAAAAATTCAAAATTTTCCGCTTCCAGATCCAGTTCCGGCTGCTCCGTTTCGTTCGGCAGGGGTTCTCCCAATATCTGAAGATTGTTCTCCCGGATGTAACCGGAAAGGGATTCGCCCAGCACTATGTTGATCTCTTCCACTCAAATCGCTTTTCCATACATTTTCTTCACAATTCCCATGGGGGTTTTTCCCTTGCGGAATCCGTCGATCACCGCTTTCCGCTGGTAATCTTTCAATGTATTTTCCACACGCGAAGCGTAATCTTCTTTTTCTAACTGGATCTTAATAATGGCATTCAGATCGTCTTGCCGGGTCTTCGTAATATTCATGTTCTCTGCTTTTTGTTGTACGGGCGAAGGGACTCGAACCCCCACGTCTTGCGACATTAGATCCTAAGTCTAATGCGTCTACCAATTTCGCCACGCCCGCAGTTTTGGAGTTGCAAAAGTAAGTTATTTTTCTCAGAAATTGCTTAGAGTCCGTTTAAATTTCTCCCGCTTGTTCTTTGCAGCGATTTCCGGCTCAGATCCGCTCTATGTCTGTGTGCCGCACCCACCCTTCGTTGCCGTCCTCCAACCGAATGTTCGTCCACTCGCCCAAGGCTTCCACGATCCGGACTTTCAGCCCTTCGTGGATGATGAACAGGCTTGTTCCGCTGCCGTCGGGCGCTCCCCTGACCGTTACGCTGGGGGTCGTGACTATGGCGTAGCGACGCTCTTTCAACAGGCTGTTCTGCCGGTTGGCAAAGAGCAAGGCTCCCAATGCCAGCAACAGGCAAACGATCCCCAGGGTGAAGCCGGTTCTTTTCATCCAGGCCGACCGGGAATAGAGGAAAAAAGCGGCCAGCACAAGGCAAAGGATGAAGAGCGCTACAGAAACATACCCCCACTGATCTGCGGAAAGCAAGGAAACGAACGCTTTGTACCAGCGGATAAAGAAGAGTTCGGGCAGCACCTCTATTTTGTCCACGACCTGTTGCCGGGCCAATTTCAGATTGTACCGCACATCGGCATTACCGGGCGCCAACAACAACGCCCGCTCGTACTGAAGAATGGCCGATGTGTTCTCGCCCGCTTTGTAGTAACTGTTCCCCAGGTTGTAATAGAGGGAGGCCGACTCTTCGCCTCCGGCCAGGATGCGGTTGTAGGTTTCGGCAGCCTCCCGGTACTTCCCTTCCCGGTACAAAAGTTCCGCCTGCGCCTCCAGGCCGCTCTCTTCCGCCCGCAGCGCCGAGAAAAGCGCCAGCAAAGTGAATAAACAGAATATCTTCTTCATAGTTGCTTTGTCTTTTTCCCGTTTACCGGATCGTTTTATCTAACCGGGTGATCACGGCGATCCCGTTCCCGTAGACCTGTTCCATCGTCTGTTCCGTCTCTCCGCCGGGTGCGTAACGGGCAAATTCACAGGTGTCCAACAACCCGATGAATTCCCGGATCGTTTCCGGGCCGACTGATTTTTGCTCCAGCAATTCGCTGATGTTGTCCCGGTTCAGTTTGGATTTATCGATGTTCAATTTGTAGCTCACGTAGCCCCACAAGGCATTCAGCACCTCTTCGTAGAATTGTTCCGCATTGAGCTGTTTCATCGCTGCGGAAGCCGCTTTCATCCGTTTGCGGGCCATCTTGTTGGCCGCCTTGTTTTTGACTTTTGCCAGGTCGGCGTTTTCCCGGATTCGTTTGCGGGTGATCAGCACCCCGGCGACAAACACCAATAAAGGAATTAAACAGGCCAGCGCAAAAAACGGTGTCCCGAAAAAGAGAGTGCCTTTGGTATGCAACTTCAAGTCGCCTGTCCGGATAAACCGGATGTCCTGCCCCAATTGGCGCACCTCCTCTTTTTTAAAGGAGTGCACAGTGCCCTCTCCGGCTGTGGCGCCTGCCACCGACCGGCCTTTTCGTACATGTACCTGAAACTCTTTTCCCGACAGGGTTTTATAGGAATGAGCGACGGGATCGTAATAAGAAAACGCCGGAGACGGGATCGTGTAATCCCCGCCGTACCGGGGGATCAGCAGGTATTCGTAAGTCACCGTACCGGACATGCCGTTCTCTCCGGTCTCTGTATTTTGGGTCACCTTGGGTTCGTAGGTTTCAAAGTCGGGCGGAAAAGAGAGGGCGGGCGCCTCCAGCAATTTCAGGTTTCCTGTTCCCTGAAAGGTGATCCGGTAGGTAAGCGCTTCGTTCTCCGAAACGGTGTCGGCCGACAATGAGTTCCGCATGGTGATGTTCCCGACCGTTCCCCCGAAACCCAACGGGCGCCCTTCCGCGGGCAATTCCCGGACATGAATGGTTTGCGGCCGGCTGATCCGCATAAAGGAGATCTCCCGGTAGTTTCCGAAAAAATCGTCAAAAAAGCTGCGGGATGCGGCGAGCTGCTGCCGCACAATGCACTCCAACTCCAACGGCTCGATGGTAATGTCGCCGGTGTGCTGGGGGAAAAGTAATACCCGGCGGAGCACCCCCACGTTGTATATCTTTCCGTCGTAATTTTCCCGCTTTAATTCGATAGGACCGGCGCTTGACAACTCTTCCGCCAGAAAACCGTCAAACGAAGGGAATTTGCTTCTGCCGAAGCGCTGCAGATCTACCCGGGAATAGACTTTCAAGGTCGCCACTAAGCTCTCTCCCAGGTAGAGATTGCGTTTGCTCACCTCTACCCGTACAAAAAGGTTCTCTTCGTTGATGGAAGCCGGGGTCTCTCCCTGGCCGGAACGGTTGTTGTTGCCCCGGCCGGCCGCTCTTTCCTCTCCGCTTCCCTTGATCACCTGGATCTCCAACGTATTGGAGCGGTATTGTTGTCCGTCCGCCACGATCGTAGCAGCCGGCACCCGGAAAGTTCCTTCTTTGACCCCTTCCAATACATAGGTATAGGTGTAGTTGACACTCCGGGTCGTTGTTCCGTTTATCATGGAAATCGAACTCGACGAACTGGTACTCGGCCCCATCAACAGATTGAATCCTTCCAAAGTCGGCACCTGCAAATCCGTTCCCTGCCGGTTGACCGAAAAAGAGAGCCGGAACTGCTCGCCCACCTCCACAACTGAGGGGGCGGATGCTTTGAACTCCACCGGCTGGCCGGCAGCCGTCAGGAAAGTTAAAATGCAGGCAAACAGCCCGATTAATCTTATGGTTCTGTTCATTACCAATCCTTTTCTATTTTCAATCTCTGCGCCTTTTGTTGCTCCGCTTTCGCTTTCTGTACTTTTTCCTGTACCCTTTTTTCGTCATTCTGTAAAGCTTCTAATAAGCGTTGCGCATCTTCTTTTGATATCTTCGAAGCCGGTTGCTGCTGTTCCTGTTGCTCCGGATTCTCCCTGTTTTGGTCCTGCTGATCCTGTTTTTGTTGATCGGACTGCTCCTGATCCTGTTTGTTCTGATCCGGTTGTTCCCGGTCTTTATTCTGATCCTGTTGATCCTTGTTCTGATCTTGTTGCTCTTTGTTCTGTTGCTCCTGTTGATCCTGTTGCTGTTTCTTCAGGCGCGCATACTCTAAATTGTACTTCGTCTCCTCAGAGGCCGGCCGGTTCCGCAAAGACTCTTTATACGCTTCGATACTCTCTCCGGTTTTCTGCAATTCCAACAAGGTGTTCCCCAAATTGTGGTACAATTCGCCCAGCCGCTCTTTGTCGGTCTCTTTTTGCGCCAACGCAGAGAATTGCTGCAAAGCCTCTTCGTATTTTTTCTGCTTATACAGAGCGTCTCCAAGATTAAACGCCCCTTCGTACGAGGCCTCCTCTTTATCCAATGCTTTCCGGTACTCCACCTCCGCCTTCTCAAAATCCTGGTTGTTAAAAAGGGTATTCCCTTCCCGCACAAATTTTCGCTCTTTCTGTGCATGGGCCGTATAAGCCGCTAAAACCAACAGTATGCTCCAGATGATCTTCATGATGCTTCCGTTTTTACGTGATTCATTCCCCCATGTTCTTCTCCCCGGCCTGAAAGATCCGGATCTTCATCAATCTTCTGTTTTTCCGTCCCAGAATCAAAAATTCCAGAAAAATAAAGAACAGGCCGGCTAAGAAAAAATAGTAATATTTCTCTGCATAGTCGCTGTATACCCGCTCCTCCAACAAGGATTTCTCCATCTTATTGACTTCGTCCAACAGGGTATTTAACCCGACGTCCGTATTGCTGGCCCGGACATACATCCCTTCACCGGCCTTGGCAATGCTCCGGAGGGTGGTTTCGTCTAAGCGGGAAACCACCACATTCCCCTGCCCGTCTTTCCGGAACTGTCCGGGCGCTCCCTGCAAAGGGATGGGCGCCCCCTGTTCCAATCCCATGCCGATGGTATGGACATAGATGCCTTTTTCCCGGGCGCTTTTCGCCGCAGAAACCGCATCGTCCTGGTGGTTCTCCCCGTCCGTGATCACAATGATCGCTTTGGAGGTTTCCGTCTGGGGCGTAAAGGAGGAGGCCGCTAAATCGATGGCGGCCCCGATCGCCGTCCCCTGTACGGGAACCACTTCCGTATCTATGCCCGACAGGAACAGGCGGGCCGACGAATAGTCCGTCGTAATGGGCAATTGTACATAGGCATCCCCGGCAAAAACGATCAGCCCGACCTTGTCGTTCGACAGTTTTTCGATCATCCGGGAGATGGCCAGTTTGGCTTTTTCCAGCCGGCTTGGCTTGATGTCCTGAGCCAGCATGGAGTTGGATACGTCCAAGACGATCATCAGTTCCACCCCTTGCTTTTTTACCTGCTGCAATTTAGAACCGAACTGCGGTCCCGCCGCCCCGGCGATCACAAAGAGGAGGGCGAACAGCACCAGGACAAACTTCCAGGCGCCCCGCCGGAACGACAGCAACGGCATCAGGGGAGCCAGCAGGGCGGGATCTCCAAAAGCCGCAATGGCTTTTTTCTTCCGGGCCACCATAATGATGTAAAATACGATCAACAACGGCAGAACAACCAGCAGGTAGAGTATTTCAGGGTGTGCAAATCTAAACATGGTCGAAAACAATTATCAGGTACAACAGATCCATCAGGGAATTTTCCGCAGTACGGTATACCGCAATACCGCTTCCGCTACCAATAACAACAGCCCGATCAGCCCGAAAAGAAAGTATTTTTCCTCTTTTTTACTGAAATGCTTTACTTCGATCCGGCTCTTCTCCAACTGATCGATCTCGTCGTATATCTGTTCCAATTTCAAATTATCTATGGCCCGGAAATAGCGTCCCCCGGTAACGGCGGCGATCTGCGTCAACACCGCTTCGTCGATCTCCACCGGAACATTCTGCAATTGCACGCCGAAAGGGGTTTGTACCGGATAGGGGGCTTCCCCGTAAGAGCCGACCCCGATGGTGTAGACCCGGATCCCGAAGGTCTTGGCCAGTTCGGCCGCCGTAACCGGCGCAATGGCTCCCCGGTTGTTCACTCCATCGGTCAGCAAAATGATCACTTTGGATTTGGAAGGGCTGTCTTTTAAGCGATTCACCGCATTGGCCAATCCCAAGCCGATAGCAGTCCCGTCCTCGACCATGCCGCTTTTGACCTCGCGCATCAGGTTGACCAGTACAGCCCGGTCGGTTGTCAACGGACACTGTGTAAAACTCTCTGCGGCAAAAATGACCAATCCGATCTTGTCCTGCGGACGTTCCAATACGAACTTCGTAGCCACCTCCTTGGCTGCTTCCAAACGGTCGGGGGTAAAGTCGCGGGCCAACATACTGGTCGAAACGTCCACGGCCAGCATAATATCGATCCCTTCGCTGGTGTACGTTTGCCAACTGTTACTGGATTGGGGGCGAGCCAGCGCTACGGCCAGGCAACTAATGGCCAGCACTTTCAGCACAAACAACAGGTGCCGCACCCAGACTTTGCCCGCATGCGGGATCCCCCGGAAAGCCCGGAGGGAAGAGAATTGCAGGTCGGCATGAGCGTGTTTCTCTTTCCATACATACCAAGCGATCATCGGCGCCAACAGCGCCAACAACCAAAAATATTCCGGGTTTGCAAATTCAAATCCAAACATATCCCTTTAAAGTTTATCGTCCGCCGTTTCCCGTTCCGCCTGCCGCGCCTCTTCCATGCGGCTGTTGGTGTTCCGGACAAAAGCGTAGGCCGTTTCCAAACTCCGTACATTTTCATCGGGCAGCGGCGTAGCTTTTGCAAATTTCACAAAATCGGCGGCCTGCAACAGTTCGGCCAGGCGGGTTTTATCGCTCTCGTCCACCTCCGGCAATCTCTCCAAAGCGTGCAGGATCTCCCAGGAGGTCTGCTCCATAGCCGGTACGGCCAACTCTCCGTCCAGATACTGCCGGATCGCATCGGTCAACCGGGTGTAATACTCTTTTACCCTCCCGGCCTGCCACAGTTTTTCCGCCTGCAACTTTTCCAGCGAGCGGATGGCTAATTCGTAAGGCGGTATCAACGCCTCTTCCCGCCGGAACAGCGGTTTCTTTTTCCGGAAACGGATCACGCCCCAGACCGCCAAAGCCGCCAGCGCCAAGCCTCCGATCCCCCAAAGCAGGTAGGGAAAAGCCTCCGAAAATGTCCAGGGGGCCGCATACGGCATCACAATGTCGTGGTTTCCCCGGGATTCGTCTATCCGGAAGGTGTTGACAATAAAAGTAATCGAATCCGTGCGCAATACATGGTCGTAATTCTCCTCTTTCAGGAGAATGGGCAACTCCGGAATCACATACACGCCCGTATCGAAAACGGTGATCACGTACCGCTGCCGGTAAAGCCACTTCCCGTCTTTCTCTTTGAGAGAGTCCCGCTCAGGCCCGGAAACGATCTCCACACCGGCCGTCACCGTGTCCTTCAGTTCCGGAAATACGACTTGTACAGGCGCATCGCTCCGGACTTGAAATGTGAGGTTTTGCTGATCTCCTATCAACATGTAGGCCGTATCCAATGAAACACCGTACTGCAACTGTTGGGCATGCAACAGGTCGCCCCGGACAAAGCCGAAAAAGAGGCAAACCAACCCTGCGATCCATTTGATTTTCATACGCTCTTTAGCTTCTACGTTTTATTTTTGTCAAGCCCGTTTTTTAAACAGAGCCATCAACGCCCTTACATAATCCTCATCGGCCCGGATCTGGGCAGCATCCACTCCCGACCGTTTGAACAGAGCGGTCAGGCGTTGCTCCTCTTCCCGGTTGAACTTCCGGTAGTGTTCCCGCAGACGCTTGCCGGAGGTATCCACCCACATCTGTTCCCCCGTCTCCGCATCGGTCAGGTACATCAACCCCACCGGAGGCAACTCCTCTTCCCGCCGGTCGTAGATCCGCAGCGCCACCACGTCGTGTTTCCGGTTGGCAATGGAGAGCGCTTGCTGAAAATCGGCATCGTCCATAAAATCGGACAGCACAAAACAGGTGCACCGTTTTTTGAGGGAATTAGTCAGGTATTGCAACGCTCCGGCGATGTCCGTCCGTTTCGCTTCCGGCCGGAAACCGATCAACTCCCGGATGATGTGCAGGATGTGGGTGCGCCCCTTTTTGGGCGGAATGAATTTTTCGATCTTATCCGAAAAAAAGATCACTCCGATCTTGTCGTTGTTCTGTATGGCGGAAAAAGCAAGCACGGCGGCAATTTCCGTGATCTGGTTCTTTTTGAGCCGGTGAACCGTACCGAAATTGCGGGAGCCGCTGACATCCACCAACAGCATAACGGTCAACTCCCGTTCCTCTTCAAATACCTTGATGTAGGGCCGGTTGTGGCGGGCCGTTACATTCCAGTCGATGTTCCGGATGTCGTCCCCGTATTGGTATTCCCGCACCTCGCTGAAGGTCATACCCCGCCCCTTAAAAGCCGAATGGTATTCGCCTGCAAATATGGTATTGGAAAGTCCCC
The DNA here is from genome assembly GCA_031271755.1 of Culturomica sp. GTDB lineage: Bacteria > Bacteroidota > Bacteroidia > Bacteroidales > Marinifilaceae > UBA944. The sequence continues at coordinate 12,867 of JAISVB010000060.1, forward strand.
GGGTCTTGATCTCTATCTTCCTGACCCGCTGCAATAAATCAGAAGTCTCCATAAATTCAGTTCTGGAATTTGATGTGTGACGGCTCTTTCCGGCTCACGACGACCGGCCTATGGCACCTCGACCGTATTCAATACTTCGCTGATGATCTCCTCCGTCGTGATGTTGTTCGCTTCCGCTTCGTACGTCAGCCCGATCCGGTGGCGCAACACGTCGGCGCAAACCGCCCGGATGTCTTCCGGGATCACATACCCGCGCCGTTTGATAAAGGCGTATGCTTTGGCTGCTTTGGCCAGGCTGATGCTGGCGCGGGGAGAACCTCCGTAAGCAATCATGTTCGTGAATTTCTCCAATCCGAACTCTCCCGGAAAACGGGTGGAAAAAACAATGTCAATGATGTATTTTTCGATCTTTTCGTCCATATAGACCTCTTTCACCACCTCGCGGGCGCGGATGATATCCGCCGGTTTCAGGATAGTGGAGGCTTTCGGAAAGGATTTGGTCATATTCTGGCGCACGATCAGCTTCTCCTCTTCTTTTTTGGGGTAGTCGATGACCACTTTCAACATAAAACGGTCTACCTGCGCTTCCGGAAGCGGATAGGTCCCCTCCTGTTCGATCGGGTTCTGCGTCGCCAGCACCAGGAAAGGTTCTTCCAGCGGCCAGGTCGTCTCCCCGATGGTGATCTGGCGTTCCTGCATCGCTTCGAGTAAAGCCGATTGCACCTTGGCCGGGGCCCGGTTGATCTCGTCCGCCAAAATAAAATTAGCGAAGATCGGCCCTTTTTTCACCACAAATTCCTCCTTTTTCTGGGAGTAGATCATGGTACCCAGCACATCGGCCGGCAACAGGTCGGGTGTAAACTGGATCCGGCTGAATTTTGCATCTACAGTGGTTGCCAGTGTATTGATGGCCAATGTTTTCGCCAACCCGGGCACACCTTCCAGCAAAATATGGCCATCGGACAACAAGCCGATCAGCAACCCTTCTATCAGGTGCTTCTGGCCGACGATCACTTTGTTCATTTCGATGTTGATCATGTCAACAAACGAACTCTCCTGCTGAATGCGGTCGTTTAATGCTTTTATATCGATAGTATCCATCGTAAATTAATTAAGTTGTCCATAATAAAAAAAATTTGGTAAGGTCGTCCACACCGGCGTGTAAAATTCCACGACCAAAATTAGGCATATTTGGGGTAAATGTTAAAATTTTTCCCTTTAAAAAAAGTTAAGCTACTGTTTAGAATTCTAAAAACAAAATGCAGCGCTACACAAGGTTTCCCACCGTTTTTTAACGCTCTTCCCGGTCTTCGCTTTTTTTCCGGAATATTTTGATGTAACCGATGGTAAAGACATAGATTGCAAACAGAAAGATCAGGGCCCGCAACACAAAATTCTGCCAGACAATGCCGCCCGGATCCGCAATATCCTTCACCAAAGCCGGGATCATAAACACCAGCAGGCCGAACAACACCACCAACTGGACGATGGTAAAGAGACGCACCCGTTTTTCCCGCCGCAACCGCCGTACCCGAACCTCCTCCGGCTCCCCGGCGGCAGCCACCTTCGGCCGCTGGTTCTTCGGCACCCCGGCTTCCGTCTTTTTTTTCCTCGCCTCCTTCCATCGCTGCCTCCACCGCATCCCCACCAGCAACATAAAGACACAAAACGCAATAAAAATATAGCTGTCCCTGTTCATCCTTCCAAACTCTTACATAAGTTGCCAAAGGTATTAAATAAATTCTTCATCAACAATCTATCGGAAAAAGAGAAAAGAGAAAATTTCGAGCATTTGCCTGATCAACAAAATACAACGGTAAATTAAGCATGCAATTTTTAAACACCTTTACGGATCGACATCAAACAGCACGCGCAGGCCGGAACAGGCTTTGTCGGCAGAGAGGGAAACAGCCGACTCTTTCAGGAACTGTTTGATCCTGGAGAAGGAAGCGCCCTCCTCGATCTTGATCAGGAGGATCAGCCGGTACCTGTTGCCGATCCTGCCCACTTCCGGAACAGCCGGGCCGCAAACGCGCCGCCCCAGCCGTTTCCGCAACATTTCCGCCAACCGGTTGGCGGCATTGCGCAACACCACATTCTCGGGGTGGCGGAGTTCGATCCGGATCAACCGGCAAAAAGGCGGATAGGAAAAGGCTTCCCGCTCCGCCATCGCTTCCCGGTAAAACTCCGCATAATCACCGGCTTCCAGCAAATCATACAGCCGGTTCTTCCGGTCGGCCGCCTGGATCACCACCGTCCCCCTCTCTCCTTTCCGGCCGCTGCGCCCGCTCACCTGCATCAACATTTGATACGCCCGCTCCTCCGCCCGGAAATCCGGAAAATGCACCATGCTGTCCGCATCCATCACGCCGACCAGCTTGACATGCTCAAAATCAAGTCCTTTAGAAACCATCTGCGTTCCGATCAACACATCGATCCGTTTCTGCTCAAAATCATCGATCACCCGGCGGAATCCGGAACGGCTGCTCATCGCCTCCAGATCCATCCGGGCCACCCGGGCGCCGGGAAACAACGCCGCCACCTCCTCCTCGATCCGCTCCGTTCCCGGCGTACGCATCCGGTACCTCCCCTGCCCACACACCCCGCACACAGCCGGCGGTTCCGACAAACTCCCGCAATAGCGGCAATTCAGTACGTTCCGCTCCTTGTAATAGGTCAGGCTGACATCGCAACGACGGCACTTCGGGATCGAACCGCACCGGTCGCACTGGAGATAAGTAGAGTACCCGCGGCGGTTCTGAAACAGGATCACCTGGTAACCTGCCTCCAACGTCTGCTGCATCTTTTGGATCAACAACGGAGAGAAAGAGCCCTTCATCAGCTTCTTCCGGCGGTATTCCGCCAGGTCGGCAAACAACAGTTCCGGCATCTCTATTCCCCCGTAGCGTTGCGTCAACTCCACCCGCCCGTATTTGCCCGTATATGCATTGCGCAGGGTTTCAAAAGAGGGGGTGGCAGACCCCAACAGCACCCGGGCACCGTGCATAGCGGCCAGCATAACGGCTGCGTCTCTCCCCTGGTACCGGGGCGCCGGCTCCTTCTGCTTGTAGGAAGCGTCGTGCTCTTCGTCCACGATCACCAAACCCAACTGCCGAAACGGCAGGAAAAGCGAAGAACGCACCCCCAGCACCAGCGGATAGGGATCGTCCCCGCTCTGTTTTCTCCAAAGTTCCGCCCGCAAACTCTCCGACATACCGGAATGGTATACCCCGATCCGGTTCCCGAACACCCGTTTCAGCCGTTTAACGATCTGAACGGTCAGGGCGATCTCCGGCAACATGTACAACACCTGTTTCCCTTCGTCGATCAACGAGCGGATCAGCCGGATATAGACCTCCGTTTTCCCGGAAGAGGTCACCCCCTGCAACAACACATGCTTGCCGGCGTTAAAAAAATTCCGGATCTGTCCCAACGCCTCCTGCTGTCCGGCGGAAAGCGGATATCCCTCTGAAACCTCCTGTTCTTCCACGACAAAACGGCTGACGGTATGTTCCTCTATGGCCAGAATCCCTTTGTCGCACAACGCTTTCAGGACAGCCGGAGCCGAACCGGCCTCCGTCAACAGGTGCTTCCGCTCCCTGCTTTCGCAGGCCGCCTCCAACCAGCGGCAAAACAGGCGGTGCTGTCCGGGGGCCCGTTTCAAGCCATCCAGTATCTCCGATTTTTCCCGCTCCGTAAACAGACGCGCCCACACCACCCGTTTCTCTTTTTTCTCCAGAAACGCCTCGTCCACGGTTTCCCGGATCCGTACCAATCCCCTGTTCAACAATGATTTTACGTAAGGCAAGCCGTTGCGGATGCGCAAGTATTTTTCCAACTCCTGCAACGCGATGTACTCTCCCGGCCGCAACGCACGCAGCATCGCTTCCTCCTTTTCCGGCAACACCTCATCCTCTGCAAGTTCCTGCTCCGTCCGGGCGATCCGGGTGACACTCTCCAACCGGAACACAACCGGCAAGGCCGCTCTCAACACCTCCCCCGGAGAAGCCATGTAATACTCCGCCACCCACATCAAAAACCGCAGGTGATCCGGAGAAAAGCGCACATGCTCCTCCGAGATCCCTTCGATCGGCTTTACGGTATACCCTTCGGGAGGCGTGTTGTGTATACGGCAAACCAATGCCGCATATTTTTTCTGACCGGCAAACGATACCCATACCAGCATCCCCTCCTTCACCTCCTGCTCCAGCGCAGGGGGGAGGGAGTAAGTAAAAAGGCCTTCAACGGCCAACGGTAAAATGATATCTGCAAACACATTCGTACCGGCTTACCGGTTGGACAATACCTTCACCAAATTCAGCAGCTCCGGATTGAGCCGTTTGGAACTTTTGATGGTCTTGTTAAACGGCACCTGGACAATCTCCTTGTTCATGATCCCCACCATGATGCTCTTCTGATCGTCCATCAGGGCTTCCACGGCCGCAACCCCCAACTGGCTGGCCAACACCCGGTCGAAAGCCGAAGGAGAGCCGCCCCGTTGCATGTGTCCCAATACGGAAACGCGGATATCGTACTCCGGATGTGTCTTCCCGACCTTCTCGGCCACTTTGTAAGCTCCCCCCTCCTTTTCTCCTTCCGCCACGATCACAATGGCGCTGGAGGTTGTCGGATCGTAATCCTTGTCCAAAAAGGTTTCCAGGTCAACTATATCGGTATCGATCTCCGGTACCAGCACCGCTTCCGCCCCCGTGGCAATGGCCGTCCGTAAGGCGATAAAACCGGCATCCCGCCCCATCACCTCCACAAAAAACAGGCGGTTGTGCGCACTGGCCGTGTCCTTGATCTTATCCACCGCTTCCACCGCCGTATTCACCGCCGTATCGTAACCGATGGTAGAGTCTGTTCCGAACAGGTCGTTATCGATGGTTCCCGGAATACCGACAACCGGAATATCGTGCTCCTGCCCCAACAGCCGGGCGCCTGTAAAAGAACCGTCCCCCCCGATCACCACCAGAGCGTCGATCTGGTGCTCCTTCAATCTCTCCGCCGCTTTTACACGGCCTTCCTCCGTACGGAACTCCTTGCTGCGGGCCGATTTCAAAATGGTTCCTCCACGCTGTACAATGTTGCTTACGTCCGTGGATTTCAACCGTTTTATATCTCCGTTTATCAATCCCTGAAAACCTCCGTATACTCCATACGCCTCACAACCATAGAATATGGCAGACCGGACTACCGCCCGAACTGCTGCATTCATCCCCGGCGCATCCCCTCCGGACGTCAATACTCCGATTTTTTTAATCTTTGCCATACTATCATTCATTAAATGTTCTTATTCTATCTTCCGGCGGATCTCCTCCATGACCCAGAACGGAGTGGAAGTCGCACCGCTGATCCCGACCGTTCCGGCGCCGCACCACATCTCCTCCCGCAGGTCGTCCGCCCGCTCCACCAAGTAACTTCTGGGGTTAACACGCTTGCAAACAGCATACAACTGTTTTCCGTTCGAACTCTTTTTTCCGCTCACAAAAATAACAACATCGTGCATTCCGGCAAAATTTTCCAACTGCGGAATCCGGTTGGCCACTTTCCGGCAAATCGTGTCATGCACCTCTACCTGCGTTCCGCCCAAGGCCACAAGGCGCTCCGCCATCCTTCCGAACCCTTCCAGACTTTGCGTCGTCTGTGAAAAAAGCGTTACCGGGCGTGACAGATCCAACTGTTCCAGATCGCTCTCTGTCTCCACCACCACCGCATGCCCCTCTGCCTGCCCTTCCAGCCCGACTACTTCCGCATGCCCTTTCTTTCCATAAATGACGACCGTTCCGCCCAACGGTCTTATTTTCCGGTACGCCTGGCGGATCTTCCGCTGCAGGTTCAATACAACCGGACAGGAAGCGTCTATAATCTGAACGCCGTTTTTTTCAGCCGTCGCGTAAGAAACGGGAGGTTCTCCATGCGCCCGGAACATCACCCGTGCGTTTTTCAGGGCGGAAAATCCGGCTTGATCGATCGTCTGCAATCCCATCCTCCGCAATCGCTCCATTTCCAGATTGTTGTGTACAATGTCCCCGATACAGCACAACGCCCCCTCTTTCAACTCCTTTTCAGCCAGCCGGATGGCATTCACCACTCCCGTGCAAAAACCGGAATTTTTATCGATCTCAACCTTCACGGCCGCCGCACCTTTCCCGTATGATACCGCTCATCAACTCCAACTCTTCCGCTACGGTCATTTCGCTGTTATCGATCAGGATCGCATCGGCCGCCCTGACCAACGGAGATTCGTCCCGGTGTTCGTCCAAATAATCCCGTTTCCGGATATTTTCCTCCACCTCCTCCAAACAAACCGGCTCCCCTTTCGCCGTCAACTCTTTGTACCGGCGCATCGCCCGAACCCGGGGAGAAGCCGTCATGAAGAACTTCACCTCCGCCTCCGGAAACACCACACTGCCGATGTCCCGGCCATCCATCACCACACCTCCGGCCTTCCCCATCTCCCGCTGCTGGCCGGTCAACAGGCGGCGTACCGCCGGCAACGCCGCGATCAGGCTCACCTGGCCGGACACCTCCATGCCCCGGATCTGCTCCTCCACACACACGCCGTTCAGATACGTTTCAAACTTTCCAGACTGCTCCCGGCGCCTGAAATCGATCCGTACCGTCTGCAACAACTTCCGGATCCCCTCCTCATCCGCCTTTCCGTCCCGGATCGCTCCCGCCCGGATGGCAGCCAGGGTAAAAGCCCTGTACATAGCCCCCGTGTCGATATACACATACCCCAAGCGGGCCGCCAGCATTTTGGCCACCGTGCTTTTACCTGTCGACGAATAGCCGTCAACAGCCACAATCGGTTCTTTACCGTTTTCCATCATCCGGATCACATTTCATAGCTATGGTGCAAATATAGTGCAAGCTGAGCGCAATTGTGAAAGTTTGCTTTCAAAAATTGCCGAGGCGTAGCCTATATTCTACAAATGTATAACAATTTTAAGGAATAAACCGCTACATTTGCATCTCCTTTTTAGGGGAACTTTATTCTATTTTTAACGATATAACTATGAAAACACCGTTTTATCTGACGCTATTAATTTGTATGGCCATGTCGTGTACCACCACTACCAATCCGCTGTTGGAGAAATTCAACACCCCACACCAAACACCCCCGTTCGACCAGATCCGGACAACAGACTACCTGCCGGCTTTCCGACAGGCAATCGCCGGAGCCAAACAGGAGATCGAAGCGATCACCCGGTCGGCGGAACAAGCCACCTTTGAAAACACCATCGTCGCGCTGGATCAGGCCGGAGAACAATTGTCCGGCATCTCTTCCATCTTTTTCAACATGGCATCCGCCAATACCAACGAAGAGATACAAAAGATCGCCCAGGAGGTTTCCCCCCTGCTGACCGAATTCGGCAGCAACATCTACATGGACACCATCCTGTTCAAACGGGTCAAAACGGTCTACGAAAACAGAGCGGCAGCCGGCCTGACCCCGGAACAAAACACGTTGCTGGAAGATACCTGGAAGGCATTCGTAGATGGCGGCGCCAACCTGGCCGGCGAAAACCGGGAGCGGTTTAAAGCCATCTCTGTGGAACTTTCCAAACTGGGTTTGCAATTTGACGACAACCTGCTGGCCGAAACCAACGATTACCAACTCCACATCACGGACACCGCCAACCTGGCCGGGCTGCCGGAAAGCGCCGTTGAAGCCGCGGCCATGACCGCCCGGGAAGCAGGCAAAGAGGGGTGGATATTTACGCTGCAGGCGCCCAGCTACGGCCCGTTCATGCAGTACGCGGACAACCGCGGATTGCGGGAAGAATTGTACAAAGCCTACGGATCCCGCTGTTACCGGGAGAACGCATACAACAACAGCGATATCATCCGCCAATTGACGGCTTTGCGCTTAGAAAAAGCCCGGATCATGGGATATCCGACGTATGCCGATTACGTCCTGACCGACAGAATGGCCAAATCCCCGGCCGAAGTAAACACCTTTCTGTCCCAACTGCTGGCCGCCTCCCACCCCCATGCCCTGAAAGACAAAGAGGAGGTGGAAGCATTCGCCCGGACATCGGGATTCGAAGGCGAACTGCAACGCTGGGATTGGGGATATTACTCCAACAAATTGCGCATCGAAAAATACGCTTTGGACGACGAGATGCTGAAACCCTATTTCAAATTGGAAAATGTGATCCGGGGTGTATTCGGTTTGGCCACGACCCTGTACGGAGTTACCTTCAGGGAGGTGAACAACATTCCCAAGTACCATCCGGATGTAATTACCTACGAAGTATACGACCGGGACAGCTCTTTCTTAGCTGTTTTATACACCGATTTCTTTCCGCGGGCCAGCAAAAACGGCGGCGCCTGGATGACGGATTTCCGCAGCCAGCATGTACGCGACGGCAAAGATATCCGCCCTCTGGTATCCATTGTGATGAACTTCACCAAACCGACCGAAAACAAACCGTCTCTGCTGACATTCAACGAGGTAAAAACCCTCCTGCACGAATTCGGCCATGCGTTGCACGGCATGTTGTCCCGCGCCACCTACACCGGCACATCGGGCACCAATGTATACCGGGATTTTGTAGAACTGCCCTCGCAGATCATGGAAAACTGGGCGCTGGAAAAAGAGTGGCTGGATCAGTGGGCCGTCCATTACGAAACCGGCGAAGCCATCCCGCAGGAGTATATCGACCGGATCCGGAACGCGGCTAACTTCCAGAGCGGCTATGTCAGCGACCGGCAACTGAGTTTCGGTATCGTGGACATGGCGTGGCACACCATTACGGCTCCGGTCGAAGAGGATATCGCCGATTTTGAACGCCGCGCCATGCAACCGACCGAAATTTTCCCGCCGGTAGCAGGCACTTGCTTTTCCTCCGGATTCGGCCACATCTTCGGCGGCGGGTACGCAGCCGGTTATTACAGCTACAAGTGGGCGGAAGTTTTAGACGCCGACGCCTTCTCCCTCTTCCGGGAAAAAGGGATCTTCGACCCGGAAACCGCCGACTCTTTCCGTTCCAACATTCTGGAAAAAGGGGGTACGGAACACCCGATGGAATTGTACATTCGCTTCCGGGGGCAAAAACCTTCGACAGATGCGCTGTTGGAAAGAAGCGGTTTAAAATAGAAAACAGTCAAAAAAAATCGTCTGACGACGGGATCCAGCGGGTAGTTTTTCGGCTACCCGCTGAATTTTTTTATCACTTTGAACTGCCCGTCACCCGTTCCACTCCGGCATGATCTACAAAGAGTTCGCCGGAGGTGTCGGCAGGAATGTAGGTTCTGATCTCCACCCGCAATTTGGTCGCCTCCGCCGGCGCTTTGACGATCCGGCCGTTCCAGATATCGACATACCCGTCCGTCTCTCCAAAATATTTCGAATCCCGGATCTCTTCGGAAGCAAGATTCGTACTTCCCTTCATCCAGGTATACCAATACCTCCATCTGCTTCCCGCAGAGGGAGCGTTAACCCAAAGCCGCAGTTGGTAACAGCCGCCACCCTCCACCGACACATCTTGATAGAGGTAGGTTCTTCCCTCCAATTTCACTGCGTACGCCCCTTCTTTGGCCGGATCCGTTACCAGCGTTACTTTCCTGTCCATTCCTCCGGCATCTAATTTCCAGCCGGCCGGTATTCCTTCCTGCGTTCCCTGTTCAAAACCGCCATTTGCCAACAAATTCACTCCATCCCCACTTCCCATACAAAGCTCCTCATCTACATCGATCCACCAATCCTCTTCCCGGATCAACTCATCGTCCCACTCCAGCACCGATACCTGAAAATCTACCGGAGAGGTTTCGGCCGGTGAACCGAACACCACATTCAATTTTGTGATCCGGTTCACAGGCAGAGAGTCCAAAACATAAGGATCCGACTCATATTCCACCCCTCCGACCCGGTAAAACAGGGATAATTCCACCGGTTCGGCAGAGGGGAACGACAACAATTGCGCCTGTACGGAGGTGCCGGAACCCGATAATGGGATCTCCTTTTCCACCGTTTCAAGAGGCGATGTGTATACTCCCTCCAAGTTCATTTTGCCCGGAACACCTGCCACGTGCAGGCGAAGTCCTTCCACCGCTTTCGGTACCTCCTCCACGATCAGCCGCAAACCGGCCACTTTCCTCTCCAGATCGAACACAACAGCAGGAGTCTGGGAAACCTCCACGGTAAAATCCTGCCGGCCGGAAAGGTAGTCCCCGGCCTCCACATACCGCTCTCCTTCGGATTGCAGACAAAGGTATACGGCCGACGGCCGGTCCGTTGCCCGGTACGCCCACAATTCATCCGGATTTGCATTGGCGAAGCAATAGCCGCTGTATGTCCCGGGCGCCAATTTCAGGTTGAAACGGCCGTCGGCTCCTGTTCCGGTCGAAATCCGGTGAGAAGAGGTTTGCTGCGTTGTTTTGTTGTATACAAACAACCGGTAATTCGCCGGAGTAAAACCATCTTCGACAGCTCCTCTGGTTACAATGGGAATTTCCACTTTCGGTTCTTCCCACGCAGCGGGTTCCCGGTTACAAGCGGCTGCCAGCAGCACAAAAAATGCAATAAAAATCTGTTTCATAGATACATACTTTTTGATTAGACCAAGGTTATTTCCAGCCGGAGCAAAGAAACCGCCAAGCCATCCGGGTGTGCATCTGTAAAACTACGCATCGGTATCCGGAAACAGAACCCCTGTCCGGAAAAAAACGAAAAGATGATCAATGTCCTGTATACAGCAAACCGGCCGCCACTTCCTTGCTTTTTTGCCCGGAACCGGTAAGGCGATCCAGAATAGCCAGGGCAAAAGCAGTGGCGAAAGCAGGCCCTTTCCCCGTAATGAGGTTTCCATCTGTGACCACTCCCTCTCCCGTTACCGTATATTTTTGCAGGCAGGATTCGTATCCGGGATAACAGGTGAGACGTGTATGCTCCGGCAATGGCAACTTACTCAGCACCAAAGCGGGAGCGGCACAGATAGCGGCCAACGGCCGGCCGCTTTTGTAGTGCTTCTCCAACAGTTCCATCAGGGGTTTGCTTTCCGACAGATGCTGCGCCCCCGGCATTCCTCCGGGCAAAATCAGGTAATCCGCATTTCCGGCAACCACTTCTTCCAACCTCTTATCGGCTATCACCGGAATACCGTGCGCTCCCGTTACTTCACGGCCGGAAGAGATCGAAACCGTCTTGATCTCTACACCGCCGCGACGCAACACATCTACTGTTACCAAGGCTTCGATCTCCTCGAAACCTTCCGCCAAAAAAAGATATACGTTCATATATTCAGGTATTGATGTACAATTTTACACTAATTTATGCTCGGTTTTAAAAACCGAAAAGGCCTCTTCAAAATTTTCAAAGCAAAAAGCAAGTTCAACCATTCGATACTGAACATCATCTCTACTTTCTTCCTGAGTTCTGACGGACATCATGTATAAGCGAACCGAAAGCCTGCGCTGATAATTCGGCAACCAATCTCTCACAAAATCTATGGGATTATATTTGGTATTCATCGTATTTTTTTATTTTAATTGTCCATTCCGAAGCAGCGCAACCTGTTCTCCAGCCGCCGGATCTCCCGGTGCATCTCCTCCATCCGCTCCAGCATGTGCCGGATGACATCGATCCCTTCGACGTTGATCGACAGGTCGTAATACATTCTGGAATACCGCTCTAAATAATGCAACTGGGAAACAGGAATGTACTCCCGTCCGTCTTTTTCCCGTGTTTCGATCAGCCCCTCCTCTTTCAGCAACAAAATAAAAGAGGGCTCGATCCCGTTGACGAGGCAATAATCACTCAAGATAATCCATTCCGGTTCCATCTCCACCCGTTTTTACTGTTTTGACTCCAATTTCCTCAACTCTTCAAAAAGTTCTTTCTGTTTTCCGCTGATACCGGAAGGCAGTACAACGTTCCACGTCACGATCAGGTCGCCTGCTTCGCCTTCCCGTTTATAAACCGGGAAACCTTTTCCTTTCAACCGGACTTTGCTTCCGTTTTGGGTTCCCGGCTGTACCTTCAACTTCACTTTCCCGTCCAGGGTAGAAACCATCTGTTCTCCCCCCAGGATCGCCGTATATAGATCCAAAGAGGCTGTCAGGTAGAGGCTGTTCCCGTCCCGTTTAAATACCGGATCATCGGGGATCGCAAAGGTGATGTAGAGGTCTCCGGGGACTCCTCCGTTCATACCGGGCGCTCCCTGCCCTTTCAGTTTGATGGTTTGCCCGTTCTCCACCCCGGCCGGAATGGTGATCCGGATGCTCCGGCCGTTTACCGTCAACACCTGCTTGTGGGTTTCTGCCGCTTCCCGCAACGAAAGGCGCAATTCGGCATTCAGATCCTGCCCGCGAAACCCGCCGCTTCGTCCCCGCCGGCCACCGCCGGCCGATCCGAACAGCGATTCGAAAAAGTCGGAAAAACCGCCGCCTTCTCCGGAAAATCCTTCCCCTGCGGAAGACCAGAAATCTCCTCCCGAATACCCCTGGTATCCCCCCTGCTGCTGTTTGCGGGCTTCAAACTCGTCGGCGTGCTTCCAGTTCTCCCCGTACTGATCGTATTTTTTCCGCTTTTCCGGATCGCTCAACACCTCATTCGCTTCGTTGATCTCCTGAAAACGGCGTTGGGCATCCCGGTCGTTCGGATTCAAATCCGGATGGTGTTTCCTGGCCAACTTCTTATACGCTTTTTTAACCTCGTCCTGTGAAGCGTTCTTGTTAATTCCCAGTATCTTGTAGTAATCAATATAAGCCATATTTTACTGATTTTTTGGCACATTTACACGTATGTCGATCGTCTATACTCATACGGACAAATGGCAAAAAAGGTCCTGAAATGAATATTGCAAGGGCTAATTTACCCATTTATTCAGAAAATCCGGAAATCCATGTTGTTTTTTTTGCCTCCATCGGGAACCAATTTTAAAAAAAATTTGTTCATTTCTTTTATAATCAGTAAATTTGCCGGCAATTAAACTTTCAACAACCATGGGTAAAAAACTGCTTGCTCTGCTGTTTGCCACGACCCCTTTCTTCGTTTCGGGTCAAGAAAAATCCGACTCTGTAACAGTAGTACAGAATGAATCCAAACCGATTGTTTTGGCGCAGCTACTCCCCGATTCGGCCGCAGCCTTTACGGAGAAATACCCGGCCTGGGTCGGTTACGAAACCAACCGTTTTTGGGACAATTGGTTTATCTCTGCGGGAGGCGGCGTGCAAATGTATTTCGGAACGGCCGACCGGAAAGAGGAGCTTACCAAACGGCTTACCCCCACGGCCGATTTTTCCGTGGGAAAATGGATCGTACCGACGTTGGGTTTGCGTTTGCAGGCAAGCGGAGGCGAGTTGAAAGGCGTGGCAGGCGATCAAAGTGCGCTCTACCTGACCGGCGAAAAAAACAAAGATGGTTTTTGGAAACAGAGCTGGGAACAGGTCAATGCCCATTTGGATATTATGGTCAACCTTTCCAACTGGATCGGAGGATACCGCCCCAACCGATTCTATGAAGCAGTTCCCTACATCGGATTCGGGGCCATGCACGCCTGCCGTTCCAACGGCCTGACGGTGCTGACCACCAATGCCGGTATCGTACACAAGTTCCGCCTGTGCGAATCCGTCGACATCAATCTGGAGATGAAGGGAATGATCTTCGACAAGAAATTTGCCGGAGAAGCAGGTTCCATGAATGCACTCGGAGGAGTGACCGCCGGGATCTCTTACAAATTCAAACAGCGGACATTTAGAAATACAGGTACGCTTCTGACCGACAAAGAGTTGGAATTGGCGGCAGCTCAGCAGGAGCTTGCCAAAGCCAAGGCCAGCCTGGTGGTGGTTGAAGAACGGAACAAAAAACTGCACGAAGAGTTGGAAGCTGCAGCTCTCATCACTGCAGAAGCTGCCGAAGCTGTAGAGGCCGTTGAAAAAGCGATGGAGAATCCGACGGTAAGAGTCAATCCGGTAGTTGTTTTCTTCAACATCAATACCACGCAAGTTTCCGACAGGGACCGGGTAAACCTCAGATACATAGCCAAAGCCATTCAGCAAAATCCGGGTAAGATCTTTACCATCAGCGGATATGCGGACAATCAGACCGGAAGCGCCGGTTATAACCTGAGATTAAGTCAGAAAAGAGCCCAGAACGTTTACAACCTGTTGACCCGGGAGTTCGGTGTAGACCCGGATCAGTTGAAAGTAGAGGGGAAAGGCGGTGTAAAGAATCTGTTTGAAAGCAGCGCGCTCAGCCGGGCTGCCATCATTGAATGACCGGTATTTTTTACCACCTGATACAAAAAGAGGCTGTCTAAAAAGTGAAATTCAGACAGCCTCTTTGTTTATTATAATGAAGTGCTCAAAAACGCGAAGCCACTGATTTTCAGGCGGATAGGAGCATACTAACGTATGTAACCGACGACTGATAAATCAAGCAATGAAGCAGATGAGTGCTTTGGGGACATTTTCCTTTTTGTAATGGAGTCGGGAGAAACCTTAATAACGCCTCCAGATCGCCGTCACCTTAAACTCATATTCATCCTGAACCGGCTCCCTTCTGCTATCCAGATCATCATTTTGAACGTAAAAACAGAGCGTTCCCGGCGAAACATCAAAACTGATGGTTTCCGTAAAAATCCGGTAGTTATCGTCCTGAAAGGTATGGACAAACGGCAGGTTTTTGGAGGTGGTGTACACCCGGTCGTTGGCATCCGTTTCGTTCACATACACGCTTCCGATCACGGTTGCTTCGTTGTAAACATCCTCCGTCAGATACGGCCACTCCACCAAACATTCCCAACGGGCATAGAAGTCGTTCCAGGCCCAATCCCTGTAATTGACAAAGATGTGTTCGGTCACGATCTCTACACTGTCTTCTTCGAGATTACATCCGGTTGCCGCCAAAACCAATCCGCAAAACAGGGCGCTCTTCCTGAAAAAAGACAATAAATTTTCTTTCATATATTTTCGTTTTACAGGGTAATACGGCTTATCCGCCGATTTGTTCATACATACAGATGCACTACGAACTACAATATCCGTACCGAAAATTTACGCACTTCTCCCGGAAAGCGAATTGCATCAGGATTTTTGGTCAAAAAGCGTTTCCGCCACACCGATGACCTCTTTCGCCAGGGCATCGGCCGACTGCTCGTCTTTTGCCTCCGAATAGATCCGGATGATCGGCTCCGTATTGGATTTACGAAGGTGTACCCACCCGCGGGCAAAATCGATCTTCACACCGTCGATATCGGTGATCTTTTCACCGGCGTACCGCTTTTTCAATCCTTCCAATACCTTGTCCACATCCATGCCCGGCGCCAGCGTCAGCTTGTTTTTGGAGATAAAATAGGGGGGATAACTTTTTTTCAACTCCTGCATGCTTTTTCCTTCCGCTACAAAATGAGAGAGGAACAGCCCCACTCCCACCAAGGCGTCCCGGCCGTAATGGCTGACCGGATAGATCACGCCGCCATTCCCTTCTCCCCCGATCACTGCATGCGTCCTTTTCATTTCGGCCACCACATTAACCTCCCCGACCGCCGCCGCACTGTATGATTGGCCGTATGCTTCGGTCACATCTTTGAGCGCCCGCGAGGAGGAGAGATTGGAGACCGTATTGCCCGGCGTATGCTTTAATACGTAATCGGCCACCGCCACCAGAGTGTACTCCTCGCCGAACATCTCCCCGTCCGGACAGACCAAAGCTAAGCGGTCTACGTCCGGATCCACCACGATCCCCAGGTGCGCCCCGCTCTCCTTCATCCGGGCGGAAATTTCCGTCAGGTTTTCCGCCAACGGCTCCGGGTTGTGGCTGAAACGCCCGGTCGGTTCGCAGTTGAGTTCAATAATATCCGTTACGCCCAGCGCCCGGAGCAATGCCGGGATCGCCACGCCGCCAATGGAGTTCACGGCATCCACCACCACCCGCAGGCCGGCTTTGGCGATGGCTTCCCGGTTCACCAATTTCAGCCCCAATACCTGTTGCACGTGGTAATCCGTGTAATCTTTCTCCGTGATCACGCCGAGTTCATCTACTTCCGCATAGACAAAATCCTCCCGTTCCGCCAATTCCAACACCTTCGCCCCGTCGGCTGCGGTCAGAAATTCTCCCCGGTTGTTCAACAGTTTCAAAGCATTCCACTGTTTAGGGTTGTGGCTGGCCGTGAGGATGATGCCTCCGTCCGCTTTTTCCGCCGTCACCGCTAATTCCGTGGTCGGGGTGGTCGCCAAGCCGATGTGGATGACATCGTGTCCCAGACCGATCAGGGTAGCCGACACCAATTGGGCATACATCTTTCCCGAAATCCGGGCGTCCCGCCCCAGCACGATCCGGGCTTTTTCCTTTCCCGCTCCCTCTTTCAGCCAAGTGGCATACGCAGAAACAAATTTCACAATATCCAACGGCGTCAGATTGTCCCCGGGTTTTCCGCCTACGGTTCCCCGAATGCCTGAAATTGATTTGATCAGAGTCATGGTATTTTAGTTGTATTCGTAAAATTATTTTCTTACCGTCTCCTGAAAATAAAATAATTCACAAAGATTGTCCGATGGATCCAAAAAAACTGCACTTTCTTCCGGTAAAGGAGGCCAGTGCAGTTTTTTATACTGTCTGTGATCAGATCAACGCTTTGTACTCTTCCGCACCCAACAATTCATTCAACTCCGCTTTGTCGCCGATCTTCAACCGGATGATCCACCCTGCTCCGTACGGATCTTTGTTGATCAATTCCGGACTTCCTTCCAACTCTTCGTTGAATTCCAACACTTCTCCGCCTACGGGCAGGTAAAGTTCCGATACCGTTTTTACAGCCTCAATGGTCCCGAAGGTCTCTTCGGCTTCCAGTTCATCGCCTACGGTTTCGCACTCCACGAAAACAATGTCGCCCAACTGGCTCTGTGCGTAGTCGGTAATTCCGATCACAGCTTCGTCACCCTCAACACGAATCCATTCGTGTTCTTTGGTGTACTTTAAATTTGCAGGTACATTCATCTTTTATAATTTGTTTTTCAGTTTTTTTTGCGCTTTCAAAGGTATACAAAAATTTGAATCCGCCGTTTTTTCGCCGGATAATATTTCCCGTAAAAACAGCAATTTTCGGGCGTTTTCTCCGGAGAACAGGCGGCAGGCTTGCAAGTTCTCCCCGCTTCCACTATATTTGCGGGGAATATAAAAATAAAAACCGATGAACACCGTTGCCGAACACGTAGCGCAGCACTTGTTGCAGATCAAAGCCATTAAATTGGAACCCGCCCATCCGTTTACCTGGGCTTCCGGCTGGAAGTCCCCCATCTATTGCGACAACCGCAAAACGCTTTCGTATCCGGAAGTACGTTCCTACATCCGGGACCGGTTTGCCGATGTGATCCGGGAAAAATACCCGGAGGCGGAAGTGATCGCCGGCGTAGCAACCGGAGCGATCGCACAGGGCGTGCTGGTGGCGCAGGAGCTGAATTTGCCGTTTGTGTACATCCGTTCCGCGGCCAAATCCCACGGGTTGGAAAACCTGATCGAAGGGGAATACAAACCGGGGCAAAAAGTGGTGGTGGTGGAAGACCTGATCTCCACCGGAGGTTCCAGCCTGCAAGCGGTGGAAGCGTTGCGGAAGGCCGGTTGCGAAGTACTGGGCATGGTGGCTATTTTTACGTATGGTTTCCAGAAAGCCGAAGACAATTTTGCAGCGGCCGGGTGCGAACTCACCACCCTGAGCAACTACAACGCCCTGATCGGCCTGGCGCTGAAAACGGGGTATATCCGGGAGAGCGACGTGGAGAAACTGAAAGAGTGGCGCAAAAGTCCGGAAACCTACCAATAAACCGGATCATTCAACTATTCTAATCCGAAGTTTTATGGCAAACGTAAAAATTGTAAGTCAGATATACAAGATAAACAGCGACGCAGCCCCTGTTTATTCGTTTTTGTCCGATTTCAACCGGATCGGCTCCCTGATGGAGGCAGCCCGGCAGGCGGGTAACGCCCAAGAGTTGAACGCATTGACCGAAAAACTCGAAGAGGTGCGTTTTTCCGAAAACGAGTGTATGTTTGTGGTCAAAGGGCTGGGGGAAGTAACCATCCGGATCGCAGAGAAAGAGCACCCGAAATTGGTCAAATTGGAAGGAGGAGGCAAATTACCCTTTGATTTCAACCTGTGGATCCAGTTGCTGGAAAACGGCCCCTCCGATACCCGGTTGCGGATCACTTTCGAATCGGACATGAACATGATGCTGAAAATGATGCTGAAAGGCAAGTTGGAAAAAGGTATCGAACAAATGGCGGAGGGGCTGGCCAAAATCCCCTATGCGATGATCGGTTGAATACATTGCTTCGAAATAGTGTCCATTTGTGTTCCACTAAATAAAAACGGAGCTGTCTAACAAGTTTTAGACAGTTCTTTTTTTTGAAAAAAAGAAGGCTTTCAATCTGAAAATCAGGAAGAAAGCCTTTTTAGTATCAGATTAATTTATTATATTTGTTTTGCCTAACGACTTAATAAACAATCCGATACCGATGGCAAAGATAGCATTTAAATCCGATAATCAAGGTCAATTTCAGTTATTACCCCCGAGTCTTGATGAATTAATCCCGGCAACTCATCCCGTACGAGTCCTGAACAGTATCATTGACCGGCTCGATGTCAGTAGAGTGCTGGAAAGTTATAAAGGAGGAGGTAACAGCTGTTTTCATCCGCGGATGATGTTAAAAGTATTGATTTATGCTTATCTGAACAATATTTACTCTTCCCGTAAAATCGCTCTTCATCTTCAGGAACACATTCATTACATGTGGTTATCCGGCGGAGCACGTCCTGACTTCCGAACGCTCAATTATTTCCGCGGGAAACGCTTGAAGGATTCTTTTGATGATATCTTTACGCAGGTGGTAGAACTCCTTCATTCAGAGGGTTTCGTCTCCCTTGAAGTGCAATACATCGACGGCACCAAAATCGAATCGTCCGCTAATAAATATACCTTTGTCTGGCGTGGGAGTGTAGAAACATATGATAGCTGTCTGCGGGAAAAGACCCTCCGTATTCTCTCTGAGGCAGAACGGGTCCTGGGAATGGAGATCCATGAAACACAAGTGGACGAAGAACTTTCGGTGGAAGAGTTCCATGCCCGTACATCCCGTGTACAGGAAAAGATGAACAGTATGGAGGTTCCCAAGAAAATAAAGCAGGCAGTAGAAAAGACAGAAAAGGAATCCATACCGAAAATGCTTGAGTATGAACGTGCTCTTGATATTATGGATGGACGCAACTCCTATTCTAAACGGATGAGGATGCCACGTTCATGCGCATGAAGGAGGATGCTATGAAAAACGGACAGCTAAAGCCCGGTTACAATATACAGATATCCACGGAAAACCAGATTATTACCAACTATGCCGTTTATTGGAAATCAATCGCCGATGACCCAACTTCCCGGATACAACTTTACACTGTTTTGCTATCGCAACTTTAGGGGG
>JAISVB010000048.1 GCA_031271755.1 Culturomica sp.
CGGACGCATCCGGTCACTCCGATCGGCAGTTCGCAGTTGGGCATCATAACAAGCACCGTGGAGCGGCTGATCGCCAAGATGAAACGCACCGACCATATTTATCAGTCGGCGCTCGTGAAAAGTGAGATCGAAAGCCTTTGTCTGGAAATGATGGATGTGGAGGCAAAGAATGCAAGTCATATCAATGACATTACGGAGCCAACCTATAATGAATCGGTTGTATATGAATTTGTGCGGCTGATTCTGGAAAACTCCAGAAAGGAACATTCCGTGTTGTTTTACGCTACGGAATTGTGTATGACCAGAACGCAACTGTCGCGCATACTGAAAGCGGTTACCGGTAAAACGGCCATCAACTGGATTAACAACGCCCAGGTCATCGAGTCCAAAATGCTGCTTCGCAAGAAAGATCTGTCGGTGCAGCAGGTTGCCGAGATGATGAACTTTTCCGACCAGTCTGCATTTGGGAAATTCTTCAAGAAACACACGGGCGTCTCCCCGATGGAATACAAAAACAGCGTTGATCCGGTTCAAGGGCCGAATAATACGCCGAAAGCCAAGAAAGATGCGCCGTTTGCTTTCAGTCCGAATTTTAGATGCTCCGGCGACGGCTCTTTGAATAATCCTTTGTCAAGTGCAAAGTCGGTGTCATCGACATAAATGTGAGTATCGAGCAAGTCGTATGCAGGCGAGAGGCGGAAGTCACCGTCACGGGTTTCCAACAGCGAGAAATTCTTCAGGTGAGCATCGCCGTTCGAGAACAGGAAGTTGAACAGTACAAGCCGGTAGAATTTTACCATCTCGATGCGCCACGCCGGAACATATTGCCGGATCAACTCTGCGATCTCCTCGTAGCTCGATTGATATTTCAAATCGGTACGCGCTCCGTCGGCGGTAACCCCCGCCAGCGATGCAAAATCCTCCTTACGCAGGTGGCGGCCATCGGGTAGCACATCGAAACGACGGGTCAGATAGGCCGCCTCATATCATTTTTTAATCGACCCAATCGGATTGCAAAAGGTACAGATCTTTTTACGATATTCCTACGTACTATTCCAAATTATTTTTATATTTGCATCATACGCATGACAGTTTATGCGCCCGAGCTTACCCATACTGCCCCTTCGCACCGCCACTCCCACCGGAACGGAAGATGCTGTTTTCGCCCCTGTATCATCACAGAATGGCGTGTTTTTCAATGTATTAGATTGTTGCGGGGGGGGGTAAATTCCCTGTATATCAGTAATTTAGCGGAATTCCCACCGTTTTTGAACATACTTTTCAACTCTTTCGCCAGGGAGGGCGGCCGCCCTCCCGTCGCGTGTACCGGTTATCTGATCCCTGAACCTGCTGTGCCCGACCGTCAGGATGTCCTGCAGCCGGGCTTTGTGTGTTTATGCGCACCCTGTCTTCCAATGACGACTAAAATAATCATTCACTAAAACTTAAAGAAGATGAAACACATTCATTTCAGACAGAAAACGTGGACGGCGATAGCCACCGTACTTGCGGCGGCCGCGTTTGCGGTAACCCTGTCCTCGTGCTCCAAGGGAGACGACGGCGGGGGCGATCCGACGCCCGTAATTACCATCGAGACCCAACCGGTGGCACCGGCGGGTCTTGTGGAAGGAAACATCCCGGCGAACACCAAACTGACGGTCGAAGCAAGTGTGACGCTGGACGCGACGCTTTCGTACCAGTGGTATACTTACGACCCTGTTGAAGATGAACTCTTCGAGGCCATCGAGGGTGCGACCGGTAAGGATTACATAATCCCCACCGATCTCACAGAGGGAACGTATTATTATGTCTGCGAAGTGAGCGCTCCCAAAGCGACGCCCGTGCAAACTGCCCCGGTGCTTGTAACGGTAGAATCGCCGGACATCGCTCTTTCCGACCCTGAAGACAAGGAGCAGCCTGCCTATGCCGACGAGGAAGCCTCTAAGGGCTTTACCTTTACCGCGAAATCGGCATGGACGGCAACGGTGGAAGAGATTACAGAAGAGGCAACAAATGCACGCGCCGCCTCGTCGGGCGTATCGTGGCTGCGGCTCAAGGTGAACGGTGAGGAGATGTACTCCGGCGCGGCGGGTGAAATCGACATCGCCATCGAACTCGACATCAACTACACGGGAGCGACCCGTTCGGCCACGATAACCATCACTTCGGGTACGGATGATATTTTGGTAACCGTAACCCAGCAGGGAACTACCGAGCAGGGGGAAGTGCCCAAGCCGTCCTATTCCATTACCCAAAAGATCAACAACTCCCTGCGCGGCTCTTTTACCATTACCGATGCTCAGGGGAATCCCATTACCTCGGCTAAGGAAGGGGATCAGGTTACGGTAACAGCACACGCCGAAACCGGCTCCGAATTTTATTATTGGACCGTTTTCAGGCAAAATTCCACATCTACCCGGATACCGCTCGACACTCCTGGCGACGATACCGACAATCCCAACGATACCGATAATCCCATGACCTTCACCATGCGGGCTTACGATGTCGAGATCAATGCGCTGTTCATCGACGACGTGAGCGCCTCCTCCGCTTCCGATGCGGTTATGATCAACGGCGTCCGGTGGGCGACGCGCAACGTGGACGCCACGGGGACTTTTGCCGCAAAGCCAGAAAATTACGGCCAGCACTACCGGTGGAACAACAGCACAGGGTTTGCACCCGGCGATGATTTCCCGGTGAAACTCCCGCCGACCTCGATAAATTTCGGCAGCGACTGGTCGTCCGCTAACAGTCCCTGCCCCGAAGGGTGGCGGATACCTGCGTACGATGAAATGTTGGGTTCGTTGGAAACTACGAGTCTCACTCCCCGCGAGTGGATTCTTTTGAACGGTGTCCGGGGGATGCGGTATGTGGAAGAATCGACGGGTAACGCCGTCTTCCTGCCCGCTGCCGGGTGGCGTCCGAACTCAGACAATGGTTCCTTAAACAATAGCAATGAGTATGGACGCTATTGGACTTCGTCCCGCAATTCCATAGGCGATGCGCGTTATATGGTCTTTACGAGTAACGGTACTACCAGCGCTTCGGTCGGTTATCCTCCGGGGCCCGGTCATTCGGTACGTTGTGTGAAATAAACCGCGGCACACTGTTTAAAGATTGAAAAAGCACTGTATTCACACAAATACGGTGCTTTTTCTTTTACGACTGTATTCTAATGCCCGGTGTTATGAAGGTTTTGGAAGTCCGTATCGGACAACACGTCTTCGGCACGCACTCCATAATTCAGAGCTTTGTGCAAATAGACAAAGGCTTGCGTGGTGTCCTGTTTCAGGCTGTACATGCAGGCCAACTGGTAATAACACCAGTATTGAGAGGTGTCGTTTTGGATCCTTTGTTGCAGGTCGGCGATAACAGCGTCGTACTCTTTTTTGTTCCGGTACGGTTTGATCTCCTCCAGAAATTCCGGCGGGTTGGGAACAAAGGGTTTCAGTCCCTCTAAAAATGTTGCGGGATTGGCCGTCGAAAGAGTGTCCTGTCCGAATAGCGGGCAGGATAGTACCAAAAACAGAAGAATGAGTACGATCACTCTTCTTTGATGTTGTGGTAGACGTTGGTCACGTCTTCGTCTTCTTCCAATTTTTCCAACACTTTGTCTACGTCAGCCCGTTGTTCCGGGGTCAGTTCTTTGGTGTCGGTGGGAATGCGTTCAAATTCTCCGCTGACGATCTCGATCTTCTGTTCCTCCAAGTGTTTCTGGATCGCACCGAACGCTTCGAAAGCGCCGTAGATGTGGATGACGCCTTCGTCTTCAAAGATCTCGTCGGCGCCGTAGTCGATCATCTCCAATTCAAATTCGTCCAGGTCGAACCCTTCCGGCTTGTTGATCTTGAAGATGCATTTCCGGTCAAACAGAAAATCCAGCGAGCCGGAGGTTCCCAGCGAACCGCCGTATTTGGAGAAGGCATGGCGCACATTGGCCACCGTGCGGGTGTTGTTGTCCGTGGCTGTTTCCACCACAATGGCAATGCCGTGGGGAGCGTACCCTTCGTATACGATCTCCTTGTAATCGGAGGTATCTTTGGAGGTAGCCCGCTTAATGGCCCGTTCCACATTCTCCTTCGGCATGTTCGCAGCCTTGGCATTCTGAACCAGGATGCGGAGGCGGGTGTTGTTATCGGGATCGGGGCCGCCGGCCTTTACGGCGATGTCGATCTCTTTCCCTATTCTGGTAAAAGTCCGGGCCATATTGCCCCATCTTTTCAGCTTGCGCGCTTTGCGGTATTCAAACGCTCTTCCCATGTATTTGCCGGTTATTTAGTTGAACTGAGCGACAAAGTTATGCTTTTTGCCAAAAAATCGGGAAGGTTCCTTGAAAAATATCGTACATTTACGCATACAAAAACAACCACGATGACGCATCCTGTTCCGGTATTCCTGTTGCTCGTATCGCTTTCCGCCTGTGTCCGGAATGCGACCGGTGTTCCGGAACCGGGAGTGCCGGGAGCTGTTCCTTTGGTGTTGCTGTGGAATGCTACGCCGGTTGTGCTGCCGGATTCCGTTCCGGGATTCGGCAAAATAGCGCCCGGTACGGAAGTATCCATTTCCGGAGATCGACGGGTATTGAGAGTTCAGCCTGCTCAAAAGGTGAGATCCCCGGAACTTCCGGCCGATTTCCGGCGTGTATCTCCGGCGCTTTTGTACGGGGAATTTTTGCTGCTGCGGGCGGATGACAGGGTGTTGATCGGTTACCGGCGCACGGCAAACCGCGAGGTGATCGTCGCTTTTAACCGGCAAGCGGAAGAGGTGACCGTGCAGACACAGCTTCCGGACAATCCGGACAGAGGCGTTTTCTCCGCTCTCTCCGGCAGCCGTTTCAGCTACGACCGTTCTTTCCTGCTCGTAGATATCCCGCCGCACGGTATCATCATTCTGTACAATTAAATTTGTGATTTTTTGGCTCTATTTCTGTAACTAATCGAACGGGTTTACGATAAAATCCGTGTATCGTTCGATCAATTAAACTACAGGAATCATGAAGGGAGGCAACAGCATCGCGCCGGCGGCAGACAAAACGGAAAATTCGACAGTGCCGAACTCTGTTCTGAACAGGAGAAAAAAGTTATTCCACCGGATCGAAAAGATAGCTTTGCTGGTGGCTATAGCGGTTGTGATCGTTGTCGGTTACACCGCTCACGGACTTTTTTTGAATGCCGGCGACAACGTACTTCTGGTATTGAACGGGATCGGGATCTACATCGGGTATTTGCTCATTCTCAAACAGTTGAAAATACAGCACAGCCATGCGGATAAGATATGTTCGATATTCAAGAAAAGATCGAGCTGTAACGATATTCTGGGGTCTCCGGCATCTAAATTCGCCGGGGTTATCAGTTGGAGCGAGGTCGGTTTGGGATATTTCACCTCCAATATGGTATTGCTTGTGATGTTTCCCGCCCTTGTTCACTACCTGGCGCTGATCAATATCTGCGCGTTGCCTTATACCCTGTGGAGCGTATGGTATCAAAAATTCCGGGCACACATCTGGTGCCCGCTGTGCCTGATCGTTCAGACGCTTTTGTGGGCGATATTTATAACCGACCTCTCTTTCGGCCTGATCCGCTGGCCGGAATTTGCACTGAAAGATGTGCTTATCACCGCCTGTATTTATGCCATACCGTTCCTGTTGATCAGCTTGCTTGTTCCGGAAACCTCCACCGACGAAAATACAAAGAGTTCTTCTGCGGCATAAATCCGTCAAACAAAGCAAACCTATTTCGAACATACCTTCAAAAAGTATGTTTTTTGCCGATTATTGCAGATATGATTGCAATATCGGGCAGGTGCGTATTTTGCCGCAAAAATTTGTTACATTTACCCCCGCCCGACCGGGGCAGGCAGGATTGTTTAAAGTACAACGGAAATATTTTCTATGATGCAAACGTACATTTTTGAATTGGAGATGAAGGTGCGGGATTACGAGTGTGACCTTCAGGGGATTGTGAACAATGCCAATTACCAGCACTACATGGAGCACGCCCGGCACGAGTTTTTGGAGACCACCGGCGCCAATTTCGGGAAGCTGCACCAGGCCGGTTTGGATGCGGTGATCCGGCACATCGAGATCGATTACCTGCACTCCCTGACCAGCGGCGACCGTTTTGCAGTGCGGATCAACATCCGGCAGGAGGGGGCTAAGCTGGTGTTCCTGCAGGATATTTACCGGCTGCCGGACAATTTGTTGTGCAGCAGAGGCCGGGCGGAAAATGTGTGTGTGCAGAACGGAAAACTGACCCGGGGGGAGGTTTTTGCGGAGTTGTTCGGTAAATACCTGAAAAAAACGGGTTTATCCATGCTCCTGCTGTTTGTTGGCCTGTCGGTTGCTGTTCCGGCGAATGCCGGGAAGCGGGACTCCGCTCCACAACAGCAGGAGATGCGGCAGAAGAAAGAGAAGAAGAAAGGAAAAACAGAGAAAGAGAACAAGCAGGCGAAAAAGGACAACAAACAGCAGAAGATCCAGTTCGGGAATGATGTCGTTGAAGATGAGAACGGGATTCTCCGAAACCCGGACGGAACGGTAGTCCACGAACGAGAGCCTAAATTTCCCAAAGGCAATCCCGGCTTGTGGATCAGTCAAAATCTTCGATATCCTCGACAGGCACTCGAAAAGGGAATCAGCGGCAAAGTGGTGGCAACATGTGTCATCGAAAGGGACGGGACGGTCGGCAGTGTGGAAATTGAGAGTTCTA
This sequence comes from Culturomica sp., assembly GCA_031271755.1. Taxonomy (GTDB): domain Bacteria; phylum Bacteroidota; class Bacteroidia; order Bacteroidales; family Marinifilaceae; genus UBA944. The sequence goes on from JAISVB010000048.1 coordinate 6,708, forward strand.
CCCATCCCGTCTTTAACGCAGAGGCTTTGCGGGTTATCCCAAGCATGCCGCGCTGGACTCCCGGTATACAACGCGGAAAAACAGTACGAGTAAAGTACACTGTTCCTGTCATTTTCAACATACCTACTCCCCCTCCTCCAAGAGACGGTACGCAGGGATTTCTTTGGTAGCCGAGAATCCTCTCAGCCTCGGTAATACCTCGTTGGCGCAAGTTTAGCGTAGCGTAACTTGTGCCTTTTAATTCATTACCCATATATCAATTCGATTTTTACCAATCCGCGTCTCCACCCGATCTATACCCGGTCTACACCCGATCTACACCCGGTCTATACCCGGTCTACACCCGGCCCAACAACATCCTCCTTTTCCGTTTACCGGAATAATTTATGCAGCAGATCCGGCCGGCGGATCCGTTTCAGAAGGGCGCTGATCACCGGCCGGAGCTCCTGTTTGTACCAGAAGAAAAACAGGTGCTGCTTGAAGCTACCTAATGAAACTCCTAATAATTCAGCCAGTTCGGGTTTTGAAATATTTGGACTGCTTGTCAAGGCATCTATTATTTTCTCGGCTGTTTCCCGGCTGTTTTCTTGGGTATCCCTGCCTTCTTCCGCTCCAAATCCTGCCTCAAAATAGCGTTGCGACACGTTCTCGACCACTTTGAAGGCCGTTATCAGCGAGAAATCGAACGTCGCTTCACCGTTGCCATTCTCCATCAATTCTTTCTGTACCCGGTAAACGCCCCGGCTGAAACGATTCACATAGCCGAGAATCTTCATCGCCTCGGCGATAATACGCTATTAACAAGCTGAGCGGGTATGCATCCGTGCGGCGGGGGGCGGGCGGCCGGAAATTGCGCCCGGAAAACAATTGAATTTTCGCGGGATTGTTTACCTTTACACGTTCGTTCACACAAGATTGTAACATTGTGTCATGCCAAACGAAGTTGCTATGGAAAATAAATTACTCATTTACAATACGCTGACGCGCCGCAAGGAGGAGTTTAAACCGCTGAACCCGCCCTTTGCGGGGTTATACGTTTGCGGCCCCACGGTATACGGAGACGCCCACTTAGGACACGCCCGCCCCGCCGTCACTTTCGATGTGCTGTTCCGCTACCTGACCTGGTTGGGGTATCGGGTACGGTATGTCCGGAACATTACCGACGTGGGGCACCTGACCAACGACAGCGACGACGGCGAGGATAAGATCGCTAAAAAAGCCAAATTGGAGCGGCTGGAACCGATGGAGTTGGTGCAACTGTACTCCAACCGTTTCCACAAAAACATGGAGCAGCTCAACACCCTCTCGCCCAGCATCGAACCGCTGGCTTCCGGCCACATTATCGAACAACAGGCGTTGGTGAAAAAGATCTTGGACAACGGGTTTGCTTACGAAAGCAACGGCAGCATCTATTTCGATGTGGAGGCTTACAACAAGGTATACGAATACGGTAAATTGTCCGGGCGGAAGGTCGAAGAGCTGTTCGCCAACACCCGCCGGTTGGACGGGCAGGACGAGAAACGGAACCCGTTTGATTTCGCCCTCTGGAAAAAAGCCTCCCCCGAACACATCATGCGGTGGCCTTCGCCCTGGGGAGAGGGGTTCCCCGGCTGGCACCTGGAGTGTTCCTGTATGAGCCAAAAGTACCTGGGAGACACCTTTGACATACATGGAGGCGGGTTGGATCTGCAGTTCCCGCACCACGAATGCGAAATTGCGCAAAGCACGGCTGCTTACGGACACGAGGCTGTCCGGTACTGGATGCACAACAACATGATCACCATCAACGGACAGAAAATGGGAAAGTCGCTGGGGAATTTCATCACGCTCGACCAGTTGTTTTCCGGTGATAACGATGTACTGGAGCAGGCGTACTCCCCCATGACCGTTCGTTTTTTTATCCTGCAGGCGCACTACCGCAGTCCGCTCGATTTCTCCAACGAAGCCTTGAAAGCGGCCGAAAAAGGATACGAACGGCTGATGAACGCCGTGGGTGTGCTGAACCGGCTAAAGCCCGGCAGTAAAAATACGGTGGATCCGGATAAGCTCGCCGCTCAGTGCAGTGAGGCGATGAACGACGACCTGAACACCCCCGTCCTGATCTCTCTGCTTTTTGAAGGGGTGCGGATGATCAACTCCATCGATGCGGGCGCCGAACAGATCGACGCGGAGCATTTGGAAAAGCTCCAAAACCTCTTTCACGATTTTGTGTTCGATATTCTGGGATTGGCCGAAGCGCGGGAGGCGGCCGGCAAGGAGCGGGAAGCTCTCGGAAAGGTGTTGGACATGGTGATGGGCATCCGTTCCGAAGCCAAGCAAAACAAAGACTGGGAAACATCCGACCGGATCCGGGACGAGCTGAAAAGCGCCGGGATCGCCGTCAAAGACACCAAGGAGGGGTATGAGTGGGAAATTGAATAGAACCAGGCCGGTCGCCGGTTGCCTGTTGTGCGCCCTGTTGCTGGTGGCCTGCGGAAACGGAAAGCCGAAGCAGGCGCAAAACAGCGCTTTGCCCGTTGCGGAGGTCAAACAGGTGAAGAGCCTCCGGATCACGGCGCCCGAAAAAAACAGCCGGGCGGTGTTTCACCGGCCGTTGGAGATCGCTTTTGAAAACAGCGAAGGCTTGCCGGTCGATTCCGCCCGGTTCTACCTGAACGGAGTATTGCTCCGGACGACGGGCAAAGAGGAGAGTCGCTGCACGGTCACCGTCCCGGAAACGACGGTTGGGAACGGCGCCCTCCGGATACAGGTATTCCACCCCGGGGACAGGGAATCCGTCGCTTCGCAACCGGTCCTTGTTGTTCCGGACAAGGCTCCGGTCCGGTATGGGTACGAAGTGGTTCGTAAATTTCCCCACGATCCGAAAGCGTATACCCAGGGATTGTTTTACTTAGACGGTTACCTGTACGAAAGCACCGGACAGTACGGAGAGTCCGGCATCCGCAAAATGGAGCTCGGGAGCGGCAAAGTGCTTTCCAGCCTCAGCATCGACTCAAAACTGTTCGGGGAGGGGATCGCCGTGCTGCACGGCAAGATCTACCAGTTGACCTGGACCTCCGGGAAGGGTTTTGTGTATGATCTGAAAACCTTTTCGCCGGAATCGACCTTTACCTACCAGATGCAGGGATGGGGATTGGCGACATACAACGACGGCCTGATCCTGAGCGACGGTTCCTACCGGCTGTACCACATCAACCCCGCCGGTTTCACAGTGACCGGCGCAACGGAGGTCTGCGACCACAACGGGCCGGTGAGCAACCTGAACGAGTTGGAGGTGATCGACGGTTTGGTCTGGGCCAATGTCTGGATGACCGAGCGGATCGTCCTGATCGATCCGGAGAGCGGAGTAGTGAAAGCAGATCTGGACCTGAGCGGCCTCCTGACCGCTACCGAACGCCGCCGGTTAGATACCAGCGACGATGTGTTGAACGGCATTGCCCGGAACCCGGAAACGGGAACGGTTTACGTCACCGGGAAACGGTGGCCTTACCTGTTTGAAATAAAAGTAAATACCCGCTGAAATGGCCGATGTAAAGATCGAATCCTCCTGGAAGGAGTTGCTGAAGGAGGAGTTTGAAAAACCCTATTTTTCCGAACTGATCGCTTTTGTCCGGGACGAGTATGCCTCCCGCCAGGTGTTTCCTCCGGGGAAGCGGATTTTTAACGCTTTTGACCGCTGCCCCGTGGAGAAGACCAAAGTGGTGATCTTGGGACAGGATCCTTACCACGGCCCCGGACAGGCGCACGGACTCTGTTTTTCGGTTCCGGAAGGTGTGCCGCAACCTCCTTCGCTGCAAAACATTTTTAAAGAGATCGAGTCCGATCTGGGACAACCGGTTCCCGTTTCCGGTAATTTGGAGCGGTGGGCGGATCAGGGGGTGCTCCTGTTGAATGCGACGTTAACTGTCCGGGCGCATCAGGCCGGCTCACACCAGGACAAAGGGTGGGAAACTTTCACCGACGCTGTGATCCGGGAGCTGACCGCCCGGAAAAGCCACCTGGTTTTTCTGCTGTGGGGCTCTTACGCCCAGCGGAAAGGCGCCTACATCGATACGCAGCGGAATTTGGTGCTGAAGTGCGTGCATCCGTCGCCCCTCTCCGCCAACCGGGGCGGGTGGTTCGGCAACCGCCAGTTCAGCTGCGCCAATCAATACCTCCGCGAACACGGTTTGGAGGAGATCCGGTGGTAAGGAGATTCCGGGGGTAAAAGAGGGTTACTCTTCTTTTTCCGGGGATAATTCGTTTTGTAGTTCGTCCGCTAATTCCGAGGCTGCTTTGCTCCCTTTCCGGGTGGCTTCGTGGAAGTATTTCAGGGCTTTGGAACGATCTTGGAGAACTCCGAGCCCCTCCCGATAGCATCTGCCCAGATTCATCAGCGCCACGGCGTACCCTTGATCTGCCGCTTTGCGGTACCACTTCACGGCTTGGGTGTAGTCCTGCTCCACTCCCCGGCCCCTCTCGTAACACACTCCCAAACTACATTGCGCCATAGGATGGCCCTGCTCTGCTGCTTTGCGGTACCACTCCATGGCCTTACCTTCATCCTGCGCTACTTCCCAACCATAGTAGTAGCGAATACCCAGATTGTATTGTGCATTCCGGTTGCCTTTTTTGGCGGCTGTTTTCAGTTCGCGAAACGTTTGCGCCGAAAGGGATGCGGAGAGCAGCAGAAAAGAGCACAAAAATAGGAGCCTGTTTTGCATAGCGATGCGTTTAAATTATGCTGCAAAAGGTTTATTGTCCACCAGTAAAAATCGCCTCACGGGACAAATATAACGAAAAATGTCTTGTTGTTCCGCCTTTGCCTTTTCAGGATTTTTTGTATTTTTGAGGGTTTTTGCAGGCCAAACAGCACAAGAACAATCTATTTCAAACAAAAATAACGATTATGGTTCACTACAAAGATCTGGGATTAGTCAACAGCCGCGAGCTGTTTAAAAAGGCGATGGCCGGCAAGTACGCCATTGCTGCGTTCAATTTCAACAACATGGAGCAGATGCAGGCGATCGTATCCGCCGCTGTGGAGTGTAAATCGCCGGTCATCCTGCAGGTGTCCAGCGGCGCCCGCAAATACGCCAACCAAACCCTGTTGCGTTACATGGCGCAGGGAGCCGTAGAGTATGCCAAGGAGCTCGGCCTCTCCGTGCCGATCGTGTTGCATTTGGACCACGGAGACACCTTTGAACTTTGTAAAAGCTGTATCGACATGGGATTCTCTTCTGTGATGATCGACGGCTCCCATCACTCGTACGCAGACAACGTAGCTCTGACCAAAAAGGTAGTGGAGTACGCCCACCAATTCGACGTCACCGTGGAGGGGGAACTCGGCGTATTGGCCGGCGTGGAGGACGAGGTTTCGGCCGAACACCACACCTATACCCGCCCGGAAGAGGTGGAGGATTTTGTCGGCAAAACCGGCGTGGATTCGTTGGCCATCTCCATCGGAACTTCCCACGGAGCGAATAAATTCAAGCCCGAACAGTGTACCCGCAACGCGGACGGCGTGCTGGTGCCGCCCCCGCTCCGTTTCGACATTCTGGAAGAGGTCGAAAGGCGGATCCCCGGATTCCCGATCGTGCTGCACGGCGCCTCTTCGGTCCCACAGGACAAAGTGGCCATCATCAACAAGTACGGCGGCGCATTGAAAGACGCTATCGGCATTCCGGAAGAGCAGTTGCGGAAAGCCGCGAAGTCGGCCGTTTGCAAGATCAATATCGACTCCGACGGCCGTTTGGCCATGACGGCGGCCATACGGGAGGTGTTCGCCCTGCAGCCGGCGGAATTCGATCCCCGGAAATACTTGGGACCTGCCCGCGAATCCCTGAAAGAACTGTACAAACACAAATTGATCGATGTGTTGGGCAGCGCCAATACGGTCGGTTAAATACTCCCGTTCCCGGAAGCGTTCTTGTACGAAGCTTCCGGGAACTCTCGTATCTTCGTTTTTTATCTTCACTTTTCCTACACCATGGCTCGAATTATATCCATTTGCATCTTTTGCTGCCTGACGGCGCAGCTCTCTGCCGTACAACCTCCTTTGCAGGGGTATCACTATGCTTCGCCGGAAGCTCCCGCCGGAAACGAATGGGAATCTCCCGAAAATCTGGCTTTGAACAAAGAGCAGCCCCGCGCCTGGTTTTTCTCCTTTCCCGATGTGGCAAGCGCCCGGAAAGTATTGCCCGAACATACGCCTTTCCGGCTCTCTCTGAACGGGGAGTGGCGTTTCCACTGGGCTCCCGATCCCGACTCCCGGCCGAAAACGTTCTACCAACCGGAATTTGATGTGTCCCGCTGGGATCGGATCCCGGTCCCTTCCAATTGGAATGTGTTCGGGATCCAAAAAAACGGCAGCTTGAAATACGGCGTTCCCATTTACGTAAACCAGCCGGTTATTTTTCAACACAAGGTGGCTGTAGACGACTGGCGGGGAGGTGTTATGCGCACTCCGCCGGCAGAGTGGACTACGTACAAACACCGCAACGAGGTGGGTTCCTACCGCCGGGATTTCGAGATCCCGCAGACGTGGGAGGGACGGGAAGTATTTATTGAATTCGACGGGACCGACTCCTTTTTCTACCTCTGGATCAACGGGAAATACGTCGGTTTCTCCAAAAATTCGCGCAATCTTGCCTCCTTTAACATTACCACATACCTCCGGCCGGGGAAAAATACCGTCGCCGTTGAAGTATACCGGAGTTCCGACGGCTCTTTCTTAGAATCGCAGGACATGTTCCGGTTGCCGGGTATTTTCCGGACGGTTGCCCTGCACGCTCTCCCGAAGGTGCACATCCGGGATCTGAAGGTTACCCCGGACCTGGATCGAACTTACACGGACGGCTCTCTGACCATCGAAGCGGACGTCCGCAATCTCAACAAAAAAGCGGCCAGAGATTACCACATTGTGTACACTCTTTTTGAAAACGAACTCTATTCCGACAACAACAAATTGGTGGCCGGTCAGGCGGTCACCGCTCAGGTAGGACAGATCCCCTCCGGAGAAACGACGGAGGCAGCCCGGGCGTTGCTGACACTTGCCGCTCCCAAAAAATGGTCTGCCGAAACACCCTGGCGCTATACGCTGGTTGCCGAACTGAAAGACAACAAAAACCGGACGGTGGAAACCGTTTCTGTAAACGTCGGTTTCCGGAAAGTAGAGATCCGGGATACTCCCGCTTCGGAAGATGAGTTCGGCCTGGCCGGACGCTATTACTACATAAACGGGAAACCGGTGAAGTTGAAAGGAGTCAACCGCCACGAAAGTTCTCCCGAAAGAGGGCACGCCATTACGCAGGAGCAAATGGAGAAGGAGGTGATGCTGATGAAACAGGCCAACATCAACCACGTGCGGAACTCCCACTACCCCACCCAGCCCTATTGGTACTACCTGTGCGACAAATACGGGATCTACTTAGAGGACGAAGCGAACGTCGAATCCCATCAGTATTACTATGGGGAAGCTTCGCTTTCCCATCCGGCCGAGTGGGAGAACGCCCACGTCGCCCGCGTGTTGGAGATGGTGCACGCCACCAAGAACCATCCCTCCATTGTGATCTGGTCGCTGGGAAACGAAGCCGGCCCCGGTAAAATCTTTGTAACAGCTTACAACGCCCTGAAAAAGGCGGACACCACCCGCCCGGTGCAGTATGAACGGAACAACAGCATTGTGGACATGGGTTCCAATCAATACCCCTCCATTGCGTGGATGCGCAATGCCGTCAAAGGAACCGCCCGGATCAAATATCCGTTCCACATATCGGAATACGCCCACTCCATGGGAAATGCCGTCGGCAATCTGACCGACTATTGGGAAGCCATCGAGTCCACCAATTTTTTCTGCGGAGGTGCCATCTGGGACTGGGTAGACCAGGCGATCTACAACTACGACAAAGAGAGCGGAAAACGGTATTTGGCATACGGTGGCGATTTCGGAGATACCCCGAACAACGGGCAATTCGTCATGAACGGGATTGTTTTTGCCGATCTCCAACCGAAACCCCAGTATTTTGAAGTGAAAAAGGTGTACCAGTATATCGGGGTGACGCCGCTTTCTCTTTCCGAGGGAACATTTGATATCCTCAACAAAAACTATTTCGAAGACCTGTCCGGTTACGATGTACTCTATTCGTTGTGGGAAGATGGAAAAATGATCCAATCGGGCGGATTGCTGATCGGAGCGGTTCCCGCCCGCAGCCGGCTGATCGTGAACGCCCCTTACGACTACAACGAATTGAAAGCCGGTTCGGAGTATTTTGTGAAGTTCCAGTTCCGGCTAAAGCAGGACAAGCCCTGGGCTAAAAAGGGGTTTGTACAGGCGGAAGAGCAGATCTTGGTGAAGGCGGCGACAGAGCGCCCCTCTGTGGCCGGGGTTTCGGCAAACGGCGGTCGCTTGAGGTATGTAACGTCCAACGATCCTGTCCGCACCATTGCGGGAGATGGCTTCGAGGTGAAATTCGATTTCTCCGCCGGGACCATTTACAGTTTGGTCTATGGAAAAGACACGGTTATCGCCGATGGGAACGGACCGAAATTGGATGCATTCCGGGCTTTTGTAAACAACGATAACTGGGCCTATTCCGGATGGTTTGAAAACGGGTTGTACAACCTGCAGCACAAAGTCGCGAACGAGAGCGTCGTGTTTGATGCGCAGGATAGCACGATCGCGATGGCCTTTACGGTTGAATCCCAGGCGCCGTATGGCTCCCGCATCCACGGCGGCACCGATTCCGGCAGAAACCGGATCGAACCGTTGAGTGATCGCCCCTTTGGCGAAGAGGATTTTAAATTTACCTCCAACCTGATCTGGACGATTTACAAGGACGGCTCTATTGAGTTGCAGTCCGGCGTCACCTCTAACAACCCCGAACTGGTCCTTCCCCGCATCGGGTATGTTCTGAAAATTCCCGCCCGTTACGCGGATTTTACCTACTACGGGCGCGGGCCGGCCGACAACTATGCAGACCGGAAAACCGGACAGTTTATCGAGCAGCACCGGAGTACGGTGGCCGGGGAGTTTATCGGCTTTCCGAAACCGCAGAACATGGGAAACCACGAGGATGTCCGCTGGTGCGCCCTCACCGGCCCAAGCGGCAGCGGAGCAGTCTTTGTGGCTGCGAACCGGCTCTCTGTTTCCGCCCTGCCCTATTCGGCATTGGAGCTGACCCTGGCGCCCCATCCCTTCCAACTGCCTCCTGCCGGAGATACGTATCTCCATTTGGATGCGGCGGTGACGGGGCTCGGCGGGAACAGTTGCGGACAGGGCGGCCCGCTGGAGCCCGACCGGGTGTATGCGGGATACCACCACACGGGTTTTATCATCCGGCCGGCATCCGGCGGTGTGTCTGATCTGGCTGCAACGGCCAATGTGTCCCCGGCCGGAAAGCTTCCGCTCTCCGTCACCCGGAATCGCGCCGGGTTCGTTGAGTTCCCGCACCAACGGGGAGAGGCCGTTGTGTACTACTCCGTCAACAACGGGAAATCAAAAGAGTACACACAACCTGTTCCGTTGCGGGAAGAAGGAACGATTTCTGCCTGGTTTAAAGATAATCCCGCCGTCAAAACAAGCGCCAAGTTCGGTAAAATAGAGAACATCGCCGTGGAGGTGGTATCCGCCAGCAGCGAAGAGGGTGGTTCCGCCCGCCACTTGGTCGACGGGGATCCGAACACCATCTGGCACACGATGTATTCGGTGACGGTGGCCAAGTACCCGCACTGGGTAGACCTGGACGCCGGGGAGGTAAAAGCGGTCAAAGGATTCACCTGGCTTCCCCGCCAGGAAGGGAGCAACGGCAACGTAAAAGAGTACGCCGTGCAAGTCAGTTTGGATGGTAAAGAGTGGGGAGAACCCGTTTATAAAGGGAGTTTCGACAGAAGCAAGCGGGAGAAGCGGGTAGAGTTTGCCCAACCGGTGAAAGCCCGCTACATCCGTTTCACCGCTCTGAGTGAACAAAACGGACAGGACTATGCCTCCGGCGCCGAAATGACCATTCTGGCCGATTGATTTCCGGATCTGCGCAACGATCACCGATGCAAAAAATCCTGTCGCTCATTGATTAGGGCATCCAGCCCAACAGGTCGATGCAGGGACAGGCCTGTTTCCAGGCAGCGAACTCTTCGTAGGTGCGCAAGCCCAGCGACAGCACGGCATAGTAGACTTCGATGCCGGGCGTTTTTACGCCG
>JAISVB010000066.1 GCA_031271755.1 Culturomica sp.
TCGGCCAATTTGGCGTTCAGATCATATCCGCCGTCGGGAGAAGCGTAAGAACGGATCTCTACATTTTTCAGGTTCAGATTTTCGTCCGCTTTGGCATCCTTCAGGAATTTCTCCATCAGTTTGATCTCTTCGGAGGTCAATTGGCTGCCGCGCACCTGAGCCGAGTTGATCAGGTAATAGATGGCAGCTTCGCTCAATTCCGGCGTTATGCGCATAAAATTGTCCTTACCGATAGCGGCAGCCGGTTCGTTGTTCACCAGCGTAGCCGTTGCCACAATACCGTCGGCCACTTTTACCGGATCGAAAGCAACCGAACGCGTACCTTTGGCTGCCTGTACCTTGATGATCAATTCGGAAAGCCTCATGGCTTCTTCGTAGGGAACCTGTCCCGTATACGTGATCGTTTTTCCGGCTTCGTAAGGCACCACCGTGCTGTTGCCCGTTACGCTCTCTCCCTGCAATTCCTGCGGAGCGAAATTCTTTTCGCCTCCCTGATAGGTCAATGCGGGTGTAGCCGTCACCGTTACCTTCTTGTTAAAGAATTTGGGAGGGATCGTTACATCGATCTTCACATCCACCATTCCGCCTTTTTCTTCCACCACTTCGGGAGTTACCTTGTAGGAGATATCCGCCGCTTTTTTCTTCATTTTATCCAGCGGGGAGCAGGAAACAATGACCATTCCCGTCAAGGCCAAAGTTGAAATTAATCTTACAGTCCTTTTCATAATCGTTTAAAGTTTATATTTCAATAGTTCTAAATCCTTCCTTGCTATTGCCGAGCAAATGTATGAAAAAAATCCTAATAATCAACCGAAATAAAAGATATTTCCTTGATTACTCCGCATTCAGTTTCGCCCGGATCAGTTTTTCCGCTTTGGCGACCGCCCGCTCCATTCCGTCGGGATCCGAACCGCCCGCCGTTGCAAAAAAAGGCTGGCCGCCGCCGCCGCCCCGCATTTCACCGGCCGCTTCTTTGACGATCTGGCCCGCGTGCAGATTATATTCTTTCAACAGAGCATCCGTGATCATCACGGTCAGGTGCGGTTTATGATCCGTTACCCCGCCCATGATCAACACCAGCCGGTCGTATTCCCCCCGCAACTGAAACGCCAGGTCTTTCACCTGCGCCGCCGGAATATCCGCCTGTTTCACGATCAGGTGGAGATCTCCGACCGTTTTCTGCTCTTTCTTGAGGCTCTCTTTGAACAGCCGGAGGCTTTCCGCCTCGAATTTCTCCACATCTTTCCGCAATCCTTCGTTCTCTTTCAGGAGGACGGTTACATTCTCCAGGATGCTGCGGTTGCTCTTGAACATCTCCCTCAACTCCTTGAACAGGTCGAAATAATTCTGAATATACTCCTCCGCCCGCTCCGCCGTCACCGCCTCTATTCTCCGAACGCCGGCCGACACCGAAGTCTCTCCCGTTATTTTGAAAAAACCGATCTGCCCGGTGGCTTTCGCATGCGTTCCTCCGCACAACTCCGCCGAATCTCCGAATTTAACCACCCGCACCGACTCCCCGTATTTTTCGCCGAACATCGCCAACGCACCCATCTCCCGGGCATGCGCCAGAGGGATCCCCCGGTGCTCCTCCAACGGCAGGTTCCGCCGGATCAGGCGGTTTACCTCCGCAGCCACCTCCTGCAACTCCTCGTCCGTTACTTTCTGAAAATGGGAAAAGTCAAAGCGCAGGTATTCGTCGCTGACATACGATCCCTTCTGCTCCACATGTTCTCCCAATACCTTCCGGAGCGCGTGATCAAGCAAATGGGTCGCCGTGTGGTTATCGGCGATCAACTCCCGCCTGTGCAGATCCACGACAGCCGTGAACAGAGCCGCCGGATCCGCAGGCAACTGTTCCGTCAGGTGCACCGTCAGCCCATTCTCCTTTTTGGTGTCCACGATCCGGATCACCTCATCCCCCCCGTGACCGGCGCGCTGCAACCGTCCGGAATCACCGATCTGGCCGCCACCTTCCCCGTAAAAAGGGGTCTTGTCGAACACTAAGTGGTACCATGTTTTCCCTTTGGCAGTTATTTTCCGGTACCGGGTGATCTTCACCTCCAGCTCCGTATGGTCATATCCGACAAACTCCTGCTCTCCGTCCGGCGACAGCTCCACCCAGTCGTCGGTATCCACGGCCGAAGCGGAACGGGAGCGCTCTTTCTGAGCCGCCAATTCCTTCCGGAACTCTTCGTGGTCAACCGCCAATCCGTACTCCCGGAGGATCAATTCGGTCAGATCCAACGGAAAACCGTAGGTGTCGTACAACTCGAATGCCACCTCTCCCGGAATGGCCTGCAACTTTTCCGACCGGGTCTTTTCAATGATCCTGTCCAACAACTTGATCCCTTTTTCCAGCGTCCGCAGAAAGGCGTTCTCTTCTTCGTAAATCACCTTTTCGATCAATTCCCGCTGACTCTTCAACTCGGGGTAGTGTTCCCCCATCACCTCCACCAACACCGGAAACAGGCGGTAAATAAACGCCTCTTTTTGATTGAGATACGTATAGGCATACCGGACAGCGCGCCGCAAAATCCGCCGGATCACATAGCCGGCCTTTACATTGGACGGCAACTGACCGTCGGCAATGGAAAAGGCGATCGTCCGCAGATGATCCGCTACCACCCGCATCGCCACATCGCCGTTTTCGGACTTTCCGTACGGAACACCGCTCAGCAAAGCGATCCGGTCGATGATCGGCGTAAATACATCCGTATCGTAATTGGAGGTCTTGCCCTGCACAGCCATACAAAGCCGCTCAAAGCCCATCCCGGTGTCCACATGGGTATTCGGCAGTTTTTCCAGTGTTCCGTCCGCCTTCCGGTTGAATTGCATAAAAACCAAATTCCAGATCTCAATGACCAGCGGATGGTCCCGGTTCACCAATTCCCGGCCGGACTTTTTTCTACGCTCCTCTTCGGAACGAAGATCTATGTGCACCTCCGAACAAGGCCCGCAAGGCCCGGTATCTCCCATCTCCCAGAAATTGTCTTTTTTGGTGCCGAACAGGATCTGCTCTTCCGGCAGAAAACCCGACCAGTAATGACGGGCTTCCGTATCCACCGCCAATCCGTCCGCCTCATATCCTTCAAAAACAGTCGCATACAAGCGATCCTTGTCCAATCCCATCACCTCCGTCAAAAACTCCCAGGCATACGCGATCGCCTCTTTCTTGAAATAGTCGCCGAACGACCAATTGCCCAACATTTCGAACATGGTGTGGTGATACGTATCGCGCCCCACCTCCTCCAGATCGTTGTGCTTGCCGGAAACCCGCAGGCACTTCTGGGAATCCGCCACCCGCGGGTATTGAGGAGCTTTGTTCCCCAGGAAAATATCCTTGAATTGATTCATCCCCGCATTGGTAAACATCAGGGTCGGGTCATCCTTGATCACCATGGGAGCGGAAGGCACGATCACATGCGACTTCGCTTTAAAAAAATCAAGAAATTTCTGTCTGATCTCTGCCGACTTCATCATACCGGGAATACTATTTAATATTTCTAAAAAATTGAAACAACAGCCCGCAATAGCCGTTAATAAGGTTGCAAAATTAGATTATTTCTTTAACTTTGCACGCTGTACACAGATTAATTTTACTGACAGGCATGCGAAAAATCGGTTATCGCTTCAATCCGGAAACCCTATCCTACGACAAAATAGTTATCTCCTGGCGTAAACAAGCCTGGAATTTATCAAAAAAGCTATTCTCCTCCCTCTCTTTGGCCATTGTGATTTATTTTATCGTGTCCAGTTTTTTGGAGTCGCCGTCCGAAAAAGCGCAACGGCGGGAAAACGAACAATTGCTTGCACAATACAAACTCCTGAACACCGAAATATCCAAATTGGACGAAGTGTTGAGAAACCTGGAACAAAGAGACGACAATCTTTACCGCGTGATCTTTGAAGCGGAACCGATCGACGCTTCGATCCGGAGGGCGGGAAGCGGCGGTGTCAGCCGGTACGACCACCTCAAAAACATGAAGGAATCCGAATTGCTGATCAGCACCTCCCAACGGTTGGACAACCTCTCGAAAGCGCTCTACATTCAAAGCAAGTCATACGACGAGGTCGAGGTACTGGCCAAAAGCAAAATACAGATGATGGCCTCTATTCCGGCCATTCTTCCCATTTCCATGTCGGATCCCAAAGTCCGGCTCTCTTCTGCCTTCGGTAACCGGATGCACCCCTATTACAAGACCGTAAAGTTTCATTCCGGCATGGATTTCAGCGGCCCCACCGATACCCCGATCCGTTCAACCGGAGAGGGAGTCGTCGTATCGGTCTCCACGTTGTCGGGATACGGAAAATGCATCACCGTCGACCACGGGTTCAGCTACCAGACACTGTACGGACACCTCAACAGTTTCGATGTGAAAGCGGGACAGAAAGTGAAACGGGGCGATGTGATCGGTTACATGGGGAATACGGGCATGTCTTTCGGGACGCACCTGCACTACGAAGTGCGTAAAAACAGTATTCCGGTCAATCCCATCAATTACTACTTCAACTCTCTGACCCCGGATGAATACGACGCATTAGTCGCTTTGGCAGACAACACCGGGCAGGCCATGGACTAAATCAGGCGTATGAACGAGCAGGAAAAAAATACATTGAAAGTCTACTATTCGATCGGAGAGGTGGCCGACATGTTTCAGGTAAACGCTTCATTGATCCGCTTCTGGGAAAAGGAGTTCGATATCATCAAACCCCACAAGAACAAAAAGGGGAACCGTCAGTTTACCAAAGCGGATATCGACAATTTTCACCTGATTTACCATTTGGTCAAGGAGAAAGGGATGACTTTGAAAGGCGCCCAGATGCAACTCAACGAAAACAAAACCGTTGCGGAAACCAATTTTGAAATCGTCAAACGCCTGCAAGCCATCCGGGACGAATTGATCCAGATAAAGTCCCAGCTCTCCTGATCGCGTATGCAGGTAAAAGAGATCACCGATATCGTCGAAGCATTCGCTCCGCTCGCTTTGCAGGCAGGTTATGACAACGCGGGGCTTGTTTGCGGCAGTTACGCCGGCGAGGTGCAGGGTGTCCTGTTGTGCACCGATGTTACCGAAGCGGTCGTGGACGAAGCGATCCGGGAGAGATGCAATCTGGTTATTTCCCATCATCCGCTGATTTTTCAGGGGATCAAAAACCTCCGCCCGGAGAACGCAGTCAACCGGTGTCTGGTAAAAGCCATTCAAAACGACCTCCACATTTACGCAGCGCATACGAACATGGACTCCGTAGCTGGAGGGGTCAGCGGGCGGATGGCCGACAAGCTGGGGCTGATCCGGCAACGGGTGCTGCAACCCGAAGGGGCGCTTTACAGCCTCTCTTTTTACACCCCGGCCGCCGAAGCGGAACGGGTGCGGAACGCCGTGCTGGAAGCCGGCGGCGGCCACATCGGGAACTACAGCCGTTGTTCGTTCAATGCCGAAGGGACGGGAACTTTCCTGCCTTTGGAAAACAGCCGCCCGTACTGCGGAGAACTGCACAAGCTCCACGCCGAAAAGGAGGTAAAAACGGAGATCACGGTTCCGGAATACCGGCTGAACGATTCCATCCGGGCGATCCGGGAGAACCACCCCTACGAAGAGCCGGTGTGGAATGTGGTCAAACTGCATACACCCAACCCGGTAACCGGCTTGGGCATCATCGGAGCGTTGCCCGAAGCGGAAGACCCGCTCTTTTTTTTGAAACGGGTACGGGATATTTTCGGGTGCGGGGTGATCAGGCACACAGCCTGCGGCGCTTCCCGGGTACAAACCGTCGCCCTCTGCGGAGGGGCGGGCGCTTCCCTGATCCACCGGGCGATCCGGGAAAAAGCCGACGTTTTTTTGAGCGGCGATTTTAAATACCACGAGTTTTTTCAGGCCGAAAACCGCATCATTCTTGCCGATATCGGCCATTACGAAAGTGAGCGGTATACAAAAGAGATCTTTTACGAGTTAATTACGAAAAAAATGCCTAAATTTGCGGTTCAGTTTTCGAAGGTGAATACAAATCCGACTAATTACCTGTAATATATGGCTAAGAATAACGAAAAAGCACAAGAGCTCAGCATCGAGGAGAAATTGCAGCATCTATACGAGTTACAACTGGTTGATACCGAAATTAACAAAATCCGGACGCTCCGGGGAGAGTTGCCGCTGGAAGTGCAGGATCTGGAAGACGAACTGGCCGGGTTGGAGACCCGCCTGGAGAATCTGAAAGCGGAGATCGGCGAAGCGGAAAAAAACGTCAACCAGAAAAAACTGGAAATCGAGAAATCCGAAGAGTTGATCAAAAAATACTCCGAACAGTTAAATAACGTCCGGAACAACCGGGAATACGACTCGCTGAACAAAGAGGTGGAGTTCCAGAAATTGGAGATCGAACTCCAGCAGAAAAGGATCCGCGAAACGCAGAAAACGAAGTTGGAACGGGAGGAGTCTTTGGAGTATTCCGTCCGCCAGTACGAAGAGAAGAAGTCCGACCTGGAAGCCAAAAAAACAGAGCTGGACGACATCATCAAAGAGACCCACAAAGAGGAAGAGGAGTTGATGAAAAAATCGGAACAGTTATCCGCCAGCATCGAAGAACGGTTGCTGGCCGCCTACAAGCGCATCCGCTCCAACGCCCGCAACGGGTTGGCCGTGGTGACGGTAGACCGCGACGCCTGCGGCGGTTGTTTCAACAACATTCCTCCCCAGCGGCAATTGGACATCCGTTCCCGGAAAAAAGTCATCGTCTGCGAATATTGCGGCCGGATCCTGATCGACAAATACATCTGTGATTACGACGGCAGCATGCAAAAGGCAGACCTCGAATCGGCCCTGGAGTCTCAAAAGAAAAAAGGAAGACGCGTCAAGAAGACCGAAGAATAAACAGAGAATACAAGAGAGGCTGCCGAGAGAGCAGCCTCTTTTAAGATCAGGTAAAATCAGTTCCACCACCTATGACCAAAATACCGGGTATGATTGCGACAACTTACAACCCACAGGAGAGCGAAAAAAAATGGTACCAATACTGGATGAAGCACCGCCTGTTCCATTCGGAAGTGGATCACAGCAGGGAACCTTACTGCATTGTTATTCCGCCTCCCAACGTTACCGGCGTCCTTCACATGGGGCACATGCTCAACAACACCATTCAGGACGTACTGGTGCGCCGCGCCCGGCTGCTTGGGAAAAATGCCTGCTGGGTGCCCGGGACCGACCACGCTTCCATCGCCACAGAGGCTAAAGTGGTAGCCAAACTGAAAAGCGAAGGGATCGAAAAAAGGGAGTTAACCCGGGAGGAGTTCCTTCGGCACGCCTGGGAGTGGACGGAAAAGCACGGAGGATTGATCCTGCAACAACTGAAAAAGCTGGGAGCTTCCTGTGATTGGGACCGGACTGCTTTCACAATGGATCCGATCCGCTCCGAAAGCGTCATCCGGGTATTTATCGACCTTTACCAAAAAGGGTACATCTACAAGGGGGTGCGGATGGTGAACTGGGACCCCTCCGCCTTAACCGCCATCTCCGACGAGGAGGTGATATACAGGGAGGAAAAAAGCAAACTGTACTACCTCCGTTACCAAATTACCGGAACAAGCGACTACATCACCATCGCCACCACCCGTCCCGAAACCATCCTGGGGGACACGGCGGTGTGTGTCAATCCGGCAGACGAACGTTTTAAACACTTAGCCGGAAAAACATGCATCGTACCGCTCATCGGCAGGGAGGTGCCCATCATCCGGGACGAATACGTGGATATGGATTTCGGGACCGGAGCCCTGAAAATCACCCCGGCACACGACATCAACGACTACGAGATCGGATACCGGCACCATTTGGAAACCATCGATATTTTCAACGACGACGGGACCCTGAGTGAAGCCGCCGGACTTTTTACCGGCAAAGACCGCTTCGACGTCCGGAAGGAGATCATACCGGAATTGGAAAAAGCCGGAAATTTAGTCAAAATAGAAGAGTACGACAACAAGGTGGGATATTCCGAACGGACGCATGTCGCCATTGAACCCAAATTGTCCATGCAGTGGTTCATGAGGATGAAAGAGCTGGCCGCTCCCGCCCTGAAAGCCGTTCTGGAGGATGAGATCATCCTGACGCCGTCCAAATACAAAAACACCTACCGCTACTGGATGGAAAATGTAAAGGATTGGTGTATCGGCCGGCAGTTGTGGTGGGGACACCGGATCCCCGCCTGGTACCTGCCGGAGAGCAACGATTATGTCGTAGCCGAAACGGCGGAAAAGGCCGCTGTTTTGGTGAAAGAGCAATACGGGAAAGAGATCCCGGCCGCCCTGTTGCGCCAGGAGGAAGATTGCCTGGACACCTGGTTCTCCTCCTGGTTGTGGCCCATCTCCGTGTTCGACGGCATCAACCGCCCCGATAACGAAGAGATCCGGTACTACTACCCGACCAACGACCTGGTTTCCGGCCCGGACATCCTCTTTTTCTGGATTGCCCGCATGATCATGGCCGGCTATGAATACCGGCGCGACAAACCGTTCCGGAACGTATACCTGACCGGCATTGTCCGCGACAAACTCCGGCGCAAAATGTCCAAATCACTGGGAAATTCCCCCGAACCGCTCGAATTGATCGAGAAATACGGCGCGGACGGCGTACGGGTCGGCATGTTGCTTTGCTCGCCCGCCGGAGGAGACCTGTTGTTTGACGAAAGCCTGCCGGAGCAGGGACGCAATTTCACCACCAAGATCTGGAATGCTTTCCGGTTGGTGCAATCCTGGCAGGTAGCGGATACCGGACAGCCGGAACACACCGCCCTGGCCCTGGAATGGTTCGAACACGAACTGAACCGGATCACCGAAACCCTCAACGAGCAATTCGATCAATACCGCTTTTCGGAAGCGTTGATGACCATTTACATGGGATTCCGGGACGAATTTTCTTCCTGGCTGCTGGAATTGATCAAGCCCGGCTTCGGACAACCCATCGACCGGATCAGTTACGAAAAAATTATCGGATTATTCGAACGCCTGCTTCAACTGTTGCATCCGTTCATGCCGTTTATCACGGAAGAGATCTGGCAGAACCTGAAAGAGCGGAAAGAGGGAGAGAGCATCATGGTTTCCCGGCTGGAAAAACCCGGCGCATACGACCCGGAACTGTTGCGGGATTTCGGTTATGTCAAAGAAGTGATCGTCGGCATCCGGAACATCCGGAAGCAACACAACATTGCCTTCAAAGAACCGTTGGAACTGAAAGTCCGGGAAAACGGGCGTTTCCCGGCGAAGTTCGGCAGCATTCTCTGTAAAATGGGAAACATCGGCAACATCGAGATCGTCCGGGAGCCTGTAAAGGGAGCCTGGAGTTTTATCACGGACACGGTGGAGTACTTTGTTCCGGCAACCGGCCTGATCGATACCGGAGAGGTGCGGGAAAAACTGGAAGAGGAGTTGAAATACACCCGAGGGTTTTTGAAATCAGTCTCCGCCAAACTGGGCAACGAACGTTTTGTCAAGAGCGCTCCCGAACAGGTGGTGGCCAACGAAAAGAAGAAGCAGGCCGATGCGGAAGCCAAAATCGCAGCGCTGGAAGCCCGGTTGGCGGAGTTGAAAACAGGTATTTAAATAAAGAGATCGATTTTTACCACAGGTTCAGCCCTACG
Source organism: Culturomica sp. (assembly GCA_031271755.1). Lineage (GTDB taxonomy): Bacteria > Bacteroidota > Bacteroidia > Bacteroidales > Marinifilaceae > UBA944. The sequence goes on from JAISVB010000066.1 coordinate 9,631, forward strand.
CTGAGCCCCATGCCGATCTCCGTTTTGGTATTTTGGTGCCGGGAGGTATGCCAGGAAGAGAAGGAACTTACCCGGTACTCCTTTTTGTCTGTCCGGTCGGCATTCAGGCAATATAGGCTCGGAGCAACGGAGATCCCCAGCCGGGAGTTGATTTTATACATCACCCCCAACTTCACGTGTGTTGAAAAAGTATAGCACCCTTTCACGTTGAAATCTTCGGGATAATAAGAATAGCAGACCAACTCCGGATTCAGGTCGATCCGGCCGTTCAAAGCGGAGCGGTGTCCCAACCCGATGCCCGCGATCCACATCCGGTCTTCCAGGAAATTGGCGCCTAAGGTATAGATTGTATAACACCCGGTCCCTCCGGTCTTGTAACTGACGGCTACATTGGCGTAATCGGAAAAAGAGAGTTCCCAATCCGAATAACGCCCTCTCTTTACGATGTTCACCAACGCAACGGCGCCGCCTTTTTCAATGGTATCGGTAATGGATACCAAGCCGAACGAAACTCCCCGGAGCATATGGGTTTTATTGACCAACCCCGCCGTGAAACCCCGGACCGTATCGTTTGTATTGAGCACCCCGGCGACCTGGGCGCCTTCCAGGTTCCCGTTGATGTTACAGATGCCGGCGGTTTGCAAACCCCGGACCACCTTGCTGAGATTGGCAACTCCGGCGGCTTGCAAACCCCTCAGGTTCCCGGCAACATTGAGCACCCCGGCGGCCTGTACTCCCATCAGGGTGTCGGCCATGGAAACAATCCCGCCGCTTTGCAACCCATTTACCGTATCGGCCAATGCCAGAACTCCGCCTGTCTGTAAGCCTCTGATATTTTCAGCAAGACTGCCCACACCTCCTGCCTGCACGCCCACGACCTCTCCCCCGGACATATTCAGTATATTGGCGGCCTGCACCCCCTTCACCCCTCTTTCCGACCGGTTCATCCATCCCCCGATCTCCACTCCGTTGACCGCTCCGGCCCGGCCTGTAAACAGATTGAACGAGAAATTATAGCTGTATTCCACACTCTGCCGGCCGTGCGTACCCAACGGGTAAAACAGACTGACCTGTCCCGGAAACTTGCGGAGTTCGTTACTTGTTCCTGTCTCTTGCGCCGCCACGCTCGTTGCCTCGTGGAGCAACAGTAAACAGGCGCATACCAAACAGCGGTTTGTTGTTTTCATACTTTTTTCGTTTAATAGGTTTCTATTTTCACGAAGTATGATGTCGTATTCCGGAAGAGTGGCACTCCGTTCCGTAAAAAAATTCCGGGGCTGCATCCCCCGGGCGGGCGAAGGCGGAGAAAAACGTTTTTTCACCCGCACCGTATCGGAAACATAGAGGGTGTCGTATACGATCTTTGTTTCGTACACCACCACGGTATCAGGTTGATCGTGCCCCGCGGCAGAAGCAGGAGTGCAAGACAGTAAGGCCGTAAGACAATAAGATCGTAGGAGCATGGGATCAATCGTTGATATAAATTGTGTCACGCAGCACGACTGTTTTTCGTTCTACGATCTTTTTTTTTACCACCACCGGATTCGGTGCGGGGGGATCTGCTTCCGGAAGACCGGTCGTTTCCGGACTATTGTTTCCGAATGCCTGCTCCCCGTCCGGCAGGTTATCCGAAACAGTTTTTTCCGGAGAGAGGAAGGGCGCGTGCAATACCGTGTCCTGCCGGTCGGCCGGCAACACCTTTTTCATTTCCCCGGAAGCCGGATCTCCTAAAATGCTCCAGCAGACCAAAGCGGTAACCGCCGCCGTCCCGCAACAAGCTCCGATCACTCCCCATGCACCGATTCCCGAAGAAACTCCGGCAACCGAAACAGCGGCCTGCTGACCGACCACTCCGGCAATAAATCCGGCCGAATCCGTTCCGGGGATGGAATAACCGGAAAGTCCGGAACGGCAGAGCCGATCGATAAAATCTTCCCCGGCCGGAAGAAGCGGAATGAGCAGGGCGCGTCTCTCTTTTTTCTTCCGGAGCGCGTCTTCGTAAAGATAGTGTTGGATCTTCCGGCGGGCGCGGGCCAGGTGTGATTTGGAGGTGCCGGCCGAAATATTCAGTTCTCCGGCGATCTGTTTGTGTGTATACCCATCCATCACATACAGATTGAAGACCATGCGGTGGTGATCCGGCAGGCGGTCGATCGCCTGCAACAGCTCTTCGTTGGTAAATCCGGCCTCCTCGATCACTTTTCTCGCCTCCTCCATGTTTTCCTGTTCATCCTGTTCTTCGTCGTGTTCTACGGTCATCAGGTCGGTAAATGTGATGCCGGCCTTTTGCTTTCTCAGATACATCAATGCCGTATTGACAGTGATCCGGTAGAGCCACCCGTCGAAGTTTCCTTTTCCGGAAAAACTCTTCTCTTTGTAAATGGCTGTGATAAACGCCTCGTGCAGCAGATCCTGTACGGTTTCCCGATCCGGCACATACCGCCGCAATACCCCCCGGAGCAAAGGCGCATTCCGGCTATACGCCGTTTCCCAGAATTCGGTTTTCTCCATAAAATGTGTCTGGTTTTTGGATATGATGCAAAAAACAAAAAGGGTGGCACTCACCTTTCGGCATCAAAGGTAAAATTTATTTTTCAAGTAAATATTATTACTTTTGCCAATCTAACAAAGGGGCTATGAAGTTATTTGTTTTTCCGGGAATCATCGAGCAGAACATCCTTGCAATCGGCGCTCGGCAGATACCCTACATGCGGACTGCCGCCTTCTCGGCGCTGGTAAAGGAGTGCGAAGCGCTTCTCTTGAAACTGATCGGTTGCCACTCCGGGAGAGTACTTTTCTACACTGCTTCCGGAACAGCCGCAATGGATGCCGTTGTTGCTAATTACGTCAGTACCAAAACACGCACATTGGTTGTGGCGGGCGGTTCGTTTGGTTATCGCTGGCGGGAATTATGCCAATACTACCGGATTCCCTGCGAAACCTTTGAGGTTCCCTTTGCCAGAGATATCGACTACGCCGCTTTGGAGCAAAAAATAACGGCATTCAAGCCGGAAGTACTTTTGTGCCAACACCACGAAACCTCCTCCGGGCAGTTGTATGACATGGAACGCATTACCCGGTTGTGCCGGCAAGCCGGCACTGTTCTGGTCAGCGACGTCATCAGCTCTTTTCTGGCCGACCCATTCTCAATGGACGATCCGGGAGTAGACATCGCCGTCCTGAGCAGCCAAAAAGGATTGAACCTGCCTCCGGGACTCTCCTTCGTTATTCTGTCCGAACGCATACTGAAAGAGAAGTTTGCTCACCTGAATTTTTACCTGGATATTGACGAAAACCTGAAAAACCTGAACCGGGGACAAACCCCTTACAGTCCTGCAACAACACTGTTCCTTCAACTGCATGCACGCCTTCTGCAAATCGACGCGGAAGGAACAGTGTCGATTATCGAGCGGGTTCGGAAAAACGCCCTCTTCTTCAGAGAACAATGCCGGCACAACGGCTGGCTGGTTCCGGCAGAAACTCCGTCTAACTGCATTACCGGGTTTCAGGTACACACGGACGGGTATAAAATATTCGGCGAATTACTAAAAGAGGATATTTACATCATGCCCGGCGGCATTAATAACTACCTCCGGGTATCGCACCTCGGAGTACAAAGCCCGGACGATCTGGCGTCATTAGCCGACAAAATAAAACAAATCGATCAATGAGAAAAAATAAAGAAGTGGTGGTATATACCTCCGGCACATGGGATCTGTTCCATGTAGGACATCTCAACATCCTTGAAAAGTCGGCCGCCCTGGGGGATAAATTAGTTGTAGGCGTCAGCACGGACGAATTAATATTCAATTACAAAGGCGTAAAGCCCATTATTCCTTTTGAACAGCGTTTACGGATCGTACAGGCGATTGGCGTGGTATACAAAGCTATTCGCCAGGACATCCTCACAGACATTCGCCAATTACAGGAATACGATGTAGACATTGTCACCATCGGAGACGATTGGAAAAACAAATACCTGGAGGGCTTGGAGTGGATGAAAACACAACCCGGAAAAGAGGTCGTCTATTTTCCCTATACGGAAGGGGTCAGCACTACCGAAATAAAGAAAATCATCATCGACAACACCAACGAAATTATTCAGGCAAGCCTGGCAAGGGAGTTAAAAGATTGGACAGGTAAAGAGCTAAGTGCCCACAACCATGAGGATCGTACTGTTCTGTGAAAACAAATACGCCGTCAGCATTCTCTCCCCGATACAGGAAGAGGCGGACAAGAACGGCGAACATTCGGTATTGTGGTATGTCCATGCCTTGAAAATTCCGGATTTTCCATTGAAGGAAGAGGTTTGCTGGACAAACAGCATACAGGAAATATATGATTTCTCTCCCGAAGCCATCTTTGTTCCGGGCAATATTGTGCCCTATTACCTGCCGGGGGTCAAAATACAGGTATTCCACGGATACGCAGCGGAGAAAAAAGACCACTGGGTTATCCGGCGCTACTTCGATACCTATTTTACACAGGGGCCCTTCTTCACCCGGGGGTTCAAAAAATTAGCGGAAAAATACAAAGATTTTGAAGTCGTGGAAACAGGCTGGCCACGCCAGGACCAGGTTTTTAACCACCTTCATACGTTCGACAGCGAAAAAGAGGAATTGCTAAGGAGTTACAACCGGAAAAAATTGGTTTTGTATGCGCCGACCTTCTCTCCTTCCCTGACCTCCCTGCCTAAAATAAAAGAGGGCTTGCTTCGTTTAGCCCGGGAAAAAGAGGTATTGATACTGCTCAAATTTCATCCGTTGACCCGGCAGGAGTGGGTGGAAGAGTATCAAAAACTGGCGGACGAGATTGAAAACATCTGCTGGATATCCGACCATAATACTACCAAATACCAGTTAATGGCAGATGTGATGATCAGCGATACTTCCTCCACCGTTTACGAATTTCTCTTGCTGAACAAACCGGTCATCACTTGCCAGACTATTGCGAAAGAGGTCTACTGGATCGACATACAGAACCCTTCCGAATTGCCGAACGCCTATGAAAAAGCCTTAACCGATCAGGAATACGCTGTCCAAAGAGCCTGGGTCATTGAAAACTACGATCCCTGGTTAGACGGAAAAGTCTGCTCCCGCATGCTGGAAGCGGCAGCCGATTACATCCGGCGAAAAGGTGTTCCCCGGAAACGGAAACTAAATCTTTGGAGAAAATACACCAGCCTCAAAACCTTCGGCAGAATAAAAACATAACCTCTCCCATCTTACGGTCTTACATAATCCACATAGGAGTAATCGAACTCGTTCTTCTCGTCCGCCCGGAACTCTTCTCGTTTTACCTCCCGCCAACGGTGCGGGTCAACGGGAGGAATAACCGTATCCCCCTCCGCTTTCGTATGAACCACCGTCAGGTAAAGCCGGTCTGCCCGCTCCCAAAACGTCCGGTACACCTGCCCACCGCCGATCACAAACACCTGTTCATCCCCGGCCGTCTTCTCCAACGCCTCCTCCACGCTTCCGACGATTTCGCATCCGGCAGGAGCAAAAGAGGGATCGCCCGAAAGGACTATGTTCCGCCGGTTGGGAAGCGGCTTGCCCATCGACTCAAAGGTTTTCCGCCCCATCAACACCGTGTGTCCCGTCGTCAGGGATTTAAACCGTTTTAAGTCTGCCGAAAGGCGCCATATCAGCGCATTATCCCTGCCGATGACATCGTTCTCCGCTGCTGCTACAATAATAGATAAGATCATTCTGTTGCTCCTGTTGTTTCACACAACAAAGGTAACGCTTTTCGACCACTCTGCCCTGGCTTTCTACGATTTTAAAGCATTTCCCCGTTTATTGTGCCGGATTATTGTTTCGTATACAAACTTTGGTTAGTTTTGTAACTGTCATTGCAAAAATACCAACATCTTAAAATCCATTTTGATATGAACTTTACCGATACAAGCAACCGGATTTTCAACGAATCCATCCGTGAATACCACAAAACAGATTGCGTCGATACGCCCATTCATAACCCGTATCCACTGAAAAGCATTGAATACTATCTCTACCTGAAAAACTGGATCGACACCGTTCAGTGGCATTTCGAAGACATCATCCGCGACCCGAACATCGATCCTGCCGAAGCTTTGGTGCTGAAAAGACGCATCGACAAATCCAACCAGGACCGCACCGACCTGGTGGAGTTGATCGACAGCTATTTCTTAGATAAATACAAAGAGGTGCGGATTCAGCCCGGGGCAACCATCAATACGGAAAGCCCCGCCTGGGCTATTGACCGCCTCTCCATATTGGCGTTGAAAATTTACCACATGCAACAGGAGGTTAACCGTACGGACACTACGCCGGAGCATCACGCCCAATGCGAAACCAAACTGAACATCCTGCTGGAGCAACAGAAAGACCTCTCCTCCGCCATCGAGCAATTGCTGGAGGATATTGCAGCCGGGCGCAAATACATGAAGGTGTACAAGCAGATGAAAATGTACAACGACCCGGCCCTGAATCCGGTTCTTTACGGCAAAAAATAACCCATGAAAAGGCTGTTGGTCATCCGGTTGTCCGCTTTGGGGGATGTTGCCATGACCGTACCGGTTCTTGCTGCGGTCGCCTCCGGACGCCCCGATCTGGAAATTACGGTATTGAGCCGCCCTGCTTTCCGGCCGCTTTTTGCACAACTGCCGTCCAACGTCGTTTTTATGCCGGCGGATTTGAAAGGGGAACACAAAGGGGCCGGCGGATTGCTCCGGTTGTGTTTCACTTTGCGGAAAGCCGGATTTGACGCTGTCGCCGACCTGCACGATGTATTGCGTACAAAAGTGATCCGCTGGTTCCTCCGGTTGTGCGGTGTCCGGTATGCCCGCATCCGCAAGGGACGAAAAGAAAAACGGGAACTGACCCGGCAAAAAAAGAAAATTTTAGTCCGGCTCCCCTCCTCTTTTGAACGTTACCAACAGGTATTCAATCAATTGAATATCCCGGCAGAACCGGATTTTCGGTCCATTTTCGGACAGGAACGGGGAGATCTGTCCAAGATCCTCCACCTGACGGGGGAAAAAGGAACGGACAAATGGATCGGTATCGCCCCCTTTGCCAAGCATCCCGGTAAGATCTACCCTCCACAGCAAATGGAGCAGGTGATCAAACAACTCCTTTCCACCCCCGGCCTCCGGATCTTCCTGTTCGGGGGAGGCCCGGAAGAGAGCGACCTCCTGGCTTCCTGGGAGCTGAAATACCCGGGGATCACCGCCCTTCCCGGTAAATTGGGCTTTGCCAACGAACTGGTCCTGATGAGCTGGTTGGACGGGATGATCTCCATGGATTCGGCCAATATGCACCTGGCTTCCCTGACCGGTACGCCCGTCGTCTCCATCTGGGGGGCGACCCACCCGTACGCCGGATTTATGGGGTGGAACCAATCTCCGGAAAATGTTCTGCAAACCGATCTCCCCTGCCGTCCCTGTTCGGTATTCGGGGAGATCCCCTGCCTGCGGAAAGACTATGCCTGCCTGTGGCTCGTCAGCCCGGAATCCATCGTCGCCAAAACCCGGATCATTCTGAAATAACACCTTGTTTATTCTTTAAACGGAGAAAAATACAACACAGGAAGCGTATTTTGTTAAAATTGTTACTTAAAATTACAGGAGACAGATGCACTTTTAGGAATGGGAAGCAGACGAATGTAAGTAAAAACGCAATCAGCACTTTCAAAGTTCTTTTTTATCTAAATCGGAACAATTTACAACCCGACGGCAAGGCCCGATAATGGGTTGAATCACCGTTAACGGAACCATTGCACAGTTTAGTGGCAAGCTAAGAGTCTGTTTAAAAATATCGTTTATAGAGGAAAGTCCGAAGGTAACATACGCTATTGACAACCAGATTTTAACAAATAGAAAATGGCATCTAACACATCTTTCAATAAACGCCAACATTTGCGTGTGTCGCGGATTATTGCTATAATTGCACAATACTGGCTTTCGGTTAGACCGGTCGGATATTTTCGCATCTTAATACATTGATATCCATAAAAATACAACAAAATCAGATGTGTATTTTAAAGACTATATAACATGCAACAATTACAACGCATACTGCTGAAATCAATTTATAAATTGCACAAAATCCTGCATTCTTTTATTGCTGTGAGCAGGAAAGAGATTGTACCTTGCAACACTCTGTTGGTTATTTACCGTATCAGTGATGCCGGCTATAAAAAAGAGAAACCCGATTTCATTACCAATGAAAACTGCCTGAGAAATGCTGTCGGGCAGTTTCCACCGGAAACATGTCTTTGGTATGTCATAGCCGACAATGTGTCGGAAGACACATTCCGGATGATACAAAAATACATTCCCAACGAAAATATCGAGAGAGTATCCGTGGGGCATGGAGCAGGAACTTTCCGGCTGGCCTATGAACATGCATTGTCCTATCCGGATCATCAACGGGTATACTTTCTTGAAAATGATTATTTACACAAAGAAAATGCCCTAACTGTTTTACATGAAGGATTCTCTTTGGGGGTGGCGGATTACCTGACCCTGTATGACCATCCCGACAAATACGGATATCATTCGCCTAATTTTTTGTTAAATAACGGGAGGGGGGGGGGAGAAAACAGTGCTTTATTTGTCAGACTCCGTACATTGGAAAAGAACAAATTCCACTACCATGACAATGGCGGCAACAGTAAAGACTTTGCGTAAAGACAAAAAAATTTTTTGGAGATGGACTGTGAAAACACATCCGCACGATTTCAAGATTTTTTATGAGCTGCACCTGAGAAAGAGAAGAATATTGATCTCTCCTGTTCCGGGCTTTTCCACACACGGAGAGAGCAGGTTTTTAACACCGCTGACCAATTGGGCGGACGTTCAGCGTGATTCTCGGTAAAACACAACACAATGAAAAGAATTTTAATTACCGGAGGAGCCGGTTTTATCGGCTCTCATTTATGTGAGAGATTACTTCGGGAAGGAAACGATATCATCTGCCTGGATAACTACTTTACCGGCAGTAAAAGCAATATCAGACACCTGTTGGATAATCACAATTTTGAACTGGTCAGGCATGATATTACCGAACCTTACTATGCAGAAGTAGACCAGATTTATAATTTAGCCTGTCCGGCATCTCCGGTACATTATCAGTACAATCCCATAAAAACAATGAAAACCAGCTTCTACGGGGCCATGAATATGTTGGGATTGGCCAAACGCATGGAGGCAAAAATCCTGCAGGCCTCCACAAGCGAAGTATACGGAGATCCGGCCATTCATCCCCAGGTAGAAGACTATTGGGGGAACGTAAACCCCATCGGAGTGCGTTCGTGTTACGACGAAGGAAAGAGGGCTGCCGAAACGCTTTTTATGGACTATCATCGTCAAAACGGAGTGCAAATAAAAATCATACGCATATTCAATACCTATGGCCCCCGGATGAATCCGCAAGATGGAAGGGTTGTCAGTAACTTTATTGTACAAGCATTGAAAGGCGAACACATAACCATATACGGAGATGGTTCCCAGACACGCTCGTTCCAATACGTGGATGATTTAGTGGAAGCTATGATACGGATGATGGCTACCGATAGGGATTTTATCGGCCCTGTCAACATTGGTAACCCGGTAGAATTTACCATGTTGGAACTTGCAGCAGAGATCCTCCGGATTACCGGATCAAGATCGAAGCTGGTTTATATGCCCCTGCCGTCCGACGATCCGCGTCAACGCCAACCGGACATAACACTCGCAAAAGAAAAACTGGAAGCTTGGGAACCTAAAGTAAAATTGGTTGACGGATTAAAACAGACCATAGAGTATTTTGATAAACTATTGTCTCAATCATAATATGCCGGCTACAATCGTCATCCACCCGAAATACAAAGAACTGACCGATTTTATCGTACAGTTGCCGGAAACTTTCTCGCGGCAGGGCAAAGTAATATACAACGGCAGAAACGAGATCCGGGTCGTGGAGCACGCCGGGCTCACCATCAATGTAAAAGAGTTCGGGATCCCTTTTTTCCTCAACCGGCCGGTCTATGCCTGGTTCCGGAAAACCAAAGCCGAACGGGCTTACCTGTATGCCGGAAAACTACTGACCAGACAGATCTGTACACCGGAACCCATTGCCTACATCCTGACGAAAAAATGGGGAGTCATCGGAAAATGTTATTTCGTAAGCATACAGGTGCCGCTGGCCCGCAATTTTTACGAATTCGGAACGCCTCCGTTGGAAGGGCGGGAAGATATTGTAAAAGACTTTGCCCGTTACACCGCCTGCATTCATGATTCCGGCGTATATCACAAAGACTACTCTCCCGGCAATATTCTATTTGATGTCATCGACGGGAAAACAGAGTTTTGCCTGGTCGACATCAACCGGATGGAGTTCGGCCGGGTCAATATCCGGAAAGGTTGTAAAAACTTTGCCCGCCTGTGGGGTCAGGAGCCTTTTTTCCGGCTCATCGGGCAAGAATACGCACAAAGCAGAAAGGCGGATCCTCAGACATGCATCCGGTTAATCCTGAAATACCGGAAAAAATTTTGGAAAAACTTTATTCGGAAACACACGCCAAAATTCCGCTTAGACATCTAACACATAACCTTCCCTCATGGATAAAGAAGTAACCAACATCCTCATCCTGCGCTTTAGGCGTGTAGGAGACGCCGTACTCTCCTCCGCACTCTGCTCTTCATTGAAAAAAAGCTTTCCCAACGCCCAAATCCACTATGTACTGAACGAGGAAATAGCTCCACTATTTGAAAACCATCCGGAGATCGACCGCATTATTACCTTTCGCAAAGAAGAGATGAAGAGTTGGCGGAGATACATAGCAAAAGTTCGCTCCATCGTGAAAACGGGAAAATACGACGTGATCGTTGACACCCGCACCACCGTCAAAACACTTTGGTTCTCCCTGTTTTCCCTTTCAACCCCTTTCCGGATCGGCAGAAAAAAAAACTACAATTTTATACTGCACAATTACCGCATAAACAATGATTTTGACGGAAAGGAAAACGAAGTAGACTCCACCTTACGCCTGCTGTCACCGCTTGAGAAAACATACAAAATACACTACGATCCCCATTTTAAATTATACGTAACTCCTCGGGAAAAAGAGGCTTTCCGGGCCAAGATGGAAAGCAAAGGCATTGATTTCACCAAACCGGTGGTCGTTTGCGCAGTTGCCACCCGCATTGCACACAAAGCATGGGACATGGAGCGGATGAAACTACTCCTGCTACGGATCATCGGGCAATACGACATCCAACTGATATTCAATTATGGAGGAGAAGCGGAAAAAAACGCAGCCTTACGCCTGCACCGGGCATTGGACAACCACCCGAATATTTTTACCAACATTGAAGCGCACAATTTAAGAGAATTGGCTGCCATGATGGCAAACTCCGATTTTTTCCTGGGGAATGAGGGAGGTCCGAGGCACATCTCCCAAGCGCTGAATATCTGTTCGTTTGCCATATACCCCCCGCACATCAGCAAAAAACAGTGGCTACCCAACGCAGGAGAACGCTTTCAGGGGATCGAAACCGCCGATATATCACCCGAAATCGACCGCAAAAAACTGTCGTATCAGGAACAATTCGACCTGATTACCGTAGACAATGTCTGGGAAAAACTGAAACCGATGCTTGATACCTTTCTGGTGCCTAAACCTTCGACCCGCGTATAAGAGCACATACTTTACGACGACTTCTTTATTAAGGTAACGCACATCGTTGTCGTTCTCTTACCTGAAACCTCGAAATTTTTCGATATCATCGGGTATACTTTTGTCTGAAATCTTCTTTTAAAAGATTTGAAGGCCCTTCTCCATCCGGGTTTTCTTTTGGCGGACTTAACTCTGATCAATTCTCCATGTGCATCAAATATAAACCTTTTATTCACATAATTTACGTACGATTTCTTATTGATCATCGTTAATTCATGGTTCCGATAATATTCAGAATAATCAATAAAAGAAACAGCCACATCAAAACATTCAGCAATATATTTAAAGGATTCTTCACTAAACCACCAACAGTGCACAGGAGGATTATCTGTAGCCCAAATAGCTGTATCCGGATAAAAAGACTTGTTCGGAGTTGTCATTATCAACGCTCCGCCATCTTTCAGCAAAGACAGGCTAGTTTCAATAAATCCCATCGAATCCTCAATATGTTCAATTACCTCGCTCAAGTAGATAACATCATAATTGTTAGTCTGCTCTTTAGCATACTGAAACAAATCAGCCTGTATATAAAATGGCCCAAATCTTTTATTCGCCCTTTCTACAGCTTCTTGAGCTATTTCCAACCCATATGCATTCGTAAATCCTGCGTTGCGAAGAGCATAGGTAAGATATCCCAAACCGGAACCTATTTCTAAGATTTTAGCATCCTTTTTTCCAATAAGAAATTTTTTCAAGGCCATAGAAATACCCCAATATATAGGCTCAACATTTTCAAGATACCGGAGAGGGTCTTTTTGTTGCTCTATCTCATTATAATACCTCCAGTATCGGTTATATCCTGAAATTTTATGACCTTTTTCATAAATGAGTTGATATATGTCTGTCGAATCGACACGCGGCAATGAGAAAGAGGTATTGCACGATGTGCAATGATAAATATAAAACAATGTCGGTTCCTGATACCCCTTCGCTTGAACAGGTTGTCGTCTTGCACTCTTTTTACACAAAGGGCATTGTTCTATATCTCCAAATACGGGTACTTGCTTCATAAGGCATGTATGATTTTCTCCCCGTATTGCCCCTTTGAAAAAGAATA
>JAISVB010000062.1 GCA_031271755.1 Culturomica sp.
AGCTTCTCCTCCTGCTCTTTCTGGTCCTCGTTCAACAGATTTTCATAAGAGTTCAGACGCGCTTTCCCCTTGGCCTGACGGGCTTTGGGAGCCATCCGTACCCACTCCAACTCCCGCTCCAGCGTTTTGCGCCGCTTGCTGGCTGTCTTCTCTTCCTGAGCCATCCGTTTGGTTTTCTGGTCCAACCAGGAGGAGTAGTTTCCCTGCCACGGGATCCCTTCCCCACGATCCAACTCCAATATCCAGCCGGCTACGTGGTCTAAGAAATAGCGGTCGTGCGTCACGGCGATCACCGTACCCGGATACTGTTTCAGGTGCTGCTCCAACCAATCGATCGACTCTGCATCCAGGTGGTTCGTCGGCTCGTCCAACAACAAAATATCGGGCTGCTGCAACAACAACCGGCACAACGCCACCCGGCGCCTCTCGCCGCCCGACAGGAGACTTACCGGCTGGTCTTCCGGCGGACAGCGGAGCGCATCCATCGCCCGTTCCAGCTTACTGTCTAAATTCCAGGCATCCGTCGCATCTATCTGATCCTGCAATTCCGCCTGGCGGGCAAACAACTTGTCCATCTTCTCCGCATCTTCGTAATACTCCGGTTCCCCGAATTTCCGGTTGATCTCTTCGTACTCTTCCAACACATCGGTGATCGGTTTGACCCCTTCCATCACCACCTCCTTGACCGTTTTCCGCTCGTCTAAATGAGGTTCCTGCTCCAAATACCCCACCGTATAGCCCGGCGAAAAAACCACCTCTCCCTGGTACTCCTTCTCCACACCGGCAATAATCTTCAACAACGTGGATTTTCCGGAACCGTTCAAACCGATAATGCCGATCTTGGCTCCGTAAAAAAAGGAGAGGTAAATATCTTTCAATACCTGCTTGTTGGACGGAGGAAAGGTTTTACTCACCCCCACCATCGAAAAAATGATCTTTTTATCGTCGGCCATGTGTGTTTCTGTTTTAGAGATTAGCGGAGGCAAAGATACCTTTTAGATTCAACTGCCGAAAGAATTGAGACGGATATGTCACAGGAAAGTGCCGGGTCGCCCTCTTTCCGGATCCCGGCATCAAAAAAGCAAACGTTTGCATTTTCTGCCGAATTAGCTTATATTTGCGAGTATACTAACTAACCTGCCGCTATGTACAAAGCAAACACCCTGAACCAGTTCATTACTGAACAGCAATCCGCGTATCCCGGCGCAACCGGGGATTTTTCCCGGTTATTGCACCATATCGGCATCGCCGCCAAAAAAGTGAACCGGCAGGTCAACAAAGCAGGGTTGGTGGATATCCTGGGACAGGCGGGAGGCAGCAATGTCCAGGGGGAGAACCAGCAAAAATTAGATGTCTATGCAGACGATACGTTCGTGAACGAACTCTGCGTGTGCGGCGAATGCTGCGCCGCCGTATCGGAAGAGAAACAGGACACCATTATTTTTAACAATCCCCTCCATAGCAACGCCAAATACATTGTCTGCATGGATCCCTTAGACGGATCGTCCAACATCGACGTCAACGTCTCCATCGGCACCATCTTCTCCATTTACCGGCGGATCTCCCCGGTCGGAACACCGGTTACGGAAGCGGATTTTTTGCAAAAGGGAAGCGACCAGGTGGCCGCCGGATACATCATCTACGGTTCGTCGACCGTGTTGGTCTACACGGTGGGGCAGGGAGTGAACGGATTTACTTTAGACCCTTCCATCGGGGAGTTCTGCCTCTCCCATCCCGCCATCAAAACTCCCAAAAACGGCGTTATCTACTCCATCAACGAAGGGAACTACATCAAATTCCCCGACGGCGTCAAAAAATACATCAAATATTGCCAGGAAAACGATCCGGACACCCACCGTCCGTTCGTATCCCGGTACATCGGTTCGCTGGTGGCCGACGTACACCGGAACCTGTTGAAAGGCGGCCTGTTCCTCTATCCGGAAACAGAATTTTACCCCCGGGGAAAATTGAGGCTGATGTACGAATGCAATCCGATCGCCTACCTTCTCGAACAGGCCGGAGGGGTTGCCACAGACGGGAAGCAACGGATCTTGGACATCGCTCCCGAATACATCCACCAAAGAAGCCCGTTCTACACAGGCTCCCCCGATATGGTAAACAAATTGCTCGAATTTTTGGGCTGATCCCCCGGCCGGGATTCCGTTACGCCTCTCCCTTGGAATCTAAGTTTAAAGGGAATCCCGCCGACCGGTTCTCCTCCGGGAAATTGATCTTTCCGTGCATCTGTTCGTACTTCCGGATGTTGTCCTGCAAAGCGAGCATCAGCCGTTTGGCATGTTCCGGGGTGAGGATGATCCGGCTCTTTACCTCCGCCTTCGGGACCCCCGGCATGATCCGCACAAAATCCACAATAAACTCCGAAGTCGAATGCGAAATAACCGCCAGATTCGCGTAAATTCCCTGAGCGATCTCGTGGTTCAGTTCTATATCCAACTGTTGTTTTTTCTCTTCCATAACCGTAGTTTTTAACAGTTATACATCTGTGAAAAAAAGGCGCCGGAACCGGCGCCTTTTTCTTATCTGGATAATTGCTCCATTTCGTCTTTTGCCCCTACGACCAATCCCTTGAACTCTTTCATACCGGTACCTACCGGGATCAGGTGACCGCAGATCACGTTCTCCTTCAACCCTTCCAGCGGATCCACCTTTCCGTAGATCGCCGCTTCGTTCAGTACCTTGGTGGTTTCCTGGAAAGAAGCCGCCGAGATAAAACTGGAGGTCTGCAGCGCCGCCCGGGTAATTCCCTGCAACACCTGCGCAGAAGTCGCCGGCACGGCATCCCGCGCCTGTACGGTCTTCAGGTCTCTTCGTTTCAACTGGGAGTTGATGTCCCGCAAGGTGCGCACCGAAATGATCTGGCCCGGTTTCACCCGGTCGGAATCTCCGGCATCCAGCACCACTTTCTTGCCGAACATCTCATCGTTCTCTCCCATGAATTCGGCTTTGTCCACGATCTGGTTTTCCAAAAAGCGCGTATCGCCGGAATCCTGGATCAGCACCTTCCGCATCATCTGGTGTACGATGATCTCGAAATGCTTGTCGTTGATCTTTACCCCCTGCATCCGGTACACATCCTGCACCTCGTTCACAATGTACTCCTGCACCTTGATCGGCCCCTCGATATTCAGAATATCGGTCGGCGTGATCGCTCCGTCCGAGAGCGGCGTACCGGCGCGTACATAGTCGTTCTCCTGCACCAATATCTGCTTGGTCAACGAAACTAAGTATTTCTTCACCTCTCCGGCTTTGGAAGTAATGATGATCTCCCGGTTGCCGCGTTTCACCTTCCCGTACGTCACCTCTCCGTCGATTTCGGAAACAACTGCCGGATTGGAAGGATTGCGGGCCTCGAACAACTCGGTTACCCGCGGCAAACCTCCCGTGATGTCGCCGGCCTTTCCTACGGCTCTGGGAATCTTTACGATGGTGCTACCGGCTACGACTGTATCTCCCTCTTTCACAACGATGTGAGCGCCTACGGGGAGATTGTAGCTCTTTATGACTGCCCCCTTCTTATCCTTGATCAGGATCGCAGGCGCTTTTGTTTTATCCCGGAAATCGGTGATCACCTTTTCGCGGAAACCGGTTATTTCGTCCGATTCCTCTTTAAAGGTCTCCCCTTCGATCAGGTTCTCTCCGGCCACTTTACCTCCAAATTCCGTAATGATCACCGCATTGAACGGATCCCATTCGGAAAGCAGATCGCCTTTTTTCACCTCCTGTCCGTTCTTCACGAACACTTTGGCTCCGTAAGAGATGTTGTGGGTAACCAACACAATGTTGGTGTTCTTGTCGATGATCCGGAGCTCCGTCAAACGGCCTACCACCACGTCGCATTTTTGCCCGTTCTCGGCGGTATAGGCCACCGAACGCATCTCTTCGAACTCTACATAGCCGTCGTATTTCGCCTTCAGGGAGTTTTCGCTGGAGATATTACCGGCGGTACCCCCCACGTGGAAAGTTCTCAATGTCAACTGCGTACCGGGTTCCCCGATCGACTGGGCGGCAATGGTTCCCACGGCTTCTCCCTTCTCTACCAACCGGCCGGTCGCCAGGTTGCGTCCGTAACATTTGGCGCATACTCCTTTCTTTGCCTCGCAGGTCAGCACGGAACGCACCTCCAACCGTTCGATCGGAGAGTTGTCTATGGCTGCGGCTATCTCTTCCGTGATCTCCTCGCCCGATTTCACCAACAGTTCACCGGAATTCGGATGGTACACATCGTGTACGGAAACCCGTCCCAATATCCGTTCGTACAGGGAAGAAACGATCTCTTCGTTGTTTTTAATGGCAGAGATGGTAACGCCTCTCAACGTACCGCAATCCTCTTCCGTAATGGTAATGTCATTGGCCACATCCACCAGACGGCGGGTCAGGTAACCGGCATCCGCCGTTTTCAGAGCGGTATCCGCCAACCCCTTACGCGCACCGTGGGTAGAGATAAAGTACTCCAATACCGAAAGCCCCTCCTTGAAGTTCGCCAGGATCGGATTTTCAATGATCTGGCCCCCGGTTGCCCCGGATTTCTGAGGTTTGGCCATCAAACCGCGCATACCGCCCAACTGGCGGATCTGTTCCCGCGATCCGCGAGCGCCGGAATCCAACATCATATAGATGGAGTTGAACCCCTGCTTGTCGCCGGCCAACTGTTTCATCAGCGTGGAGGTCAGGTTCGCATTCACGTGCGTCCAGATATCGATGATCTGGTTGTAGCGCTCGTTGTTGGTAATGAACCCCATGTTGTAGTTCGCCATCACCTCGTCCACCTGCTGGTACCCTTCGTCCAGCAAAGCGTTCTTTTCATCGGGCACCACCACATCCTCCAGATTGAAGGAGAGTCCGCCTTCGAATGCCTTGCGGTATCCCAGGTCTTTGATGTCGTCCAAAAATTTGGCCGTCACATCCACTCCGCAGATCTTGAACACATCCCCGATGATGTCCCTCAGGGTTTTCTTGGTGATCAGCGCGTTGATATACGGGAAATTTTTCGGACGGAATTCATTCAGCATGATCCGGCCGACCGTTGTTTCAACGATGTGTTTGTACGGGTTTCCGTCTTTGTCCACGTCGTCGATCTTCACTTTGATCTCTGCGTGCAGATCCACCGCCTTCTCGTTCAGTGCGATCACCACTTCTTCGGGAGAGTAGAAGGTCAACCCTTCTCCCTTCACCCCTTTTTTCGCTTTGGTGATGTAATACAATCCCAACACCATGTCCTGCGAAGGAACGGTGATCGGTGCGCCGTTGGCCGGATTCAAAACGTTGTGCGCACACAACATCAGGATCTGCGCCTCCAAAATAGCTTCGTTCCCTAACGGGAGGTGTACGGCCATCTGGTCACCGTCGAAGTCGGCGTTAAACCCGGTACAGGCCAACGGGTGCAGGCGGATCGCCTTCCCCTCGATCAACTTCGGCTGAAACGCCTGGATCCCCAGACGGTGAAGCGTAGGAGCCCGGTTCAACAGCACGGGGTGTCCTTTCAACACATTTTCCAGAATGTCCCATACCACCGGATCACGCCGGTCTACGATCTTTTTGGCGCTCTTGACCGTTTTCACGATCCCGCGTTCAATCAACTTGCGGATAATGAACGGCATATACAATTCGGCCGCCATGTCTTTCGGCAAACCACATTCGTGCATTTTCAGGTCGGGGCCTACCACGATCACCGAACGGGCGGAGTAGTCCACCCGTTTACCGAGCAGGTTCTGACGGAAACGTCCCTGTTTCCCTTTCAAACTGTCGGAGAGGGATTTCAGCGGACGGTTGTTCTCGATCTTGACCGCATTGGATTTGCGGGAGTTGTCAAAAAGCGAATCCACCGCCTCCTGCAACATGCGTTTCTCGTTGCGCAGGATCACATCCGGAGCCTTGATCTCGATCAACCGTTTCAAACGGTTGTTCCGGATGATGACACGGCGGTAGAGGTCGTTCAGGTCGGAAGTGGCAAAGCGGCCGCCGTCCAACGGAACCAACGGGCGCAACTCCGGCGGGATCACCGCCAACACCTTCACGATCATCCACTCCGGCTTGTTCACCTCTTTGCTCTCCCGGAATGCTTCCACCACCTGCAAGCGTTTCAGCGCCTCATTCTTACGCTGCTGGGAAGTTTCCGTGTTGGCTTTGTGGCGCAAATCGTACGACAGATCGTCCAGATTTAAACGTTCCAGCAACATGCCGATGGCTTCGGCCCCCATCTTCGCAATGAATTTCTGGGGATCTTCGTCATCCAGATGCTGATTTTCCGCCGGCAGGGCATCCATGTAATCCATGTACTCCTCTTCGGTCAGGAAATCCAGTGTATTCAATTTATCGGACAACACCCCCGGCTGTACCACCACATACCTTTCGTAGTAAATGACAGCATCCAATTTCTTGGAAGGCAACCCCAGCAGGTAACCGATCTTATTCGGCAGGGATTTGAAGTACCAGATGTGCGCCACCGGCACCACTAACTGGATATGTCCCATCCGCTCTCTCCGCACCTTTTTTTCCGTCACTTCCACCCCGCACCGGTCGCATACGATCCCTTTGTAACGGATACGCTTGTATTTTCCGCAATGGCACTCGTAATCTTTTACCGGCCCGAAGATCCGTTCGCAGAACAGACCGTCGCGTTCGGGTTTGTAAGTCCGGTAGTTGATCGTTTCCGGTTTCAACACCTGGCCGCTGGAGTGTTCCAGGATCTCCTCCGGAGAGGCCAGTCCGATCGCTATTTTGGTAAAGCTTTTAGGCTTATTGGTATTACTCTCTTTTCTAAAGGCCATAATTATATCAAATTAACGCTTAAACCTAATCCTCTCAACTCATGCAACAACACATTGAACGACTCGGGCAATCCCGGCGCAGGCATCGGCTCGCCTTTAACGATATGTTCGTAAGTCTTGGTTCTTCCGATCACATCGTCCGATTTAACCGTCAGGATCTCCTGCAGGATGTGCGACGCTCCGAAAGCTTCCAGAGCCCATACCTCCATCTCCCCGAAACGCTGTCCCCCGAACTGGGCTTTCCCTCCGAGCGGCTGCTGGGTGATCAGGGAGTACGGCCCGATGGAACGGGCGTGCATCTTGTCGTCGACCATGTGTCCCAATTTCAGCATGTAGGTCACCCCTACCGTCGCCTGCTGGTCAAAGCGTTCGCCGGTACCGCCGTCGTACAGGTAAGTTGTCCCGTACTGCGGCACACCGGCCTTCTCCGTGTAGGCGTTGATCTGATCCAGATCAGCTCCGTCAAAGATCGGCGTGGCAAACTTGTATCCCAACTCTTTTCCGGCCCAACCCAACACAGCTTCGAACACCTGTCCGAGGTTCATACGGGAAGGTACTCCCAGCGGGTTCAGACAGATATCCACCGGCGTTCCGTCCGCCAGGAACGGCATGTCTTCCACCCGGACTACACGGGATACGATCCCCTTGTTACCGTGGCGGCCGGCCATCTTGTCACCGATCTGCAATTTGCGTTTCTTGGCCACATAGACCTTGGCCATCTTGATGATACCGGTCGGAAGCTCGTCCCCAACAGTAGCGTTGTACTTCTTCCGCTTCATCTGCCCCTCGATCCCCTTATACCGGATCACATAGTTGTGCAGCAGATCCCGGATCATGTCGTTTTTCTGCTTATCGGTCGTCCATTTGTTGGGGTTGATCTCCAACATGTTCAATCCCTGCAAAGTTTTCAGGGTAAATTTGACGCCTTTCTGTATCACATCCTCGTTCAGGTAATTTTTCACTCCCTGAGAGGTTTTTCCATTGGTCAGTTCGAACAGTTTTTCGATCAGCACCTCGTTCAGATCGGCCACCTGCCGGTTGAACTGCTCGTCGATCTCCGCCAGCAGGGTTTTGCCCGTCGCTTTCGATTTCCGGTCGCCCACCAATCGCTGGAACAGTTTTTTGTCGACGATCACCCCTCTCAACGAAGGAGTCGCCTTCAACGACGCATCTTTCACATCCCCGGCCTTGTCTCCGAAAATGGCGCGCAACAGTTTTTCTTCCGGACTGGGATCCGACTCTCCCTTCGGAGTGATCTTCCCGATCAGGATATCCCCCGGCTCAATGCGGGCGCCGATGCGGATCATACCGTTTTCATCCAAATGCTTGGTCGCCTCCTCGCTCACGTTCGGAATATCGGCAGTCAACTCTTCCAAGCCCCGTTTCGTTTCCCGAACCTCCAACGAATACTCGTCCACGTGTACGGAGGTGAACACATCGTTCCGCACAATGTTTTCCGAGATCACGATAGCGTCTTCGTAGTTATAACCTTTCCAGGGCATGTACGCCACTTTCAGGTTGCGTCCCAACGCCAGCTCGCCTGCCTCGGAAGAGTACCCCTCCGTCAGGATCTGCCCCTCCTTCACCCGGTTCCCTTTCCGAACGATCGGACGCAGGGTAATGGTCGTGCTCTGGTTGGTGCGTTTGTATTTGGGTAAAGAATACTCTTTGGTATCCCCGTCAAAACTCACAAAACGTTCGTCTTCCGTCATGTCGTACTTCACCACGATCCGGCAACCGTCCACATACTCCACAACACCGGGACCTTCCGCTACGATCTGCGTACGGGAGTCCCGCACCAAAGCCCCTTCCAGACCGGTTCCCACGATCGGGGATTCCGGCCTGATGATCGGAACAGCCTGGCGCATCATGTTGGAGCCCATCAGGGCGCGGTTGGCGTCGTCGTGTTCCAGAAAGGGGATCAGGGAAGCCGCAATAGAAGCGATCTGATTGGGCGCTACGTCCATCAAATCCACTTTTTCCACCTCTTCCAACGGGAAATCACTATCCTGACGGGATTTTACCCGTTTGTCTACAAAATTTCCCTGATCGTCGATCTGAGCATTGGCCTGTGCAATGATCAATCCCTCCTCTTCTTCCGCAGAAAGGTACTTCACCCCTCCCGGAGAGAGGTCGACAACCGCGTTGTTTACCCGGCGGTAGGGAGTTTCGATAAAACCCAGATCGTTGATCTTGGCATACACGCACAACGAGGAGATCAAACCGATGTTCGGCCCTTCGGGCGTTTCAATCGGGCAAAGCCGCCCGTAGTGCGTATAGTGTACGTCGCGCACTTCAAATCCGGCGCGTTCGCGGGAAAGCCCCCCCGGACCAAGCGCAGACATACGGCGCTTGTGCGTGATCTCCGCCAGCGGGTTGGTCTGATCCATAAACTGAGAGAGGGCATTCGTCCCGAAGAATGAATTAATCACAGAAGAAAGTATCTTCGAATTGATCAGATCCACGGGGGTAAACACCTCGTTGTCGCGGACATTCATCCGTTCGCGGATGGTTCTGGCCATACGCGCCAAACCGACCCCGAACTGGTTATACAACTGTTCCCCGACCGTCCGGACGCGCCGGTTGCTGAGGTGGTCGATATCATCCACATCCGTCCTGGCATTCAGCAGCTTGATCAGATATTTGATGATCTCGATAATATCTTCCTTGGTCAGAACACGCACATCTGTATCCGTGTTCAAACCGAGTTTTTTGTTTAATTTGTAACGACCTACATCTCCGAGGTCATACCGTTTGTCCGAAAAAAACAATTTATCGATCACGTCCCGCGCCGTCGCCTCGTCGGGCGGCTCGGAACTGCGTAATTGCCTGTAAATGTACAGTACTGCTTCTTTCTCCGAATTACACGGATCTTTTTGCAGCGTATTGTAAATGATGGCGTAATCCGCCAGATTCTGCTTCTCTTTGTGCAACAGGATGGTTTTGGCGCCGGATTCCACAATGTCCTCGATGTGCTCGTTCTCCAGGACGGTTTCACGATCCACAATGATCTCGTTCCGCTCGATGGAAACCACTTCGCCCGTATCCTCGTCCACAAAATCCTCCGTCCAAGTCTTCAAAACACGCGCAGCCAAACGGCGACCCACAACTTTTTTCAAGCCGGTCTTGGAGACATTTATTTCATCCGCCAATCCGAAAATCTCCAGGATATCCTTGTCCGTCTCAAAACCGATGGCACGCAAAAGGGTTGTTACGGGTAATTTTTTCTTCCGGTCGATATACGCATACATCACATTATTGATGTCCGTGGCGAACTCGATCCAGGATCCCTTGAAAGGAATGATCCGGGCGGAATACAGTTTAGTACCGTTCGCATGAACGCTTTGCCCGAAAAAGACGCCCGGCGATCTGTGCAACTGGGAAACGATCACACGTTCCGCACCATTGATCACAAAAGTTCCTTTGGGTGTCATGTAGGGTACATTCCCCAGATAAACGTCTTCGATCACCGTATCGAAATCCTCGTGTTCGGGATCCGTACAGAAAAGTTTCAGTTTTGCTTTCAGAGGCGCACCGTAAGTCAGTCCCTGCTCCAAACACTCGTCAATCGTGTAGCGGGGAGGATCGATAAAATAATCGAGGAACTCCAGCACAAAATTGTTACGGGTGTCGGTTATCGGAAAGTTCTCTTTGAAAACGGTGTAAAGGCCTTCGTTTTTTCTGTTTTCAGGGGTGGTGCCCAATTGAAAAAAGTCCTTGAAAGACTTTAACTGCACTTCCAGAAAATCAGGGTATTTAAACTGATTTTTCGTAGAGGCAAAACTTATTCGTTGATTTGAGTGATTTGAAGACATCGAATTATTTTTTGGAACCTAAACAATAGTAACGACAAAATGGTTTAGAGTCAAAAAATGACTCTAAACCTTTGAACCCGAACGGGCATGTGCTATTTAAGTTCAACTTCGGCTCCCGCTTCTTCCAGGGCTGCTTTCAGTGAATTGGCTTCATCTTTGGAAGCTTTTTCCTTCACCGGGGTCGGGGCTTTGTCCACCAACTCTTTGGCTTCCTTCAATCCGAGACCGGTCAGTTCCTTCACCAATTTCACAACGCCCAACTTAGCAGCGCCGGCTGATTTCAGGATCACATCGAATTCGGTCTGTTCCGCTTCGGCGGCAGCAGCGCCACCGGCTGCGGGTGCAGCCACAACAGCAGCAGCGGCAGCCGGTTCGATACCATACTCTTCTTTTAAGATGTCAGCTAATTCTTTTACGTCTTTTACAGTCAGGTTCACTAATTCCTCTGCAAGTTTTTTCAAGTCTGCCATTTCAATAGATATTTAATTGTTTTTTACTCTTGATAAATAATTTATTACGCTCTATCTTCCAGTGTTTTCAACACACCACCGATAGTGTTCTTCCCTGATTCCAGCGCAGAAACCAGTCTTTGCATCGGGGCTTGCAACAGTCCGATCAGATCGCCCAGCAACTCCTCTTTCGATTTGACGCTGACCAAAGCTTCCAACTGGTTTTCACCCACATAGATACACTCTTCCACATAAGCAGCCTTCAATACGGGCTTGTCGTGACTTTTCCGGAACTCCTTGATCAGCTTGGCGGGAGCATTTCCCGTTTCGCTCAGCATGATCGCACTGGATCCTGCCAACACGCTGTAAAGTTCTTCGTAGTTGTTTTCCAATCCGTCAAGCGCTACTTTCAACAGGGTGTTTTTTACCTGTATCAGTTTGATCCCGGCTTTGAAACACTCCCTGCGCAAGGCTTGCGTAGCTTCTGCGTTCAATTCCGAAATATCGCTTACGTACAGATGTTTGTACGATTTGATCTGCTCGGTTAAATTGTCTATGATTACTTGTTTTTCTTCCCTTTTCATTCTACAACGATCCTTTAAAGGTTAATAATTAATCAAGTAATGACTTAAGGTCTAACTTAATACCGGGGCTCATTGTACTTGACAGGAATACGCTCTTCACGTAGGTACCTTTGGCTGCGGACGGTTTCAATTTCTGGATCGTGCTCATGAACTCACGTGCATTTTCCCGGATCTTGTCCGCATCGAAATTCACCTTCCCGATAGAAGAGTGTACGATACCGAATTTGTCAACTTTAAAATCAATCTTCCCTTGCTTCACCTCCGTAACAGCCTTGCCGATCTCCATCGTCACCGTACCGCTTTTGGGGTTAGGCATCAGTCCGCGCGGACCTAAAATTCGTCCCAAAGCACCGATCTTACCCATGATGGAAGGCATCGTAATAATGATGTCGATGTCGGTCCAGCCGCCCTTCAACTTTTCAATATAGTCATCCAATCCTACATAGTCGGCTCCGGCAGCTTTAGCTTCTTCCTCCTTGTCGGGAGTACAGAGCACCAAAACCCGGATCTCTTTACCGGTACCGTGGGGTAACGTCACAACGCCGCGCACCATTTGATTGGCTTTCCGCGGGTCTACGCCCAAACGAACGTCCATGTCGACCGACGCATCGAACTTGGTATAAGTGATCTCCTTTACCAACTTAGCTGCCTCCTCAATGGTATACACTTTACCATTTTCGACCTTTTCCAAAGCTACCTTTTTATTTTTTGTCAGTTTGCTCATTGTGTTTGAACTTTTTACAAATTTTTAAAAAGGCTTTTCACCTTCAACAGTGATACCCATACTTCTGGCAGTTCCGGCTACCATGCTCATCGCCTTTTCCACTTCGAAAGCGTTCAAGTCGCTCATTTTCCCTTCGGCGATCTCCCGTACCTGAGCCCAGGTAACAGAGCCGACCTTTTTACGGTTGGGTTCCGGCGAACCGGATTTGACTTTCGCTGTTTCTAAAAGCTGAACGGCAACAGGCGGCTGTTTGGTGATAAAGTCGAAAGACTTATCTCCGTAAACCTGGATAATTACCGGGACAATCTTCCCGCTCATCTCCTGTGTCCTGGCATTGAACTGTTTGCAGAAGTCCATGATGTTGACTCCTTTGGAACCCAATGCAGGTCCTACAGGGGGAGAAGGATTTGCGGCACCACCTTTAATCTGCAACTTGATAATCGCTTCAACTTGTTTTGCCATGATTTTTTCTCAAAATTTAATTATTCTTTCTCTACCTGCATGAAACTCAATTCGAGCGGCGTCTTGCGTCCGAAGATCTTGACAATAACCTTCAATCTCTTCTTGTCGCTGTTCACCTCCTCTATCACGCCGGTAAACCCGTTGAACGGTCCGTCTGTAACTTTTACGGATTCGCCCACGAAATAAGGGATGCTTATTTCTTCCGGTTGCTCTGCAAGTTCATCTACCTTTCCGAGTATCCGGTTGACCTCTGCCAGACGCATCGGAACCGGATCTCCTCCTTTCGTTTCCCCCAGGAAGCCAATTACATTCGTGATATCACGAAGCAGGTGGGGTACTTCTCCAACCAAGGCGGCTTCGATCAGTACATACCCCGGAAAAAAGTTGCGCTCTTTGCTGATCTTTTTCCCGTTACGAATCTGATAAACCTTCTCGGTAGGTATCAAAACCTGTGAAACATAATCCTGAAGCCTCAAACTGGCAATTTCGTTTTCGATGTACTCCTTCACCTTCTTCTCTTTTCCACCGATCACACGAAGTACATACCATCTCTTCTTAACTTCTGCCATCTCAGTCTTTTGGGATTATTAATAAAACATACTGTAAACAAAGGTCATAACGTGCCTGAATACAAAATCAATCACAAAGATGCCTAAGGCGATCAGGACGGAAGCAACCATCACCACCGTAGCACTACCTTGCAACTCCGGCCAGGAAGGCCAGGACACTTTATGCACCAATTCGTTATATACGTCTGAAAGGTAAGTCTTCATTTTCATTGCGAAAACATTTTAAGCACGGGTGGAGAGACTCGAACTCCCGACACTCGGTTTTGGAGACCGATGCTCTACCGACTGAGCTACACCCGTAAGGAGGCCGGTCTTTCAACCGGCCTCTTCGTGCTATTTCGGATTAATCCAGAATTTCAGTGATCTGTCCGGCGCCTACGGTGCGTCCGCCTTCGCGGATAGCGAACCGGAGACCCAGTGAACAAGCCACCGGGGTCAGCAATTCCACCGTGATGGTCACGTTATCTCCCGGCATAACCATTTCGGTTCCAGCCGGCAGGGTGATCTCACCGGTTACGTCCATCGTACGCAGGTAGAACTGCGGCCGGTATTTGTTGTGGAACGGCGTGTGGCGGCCACCTTCTTCCTTCTTCAGGATATACACCTCGGCTTTGAACTTCTGGTGCGGTTTCACAGAACCCGGTTTTGCCAATACCATACCGCGTTTGATTTCGTGTTTGTCGATACCGCGCATCAACAGCCCCACGTTGTCTCCGGCTTCTCCCTGATCCAGCAACTTGCGGAACATTTCAACCCCGGTACATACGGTTTTCTTTCCGTCAGCGCCCAGACCGATGATCTCCATTTCATCACCCACATGGATGATACCTGTTTCAATACGTCCGGTAGCCACCGTACCGCGGCCCGTGATGGAAAATACGTCTTCCACCGGCATCAGGAACGGCTTTTCGTTGTCGCGCGGAGGCAGCGGGATCCATTCGTCCACAGAATTCATCAATTCCATGATCTTATCTTCCCATTTGGCTTCGCCGTTCAGACCGCCCAAAGCAGATCCCAGAACGATCGGGGTGTTATCTCCGTCGTAACCGTAGAAAGACAGCAGTTCGCGAAGTTCCATTTCCACCAGTTCCAACATTTCCTGATCGTCCACCATGTCCACTTTGTTCAGGAACACAACGATCTTCGGAACGTTTACCTGGCGGGCCAACAGAATGTGCTCGCGTGTCTGGGGCATCGGACCGTCGGTGGCGGCGCAAACCAAAATGGCTCCGTCCATCTGAGCGGCACCCGTTACCATGTTCTTCACGTAGTCGGCGTGGCCGGGACAGTCAACGTGCGCATAGTGACGATTGGCAGTCTGGTACTCTACGTGAGAGGTATTGATCGTGATCCCTCTTTCCTTTTCTTCCGGAGCGTTGTCGATTGAATCGAAAGAACGTTTTTCAGAAAGACCTTTGTTTGCCAATACGGTTGTAATAGCAGCAGTCAAAGTGGTTTTACCGTGGTCAACGTGACCGATCGTACCAATATTTACGTGCGGTTTTGACCTGTCAAATTTCTCTTTAGCCATAACTCTAAAAATTTATTATTAAACAATTTATTGCAAAAAATATACACTCCAAAGCAAGAAGAAAAACGTTCCTCAACCACATTCACACAAAGCGATTCTTCCGAGCGTGCAAATATAGACAAAATTTCTATGCTGCAAAAAAAATAATCGGGAAATTAATTCGCTTCCCGCTCTTTTTCCTTGATCTTTACCAACTGGCGCTTCAGGACATCATACAACTCGTCAACAGCTTCTTCGAATTTCCTGGCCTGCTTTTTGACAAAAAGATCCTGTCCTTTGATCCCGACACTGATTTCCACCACTTTATTTTCCAGATTGTCATCCTTTTCCAACTTCAGGGTAACATCCACTCCCAACAAGCCTTCGTGGTACTTTTCCAATTTGGAAATTTTTTTCTGAATAAACTCTTCCAACTGCGCAGTGGCTGAAAAACCCACCGAATTAATTTTTATTTCCATCGTATTTTTTATTTCATTTAAGCCCGCGGATGAGCCTCATTAAACACTTTGACCAAATTTTCAAACGAATTTTGCGTGTATACCTGGGTCGCCGCCAGATCCGCATGCCCCAAAAGCTCGCGGATGGCTTCGATACAGGCCCCGTTGTTCAGCAACTGGGTAGCGAACGTGTGCCGCAACACGTGCGGGCTTTTCTTGGAAACGGTCGTGACCATTCCCAGATATTTCACCACCAGCCGGTAAATGAACTTGTCGTATACCGGCTTTCCCCTGTCCGTAACAAAGAAGCGGCCGTGCTCCTGCCCGACCACCTCGCTGCGCATCTCCAGATAGCCCCGCATCTCTTCCAGCAGCTCTTTGGCCAACGGCATCAATCGCTGCTTGTTGCCTTTCCCCGTAATGATCACGCTCTCCGAGGCAAAATCCACCTCCTTTACCTTCAATCCGACCAGTTCGGAACGCCTCATGCCCGTCAGGTAAGCGGTCAAAATCACCAACCTGTCCCGGATTTCCGGGAAACCGCCCTCCAATTCGCCGCCGTCCAACAATTCGTCCATCCGGTAAGCCGGCACAAAAACCGGCAATTTTTTGGCCGATTTGGGCAAGACGACCGTTTCGGCGGGATCTTCCTGCAACACTCCCTCTTTCAAAAGGTAGCGGAACAGACTGCGCAAAGCGCTCATTTTCCGCTTCACCGTCGACGGGCTCATGCCTTCCGCCATTTTGAGCACGACCCAATTCCGGACGATCTTCGGCGATATGTCCCGAAAAGAACGGATATCGTTGATGGTATCACAGTAACGCAGGAATTGACCCAAATCCTCCTTATAGGCAATCAACGTATGCGCCGAAAAGCGCTTCACATCCTGCAAATAATTCAGAAACGGGGCAATGTCCATACGCTCTCATTCATTGTAAAGCACAAGATTACGGATCCCGGAACAGGCGGGGAACCGGGGATCACTCCTCGGCGATCTGCAAGGACTGCTTGTAAACAGCCTTCAGATGCTGCTGCCGGTTGCGGATAGAGGGCTTTGTAAATGCCTGCCGATCCCGCAACTCTTTTATCACTCCGGTCTTTTCAAATTTCCGTTTGAATTTTTTCAAGGCTCTTTCTATATTTTCGCCTTCCTTCAAAGGTACAACAATCATATTTCGTATTTTTAAAAATGGATACTATTTCGTATAATCTTATTCCAAAACATCCGGCGTCCGCCTGTAAGGCAGAAGCCGATAGTTGCCGGAAAACCGGCCGTAACTCGCTGTTTTTTATCTCCCCGGAATAAGACCACCTCCTTTCAAGGACTGCTTTAGCCGAATAATTCTTTGTAAAAATGGACGACAAAGTTAATGCAAAAAAACCAAATACAAAATCCGATTTTCAAAAAACAACAAAATTTCGAGCGTCAGGGATTTAAGCGGTCTTTGTAAAAAAAGTCCAGCACATCGTTGATCATCTCCACATAAGCTTTTGCCTTGGCGTGATCCGGATGATTTCTCAGAATCGCATTGAACCGGTTCAACGCATCCGTACTCCGCCCCTGACGGTAATACAACTCCCCCAACAACAGCAACGCCTCTTCGTTCTCCGGCAATCCGTCCACAGATTCCAATCGCCGGATCGCCTCCTCTGTTTGGTTATTCTCTATCAATTTTCTGATCTCTTCCATGTTCTTTCTTTTATTTACCGGATCGGTACCTGAAAACGTTTTTCGTGTTTATTGCCTGCCCGGTCGGTGACGGAAACAACCAGGCGGTTGGTTTGTCCCTTTTTGAGGCGGGAATCCCGGAGATCGCCGGCAAGCGTAGCCGTTTTGGCGTCGTATTCAAAAAGCATCCACTCACCGTTGGCTTCGACCCGGTAAGTATCAATACCTGCACAATCATCCTTGATCCGGATCCGGACGGTACCGCCCGATACTCCTGTGTATTCGATCACAGGCGGAACAGTATCCCGTACATAAGTAAATTTCCCAAGCGTTCCGACAAGCGCGTACATTCCGGCACTGTCCCGGAATGTCCTCAATGCTTCCCTTTTTCCCTTCTCCGTGAAGCGGCAAATCACCGTCCGGGGATCCGAAACGCCGGAAATTCTTAAAATCCCCTTTGTTTTCAACGGACGTACCGTTTCCGATACGACAAAAGAGCCGGCCGGATCAACAGAAGCCAAACTGTCTACGGCCGAAAAGAGGGCGGCAGAATCCAAAAAAAGCGAATACCTCCCGGCCGCTAACCGGTGCGGACAACCCGGTTTCAACACCTTCCCGCTTTTGGGTTTCGGGGCGGGCAAACCAATTACCTGAAACCGAAGCCGGACGATATTCCCGCTCCGGTCCGTCGCCTTTACTTCCACCGTTCTTTCCGCTCCCTCCGCCAACTCCATCCACCCGTCGTCCGTCATCCGTACCCCCGCTAACTCCCTCAAAGACCGTCCGAAACAGCGGTAAACGGTTTTTCCCTCGGTATACAGGGAAAAATCCTTCAAAGCATGGATCAGCTCCGTCCGGTCAAAAGAGAGGCGGTTCAGGATCAACACAAACAGCGGCTCCCCGTCCACCGTCACTTCCAGCGTGTGAACGCCCAATTTACCCGATGAACCGTTCATAGCATCCGTGATCCAGGCCCCGATCCCTATTTTCCCGGCAGGGACCCGCACCGCTTCCGCCCGGTAAGTATTCCCCGCTACCACACGGGGAAAAAGCTGCCCGACACGCTCCTCCCTTCCCTCTCCGTCCGCCCGGTACAGGTACAACGCATGGAACACGGGAGCGATCTGATCCCGGACCCGGATATAATACAACGGATCCAACGCCATCTCTGTCAAAGTGTTCCGGTATTCAAAATGGAGATGCGGCCCGCCGGAAGAACCGGTATTGCCGCTCCAGGCAATGGTGTCGCCTTTGCGAAAAAATAGACGAAGCGTCTTCACTTCTTCGTCTATTTCAAAACGCTCTTCGCGGTATTGGATCTCCCGGACAAGAGCTTCCACACGGGGATGAAAACGCGCCAAATGAGCGTACACCGAAGTCACCCCGTCGGGATGCTCAATGTAAAGAGCCTGTCCATACCCTCCGGCAGAAATATTGACACGGGCAACGATCCCGTCGTCCACACAGCGCACCGGCAAACCGGTCCGTCCGCCGGTCCTGAAATCCACCCCGGCGTGCAGATGAGTAGCTCGCAACTCCCCGAAACTGCCGCTCAATGAAGGCGTACCGGCCATAGGCAACACGCGCTCCACCGGTTGCGCACCCGCCTCCAATCCAATCCAGAGAAAAACCCCCAACAGGCTTTTTATATTGTTCACAAACAAAACATTATCATATATTCTCTGGCAAAGATACCCAAGTCTCTTGATAATTCAAATAAAAAAAATTATCTTTGTCCTGAAAAGATTGAGTTTATGAACGGAAAAGAAGACGCCGTTTTGAACGAGCTGAAATTCAAAATTGAGAGATTAATTAAATTGTACACGATTTCCCAGGATACAATTCGGAAACAGCAGGAACAGATGAACGGGTTAACGGCTGAGATAGAGGCGTTGAAAGGGGAGAACAAACATATAAACGACGAACTAAAAACAGCCAGAGTGGCAAACGCAATTTCCGGCAGCGGCGATGGAAGCTACCAGGCAAAAGTGCGGATCAACCAACTGGTACGGGAGATTGACAAGTGTATTGCTCTTTTGAACCATTAATATGAGCGAAAAAGATTCTGCCGTTTCGATCAATGTCAGTATAGCGAACAAAAAGTTCCCGATTATTGCCAAAAGCCAGGACGAAGAAGAAATTTACCGGGCGGCATCGAAACGAATTAATGATATGATTTCGAAATACCAGGCCAAATACGGCTCACAAGCCGACCCTTTGGACTTTCTGTATCTGACGGCATTCCACCACACGGTAGCCCTGATACAGGCGGAAAAAAGAAACGATACGGCGCCTGTTATGCAAGAAATTGAAAAAATTAACAAAAGGATTGACGAACTCGTACAAGAGTAAACAACATTAGACGTTCTTTGAATCACGATACTCCCGCATTATTGATTTTAATGGAAACTCAACACTTTACTCATTAGAGCGGATGCTTTATTTGCCCAAGACAGGCCTCAACTCTTCGGAGTTCCTTCGGGACAGTGGAAGTCTGAATCAAATGGCAGCTCTACCCGTGTCATTCAGGGGTTTTTCAAAAGAGATAATGCGGGTTTTTTTTGTATTATACTATATTATTTTTTATTAATTCATTCATCATACTTATGGTAAATATATTCATTGCAGGGGGCGTGGCCCTGGCAGCCGGATTCATCATCGGCTATGTGGTACTTAAAATTTCGTTGAGACGCAGAAGTGAGAACATCATAAAAGAAGCGGAAGCGGAGGCAGAAGTGATCAAAAAGGACAAGATCCTACAAGCCAAAGAGAAATTTTTACAGATCAAAACAGAGCACGAAAAACAGGCGGCCATCCGGAACAACAAATTACAGCAGGCCGAAAGCAAAGTGAAACAGCAAGAAACAGCTATTTCCCAAAAATTGGAAGAGATCCAACGCAAATCCAAAGATCTCCAGAGCCTTCAGACAAACATCGACATGCAGAAAGAGCTATTGGAGAAAAAAGTCGGCGAACTGGACAAGATCAAGAAACAGCAGATCGAACAGTTGGAAGCGATCTCCGGGATGTCCGGCGAACAGGCTAAAGCCCGGTTGATCGATTCGTTGAAGGAAGAAGCGGAAGCGCAAGCAGTTTCGTTTGTCAACGAGATCATGGAAGAAGCCCGGATGACAGCCAACATGGAGGCTAAAAAAGTGGTGATCAAAACCATCCAACGGGTAGCCACCGAAACGGCTACGGAGAATGCCGTATCGATCTTTCACATCGACTCCGACGAGATCAAAGGACGGATCATCGGCCGGGAAGGGCGGAATATCCGGGCGTTGGAGGCGGCAACCGGCGTTGAGATCATCGTGGACGACACCCCCGAAGCCATCGTATTGTCCGGTTTCGACCCGGTGAGAAGGGAAATCGCCCGGCTCTCCCTGCACCAATTGGTGACAGACGGACGGATCCACCCCGCCCGCATCGAAGAGGTAGTGAACAAAGTGAAGAAACAGATCGAAGAGGAGATCATCGAAACCGGAAAACGCACCACCATCGACTTGGGCGTACACGGCCTGCATCCTGAACTGATCCGCCTGATCGGAAAGATGAAATACCGTTCTTCCTACGGGCAAAACCTGCTGCAACACGCCCGCGAAACAGCGAACCTATGCGCCATCATGGCCGCAGAGTTGGGGCTGAACGTCAAAAAGGCCAAACGCGCCGGTTTGTTGCACGACATCGGCAAGGTGCCCGACGACGAACCGGAATTGCCGCACGCCATTCTCGGTATGCAATTGGCGGAGAAGTACAAGGAGAAACCGGACATCTGCAACGCCATCGGAGCGCACCACGAAGAAGTGGAGATGACTACCCTGATCGCCCCCATCGTGCAGGCTTGCGACGCCATTTCCGGAGCACGTCCCGGAGCACGCCGCGAAGTGGTGGAGTCGTACATCAAACGGTTGAAAGACATGGAAGATCTGGCGCTCTCCTACAACGGAGTAGTGAAAACATACGCCATTCAGGCCGGACGGGAACTGCGGGTGGTGGTCGGAAGTGAAAAGATCTCCGATGCGGAAGCCGAAAAGATCTCGTTCGATATTGCCAAACGGATCCAGGACGAAATGACCTATCCGGGGCAGGTAAAGGTGACCGTTATCCGGGAAACCCGCGCCATTGCCTACGCAAAATAATCTGAAACAGACGCCCATAAAAAACAGCCCCCGATGGACCCGGCGGGCTGTTTTTGTTTCCGTACGGGAAGCTCTCCCGGATCAATTGGTCTTGAACGGAAATTTTACCTGGGAAAGCTCTTTGTTGGCCTCTACGATCTTCTCCTTCAGGGACTCTTTATACGCCGCCACCTTCTGCCTCAAGCCGGCGTCGCCTGTCGCCAAGATCTGCGCGGCCAAAATGCCTGCGTTCATCGCCCCGTTGATAGCGACAGTGGCCACCGGGATCCCCGGAGGCATTTGCGTAATGGCCAGCAGGGCATCCATTCCTTCCAGCGAAGCTTTGATGGGCACCCCAATGACCGGCAGAGGGGTCATGGCGGCGATCACCCCCGGCAGGTGGGCGGCCATGCCGGCGGCTGCGATGATCACTTCAATCCCCCTTCCCTGCGCATTCCGGGCAAAATGCTCCACTTCCGCCGGCGTGCGGTGGGCGGACAATGCATTTATTTCAAAAGGGACGGCAAAATCGTTCAGCACCTGCGCCGCCTTTTCCATAACCGGCAAATCGGAGGTGCTGCCCATGATGATACTAACTCTCGGTGTCATATTCTTCTTTATTAAACTGAATTATTCGATCCAAAAGTAAAAAATTCTTTTGACTTTTGTTTCGATTATCTCTTTTTCCACCATCGCTCCACCCGCATAATTGACAACTACGAAGGACAACACACCGAAGCGCTCCGCATTCCCGAAAAGAAACAACAAATTTTCGTACTGTTGCCCTGACGAAACTACGGGAAATAAAAGAAAAACAGACTATCTTTGTCAGCTTAAAAAAGAGAGAAGAGCGCATGCAATCCATCACCCTGCACGACAAGACCTTTGAACTGTTTCTGGAAGCGCCGGTCATCGACCGGGCCATCGGGAAAATGGCAGAACAGATGAACCGGGAATTAGCCGGCAGCAACCCGCTGTTCTTAGGCATACTGAACGGAGCATTCATGTTCGCTTCCGACCTGATGAAACAGATCACCATTCCGGGAAGCGAACTTTGCTTTCTGAAAATCGCTTCGTACCGGGGTACCTCCTCCGGCGGAGAGATCCGGGAACTGATCGGACTGGATCGCGATCCGGCGGGACGCACGGTCGTCATCCTGGAAGATGTGGTAGACACCGGAAAATCCATGCAATACCTGCTGGAATTACTGAAGCAAAAAGAGGTGGAAACCATCCGGGTCGCCTCTCTCTTTTTCAAACCCAAATCCCTCATCTGCCAAGTCCCGGTAGACTACTACGGCCTGGAACTGGAAAACGACTTTGTCGTGGGACGGGGATTGGACTACGACGGACTGGGACGCAACTTGCCCGATCTTTACAAACTTAGCAAATAACACACCGATGGCTGTCACCAACTTTATCGACTATGTCAAAACATTCTGCCGCAGCGGCGCCGGCGGAAAAGGCTCCGCCCACCTGCACCGGGACAAATTGACGGCCAAAGGCGGCCCGGACGGAGGGGACGGAGGCCGGGGCGGGCACGTCATTATACAGGGAAACCACAACTACTGGACATTGATCCATCTGAAATACCAGCGCCACGTATTTGCCGGCGACGGGGTCGGCGGATCGGAATCGCGATGCACGGGAGCAGACGGAGAAGACAAAGTGATCGACGTCCCGCTCGGAACCGTCGCCAAAGACGCCGATACCGGAGAGGTGATCTGCGAAATTACCGAACACGGACAGCAAGCCATTTTGGTTCAAGGCGGCCGGGGCGGACTCGGGAACTGGCACTTCAAATCTGCCACCAACCAAACACCCCGATACGCCCAACCCGGAGAACCGCGGGAAGAACGCACCGTGATCCTGGAGTTGAAAGTACTGGCCGACGTCGGTTTGGTGGGGTTCCCGAATGCCGGAAAATCGACCCTGTTATCAGTGGTCTCCGCCGCCAAACCGGAAATAGCAGACTACCCTTTCACCACCTTAGTTCCCAATCTGGGCATCGTTTCCTACCGCGACAACCGGTCGTTTGTCATGGCGGACATCCCCGGCATCATCGAAGGGGCGCATTTGGGAAAAGGGTTGGGAGTCCGCTTCCTGCGCCACATCGAACGGAACTCGGTACTGCTCTTTATGGTACCTGTGGATACGGGCGACATTCGGTCCGAATACCAGATCCTGCTGAATGAATTGAAGCAGTACAACCCGGAACTGTTGGACAAAAAACGAGTGCTTGCCATCACCAAATGCGACTGTGCAGACCGGGAGTTGATGGAGGAGATGGAGAAGGAACTGCCGGAAATCCCCTACGTTTTTATCTCCTCCGTGACCGGTATGGGCGTCACCGAACTCAAAGATGTACTCTGGAGAGCGCTGAATCCGTAAACTACGCTTTATTCCGTCCCTTCAAAACAGCGATCACATCTTCCAATTCGTACCCTTTGGCCAGCAAAAGCACCAGATAGTGGTACATCAGATCGGCCGCTTCGTTTAAAAAGAGCTCCCGGTCGTTGTCTTTGGCTTCGATAACCAACTCCACGGCCTCTTCGCCCACCTTTTGGGCAACTTTGTTAATGCCCCGGGAGAGGAGGCGGGCCGTATACGATTCGGACGGAGCATCGTTTTTCCGTTTTTGCAGCAAACGTTCCAACCGGAACAAAAAACAGGAACCCCGGTTCTCTTCCCGCCAGCAGGTATCGCTACCGGTGTGGCAAACAGGCCCGTACGGCCTCGCCCGGATCAGCAGGGTGTCCCCATCGCAATCCGCCCGGATGCCGGTTACTTCCAGAAAATTCCCGCTCTCCTCCCCTTTCGTCCAGAGCCGTTGCCGGGAGCGGCTGAAAAAACAGACCTTCCCGCTCTCTTCCGTCCGGCGGAGGGACTCTGCGTTCATATACCCCATCATCAATACAACCCGGGTATCCGCATCCTGGATAATCGCCGGGATCAATCCTTTTTCATCAAATTTTACTTTTTCCATCTGTTCTTTATTTGTGGCACCATTATACCCAGTTTACAACCGCACCGTTACACCTTTTTCCTGCAAATACTGTTTGACCTCCCGGATGGAAGTCTTTCCGTAATGAAAAATACCCGCTGCCAAAGCTGCATCCGCTTTTCCGCAGGTAAAAGCATCGTAAAAATCGGCCGGCGAACCGGCGCCGCCGGAGGCGATCAGGGGAATAGCGCTCTGCTCCGACAAGCGCCGGAGTGCATCGCAGGCAAACCCCTGCCGGGAGCCGTCGTGATCCATCGAAGTAAAGAGCAACTCCCCCGCACCCCGCGCCTCCGCCTCCCGCGCCCAATCGTACAGCTCCCGGCCGGCCGGTTGCCGGCCTCCGTGGCTGTATACCTCCCAAGCGCCCGCCGTTTCGCTGGCGTCCACCGCCACCACAACACACTGCCTCCCGAATGAATAGGCTAAGCGGCCGATCAGGCCGGGATCGGCCAAAGCCGACGTGTTCACGGATATCTTATCGGCCCCCTTTTTCAGCAAAGCCTCCACATCCCGCTCCGAAGAGATCCCACCCCCCACCGTAAAGGGGATGGTGACCACCCGGGCCACCCGCTCCACCCACTCCAGCATGGTCTGCCGCTTCTCCCGGCTGGCCGTAATGTCCAGAAACACCAACTCGTCCGCCCCGGCCTCCGAATAGCCGGTTGCCAACTCCACCACATCCCCGGCATCCCGAAGATCCAGAAAATGAACACCTTTTACCGTCCTTCCATCCCGGACGTCCAAACAGGGTATGATCCGTTTCGCCAGCATAATCCCTTATTTTACAGCCCAGGCGGCCAACTCTTCCAACGTTATTTTCTGCTCGTACAAAGCCTTCCCGACGACGACGGAGGGAAGGCCCGCCTTTTCCAGCGCCTCCAGATCCGCCGCACTTCCCACCCCGCCGGAAGCAATGATGTGCAGATCCGGGAAAGAGGCCTGCAACTCCCGGTAGAGGGAAACGGCCGGCCCGCCCAACATACCGTCTTTTGAAATGTCGGTACACAACAGGTAGCGTAACCGCTCCCCGTACCACTCTGCCAACTCACCCACCGACGTTTCCGTCGTGTTTTGCCAGCCGTGTGTGCAGACGTTGCGGTTCCGGACGTCCGCGCCCACAATGATCCGGTCGCGCCCGTAATGCTCCAACCAGCCGGCCGTACGCTCCCGGTCGGCACAGGCCAGGCTGCCGATACAGGCAAAATCCGCCCCGGCGGCAAAGACCTTTTCCAGATCCCCGTCCGATTTGATCCCTCCGCCGAAATCCACCGAGAGGCAGGTGCCGGCGCAAATCCGTTCCAACACCCGGATATTGACCACTCCGGACGACCGGGCGCCGTCCAGATCGACCACGTGCAAGCGCCGGATACCGGCCGCTTCAAATCTCCGGGCAACCTCCAACGGATCGTCCGCATACACTTTACACGCCTCGTAATCACCTTGTGTCAAGCGCACACACTTCCCGCCGATCAGGTCTATCGCCGGTATAATCTCCATACGTACATCGTTCATGCTAATTTTCCGTATATAAAATTCCACAAAATCCGTTCTCCCGAACGGGATGACTTTTCCGGATGAAACTGGCAACCGTAAAAATTCTCCCGGCGAAGGGCTGCAGCAAAGGGCCGGTGGTAATCGCAACGGGCAATGGCGTCTGCATTGTCCGGAACGCAGTAGGAGTGCACAAAGTACATCCACTCGCTCTCCGCCAATCCCTCAAACAAACCCGACTGCAAGCCGGAAATCCGGTTCCAGCCCATGTGGGGTACCTTTTCCGTTCCCCGGATCTTCTCTACCTGCAACGGAAAAACACCCAATCCGCAGGTATCTTCCTCTTCCGTAAAAGCACACATCAACTGCATGCCCAGACAGATGCCCAGCACAGGCCTCTCCAAGGCCGGAATGATCCGGTCCAATCCGTGGCTTTTCAACCGTTCCATCGCGGCAGATGCCTGTCCCACCCCGGGAAAAATGACCCGGTCGGCGGAGCGGATCTCCCGTTCGTCGCAACTGACCACCGGCTGTATCCCCAAACGGTGCAGAGCCATCCGCACCGAAAAGAGGTTGCCGGCCCCGTAATCAATAATCACTGTTTTCATCCTGTCACATGCTTCGTCAATTACTCAATCAAACATCCCTTTGGAAGAAGGGATCTCTCCGCCCGACTGCCGGATCGCCTGTTTCAGGCTGCGGGCAAAAGCCTTGAAGATACCCTCCAACACATGGTGTGTGTTCTCCCCCGTCGCCCGTATGTGGAGATTACACCCGCACGTCCGGCAGAAAGAGGCGAAAAAGTGCCGGGCCATCTCTGTCGGGAAGTCCCCCACATATTCCCGCCGCCACTCCACCTCCCAGCACAAACAGGCCCTTCCGCCCAGATCCAGCAACACCTCCGCCCGGGCTTCGTCCATCGGGAGCGTAAAGCCGTACCGCTCCACCCCCTTTTTGCCGCCCAGCGCACTCCGGAAGCACTCCCCCAAAACCATCCCGGTATCCTCTATCGTGTGGTGCTCATCCACCTGCAAATCTCCCTCCGTCCGGATTTTCAGATCTACTCCTCCGTGCCGGGCGATCTGTTCCAGCATGTGGTCGAAAAAGAAGAGCCCGGTGCGGATCTCCGCCTTTCCGGTACCGTTCAGGTCTACTTCCGCCTCCACCGACGTCTCCGCACTCTTCCGGACAGCTCGGGAACGGCGGCTCCCGGCTGTGAGGAAAGCAAGCGCTTCCAGCCAGGTCGTGCAAGCGTATGCGATCGCCTCCTGTCCGGGGTTGTCGCTTCCCAGATAAATTCCCCGGATTCCCATATTGGCCGCTAATTGCATATCTGTCAACCGGTCTCCGATCACATAGGAATTCTCCCGGTCCAATCCTTTGTTCAGGTATTTCTCCACCATCCCCGTCCGCGGTTTCCGGAACGGGGAGTTCTCCTCCGGGAAGCTGCGATCGATCAACACCTCGTCAAATACCACATTTTCCCCGGCCAGCGTGCGGAGCATCAGCTCCTGCAGGGGCCGGAACTTCTCTTCCGGGAAAGCCGGCGTACCCAGCCCGTCCTGATTGCTGACCAACACAAAACGGTAGTCGGTC
The DNA here is from genome assembly GCA_031271755.1 of Culturomica sp. Classification (GTDB taxonomy): domain Bacteria; phylum Bacteroidota; class Bacteroidia; order Bacteroidales; family Marinifilaceae; genus UBA944. Next base: position 27,242 of record JAISVB010000062.1, read on the forward strand.
TCTTCCGCCAGCCGGCGGAGCGCCCCGATCACACCGGGAACAAAAGCAAATTTCTCCGGACTATCCACCTGAAAATCGCTCTCCGGCTCCCGGATAATGGTTCCATCCCGGTCTATAAACAAGATCTTTTCTTTCCGCATACGTTCAGCTATTTACAGGTTCCCGGTTTGATCCTTTTTCCTCCACTTCCCACTCCTCCAAAAGCCACAACAACCGGTTGTTTTCGGCTTCCGTTCCGACAGTGATCCGGATACCCCCGCCAATCAACGGCGGAATGTCCCGCAAACGGGTCACCACCCCTCTTTCCGTCAGAAAAGCGTACAGCTCCCGGCAATGCTCCGTCGTCACTAAGAGAAAGTTCGCCTCGGAAGGGTAGACCTTCCGGAAAACAGGGGATGCCGAAAAGGCCCGGAACAGGCGCTCCCGCTCCTTTTTCAACAACGCCACCTGTTGCCGGAACTCCTCTTCCCGCTCCAACAGTTGCAACGCTTTTTCCTGGGCGATCCCGCTGACATTGTAAGGTGGTTTCATGTTGTGCAGGATGGCTGTCAGCGCCCGGTCTGCGATCCCGATCCCCAAACGCAACCCTGCCATGCCCCAGGCTTTGGAAAGTGTCTGTAACACCACCAAATTCGTGTACTGCGACAGCAATGTCGCAGCCGAAGGGGTTTCGGCAAAATCAATGTAGGCTTCGTCCACCACCACCAAGTACTCCCCGGCGCTGCAAATCTCCCCGATCAGGGAGAGGGGGAGCGTATGGCCTGTCGGGTTATTCGGAGAGCAGAGAAAAAGCAGGCGCGTACGACTGTCCCGCTGCCGTTCCGCCTCCCGGAGATCCGGCATAAAATCCGGCAACAGCCCGATCCGCCGCACCTCCACCTCGTTCACAGCCGCACTCACCTCGTACATGGAGTAACCGGGGACAAACACAAGGATGTTGTCTTTTCCCGGCCGGCAGGTGCACCGGATCAGCAGATCGATGATCTCGTCGCTCCCGTTCCCGATCAGGAGGTTCTCTTCTCCAACCCCTTTTAGCTGTGCAAGCCTCTTTTTTAACCGCTGCTGCCGGGGATCCGGATAGCGGTTGCATCCGTTGTCGAAGGGGTTTTCGTTCGCATCTAAAAAGATGGCTTCCGCTCCCTGGTATTCGTCCCGGGCGCAAGAGTAGGGTTGCAGGTTCCGGATGTTCTCCCGGATAAATTTTCCAATCTCCATATTCCGCTTATTTTTCAACCGGCTCTCTCCGGATCCTTACGGCATTCCGGTGAGCCGTCAACTGTTCGTTTTCCGCCATGATCTCGATCACCGGCGCAAGGCGCATCAACCCTTCCCGGCTAATCTCCTGAAAGCTGATGCATTTAGTAAAAGAGGACACCCCTACGCCGCTGTACGCCTTGGCATACGCGTTGGTCGGCAGGGTGTGGTTGGTGCCCGAAGCATAGTCCCCGGCGCTTTCCGGCGCATAGTTTCCCAGAAAAACCGATCCGGCGTTCCGGATCTCCGGGATCCACGAACGGTAATCCTCCGTACAGAGGATCAGGTGTTCCGGAGCGTATTCATTCGCTATCTCCAAAGCCGTTTCCCGGTCTTTTACCAGGATACAGCGGGAGTTCTCCAAGGCAGCGCCGGCTACCTCCCTCCGGGGAAGCAACGCCAACTGCCGTTCCAATTCCGCTTCGACCGCCGGTACCATTTCCGGCGTCCAGGTCAGTAAAACCACCTGGCTGTCCCGCCCGTGCTCGGCCTGCGACAGCAGGTCGGCAGCCACAAATTCCGGCCGGGCCGATCCGTCTGCCACGACCAATACCTCAGAAGGACCGGCCGGAAGGTCTATGGCTACCCGGAAGGTCGTTGCAAACTGTTTGGCCGCCGTCACAAATTGGTTGCCGGGACCAAAGATTTTATCCACTCCCGGAACGGTTTCCGTGCCGAAGGTCATGGCCGCGATCGCCTGTATGCCGCCAGCTTTGTACACGCGGGATATGCCGCAATAGCGGGCTGTCCAAAGAATGGCCGGTTCCACCTTTCCGTTTTTCCCCGGAGGCGTACAGAGCACTACCTGCCTGCACCCGGCTATTTGCGCCGGAATCCCCAACATCAACACGGTGGAAAAGAGCGGAGCCGTTCCCCCCGGAATGTAAAGGCCCACCCAGTCGATCGGCCGCACTTCCTGCCAACAGCAGACTCCCTCCACTCCTTCCCACACCGCCTTCTTTGCGCACGCCTCCTGTTGCCGTACATGAAATTCCCGGATGTTCCCTCCGGCTGTCCGGATCGCCTCTTTCAACGCTTCCGGCATCGTCCGCTCCGCTTCTGCAAACTCCTCTTCGCTCACGCAGCAGTTCTCTATCTGTACCCGGTCAAAGAACCAGGTGTATTTTTTCAGGGCTTCGTCCCCGTTTTTGCGTACCTCCGCAAAAATCTCGCTGCACACAGCTTGCAGTTCGTCGTCTTTCCACTCCGGGCGGGCCAAAAGCTCTTTCCAGGTTTCCCGCGACGGATTTACTATTTTTTGCATCTCTTTTCCTGTTGGGGGTTATACAATCATTTTCTCGATCGGGATGATCAGGATCCCTTCCGCACCGGCCTCCTTTAACTGTCCGATCACTTCCCAAAAACGATCTTCGTGAACCACCGAATGCACAGACACCCAGCCGGCGTCGCGCAAAGGCATAACGGTGGGACTCTTCATGCCGGGCAGCAACCGGCACACCTGTTCCAGCTTTTCCACCGGAGCATTCAGCAGAATGTAGTTGTTGTTTTTGGCAGCCTGCACGGAACGGATCCGGAACACCAACTGTTCCAGCAATGCCAATTTCTCCCCGCTCAGACCGGGATTGGCCACCAGAATGGCTTCCGATTCAAAGATCCGGAAGACCTCCGTCAATCCGTTTTTGAAGAGGGTGCTCCCGGAACTGACCAAATCGCACACGGCATCGGCCAACCCCATGTTGGGAGCGATCTCCACCGAACCGGATATTTCGTGGATCTCCGCTTCCAGTCCGTTTTCCGCCAAAAAATCTTTCAGGGAGTTGGGATAGGAGGTCGCGATCCGTTTGCCCTGCAACCAGGAGAGCCCGGTAAAATCGGTCGATTTGGGGACGGCTATGGAGAGGCGGCAACGGGAAAATCCCAGGTCCAGCACCCGCCGGATGCCCGTTTTCTTCTCCCGCTCCGTGTTGTCGCCGATGATGGCGATGTCCACGACGCCGTCTTTTACATACTGCGGAATGTCGGAGTTACGCAGGTAGAGTACTTCCAACCGGAAGTTAGAGGCTTGCGCCATCAACTGTTCTTTTCCGTTGTCAACGGAAATCCCGCATTCTTTCAGGAGTTTCAGTGAGTCCTCGTTCAACCGGCCGGACTTCTGCACCGCAATTTTCAAATTCATACGTGTCTGTTTTTAGCGCCGGCCGGATCAGAGGAGATGGGACAAAAAAAGCCCGCCTGATCCAGGCGAGCTTATTATACTTTAGGAATTACGCATAACAAATCATCCCACCTGCCCGTGAAGCACGTGATGATGGTTGTGATGCAATGCGCAGTTTTTCATTTTTCCTGTTTTAACGAGGGCAAATATAGGGCAAGATATTGATTCCTCCAACTATTTTCCCGAAATATTGTTGTGATGTATGCAATAAGCGAAGGCCTGCTGATTTGAAAAAGCGTCTTTTTGCTTCCGAAAACAGCAGGCCGAAGCGAAAGTGGGAAAAGAGGAACAAATGTACCTTATTGAATAAATAAGTTCCCGCTGCGGATATCCAGGTAAACCTTCCCGTCGTACTGGCTGTTGCCGACAAAGCCGGTTTTCAGTTCCACGTTTTTCTCCCCCGCAGGCTCCGATTTCAGTTTCATGCCGCGGGGCAGATCCATTTTCAGGTTTTTGTTGTGCCGCAGTTCGATGTCGTAGCCGGCATCCTGCATAAACGTCAAGCCGACTTTGGTCATGGAGGCGGTCAAGTCCACCTTGGAAAAGTTAAAATGAATGTTCCGGACATTGATCTCTCCCATTTTGAGATCCATGCTCAGTTCGTCCCCGATGTCCTGAATTTCGTACTTGGTCATCTGGGAGGTTCCGGACATCCGTTCGATCTGCCCCAGTTGCAAGCGTCCGCCCTGGGAGGTGATCGTCAAATCGTCCACAGAGGCCAGCGTACCCGTACACCCGGTGGCATGCAACTTGACTTCTTGGGCTTCTTCTATTTTCAGGTCGCAACTTTTCAGCTCGCCGTTCAGTTGTTCCACCGACGAAATGATCAAACTGCCGCCATCCTGCTTGATGTAAAACTCCCCTGCTTTCAGAGTACCCGCCTGGAAATTACCGGTTTTCAGGTCTACGGTCAGGTCTCCGGAAAAATTATCGACAAAAACATTTCCTTCCGAATGGATCAGCCGCAATTTTAATCCCGCGGGAATACGCAATTTGCAGCCGACATTGATATTGACCCCGGAGAACATTTGATCAAGGGTCATGTTTTTTCCGTAATCGGCCTCTATGTTCAGAAAGGAACCGGACCCCACATCGTTGATGGATATGTACGACAGGATCTCGTCGGCCTTAGCGCTGCTCCTGGCGGTAACAGCCATGGTGATATCCACCTCGACAGGGCCGCCCGCTGTCTGTTCCACTTCGATCTGTCCGTAACGATTGGTAATAACAATCTCTTTCAGCTCTTTGCTGTCGTAACTCTTTTGAAACTCTTTTTTGCTGGTCTGGGCGCTCAGGCTGAGGCTCACTAACAGCATACTGCATAGAATCAGAATGGTCTTCATTGTTTTAATTCATTTATATTACAGCTTCTTTTAGCAAATTCTATTCCAAAAGGCGTTCCTCTTCCGTTTCCATCTTCCGGTATTGCGCGGCTAAATAGGCGATCATTTTACTAAACGTATCCATGGCCTGCCGGGTTTGTTGCGATACGTCCGCTTTCCTCAGGCGCAACAGCAGGTGCCCGTACAGACCGTTCAGAGCCAATTCCACATCGGAGATCTCGTTCCCGGCGCCCGCCTTACTCCGGAACTCCACCAGGTTTGTCGCCGCTGCCGTCACCAACTGGTGATACCGCCTGTCGTGCGCCTTGTGCAGCAGGTAAAAATGCAATTCCGTCAATTCGTCTACGTTGTTTTGCACCGCCCGGACATGTCCCGCCTGTTGTACCTTTTCCAAACGCATCATCTCCGTCAGGTTGTCGTACCAGGCGTACATCTCCCGGGCAGTCTCCTGGTCCGGCCGGAATGGAAGGATCAGTTGCTCCTTTATCCGTTCCATGTCCAGATCAAGTCCCCGGAGTAAATCCTCCAACTGCCACATGTATAAAATATACTCGGCGATGTTGCTTTTTTTCTTTTCCCTGGCGATCAGCATTCCGTTTTCCTCCTTTGACTATGATTCCTCATCCCCGCTCTTCATCCGGTCGATCATCCGGCGATCCCGTTTGGTCGGACGGCCGCTTCCCCGGTCCCGGCGTTCAAAACCGTATACTTTAGCGGCATTCAGCAAATCCTGTACCTCCTGCGGGGTGACATCCTCCACAAAATCCACGGCCAACTGAGCGGACATCCGTTTGTCCGTGATCTTTTTGACCAGGAAATGCCGTTCGACAGGCGCCATCCGTACCCGCACCACTTCTCCCTCCCGGATCTCCTTAGAGGCTTTTACGGGGCCCTCTCCGATCCGGATATGTCCTTTACCGCACGCCTCTGCCGCCAGGGAGCGGGTCTTGAAGATCCGCACCGCCCAGAGCCATTTGTCTACCCTGACTTTACCGGTATGATCTGTTTTACCTGTTTCTCCCATGCTATCGGCCGGAAATTACTTCCGTTTATTAAAATCGTTCATGGTTTTTACCAACCCGGTCAGCACAAAGCTATGAATTATTTCACCGCACCGTTTCTCCAACAGCGGCAGTTGTTCCTGCTCTCCGGTTCCCCACTCTCCCAACACGTAATCTACCTGCTGCCCCCTGCCGAAATCGCTTCCGATCCCGAAACGGAGCCGGGCGTACGCATCCGTACCCAGCACCGCATTGATGCTTTTCAGCCCGTTGTGCCCGCCGTCGCTTCCCTGTCCCCGCAAGCGCAAGCTCCCAAGGGGAAGCGCCAGGTCGTCGACAACGACCAACAGATCTTCCAACGGCACCTTCTCTTTCTGCATCCAGTAACCCACCGCTTTACCGCTCAGGTTCATGTATGTGGCGGGTTTTAAGAGTACCACCGGGCGCCCTTTTATTTTTGTTTCGGCCACCGAACCGTACCGTTTTTCCTCAAAAACAAGATTGGACGCCCCGGCAAAGGCGTCCAATACGTTAAATCCGATGTTGTGCCGTGTATTCTTATATTCCGGGCCGATGTTACCCAGCCCGACGATAAGATACTTCATAGCGACTTCGCTTTAGGATTTTGCAGCATCCCCGGAACGGGCGGCTCTTGTCAGTTTTACCTGGGCCACCACTACATCCTTGGCATTCATCAATTCCACACCTTCAAAGGAGAGCTCTTTCACCTGAATGGATTTGCCCAAGCCCAAGTCGGTCACATCCAACGTCAGGTCATCGGGCAACTGCGCGGGCAATGCTTTTACTTTCAGTTTCCGGGTGTTCAACACCAATTTACCCCCGGCCTGAACGCCGACAGAGAATCCCTGCAATTTCACCGGTACTTCCACCACCACCGGTTTGTCGGGGAAAAGCTGGTAAAAGTCAATGTGCAACACCTTGTCGGTTACCGGGTGGAATTGGATCTCCCGCATCACGGCTTCGTACTGCTGTCCGCTCACCGCAGCCTTCACGATGTATACATGGGGTGTATACAACAATTTAGCCAGGTCTCTTTCGGAAACGGAAAAGTGTACATTCTCTTTTCCGCCGTACAGTACGCAGGGTACGTTTCCTGCTACCCGCAAAGCTTTGGTCGCTTTTTTACCCAAGTCGCTTCTTTTCTCTCCTTTTAATTCAAATACTTTCATGATCGTTGTCGATTGTGCTACTCAAAGACCGGCTTCAGCCCGGGGGTAAAGGCCGGCCGAACCTCCCATCACACGGTTTTTACTATCCCCCTTAAAATTCAGAGTGCAAAGATAGTAAATCCTCCGGATTTTGGAAATCTAAGCCGTTACTTTTCTTAAACACTGCGAAATCGCAACGAACAAAAGGGAAAAATTTAAACCGTCTCTAAATACTGCACACCCGATTCGAGTTCCAGCAACCTTGTTTTCGCCGGAAGCCCGCCTCCGTACCCCGTCAGCGAACGGTCGCTGCCAATGATCCGGTGACAGGGGACAAAAATGGAGATGGCATTGGCCCCGTTCGCATTGGCGACAGCCCGGACGGCCTTCGGCGTACCCAACTGTTTCGCAAGCGCCGCGTAAGAGAGAGTCGTCCCATACGGAACTGTCAGCAATGCCTGCCAGACGGCTTTCTGGAACGGTGTGCCGGCAAAGAGCAACGGTATGTCAAATTCCCTCCGCCGACGGGCGAAATATTCGTCTAATTGCGCTGTTGTCTGCTCAATGACATCCGAAGTGCCCTCTTTGTAACGAGCCGACAGGAGCCGTTGCAATCTTTGGTCTACCTGATCGCGACGTTTTTTAGTCTGCCAATTGCAGAGGCAAAGTTTGTCTTCGAACGAGCCAAGCAGCAATTCGCCGCAGGGCGAATGGTAGGGCTTACAGACGATGACCGGTGTTTTTTCCATATTGCTCGTGTTGAGGTGTGCGCAAATATAGTGAAAACAAATCAAAAGTTTGTCTGATCAAAACTCGAACATGGTACGACCAGAGGGCTTTGCCGCTCTATCCTCTTGTCTGTTTATATGAATATCACAAAAAACTCACTACCTGTAAGCGCGGTTAGAAATAATCGTTATATTCGCGTTCTCCCCCTAAATACTAACAACAAACTTTTTAATGGATATGAAGAATTTGATAAAATCATTCGCCGCGTTTGCGGTGGTCGCGATGACACTCACATCGTGCGGGGGCGATGAAAGCGACATGAGGTTACATGAGTTGTTGAAGAACAAAGATTATTTCGGTTTGCGGGAGGAGTTCGACCGCTCGAAAAGAACGCTGTCGGAGGAAAGCGCGCTCTATTATCGGGCGTGGCTCGACAATGCGTTCAACAAGTGCAAGGAGTCGAACGCGGCGATAGACGATTTGTTGGCACGACCCGCCGTGCAGTCGGCGGACTCGTTAGTCACAGAGTTGTTGACGCTGAGGGCGGGTAATTTCACAAGGCTCAATCGCTACCGCGAGGCGGCGGAAACCTATCGCCAACTGATCGACAGGCAAGACCCCCTGCGAGATAGTGCCGCCTGTGCCAACTATGTTAACATGCACGGCCTTTGGTCGGCGGTGGCCGGTGTGCCCCCGACAACGGTGGAGAAACCCGGCAGGGATGTAACGATCGACGCGGAACGCGATATGTTCAATATGTTGTTGGTTCCGGTTCGTAGCGGAGGAGTTGCGGAAAAGTTTGTGTTCGACAGCGGGGCAGGACTTTCTACCGTCCCTCTCTCCGTCGCGCAGTCGATGGG
>JAISVB010000064.1 GCA_031271755.1 Culturomica sp.
CTCTGGCCAAACAAACTGCTAAAAAAAAGCAGTAACACGAAAAAAACGGAAAATGTTCTCATTATTTTAAAACAAATTGATTATTGACAATTTATTGCAAAAAATCCAGTGCATTTTGAGTGTGCAATATAGTTAACTAATATTAAAAAAACAAACATTTTTTAGAGAACCATCTAATTTTCCCTAAAAAATGTTGTCAGGCTATTCTTCCGTTCCATTTACCTAATTCATGAACTGTTTTCTATCAGGCGGTTTTCTTATTTATCCTGATAAAATGCTTATTTTAGCGGACTGAATCTAATTACGATCGCAATGGCTTTATTTGGTTTATTCGGAAAGGACAAGAAGGAGAGTTTAGACAAGGGGTTGGAAAAAACAAAGGAGAGTGTTTTTAAAAAGCTGACCCGGGCGGTGATTGGGAAGTCCAAAGTGGACGACGAGGTGTTGGATAATCTGGAGGAGGTGTTGATCTCTTCCGACGTAGGGGTGGATACGACGGTGCGGATCATTGAACGCATCGAGGAGCGGGTGCGCCGTGATAAATACATGGGAGTAGAGGAGTTGAATACGGTGCTGAAAGAGGAGATCATCGGTTTGCTGGAGGAGAATGCGGACGGAAGTGCGGACTCTTTTGAATTGCCGGCTACCGGAGAGCCTTATGTAATCATGGTGGTAGGGGTGAACGGCGTGGGAAAAACCACGACCATCGGTAAATTGGCCTACAAATTCAAGGAGGCCGGTAAAAGCGTTATGCTGGGGGCTGCCGATACTTTCCGGGCGGCTGCTGTGGATCAGTTGGTGATCTGGGCGGAGCGTGTCGGGGTGCCGATCGTCAAGCAAGGCATGGGGGCGGATCCGGCTTCGGTGGCCTACGATACATTGAGCAAAGCCAGGGCTTCGGGAGCAGAGGTGGTGATCATCGATACGGCCGGCCGCCTGCACAACAAGATCAACCTGATGAACGAACTGACCAAGATCAGGCAGGTAATGAAAAAAGTCCTGCCGGACGCTCCGCACGAAGTGTTGTTGGTGTTGGACGGTTCTACCGGGCAGAATGCTTACGAACAGGCGAAGCAGTTCACCAAAGCGACGGAGGTGACCGCGCTGGCGGTGACGAAGTTAGACGGTACGGCCAAGGGAGGCGTCGTGATCGGTATTTCCGACCAGTTCCGGATCCCGGTAAAGTACATCGGCATCGGGGAAAAAATAGACGACCTGCAACTGTTCCACCGGGAAGAGTTCGTGGAGTCGCTGTTTAATTAAGTCGCAAGTTACCCTTGGTTTTGGGGGGGAGTGGGGGTTTGTTTTCTCGGTTTGAAGAACCGTTTTTTCCCCCGGTTGTGGCGCTCTTTTTCATTTCCGTTCCCGCCTTCGTTCCCGTTCCTGTTTACGTCTCTGCGGGGAGGGTGGTTTCCTCTGCCTTTGTTCCGGAAGTGGCCGCCTTCGGAGAAGGCTTTGGGGTTGTAGACGGGCGCTTCTCCCAAGCCGGGAGGCAGCGGGATCTTATAGATCTCTTTTTCGAGGAATTTCTCTATCCGGTGGAATTTTCCCTGCTCTTTTTCCGAAACGAAGGTGATCGCCAGCCCCTCCGCATTGGCGCGCGCGGTACGCCCGATCCGGTGGATGTAATCTTCCGGGTCGTGGGGGACGTCGTAGTTCAGCACCATGCCGATGTCTTCGATATCAATGCCCCGGGCTACGATGTCGGTGGCGACCAGCAGGTCTATCTTGTTGTTTTTAAAGTCCAGCATCACCTGTTCCCGTTCCGCCTGTTCCAGGTCGGAGTGCATGGCGGCTACGTTGAATTTCATGCGTTTCAGGGTGTACGCCAATTCTTTGACTTTTTGCTTGGAGGAGGAGAAGATGATGCTTTTTGATTTGAGCGGTTTGCCGAACATCTCCCGGATCAACCCCATTTTTTGATGTTCGGTACAGATGTAGGCCGCCTGGGTAATGGCTTCGTTCGGCTTGGAAACGGCGATTTTTACCTCGACCGGGTCGCGCAGGATGGTTTTGGCCAATTGCTGGATCTTCGGCGGCATGGTGGCCGAGAAGAGGAGGGTTTGGCGCTCTTCCGGCAATTTTTTCACGATCTTCATAATGTCTTCCGAGAATCCCATGTCCAACATCCGGTCTGCTTCGTCCAGGATAAAGTAGCGCACGTGCGACAGGTCGATGTCATACATGTCCAGATGGGTGATCAGCCGGCCGGGGGTGGCGATGATGACATCCGCGCCGTTCTGGAGGCCGTGTTTCTGCTGGTCCCAGGTATTGCCGTCCCCGCCTCCGTATATGGCCAGCGTGGAAACGGGCACGAAGTAGGAGAACCCTTCGAACTGCATGTCGATTTGCTGGGCCAGTTCCCGCGTGGGGGCCATGATGATGGCTTTTATGTATTCGTTCGGCTCTTCCCGGATGATCCGGTTCAATATCGGCAAAATATAAGCGGCGGTTTTTCCGGTTCCGGTCTGTGCGCACCCGATCAGGTCCCTGCCTGTTAAAATCACCGGAATGGTTTTTTCCTGCACCGGTGTGGCTTCTTGAAAATTCATGGCGTCTAATCCCTGCAACACAGGTTCCTCCAGCCCCATCTCATCAAATCTCATGCTTCATTTTTTATTTGCTTCGCGAAGATAGGTATTTTGCGGGATTTTTTACTTCTTTTTCGCTTTTCTGTCGGGGTAAATGCAGGAATCTTTTTTCCTTTTTCCACATTTTCCACCGTCGCTTCGGCCTGTTGTTTCCGAAAGCAGTCTCCGCGACGGTTTACTAAGCCTCGGCGTTCGCTGGAATCCGCAACCTCCTCAGGCGCTTCGCTCCTTCGTCGAGCAGGGCGGATTCCGGGCGCTTAGCCGGAGCAAGTAAACAATTCGCCGCTCTCAACCACGCTTTTGAAAATCAACAGCCCTTCGCTTACTGCGTCCGACAACCGTAAATACTTTCAAGATATCTCCTCCACGTTTACTTTATAAGCAAGTCGTACAAGAAAATTAGAATTTATTAACCTCTGTAATGATTTTTTTACGGCATCGGGTGTCCCCAAGCCTGCAAAATCATCAAGGAAAAATATTTTTCCTCTCTTGTTTTTTTTTTATTATTATTTTTATTGTCTATTTTATTTGTTGTTTTTTTTTTGCATATTATTTGTTATTTTATCACATATTAGTTATGTTTTATGGGAAAAATCAGAATACAGATGTAGTATTATTTTATAAATAAAAACAAGTAATAAAATGATTTTTTTTGAAATTTGGTTTAGTTGCTTCCGGTTCTTGCGACTTTTTCTTGTTTATGATGTTAGATTTTATTTCGGGAAAACAGTCTATTGCCTCGCGTGCTCCTTTGTCGGTAATGCTTGAACGGAAAATGGTCATTTGCAACTATAAAATAGGATTTGAAAAATATTTCAAGTTTTTTGCGTAGAAAACAGGAAAAATTATATCTTTGCGGTATAAATTTAAAGAAATGAAGATTCCTGACAAGTTCGAGAAAATATTAAAACAAGACCAATCATTGCATAGTATAGTCTTAGATGCTGTTAATGACAATTCTTTTGGTAGAATACTAAAAGACAATAAATTATTCTTTTTTGAAGAATATACCGAACATGGCATTCAGCATATCGAAATGGTGTTAAAAGCCGCAGAATTTCTAATTTCCGACAACTCATTTGACTATATCCAACCCAAAGAAGTAGCAATACTTATTCTTGCTGTTGTGTTGCACGATATTGGTATGCACACGGAATTTTCTACTTTCAAAGCAATGATTGACGGAAAATATGATGATGTAAGGGTGGATGTTTTGGATAAAGAAACTTGGCAAAAATTATGGCAGGAGTATTTATCGGAAGTAAAACATTGGAGTAGTAAACAAAGGAAAAATGTTTTTTGTAATCTCAACGAAATAATCAATGAACCTGATTTATCTGATAAAGATAAATTAAGTGGTACGGACAAAAAATTAATTGGCGAGTTTATAAGAAGACACCATGCGAGATTAGCGCACGAAATCGCATTGAAAGGTTTTATCGGAAACGAAACAATTCAGTTCGGAAATTCCGAATTAGACAATCGAGACAAACAATTAATCGGAATAATAGCACGAAGTCACGGTATAAATATACGTCAAACATTTGCTTATTTGAAAAAGATTGCGCAAGATGCGTGGCAATTTCCTAATGGCTTAAATATTGTATTTTTAATGGTTTTATTGCGGATTGCAGATTATTTACAGATTGAAAAAAATAGAACCGACAATATATTATTAAAAATAAAAACATTCAAAAGTCCCATTTCGTTACGAGAACATGAAACGCATTTGTCAATTCGCCATATCCATTTTGGTCAAATAAGAGAACCGGAACTGATTTATGTTGAATGCAATCCTGCAAATGCTCAAATGTATGTAAAAATACAGGATTTGATTAAAGATATACAACATGAATTTGATTTGTCATGGGCGATACTCGGAGAAATATATGGTTTTAATCCAAATGATAAACCAAAAATAAGATTCAGGCGCATAGATTCAAACCTTGAAAATAGTGATTTTTTAGAAACACTCGATTATGTGCCCAAAAAGATTGCGTTTGAAGTAAATAAGGAATTGTCTAAGTTATTGGTTGCACCGTTATATGGGAATAATCCCACTTATGGAGTGCGAGAATTGGTGCAAAATGCTACTGACGCTTGTAAAGAGCGAATAAGAATAGAGCAGGACAATGCCAATTATGAACCACTTGTAATAGTTTCTATAAATAAAATAGATGACGAAAATTATCTGTTTAGAATAAAAGATAATGGTAAAGGTATGACTTTGGACGAAATACTGAATTATTTTTTATCTGTTGGCTCATCATTTAGACAAAGTACCGAATGGAAAAAAAATTTTATATCGAAAGAAGGTAAGAGCCTTGTTGCCAGAAATGGTAAATTTGGAATTGGTATATTGGCAGCTTTTCTGTTAGGAGATGAAATAACGGTTAAAACTAAAAGCTTCAAAGAAAATTCTTTTGCTTATACTTTTACCACCGGTATTTCAAGTGATTTTATTGATATTAAAACTATTGACAATTTTGACATTGGTACAGAAATAGACATAAATATTTCAAAAACAAAATGTGATTTATTATTAAAACAGAATTATAACGGCATTTGTTGGACGGATTGGTATGTTGGTGAAATTCCTTCTGTTCAATATCTATTGGAAGAAGAACAAAAATTCGCGAAAGAATTTTTTGTACCAACAAAAATACGGAAAATCTATCCTGATAAATACGATAGTGTGCAATGGGATTATTCAAAAAAGGATAATATTAATCCAAAAATGTATGTCGCCTGCAATGATATTACCATTACATTAGACCATAATTTCAATAAATTTTCCGAAGGAAAAAGTGCAATTCTATATAAACCAAATTTACTAATAAAAGATACGCAAGGAAATTTGCCTCTAAAATTAAACAGAAATGACCTTGATTGTTATTTGTTGCCATTCGAAAATGAACTATTAGAAGATGTTGCCAAAGATTTTATTGCACAATTGTTAATGGCAGATATATCTTCAAAAACGATAAAGAAGTTTTCTATTACGCCACATAATACGGATTTTTTATATTTTGCAAAAGGTTTTTTACTACTTTCCGAATATTTCACTGAAAAAATAAAAGATTATAGTCTATTAAGAGTGTTGTCTCGTAGAGATACTATTCAGAATCCTGAGTTAATTTTTAATCAAGCTGATAATTTAGCCATATATCCGCTATTTAATGAATTGTATTATTTGAGAGGACAAAAAGAAAAAATTGTTCCTGATATTGAATGTTGTATTTTACTATTACAAAGTAGATACGCCGATTATTTTGAGAATGAGCGCAGGATTCCACAATGGTTGATAGATAGACATAAAGTAAAATGGAAAAATGATGATTACATTGTTTACAATATGAATAATTACCAAAGTAATCTAACAATCTTTAATAAAGACACAACTTTCTTTATGAAAGAAATAGATACAAATATACAGTCAATTCAAGAAATCCCATTCTGCTATTTAAAGAATTACACGAAAAAAGACGGAGATATTCTCAATCAATTATTTGAAAAATACTTTAGCGACGATGTTATAATCCCTTATGATATGGAAGAACGCAAAAAACTTTATCCATTGGCTTTTGAGGAATTAAAAGATTATATACAAGATTATGAGGAAAAATAATTTCTTGTTTTTACCGTAAAAAACAAGAAAAATAAAAAAAACAATGAAAATCGTTGATGAAATAGAATCCCAAATAAAAAAAATCCCACAAGGTCAGGTCTTTACCTATACCGATTTTAATATAGAAGTAGAGCGTAAAGATACTATTGTGAAAACATTAAATAATTTGGTAGCAAAGGGAAAAATTGCCAAACTTTCCAAGGGCAAATTTTACAAACCACAGGTTACCGAATTTGGTGCTTTGGTGCCTTCTTCGTATCAAATTGTAAAGGATTTTATCGAAAAAGACGGGAAATTAATAGGTTATCTTACGGGTTATTCCGTTTATAATGAATTGCTTTTGACTACGCAAATTGCCAATATTATACAAATAGGCACCAATCAATACAGGCGACCATTGAAGCGAGGAAATTATAAGATTTCTTTTGTGTTTCAAGCAAATAAAATCACAAAAGCAAATTACCGGCTGTTACAGATTTTGGATGCTGTCCGTTTTGTGCGTTCAATTCCTGCTACAACTACAGATGAGGCGTGCCGGCGATTGATTCAAATTTTCAAAGAATTGTCAGTCGAAGAACAGATGAAAATCACTCATTTCGCGTTAAATTATACCGATTATGTCCGCGCTTTGTGTGGGGCTATTTTGGAAATGAACAATGCCGATAAATCGTTACTTGCTATGCTCGACAAATCGCTTAATGGTATATCAACTTATAAATTAGGTATTTCTGAAAACATTTTACCTGTCAAAACAAAATGGAGAATAGTATGAAACGAGGTTCTATTTGACTATAATTAAAGAAATAAAAACGAAATAGATGAATTTACACGAAGATAAAAACTTATTCATTGCAATAATCAGAGATATGGCTCAAAAAACCTCTATTTCAGAGGTTTATATTGAAAAGGATTATTGGCTGACACGCTCGTTGCAACGCTTGTCGCAAAATCCAAATGCCGAAAAAGTTGTATTCAAAGGTGGAACAGCATTATCGAAAATTCAGCTTACAAACAGATTTTCGGAAGATATTGATATTGCTGTAATTGATGCAGATTCTTTTTCGGGCAATCAATTGAAAATGTTGATAAAACGCCTTGCCAAAGATATAACGACCGATTTTGAAGAAAAGGTAGTGGAGGGGGTAACAAGTAAAGGTTCAAGGTTTTACAAAGCAGTTTATTTGTATCCGAATATTCTCGGTCAGGAAATCAAAACCGCCGTAAAATCGGGACAATTATTGATTGAGATTAACACATACGCAAATCCGTATCCATATCAAAAACAGCAAATTACTTCTTTCGTGTCGGATTATCTTTTGACATTAAACCGCACGGATTTGCTCGAAAAATATAATCTTTTACCTTTCTCGGTCAATGTGCTTGATAAAAGCCGAACGATGATTGAAAAACTTGTTTCGCTGTTGCGTTTTTCGTTTGCCGAAAATCCTAAAAATGAACTTGCAAAGAAAATCCGCCATTTTTACGATTTGTACTATTTGTCCAATGAAGAGGAGTGTGCAAAATATATGGAATCAGCTGTTTTTCGGAAAGATTTACAGGAACTTTTTGCCCACGACCAACAGGAGTTTGACGAGCCGAAAGGTTGGCAGGTAAAAACAATAAAAGATTCGCCTTTGATTTTGGATTTTTCTAATTGCTGGAATACTTTGCGAGAAACATATTTGTCGGAGCTTCCATTGTTGGCATTTACGGCAATTCCGGACGAAAAAATAATTGAAGAGAATTTTATCAAAATAATGAAAAGCGTATATTGAGATGCGCGATGAGAGATATTCTCATAAAAAAATACCCTTCCCCTCCTCTGAAAATGAAACCGATTTCGTAGATTGTACACACTGCTGCCGCACAATTGTACCACGTGGCTCTATTGGTACTACCACGCGAAAGGATTTACGCGGCAGCAGAGAAAAACACAACTAATGAACTCTTGTACTTCCATCTCATTTCCGACAAAAATCTCCGGCCGCATATCTTGCTGTTTCGGAGATACCAAGCGTCTTCCCAAACAGATCCAACAGAAGTATAACAACGCTTTATGACCGGACAGCACCACCAGACACTCGAAAAACTCTAAACAACAAATAGTTGGATTGTTTCTCAAAGAGGTATTGTTAACTGTACCCGGTAAGCGAAGGTCTGTTGATTTCCGAAAGCATGGGCGGGAGCTGCGAATAGTTTGCATGCGTTGTGTTTTTTTCATTATGGTCGCATGGAACCCTTTGGAAACGACAGGTCGAAGCGACAGGGGAAAAAGCGAAAAAAATTCCTATGTTTTCCCTGATGCCGAAATGCTGGCGGAACCGTGCGAACGATTTTTTTTTGCTATATTTACGGCCGGTTTAATATAAATACACATGAGTATATTCAGTCAATTCGGGAAATGGAAAGCCCTGTCGGTTACTTTCATTCTGTTCACGCTATCTTTCAGTCCGGCGGTGCAAGCCGCATACGGAAGGGAGAACGGCAGCGTGAAAGAGCAGCAACCTTTGCAGGTTGTGGGTGCAACAAAGGTGAATCCGACCACCGTCGATGTGCTGTATTCCAATCAACAGCGCATGACCCTCGATTTTTACGGTGAGAACATTTTCAGGCTGTTTCAGGACAATGCGGGAGGGATCCTGCGCGACCCGGAAGCCAAGCCCGAAGCCAAGATATTGGTAGACCGGCCCCGGAAGGAGGTCGCTGTGCTCGATGTGAAAGATGATTCCGGTATTCTCTCCGTCACGACCGCCCGGATCAGCGTACGGTTCGACAAAAACAGCGGGTTGATGAAAGTCGTTGACTTAAAAACGGGCGAAACGGTATTGGAAACAACGGAACCCGTCCTTTTTCAGGAAGAGCGGGTCACCCTGAAGCTGAAAGAGCATCCGCAGGAGTACTTCTACGGCGGCGGCGTACAGAACGGGCGCTTCTCGCACAAGGGGAAAATCATCTCCATCGAGAACCAGAACAGTTGGACGGACGGCGGCGTGGCCTCTCCCAATCCGTTCTATTGGTCGACGAACGGCTATGCCATCCTGTGGCACACCTTTAAAAAAGGCGTTTATGATTTCGGGAGAGAAGAAAAAAGCACTGTGAAGTTGTTTCACGAGACAGATTACCTGGATCTTTTCGTTCTGGTCAATGATGGCGCAGTCGCCCTCCTGAATGATTTCTACCAACTGACGGGTCATCCGGTATTGATACCGAAATTCGGTTTCTACCAGGGACACCTGAATGCCTACAACCGCGACTATTGGAAAGAAGATACGAACGGGATCCTTTTCGAAGACGGCAAGCGTTACAAAGAGAGCCAGAAGGACAGCGAAGGCATCAAGGAGTCATTGAACGGGGAGAACGGGAATTACCAGTTCTCCGCGCGCGCCGTGATAGACCGCTACAAGCGCCACGACATGCCGCTGGGGTGGTTGTTGCCCAACGACGGGTATGGAGCCGGTTACGGCCAGACGGAAACCATCGACGGAAACATCCGGAACCTGAAAGAGTTGACGGACTATGCCCACGAGAACGGTGTAGAGATCGGCCTGTGGACACAATCCGCCCTGTACCCCAAAGAAGGTATCAGCGCGTTGCTGCAACGGGATATTGTAAAAGAGGTGCGGGATGCCGGTGTGCGTGTACTGAAAACCGATGTGGCCTGGGTAGGGGCCGGATATTCGTTCGGATTGAATGGCATTGCAGACGTGGCGCAGATCATGACCTACTACGGCAACGATGCCCGTCCTTTCATCATCTCCCTCGACGGTTGGGCAGGCACGCAACGTTACGCCGGGATCTGGTCGGGCGACCAGACCGGAGGCGCGTGGGAATACATCCGCTTCCACATCCCGACCTACATCGGATCGGGGCTCTCGGGGAATCCCAACATCAGCTCCGATATGGACGGTATTTTCGGGGGAAAGAATCCGGTTGTCAACACCCGGGATTTCCAGTGGAAAGCCTTTACCCCCATGCAGTTGAATATGGACGGATGGGGTTCTAACGAGAAGTATCCTCATGCATTGGGCGAACCCGCCGCCTCCATCAACCGCTGGTACCTGAAACTGAAATCGGAGATCATGCCGTATGCTTACAGCATTGCCGAAGAGGCGACGCACGGCCTGCCGATGATCCGGGCGATGTTCCTCGAATACCCCAATCCGTATACACTGGGTAAATCCACCCAATACCAATTCCTCTATGGCCCCTATTTTCTTGTAGCACCTGTCTACCGGGCAACCCAAGCCGACGGGCAGGGCAACGATATCCGCAATGGTATCTACCTGCCCGAAGGGGAATGGGTGGATTATTTCTCCGGCGAAGTATATCCCGGTAACCGCATTCTCAATAGTTTTTCTTCACCGCTCTGGAAGTTGCCCGTATTCGTAAAAAAAGGAGCCATTCTACCCCTGACATCCCCCCACAACAACGTTCAGGAAATAGACAAAAGTCTGCGTATATACGAACTCTATCCTTACGGGCAGAGCGCATTCACCGAATACGACGACGATGGTGTTACCGAAGCGTATCGTGCCGGCAAGGGAGTGGCCACCCGGATCGAGTCCATCGTCGGTGCAAAGGGCGAAGTAACAGTTGTCGTCTACCCGGCGCAAGGTGATTTCAACGGCTTTGTCAAAGAGAAAGTGACTGAATTCCGGATCAATGTCACCGAAAAACCTAAAAAAGTTTCGGCGGCCGTCGGCAAAAACAGGATCAAACTGACGGAAGCAGGCAGCAGGGAGGAGTTCCTCCAAAAAGAGAATGTCTATTTCTACGATGCAGCGCCGAACCTGAACCGCTTTGCCACTCCGGACAGCGCCTTTGAAAAAGAGGTGATTACCAAGAACCCGCAGTTTTTGGTGAAACTGGCTGCTGCCGACATTACGGCCCACCGGACAACCCTGAAAATCGACGGATTTGTATTTGCACCGGCGGACCGCCACAAAGTAACCACCGGCCCATTGGTTGCTCCGCAAGCGCAAGTAACCGAAGAAAATATCGGATCCTATACCTTGAAACCGACTTGGGGTGCGGTGGAGAACGCCGACTATTACGAGATCGAGTTCAACGGCATGAACTACAGCACGATCAAAGGAACGGAGCTGTTGTTTGAGGAGCTGCATGTAGAAACCGCTTACAACTTTCAGATCCGCGCGGTGAACCGGGAGGGACATTCCGACTGGTCGGTTTTCGGCGCCACGACAAAGAGGGATCCGCTGGAGTTTGCCATACACGGCCTGGCCGGAGAGGCCTCTGTGGAAAATCAGGGACGTTCGCTCCGCCGGTTGTTCGACTTTAAGGAGGGAGAGTTGTGGCACACGAAGTACAACGAAAAGGCGGTTCCATTCGACCTGACCATAGGCCTGAATACCATCAACCGGATCGACAAGTTCCACTACCTGCCCCGCGAAAACGCCGGGAACGGAACGATATTGAAAGGAACGGTCAGCTACAGCATGGACAGGGAAAACTGGACGGAAGCCGGCGCTTTCGAGTGGCAGCGGAACAGCGAAACCAAAGTGTTCCCGTTCCCGCAAACTCCCACCGTACGGTACATCCGGATACACGTCACCGAAGCGGTAGGCAACTACGGATCGGGGAGAGAGTTGTACGTATTCAAAGTGCCGGGAACAGAGAGTTACCTGCCGGGCGACATCAACAACGACAAAACGGTCGATGGGAACGACCTGACTTCGTACACGAACTATACCGGTTTGAGAAGCGGTGACGCCGACTTCGAAGGGTACATCAGTAACGGCGACCTGAATCGCAACGGCCTGATCGACGCTTACGATATTTCCGCCGTGGCTACGCAACTCGATGGCGGCGCTAAGGGCGGCAGAGGCGAAAAGCCGGAGGGAAGCCTCCGCATCAGTACGTCGAAGCGGACGTACGCCAGGAACGAGATCGTTCAGGTGCTGGTGAAAGGCACTGGCCTGCACCGTGTCAATGCGTTGAGTTTTGCCCTGCCCTACGATCCGGCGGATTATGAATTCGCAGGCGTACAGCCGTTGGGTCTGAAAGAGCTGGAGAACCTGACGAACGACAGGCTCCACACCAACGGTGTCAAGTCATTGTATCCCACGTTCGTGAACATCGGGGACAAGGAGACCCTGGAAGGGGACGTCGATCTGTTCATCATCCGGCTCAAAGCCAGAAGGAACGTAACCTTCAAGCTGAAAATAACGGACGGCTATCTGGTGGATAAGCGGATGAACGTCGGTACGTTTTAAGCTGACAAATAAAGGATTATCCCTTTTCCGCTTCTCTCTTTACGTCCCTCGAATTGGCTTGGGCGGTGGGCATGATCACCATGTCGTTCAGGCAAACGTGGGGCGGGCGGGTGACGGCGAACAGGATGGCGTCGGCAATGTCTTCCCCGCTCAGGGGAGTAAGCCCTTTGTAGACGTTGGCGGCGGCTTCGGCGTCCCCTTTGTACCGGACGACGGAGAACTCGGTTTCCACCATGCCCGGAGCGATGTTGGTCACCCGGATGTTGTGGGCGAGCAGATCGGTGCGCATGGCTTTGGACAGGGCATCGACGGCGTGTTTGGTAGCGCAGTATACATTTCCGCCCGGATAGACCTCTTTGCCGGCAATGGAAGCGATGTTGACAATGTGTCCCGTCCGCCGGGCCGTCATGAGCGGCGCTACGGCGCGGGTGATGTACAGCAAACCCTTCAGGTTGGTGTCGATCATCCGTTCCCAATC
Organism: Culturomica sp.; assembly: GCA_031271755.1. Taxonomy (GTDB): domain Bacteria; phylum Bacteroidota; class Bacteroidia; order Bacteroidales; family Marinifilaceae; genus UBA944. The sequence continues at coordinate 12,931 of JAISVB010000064.1, forward strand.
TTCTATCAGACCATCCTGTACCGGAGAGATCCCGACGGCCAATCCGGCGTTGTTGACCAGCACATCGATGTTCCTCCAGTTGCCTTCCAGCGAAGCCACGGCCTGTTTTACCTCTTCGGGGCGGCGTATGTCAAAACAGAGCGGCGCTATTTTCGTTCCCTGTTCCCCAAGGGAACCGGCCAGCGCTTCCAAACGCTCCGGGCGCCTGCCGGTAATGATCAGGTCGAATCCGTTCCCGGCGAGCTTTTCGGCGGTTGCGCGGCCGATTCCGGAGGTAGCTCCGGTGATGAGTGCGATTTTGTTCATGGTGTGTAAAAATAGTATCGTTATTTTACCTGCAATTTCACTTTTTTCCGGAAAGGCTGTCCGGAGGCAGTGATGCCTTCCAGCGTAACCGTGTAGCTGCCGGGTGCATCGGCCGTGTAAAAAGAGAGCCGGGACGGGGTGCCGGGATGTAACCGGATAACCGGTTCCCAGAAAATCGTCGTCCGTTCGTCGTACCGGTTGTCGAACCGGATGGAATCCACATCGTATTTGGGCACATAAAACGCATCCGGCTTTTGAAATCCCAGCGGAGAAAACAACAACCGGTGGGTCGGCGGCGATTTTTTCAGCGCATCGAACGGATCTATTTCCAGCACGAGGGCTCCATTTTCCCCCGCCGGCCCGTACAACATCCGCGCCCTGTCCGGTTGAAGCAGATAGATGTTTTTAATGACGTTTAGCCGGAGGTTTGCCGCTTTTCTATAGGGTTCGGGGAATTCGTTCAATAAAAAGAGCATCGGTTTGCCGTTGTATTCTAATATCTCTTCTCCGTCATCGTTGATGCTGACCGTGATGGCTGGAAAGGAGGTCTCAATGACATCCCCGATCGAATTCCAGCCGGATTGAGCGATCCGGGCAGAGTCTAAGCTGTAATCGGCAAAAGTTTCGTAGACCGAAACCGTTCTTTTCTCCCGTACCACAACCTCGTCCAACACAAAAACCTTCGTTCCGTTCACGTAATAATAACTTTGTCCGAATTTCTCAAAGAACGCCTCTTCCTGCTGCTTTTCATCGTTCCGGTAAGGAAAGAGGTAACGGGCCGGAGGAAAAATATCCGGGTCGATGGTCAGCACCACATTTTTCCGCACTTTGGTACCCTCTGCTTTTAAGGCATTGATGGTGAATTTTGTACTGTCGGGAAAAAGGATATCCTGTATCCAAAAATTCCCTTTTTCGTCCAGATCCAAATATTGCACGATGCCCGTGTTGGACATCAGCATGACGCCGGATCCCGTATGTTTCCGGGAAACATAGCCTTTTACGCTGCCCGAAATGACCTGTCCCGATTCGTACGCAAAAGGTTGCGGCGGAAACGCTCCCCGGACAATCTCCGACACATCAAAGCGGCTCCATCCGTGCGTCATCATCAACAAATCCAGGTGCCGGGAAATTGCAGGCGTACGCTCCTGAAAGTAGTACCCCGGATTTTCAATGTGCCCTTTCAGGTCTGAAGTCAACAGCAGCGAGGAGAGGATGTGATTTTCCAGCGGATCCCCGGCTACCTGGCTGTCGTCCGTCACGGCTAAGGAACAGGTGCCGCTCATCCCCGCACTGTCGCTTTCCGGGTCGATGGTCAACTCCACCCGGTCCCGGACGGTATAGGTTTTCCGGTTGGGCGCGACGGTGACGACCGGTTCGGTGCTCCGTTCCTTGAAAAAGAGGCGCTGGCTGTAAATCTCCCCCTCTTCGTCTACTAAGACCAAGTGGTTGATCCCTTCCGGAAAAATATCCGGACTAAACTTCCCCTTTGCCTCCGTAAAAGGAATTGCCGCAATGAGCTGTCCCCGGCAATGGGCAAGCAGGTACAGCGGTTTGGAGAGTTTTTGCTCTTTAGCAAACAATACCTGGTAGACCAGTGCAGTGTCGTTTTGCCGGACGGAGAGGCCGAAGCCGTACCCGGTGGGACGCGGCAGTTCAAACCGTTTTTCTCTTCCGTCTTGCGTTTGAACCAGGACGTGGCAAGGTAGATCCGGTGAAACAGGCATGCGGAAACTCCCCATCCCGTCGTGTTCCGATTCCGCGCGGGCCACCAAAAGCGTGTCCATGTAAACGGAGCAGGTCACGGCTATTGCACTCCCGTCGCTGCCGATGGCTTTAAATGCCACCTGTTGCCGGGTGTTGGCGAGCAGGGCGCCGCCTTCCGGGAAGAACTGCACATCAAAATCGTCCGAGAGTTTGGGGACGGCAAAGTTGCGGACGAACGGAAACGGATAGTTGGACGGAAAGGAAAGCCGGAAATTGCGGGCAGAGGTGTCCAGTTTAATCCGAAACCTCCCTTCCCTGTCCGTACGGGCGCTCTTTTGCTTCGACGGGTCGGTTTCCCCCTCTTCGCCGTACTGAACAGACGTGGCCGGGATAGAGGCTCCCTTTAGATCCGTCAGCCGGATGTCGGCAACAATCTGTTTAGCGCCCTCTTTCCGGTAAGAGACCTCCGACTTGACCCGGGAGTCTTTCGGATTGACAATACGGATCTTTTTCCGGAAAAAGAAGTCGGGCGCATGGTTCTGCATGCGGTATGTATAGGCCGTCAGAGAGTATTCCCCCTGTTGTACATTTTCCGGAATGACCAACTGTCCGTAAAAACAGGAGTCTATTCGCGCCGACTTTACCCGGTGGACGAGCGTATTCTGTTTATCGATCAGTTCCACATAGATAAAGTTGCTGTATACGTTCGGGCGGTGAGTCGACGCGTTCAGCAGATAGCCCCGGAACCAAATTTTTTCCCCTGTAAGGTAGGCGCTTTTATCGGTATGCAGGTATACCTTCTCTTGCGGAACCAACTTGGCAATAACTTCAAAATGGGTCATCGCTCGCTCTATAAAAGAGAGCGGTTCCTGGAACGAGAGGAGGAAAAAAGCAACCGTAACACCTATAAGCAGTTTCTTCATAGATTGCTGTTTAAGCGGATAAAGATATTCAAAAAATCGGAACGCCGTACAGCAACCGGCGAAAAGAACAAAAACGGAAGCGGGCAAAAATATGCCCTCAAAAGAAAGCCTTTTCCGTGAAAAATACCTAATTTCGTCGGATGGTAAAGTATAAACGGAAGACGATGCTGAAACGACTGGTATTCTTACTCATTTTCGGAATGTTGTCGACTGCCGTTTCGGGGCAGAAGATCGTGCGGAATACCAGTATCCTGAATTACCAGCGGGGAGACCACACCATTCTTCATTTCGGTTTTACATTGGGAGTCAACTACATGGATTATCGTTTTGTCCACTCCGGATTGAATCCGTACCGGGTGGAAACCGGCCGGTTGGGGGTGGGATTTTTGGTGGGCATCGTTTCCGAACTGCACCTGACGGAGGATTGGGGGCTGCGTTTTCTGCCGGGACTGGAGTTTGCCACCCGCCGGATGGTTTTCAAGAATGTTCCGTTGGAGTTGGATGAGAGCGGGAACCGGGACGGAACCGTAGAGGCCTTCAACGAATCCGTATACATTACCTTGCCGTTGTTATTCAAATACAAAGCAAAGCGCATCAATAACTTTCGTCCTTTCCTGGTCGGCGGAAGCAGCCTGAAATACGACTTCCAGAAACACGACAGGATCAACCTTGACCGGGGAGAGTACTTCCGCACCCGTCCGTTGGATGCTTTTTTAGAATTGGGGGCCGGCAGTGATTTTTACCTGCCCTACTTCAAACTGGGGATCGAGTTGCGGTACTCCATAGGATTGACCAATACCTTAGTCCCGGAATACGATCCGAAAAATCCCGGATACGAAGGATTTACGGATGCGTTGAAAAAAGTGAAATCCCGGATGTTCACCATCTGTTTCCATTTTGAATGACCGGCCGTACTGTTTATGTATAAAGAGATCGCCATACGGGTTTCTCCGGAAGAGGCCGGCCGGGAAGAGCTGTTTTTCCGGGAGTTGGCCGCACGGCAGGAGGGCATTGAAGCGCAGCGGATCAAGCGGCTGTCGGTGGTGCGCCGTTCCGTGGACGCCCGTCAGCGCCGGGTGGTCATCAACCTGACATTGGGCATTCACATAGACAGCATTGAAGAGCCTGCCCCGCTCTTTGTTCCGGTATACCGGGATGTTTCGGCGGGACGGCGGGTGGTGGTCATCGGAGCCGGTCCGGCCGGGCTTTTTGCTGCGTTGCGGCTGATCGAACGGGGATTTCGCCCGTTGGTGCTGGAGCGCGGAAAACCGGTGGCGGAACGTAAAAAAGATCTGGCGCATTTATACGCTACCGGATGTGTGAGCGAGGACTCCAATTTCGGATTCGGAGAGGGAGGCGCCGGCACGTTTTCGGACGGGAAACTCTTTACCCGTTCCAGGAAACGGGGGGATGTCCGGCGGATCCTGGAAATTTTGGTGTACCACGGAGCCGACCGGAACATTCTGGTGGACGCCCATCCCCATCTGGGAACGGATCAGTTGCCCGGAGTGATCGCCAACATCCGGAAAACAATCGAGCGGTACGGCGGAGAAGTCCGGTTTACCTGCCGGGTAACGGATCTGTTGGTAAAGGCGGGCGCCGTGCGCGGGGTGATAGCAGGCGGGGAGGAGCTGGCGGCGGATGAGGTAATCCTGGCCACCGGACATTCGGCCCGGGACATCTACCGGATGCTGCACGCCCGTTCGGTTTACATGGAGCCCAAAGATTTTGCGGCCGGGTTGCGTTTGGAGCATCCCCAGTCGTTGATCGATCGCCTGCAGTACCACACCCCCCAAGGACGGGGGAAATGGTTGCCTGCGGCAGAGTACAGTTTTGTATCCAATGTGGAGAACCGGGGCGTATACTCTTTCTGCATGTGTCCCGGAGGGGTGGTGGTACCTGCTGCTACCGGCCCGGAACAGCAGGTGGTGAATGGAATGTCCTCTTCGGCCCGGAATACCCCGTGGGCTAATTCGGCAGTGGTGACCTCCATCGGCCGGGAGGAGCTGGAAGGGATGGGATTTTCCGGCCTTTTCGCCGGTATGGAGTTTCAGGAGTGTTTGGAGCGGGAAGCCTGGAAGCGGGGAGGAGGAGCGTTGCGGGCGCCGGCCCAGCGGTTGACGGATTTTATGCACGATCGCCTCTCCGGCGAATTTCCCCGGGTGTCTTACAAGCCGGGGATAACGGCCACCCGGTTCCACGAATGGTTGCCGGAAATTGTTACCCGGCGATTGAAAGCCGGATTGGCTCTTTTTGGGCAAAGGGCGCGGGGATTTCTGACCGATCAGGCTGTGTTGCTGGGTGTGGAGACCCGTACTTCCGCACCTTTGCGCATTCCGAGGGGAAGCGATCGTTTAGTACATCCCGGAGTGGCCGGATTGTATCCCTGCGGAGAGGGAGCGGGATATGCCGGAGGCATTGTTTCGGCGGCAATGGACGGGGAAAAATGCGCCGAAAGCGTTCAGTGAAAGAAAAAAAACCAAAAAAGGCGTTTTTTTTTTTGAAAATTTTGCCGGAGTAGATAAATTCCCTACATTTGCGTGGAGAGAAAATAATTACTGTAAAATTCTAACCCTAAAAGTTATTATTATGAATAAAACACAATTGATTGATGCTATTGCTGAAAAGGCAGGTTTAACAAAGGCTGACTCCAAGAAAGCGCTGGAAGCTTTCGTGGAAACGGTTGGTGAATGTTTGAAAAAAGGCGACAAATTATCCTTGGTTGGATTCGGTTCCTTCTGCGTAAATGAAAGAGGCGCAAGAAGCGGCAGAAATCCCCAGACCGGTAAGAGTATCAACATTCCTGCCAAGAAAGTGGTTAAATTCAAAGCCGGCGCAGAATTGTCAGACAAATGCTGAGAACAGGCATAATTATAAAAGAGGGGTGTTGAACAGACACCCCTTTTTTATTCGGGACCTATTAGAAACAGATGAAAAGTATACGGGAGCAGGTGGAGTACCTGAAAGGGTTTGTGACGGACGAGCGCAGGAAGTTGCTGGAGCGGATGCTTGGGGAACGGACGGAATATGTGACGGTTGTGTTGGAGGATCTTTTCCAGTCCCACAACCAGAGCGCTGTTATGCGGACCGCCGACTGCATGGGGATCCAGCACCTGCACGTGATCGAGAACCGGAACCGGTACGACGCTCACTCTTCGGTTTCCCGGGGGGCTCAGGAGTGGCTGACATTGCATCGTTACAACCGGACGGACGACAACACGCCGGAAGCGATCGGGAAACTCCGGGCGGCCGGTTACCGTATTGTAGCAACCACCCCGCACACAGAGGATGTAGGAATAGATGAGTTGGATCTGCAAAAGGGAAAGGTGGCGTTTTTTTTCGGGACAGAGTGGTTGGGGTTGTCGGAAACCGTGATGAAAGAGGCGGATGAATTTGTCAAGGTGCCGATGTACGGTTTTACGGAGAGCCTGAACGTGAGCGTTTGCGCGGCATTGGTGCTGTACAGTACGGTGCGGCGTCTGCGGACAAGCGGGATCGCCTGGCATTTACCGGAAGAGGAGGCGCTGCGGGTAGCTTTGCAGTGGTATAAAAAATCGGTACGCTCCTCTTCGGAGATATTGGAACGTTTTAACCGGGAGTAGAATGAGAAAAATGGTGTACAGTTGCCTGTGGCTTTTGGGGAGCTATACGGGAATGGCCCAGCCCGGCATTCAGGAGCGCGCGGCGCTTTGTATGGAGCGCATCGGACAGGCGGAAGCAGATTCGGTACGCATCCGGATTTCCGATGAGTTGGCCGGTTTGTTGCAGCAATTGCCTTGGGGCGCTTACCGGCTGGAAGATCCTGTAAAATTTTTAGGGTTCCGGAAAGAGGACCGGACAGGGGCGGAGATGTTTTCCTGGATAGTGCCTCTGCAGGCGAGCGCTGCCTGTTACCACCTGTTCAAATTCAACCCGCCGCAACGGGATGTGCTGCTGCGGGTATTGCCCGGGGATCCCGGCCCGCCTCCGGCGTATCTTTTTTACGACTGGGTCGGCTTTACATCCAAAGGAAAGCCCTATTACGTCCTTTTCGGCTGGAGCGAAACGGCCCATACCAACCGGAAAGGAGTGTGGATCGCCGCCTTTCCGGAAGAGGGAGGGATTCGTTTCGATCACCGGCTGATGCGAAAGGGAGAGAGCCGGAGCGCCTCTCTCACCTTTGAATACAGCCGGGATGCGAACATGATGCTCAAACACGATCACAAAGGAAAACGGATCGTCTTCGACCATCTGGTTCCCGCCGAAGAGCGGTTCTCCGGTTCTTTTATGTTTTACGGGCCGGACGGAAGCTGGGATGCATTGGTGCTGAAAAGAGGGGAGTGGATTTGGGAGGAGAATGTCAAACCCGTTTTTAAAAATTGATCACATATTGAGAAAGAACATGGAGAAGAGAGCGTGTGCGGAGCGCCGTGACTTTTTTGTTGTGGAAGAGTTCGGAGACATCCGGATCCTGCGGTACGAAGTGCCGGCTTTTGAACGGTTGCCCTTGCGGGAGAAGTTGTTTGTCTATTACCTGAGCCGGGCGGCGCTTGCCGGCAGGGATATTCTTTGGGATCAGAACAACCGCTATAACCTGCGGATCCGGAAGGCGCTGGAACGGATCCTTACCCGATACCGGGGAGAAAGAACCGGCCGGGAGTTCGAATCTTTTTTATTGTATGCCAAACAGATTTTTTTTGCCAACGGCATCCACCACCACTACTCCATGGATAAATTTTCGCCCGGTTTTTCGCCTGCTTACCTGAAATCGTTGCTGGAAGCAGTCGGAGCCGGAGAGGAGTACCCGGATCTGGAACGGATCGTCTTTGACCCGGGCTACATGCCCAAACGGGTGGTGTTGGGGGGTGCGACGGATCTATTGGCCGCTTCCGCCAACAACTACTACGCAGGGGTGACTCAACCGGCGGCAGAAGCATTCTACCGGCAAAAATTACGGGAACAGGGCGGCAGGCCGGTTGCCGTCGGACTGAATTCCACGCTGGTCATGCATCAGGGGCAGTTGACGGAGGAGGTGTGGCATGCGGGCGGAAAATACGGGAAGGAGATCTCGAAGATCGCGGCGTATTTGGAGAAAGCCCGGGAGTATGCCTGGGATAACCTCCAGCAAGAAGTGACAGACTTGCTGGTCGCTTATTACCGGAGCGGAGATCTGTCCCTGTTCGACGCTTACTCCATTGCCTGGTTGAAGGAACAGCAGGCTCCGGTCGATTTTATCAACGGTTTTATAGAGGTCTACGGCGATCCGCTGGCTTACAAAGGAAGTTGGGAGTCGGTCGTAGAGATCACGGACAAAGAGGCGTGCCGCCGGACGGAGATACTGGCGGAAAATGCGTTGTGGTTTGAACGGCAGGCGCCTGTGGAGGAGCGGTTTAAAAAGAGGGAGATCGTGGGGGTTACCGCCCGGGTGATGCAAGTCGCCATGTTGGGGGGAGATTGCTACCCCGCTACCCCGATCGGCATCAACCTGCCCAATTCGGAGTGGATCAGAGAGGTGTACGGCAGCAAGTCGGTCACCTTCGACAACATTACTTACTCTTGTCACCAGGCCTCCCTGGGGAACGGTTTGTTGGAGGAGTTCGCTTTTTCGGACGAAGAGTTGGCATTGCACCGGAAGTATGGCTACGAGAGCGGGAATATTCATACGGACCTGCACGAATGCCTTGGGCACGGCTCCGGAAAAATGCTGTCCGGCGTCACCCCCGATTGCCTGAAAAGTTACTACTCTACCTTGGAGGAGACCCGGGCCGATCTGTTCGCCCTTTACTACATAGCAGACGAAAAACTGTTGAAATTGGGGGTTGTTTCCGCTCCGGAAGTCGGAAAGTGCGAATACAACAGTTACATCCGGAACGGGCTGATGACACAACTGACCCGGATCCAACCCGGCGGCGACCTGGAGGAGTCGCACATGCGCAACCGCCAGTTGATCGCTTCCTGGGTGTATGAAAAGGGAGGGAAAACGGGCGTGATAGAGCGGGTTGTACGGGACGGGAAAACATTCTTCGTCATCCGGGATTACCCGGCTTTGCGGGCTTTGTTCGGCGAATTGCTGGGAGAGGTGCAGCGGATCAAATCGGAAGGGGATTACGAGGCTGCCCGGCAGTTAATCGAAGGATACGGCGTAAAAGTAGACCGGGAGCTTCATGCCGAAGTGCTGGAACGCTACGCGGCCCTGGGCATTCCCCCGTACGCAGGTTTTTTAAATCCCGAGTATACTTTGATCAAAAAGAACGGACGCCCCGTGGACGTCCGCATCTCTTATCCGGACAGCTTCCTCCGCCAAATGCTTGCCTACGGAGAGGAGTCCGGCCGGTAGCCGTTTTAATTCAGAATAATATCTGCGTAGGAGTTGGTGATCCGGACGGAAGCCCCGGGATTTTTATCCGAACCCATAATGGCTGTCAGGCTTTTGCTGTACCTTTCGTTTCCCAGCCGGACATCCTGCAGGGTCAAATGACCGGTCTGGATGTTTCCGTACCGGGTAGAGAGATCCGCCCGGAAGTTGCTCTGCTCGTCGATCCCCAGCCGTACGGTTGTATAAGCGGCCGAAATATCGATGGAAGAGAAGTCGCGGGCGATCTCTTCGATACTCACCTTCCCGTACCGGATATCGGATATGGTACATTCCGTTTTTAAGTATTTCAGGTGAAAATTGGAGTAAGCCAAAGAAGAGGAGAGGCTCCCCACCTTGCCCACGGTAAAGTTATCATATCGGGAAGCGAGACGCCATGTTCCGATCTCCTCCGATCTCAGGCTGGAATAAGCGGTCGTCAGGTTCAGTACCGCCGCTTTTCCGATCTTCAGCTTGGAATAAGCAGCGTCTAAAGTCAATCCTTGTGTCTCCTGCAACTCCATGTTGCCGTATTTCAGGTTGATCCGGTTATCGTCGGATAACAGGCTTCCGGCTTCCAGATTCCCGTATTTCAGGTCTGTGCGGAAAGGCATGGTGGCTTTCTCCAAGTAAATATTTCCGTATTTGTTCGTCAGCTCCAAATAAAGGTCGGCCGGTATATTGACCGTGTAATGTACCGATGTACCGCAGCTATTACAGGATTTGAATCGCATCGGGGCGAACACTGTTTGGGCGTATACCGAATTACCATTTTTGTTGAAATCAATGGATACCCGGTCTGCCATCTCCTGCGCGACCTCTTCGTTTTTCCCTTTTCCGGTGATCTCGATGGAAAAATCGATCTCGTCCCTGTTCCACAGGTTCAGGACGATGTTTCCATACTTGTTGTCTATCTCCAATTTAGCGCCTTTGGAGACCTGAAACTGCCGGCTTACGACCCGTTTGATCTCCATACCTTTGCCCTCTGAGCACCATCCCAAAGCGGAAACGAGCAGGAGCATGCATACGAAAGAAATTCTTTTTTTCATCTGTTCGGTATTTATGTAATTAGAAATTTAAAACGTAATACGGGCTGCCTCTCCGGTCTGTTGTTCCAATATGCCCCGGATGTGTCGAATGGAGCCGATCTGCATGTGGTAACGGTCAATGACCCGGGCGATCAGCTCCTCTTCCGTCATTTTCGGAACGTTTTTTTCCCAGACTTCGGTCTCTTCCGTCATGGTCCGGATATCCTCCAGGACCGTCTGCTGTTCCTCCCGGTCTATCCGGAGAAGAAGCGGAAGCAATTTCTCGATCTCATCCTCCAGTTGCCGGTTGTAAAATCCGGCCACTTCGGATACAGCCTCCGGCATTTTATCGGCTGTTTTCAGCTCTTGTAACAACTGTATACCCAGCAATAGAATGACGGAAGCCGCCGCTGTTGCCCATAGTGTGCCTCTGAACCAAGTCCGCTTTCTGCCTGCTCGTTTATCCAACCGTTGTTCGAACCGTTGAATGTGTCCGTCGGGCGGGATCGCATCGTCGAGGAAATCCCATCTGCTTTTTATCCGTTCATCTCCTGAGGGATTCATAATTGCACTCTTTTTTGATCAGTTCTACTAATTTTTGCCGCGCCCGTGTAAACCGGGAACGCGCGGAAGAGATCGCGACCTTCATACCGGCGGCGATCTCTTCGTATTCCATCCCTTCGATCAGCCGGAGCGTGAGGATCAGGCGATCCCTTTCGGCCAGCCGGGGCAACGTCCGTGCAACGATCTCCGGGTCAGGATACAGCTCCGCTTCCGCTTCTTCTTCCGGCTGTCCGGCAACCTCTTCCAATTCCGCAAAACGAACCCGTCGCTTGCGGTAAATATCGATGGAGCGGTTGACGGCGATCCGTTTTAAGATCCGCAGCATTTTTTCCGCATCTGCTTCATATGCCGAGATCCGGTCGAACACCTTTAAAAAAGTCTCCTGCATCACCTCTTCCGCCTCCTCCCGGTTGCCCAAGATCCGCAGGGAACTGTTGTAGACGCCTTTGTAAAACAAGTGGTAAAATTCCAATTGTGCTCTGCGGTCGTTTTTCCGGCACCGGTCTACTATGGATCTGAAGTCGTTCATTCACCTATAAGACGTATAAAAACAGAAAATGCTGCATATTTTTCAATTTATGCAGCATTTTGGTTCGTCTTTGTTGAAAAAGCTTGACTATGAGAATGCTAAAACCTTGTCGTGATTTTTGCAGATCAATGGGCTGCGCGGGAAGCGATGATGGCGGCAAACTCCTCCGCTTTCAGGGAAGCGCCTCCGATCAATCCTCCGTCCACGTCCGGATTGGAAAACAGTTCGTCCGCATTTTTGGCATTGAGGCTCCCTCCGTAAAGAATGGAGGTATCCTGAGCGGTTTCTGTTCCGTATTTTCCGCTGATCACGCTGCGGATAAAAGCGTGCATCTCCTGCGCCTGTGCAGCGGTGGCGGTTTTTCCGGTACCGATGGCCCACACGGGTTCGTAGGCAATGACGATACGCGCGAACGCGTTTTTATCCAATTGGAACAACCCTTTTTCCAATTGGGATTGGACGACTTCAAAATGCCTGGCGCTTTCCCGCTCCTCCAGCACTTCGCCGACACAGAAGATGATCTCCAACTTATTTTCCAGCGCCTGTGATACTTTTTTTACCAGGATCGCGTCGGTTTCCCCGTAGTAACTCCTTCTTTCGGAATGGCCGAGGATGACATACCGGCACCCGGTGGAAGCCACCATGGCGGCGGAAACCTCTCCGGTATAGGCTCCGGAAGCTTCCGTGGCGCAATTTTGGGCGGATACGGCCAATTGCGGGGCATTCACCGCTTTGTTCACTTCGGACAGGTGGATAAAAGGCGTACCGAGCACCACCTGTACGCCGGCCGGATGTAAGGCTTTTACTTTTTCATTGACCTCTTTAGCCAATTCGATCCCCTCGGAAAGGGTTTTGTTCATCTTCCAGTTTCCGGCTACAATTCTCTTTCTCATGTTGTATAGTCGTTTATTTGATCATTCGTTTGTATTTTTTTACCAGATAGGCAAAAAGGAGGGTCAGGTAGAGGAACACCAGCAGATATACCAGGTTGCGGCCGGCATGTTGCTGTTGTTCCGTCAGGCAGTATGCAAGCAGATCCTTCTCGCCGATCCCGTCCACTGCCGGAATGTCCCGGTTGCCCCATTTGCCGGTCACCGTCCCTTTTTTCAACACCACCAGTCCGGGATTGGAACGGACAATCGTTTTCAATTGGATCTCGTCGGTGGCGCAAAATTCATACGGGATGTTGTATTTTTCCGTGTGCTTTTGGACATCCTCCTGCAAAGAGGCGGTCAGCCCGTAAAAACGGTACCCTTTCTGCTGAGCGTAAGCCGCTAAACGGTTCAACTCCTCCTGGCCGGTCGCGGAGGCTTTGTTTACATTGTAGGAGATCGCCAGCAGGACATACTCTTCGCTCCCCAGCAACTCCTCCGTGATATTGCCGTATTGGGGGTGTTCGATCACAAAATCGTGTATGGGGGCTTTGTACCCCTCCCGGATCAGTTTCTGATCGGAACTGTGGAACTCCCAGGTCAGCGTATCCTGCCAGGGATAGTTGCTCTCGTCGAAATCTTTCAATTCGCCGGTTTGCCGGTTTTTATAAGTCAGGGTCATCCGGTATTCGTCGTGGGGCGCCCCTTCGGGAATGGCCATTCCTTCCGAAATGTTCGCCCCGATGGCGTAGGGGCGGAAATCTAAGATCGGCAGGTGGCGGTAGCAGTGTATCGCGATCACGGCGATAAAAAGCAGGGAACCGGCCGTCAGGGTGATCTGTTCCAGGAAATTAAACAGGGACTTGAACCGGTTCCGGTAAAAGAAGACCGCCAATGCCAGGGCCAGCAGTACGACGTTTTTCCAGAAGGTCTCCCAGTTGGTCAATATCCAGGCGTCCCCGAAACACCCGCAGTCGGTTACCGGGTTCTTGATGGCCAGGATCAATGTCAACGGGGTAAATACGCTCATAAAGAGCAAGGCGCCCCAGGCGGCCAACCGGGTACGGATATTCAGGAACAGGCAGATACCGATGATGCACTCCAACAGGGATTGTGCAAAGGAGAGAAACAGGGAGGAAAAGTTCATCCAGCTCATGCCGAACGCATTGAAATAGTCGGTGAATTTGTATGCGGAACCCAATGGATCCACCCCCTTTACAAATCCGGAAAAAATAAATACCAAGCCGATCAAAATCCTGCAAATATTCGCTATAACCTTCATTATTATTGGTTTTAATTGTTTTTGTTTATCTCTTCTTCTTTTTCGATCACCAACCGGATCAGGGCGAAAACAGCGTAGTTGACCATGTCGAAATAGTTGGCGTCGATCCCTTCGGACACCCAGAGATCGCCCCGGTGGTCTTCGATCTGTTTGGTTCGCCGGATCTTCATCAGGATCAGGTCGGTATAAGAGCTGATCCGCATGTTTCTCCACGCCTCGTCGTAATCGTGGTTTTTGTCCGACATCAGCTTTTTGGCTTTCTGAAAATAGGAGAGGTAAAGGGCATTGATCCGTTCCGGCGGCAGGTCTTCGCCCGGTCCCAGTTCCAATTGGATCAATCCCATAATAGCATAGTTTACAATACCTATAAATTCAGGAATTACACCCTCCTGCACCCGGCTGCATCCCTTCTCTTCCAGGTTGCGGATCCGGTTGGCTTTGATAAAGATCTGATCCGTGAGGGAAGCGGTGCGCAGGATCCGCCAGGCACTCCCGTAGTCGTGCATCTTTTGGGTAAAAATATCCCGGCATATCTCCATAACGCTGTCGTATTCCTGTGCCGTGTTCGCCATAAAATTGCAAATAATCCTATGAAATGTAAAAAACTCGTCGTTATTTTGACGGGATAAAAATAGTAAATATTATCGTATGAAACAACCCGTATTAGCCGGTCGTCCGCTCGATCTGTCCCGCCCTTTGGTAGCGGGGATCCTGAATGTAACCCCCGATTCGTTTTACGACGGCGGGAAATACCTGAGCGAAAAAAAGGTCATCGGCCGGATCCGTCAAATGGCGGAAGAAGGGGCGGACCTGATCGATGTCGGCGCCTGCTCCACCCGTCCCGGCGCTGCTTTTGTGGATGCCCGGGAGGAGTTGGCCCGTTTGGAAGCGGCGGTGGAACTGATCCGCAAGTATTACCCGCAGCTTCCGGTTTCCATCGACACCTTCCGGGCGGACGTAGCCCGGGAGATCAACAACTGCCTCGGCCCGGTGATCATCAACGACATATCGGGCGGAACATTGGACGAGCGAATGTTCGAAACCGTGGCGGAAGCGGGCGTACCGTATGTACTGATGCACATTCAGGGCACTCCGCAGACCATGCAGCAGCAGCCGCTCTACGCCGATGTCGTGGGGGAGGTGCGGCGGTTTTTCACCGAACGGATCGCCCGGCTGAATGCGTTGGGATTTGACAACATTCTTTTAGATCCCGGTTTTGGCTTCGGGAAAACGGAGGAGCACAACTACACCCTCATGGACGGGATGCACACCTTTTTGGAATTGGGCTACCCGTTGTTTGTGGGGGTCTCCCGCAAAACCATGATCTGGAAACTGTTGGGAACGAACCCGGAAGGCGCCCTGAACGGCACCACCGTGCTGAATACGCTCTCCCTGTTGAAGGGAGCGGCTGTTTTACGGGTGCACGACGTAAAGGAAGCGGTGGAAACGGTAAAATTGGTCGGACAACTGAAAAGCCGCTTCTAAACAGGTTTATTTGGCTTTATAGCCGTTTTCCTGCAGGATCCGGACAATCTGTTCCCGGAAACTTCCCTGGATCAGAATAATCCCCTCCTTGGACGTGCCGCCCACTCCGCACCTGTTTTTCAACAGCTTTGCCAATCCGTTCAGATCCTCTTCCGTTCCGATAAAACCGCTGACCAGCGTCACCGTTTTACCGGCCCGCTGTTTGCTGTCCAACGTAACCCGCAGGTTTTGCTTTGCCGGCGGCAGGGTTTCGCAAGGCTTTTCCTGTTCGTATTCGTAAGCAAAATCGGGATTGGTCGAATAGACCACATTGATCCTTCCTTTCTTCGCCATCGTCTTTGTTTTTAATTTATGCGAATCAGTAGTTGAACCCTACCTTTTGCGATCTTTTTTAATGACGGTCTACCTGTTTACAAGTCATTGTCAAAACTATTTCCCGGTCAAAGATATACATTCTTTTTGCAAATCTGCCGTCGATTTTGTGTAAAATTCTGCGACGAAAACGTTGGCAGGAAGAAAATAGAACGTATTTTTGTGCGGATCAAAAGCGACACTTGCAGAAACTTAATCATACAACAACATGAATAAAATCTTGCGTAAGCGGAATTTTTCCGATCGCGTGGTACAGATGGAGATAGAGGCGCCGCTGATTGCCCGGGCGCGCAAACCCGGTAATTTTGTGATTGTCCGGGTGGGCGAAAAAGGGGAACGGATCCCGCTGACCATTTCGGCGGCGGATCCCCAAAAAGGGACCATTACGCTGGTCGTGCAGAAAATGGGATTCTCCTCCACCAAAATCGCTCATTTGGAAGAAGGCGAGAGCCTGACCGATCTGGTCGGGCCGCTGGGAAAACCCACGCACATCTCCAAAGTCGGGACAGTATTGGCGTGCGGCGGCGGAGTCGGTGTGGCGCCGTTGCTTCCCATCATCCGGGGATTCAAGGAAGCCGGTAACCGGGTCGTCTCCATCATTGCCGCCCGGACGGAAGAGTTGGTGATCCTGGAAGAAGAGGTGCGGAAACACTCCGACGAAATGCTGGTGATGACCGACGACGGAAGTTACGGAAGAAAGGGATTGGTGACGGAAGGCATGGAGGAGATCATCAAACGGGAAAAGATAGACCTCGCCGTTACGCTGGGGCCTGCCGTCATGATGAAATTCTGCGCCTTGCTGACCAAAAAACACAACATCCCCACCATCGCCAGCCTCAACTCCATAATGGTGGACGGCACCGGCATGTGTGGCGCCTGCCGGGTAACCGTAGGCGGAAAAACCCGGTTTACCTGTGTGGACGGCCCGGAATTCGATGCGCATCAGGTTGATTTTGATGAGCTGATCTCCCGCTTGGGAGCCTACCGGAAAGAGGAAATCGAAAAATTAAATCGTTGACAGCAAGCATTGATCATGGAAATAAGCGATAGAAATGCCGGGTGGAGAAAAGAGCTCCGCGAGGCGGTAAAAGGAAAAGAGAGAACCGATATCCCGCGGGTGAAAATGCCGGAACGGCATCCGGCCGACCGGGTAAAAAGCCAGCGCTTGGAAGTCAACACAGGCCTGACGGCCGGAATGGCGCAACAGGAAGCCCGAAGGTGCATGGATTGCATCCAGCCGACCTGCATGGAAGGGTGTCCGGTCAGCATCGATATACCCGGTTTTATCAAGAACATCGAACGGGGAGCTTTCCCCGAGGCGGCGGCCGTGTTGAAACGCACAAGCGCCCTTCCCGCCGTGTGCGGCCGGGTCTGCCCGCAGGAAAAGCAGTGCGAAGCGCGCTGTTTTTATACCGAAAAACTGAAAAAAGAGCCGGTGGCGATCGGTTATTTGGAACGATTTGCAGCGGATTACGAGCGGGAATCCGGACAAGCCTACATTCCGGAAACCGCCCCTTCCAACGGCATCCGGATCGCAGTGGTGGGATCGGGGCCTTCAGGGCTCTCTTTTGCCGGCGACATGGTAAAGAAGGGGTACCGGGTGACCGTATTCGAAGCATTGCACGAGATCGGCGGGGTGTTGAAATACGGCATTCCGGAATTCCGTTTGCCCAACCGGATCGTAGATTTTGAGATAGAAAACCTGCGCCGGATGGGGGTTACCTTCGTTTCCAATTTTATTGTGGGGATGACCCAAACCATCGACGGCCTGAAAGCCGAAGGATTCAAAGGATTTTATGTGGCTTCCGGGGCCGGATTGCCCCGTTTTATGGGCATTCCCGGCGAGAACGCAAATGGTGTGCTTTCTTCCAACGAATACCTGACCCGGGTCAACCTGATGGGAGCCGATATGCCGGAAGCGGATACGCCGGTTTTCCGCGGAAAGCAGGTGGTGGTGGTCGGCGGAGGAAATACCGCTATGGATTCTGTCCGTACGGCCAAACGCTTGGGCGCGGAGCGGGCTGTGATCGTTTACCGCCGGAGCGAGGCGGAGATGCCGGCCCGTATCGAGGAGGTGAAGCACGCCAAAGAGGAGGGATGCGAGTTCCTGCCCCTGACCAACCCGGTGGAATACATCATGAACGAACAGGGGCGCGTAAAGCAGGTAAAGGTGCAGCAGATGGGGCTGGGAGAACCGGACGCCAGCGGCCGGAGAAGCCCCGTTCCCTTAGCCGGTTCCGAATACCTGATAGAAGCAGATGTCGTAGTGGTAGCCGTCGGGGTTTCGCCCAATCCGATCATTCCGGATTCGGTAGCGGGGTTGGATGTCTCCAAGTGGGGGACGATCGTGGTGAACGATGAAACCATGGAATCCAATCTCTCCGGGCTGTTTGCCGGAGGCGATATTGTCCGGGGCGGCGCCACCGTCATCTTAGCCATGGGCGACGGCCGCCGCGCCGCCGCCCACATGGATCGGCTCTTTCATACTCAGGAGCGTCCTTAACTCTTCTGTTGCAGCCGGTCAGCCATCGTATAAGCGATGTTGCGGCACGCTTCCAGGTCCCTCTCTTTGGGGGAACCGGAAGCGTCGGCATGCGGCGCCACGATCTCCCACTTGATCTTGTCCACGAATTGGGTGAACCGGGGCAAAGCGCCTCCCGCCCAGCTCTTGTTGGCAAAAAAAGCCACCAAATGATTCTTCACGCCTATGTGCTCCAACTCGCTCAACAGGGTTTCCATGGTCGGGAAAATATTTCCATTGTAGGAACAACTGCCCAGGATCACCCCCTTGTACCGGAAGATATCGTTAATGATATAAGAAGGATGAGTTTTGGACGTATCGTGGATCCGGATCTTTTTAATGCCCTTTTCTGCCAGAAAGCGCCCGATCAGGTCGGCCATCTTTTCCGTGTGCCCGTACATACTGCTAAAAGCAATAACAACCCCTTCGTCCGTTTCGTATTTGCTCCATTTGTCGTACCGGGCAATAATATCGGCAATGCGGGTACGCCAGATGGGGCCGTGCGTGGCGCAGATCATCCGGATGGAAAGCCCGCCTAATTTTTTCAAAGCCGTTTGGGCCGGAGCGCCGTATTTCCCGACAATATTCGAATAGTACCGGCTGATCTCCTCTTCCAAATAATCCAGATCTGTCTGGTCGTCAAAAATCCCGCCGTCCAGCGTACCGAAAGCGCCGAAAATATCCGCGCTGAAAAGAATACCCTCCTCCGGAACATAGGTCACCATGGTCTCCGGCCAGTGCAACATAGGAGCCATATAAAAGTTCAGTTGCCGTTTACCCAAATTCAGCGTGCTTCCTTCCTGCACCTCCAACAGGTTTTCGTGTACGCCGTAAAAATTCTCCAGCATGGGAAAAGTTTTGGCGTTTCCCACCAGTGTCAGGCCGGGAAAATGACACAAAAGGGTTTTGATGGCGCTGGAATGATCCGGTTCCATGTGGTTGATGATCAGGTAATCGACCTTCCTGCCGTTCAAAACAGCTTGCAGATTTTCGATGTAATCGTCTAAATGGCTCCGTTCGATGGTGTCGATCACGGCGACTTTTTCGTCTACGATGACATAGGAATTGTAGGCGACTCCTTTGGGAAGCGGCAAATAATTCTCAAAAAAGTGTGTCTTGCGGTCATTGGCGCCGATCCGGAAGATCCCGTTGGTGATTTCTACAGCTTGGTTCATGGCGGTTGTCCTTATTTGATCCCTAATTTCTTTTTCAACTCTTTGGACAGTGCGTCCTTGTGGAGCATGATCGTCGTGGTTTTATACGCCACGAACGGGTAGGAGGCATACAGATAACCGTCGTGTTTATTGTATTTTCCCCACGAATTTTTTACAATAAAATAGTTGTTACCGGCCTGATCCACCGCTTTTCCCACAACATGCATACCGTGGTCGTCCGTGGTCTCGAAATTATCGAACGCCTCCTGCCGCATCTCCTGGGTGATCGCCTTTTCCTTGCCGGGCTGGTCGAACTTATACAACCGGTCTTCCTGCTCTTTTTTGGTCAGGGCAACCCATTTGGACATTTCGGAATCGGACATCTCCGCCACATCGCTCGTCGGCACAATCGCAATACCGTCCCGGCTGAATCCCCTTTCCGAAACATCGGACCCCCAGGCAAAACTGTATCCGTTATCGATCGCTTTGTCCAACACCTCCATCAATTCGTCGATCGGGAGGTTGTAACTCACCTCTCCGATCCAGTTGTCCGGTATCTCCAGGGCGAAAGCCGTGTAGAACGGGTGGTGCGTAAAGGAGGTCAGGCTGATATAATCGTCCATGTTCAGTCCCGTTGCCTCTTTGTAAAAGGAAGTAGGGGTATACTCTTTTCCTTTCCAGGTGAATTTTTCCGGTTTGGCGCCCAGATAGGCGTCCAAAACGGCGTCATAACCCCGTCTCCAGGCGGTGCTCAGCTTTTTGTTGGGGTTTTTGATAACGCCGTCCAGGTACCCTTTCAACACCGCATCCAATTCCCCGTGTACGTGTACATCTTCCCCGTAGTTGAGGCCGTCGTATACGGACAGGGGAACAATGCCGTAATTTTTGATCGCCCAGGTAACATCGGCGGCGGCGCCCCCCTGGCCGAAATTCACGTGTCCGTGCATGCGTACATACTTATCGGCCTTCCCGTCGTAGGTATTCCATACCACGTACAGCGGAGCCAGGCTGACGGAATCTTTTTTCAGGCGGATCATTTCGGATTCCAGCAGGGAAATAGTAGACCACGACCAGCAAGTCCCCGCCCGGTCCTGCGATTTTACGGAAGTGGCGGGCAACCGTTTGATATCGGTGAATTGATACCCCTTTTTTTCCTCCTGCGCAGAGAGTGAGCCCCCCAGGCACACGGCCAAAGTCAACGAAATGATTTTGTTCATAGTCACAATGTTTAGATTTGATTTATACTGAATTTTCCTGTTATTTGCATGCATTTTGCAAAGATACGGATTTCGGCTTAAAATCACTCTGTTTCCCCCTTGTAGAACTGTATAATCTTCATTCGGAAGAGGTATTCGTATTTTGCCTGAAGCTGTTCGGATTGGGCACTGACCGATTTTGCCTGCGCTTCGCCCAGTTCGTATGCTGTCAACCGTCCCACGTCATAGCGTTCTTGAGCATAAAGAAGGGCTTCCTGTGCCGCTTCGACGGCCGCACCGGTCGCTTCGTATTTCGCTTTGGCCGCACGGGC